>NZ_JBWKNQ010000004.1:0-335360 GCF_059415645.1 Variovorax sp. GW821-FHT10B04
CAGAAGGAGCTGGGCATGGGCGTGGTGATGATCACGCACGACCTGGGCGTGGTGGCCGAGAGCTGCGACCGGGTGGTGGTGATGTACGCAGGGCGCAAGGTGGAGGAAGCCGATGTAATGGACCTGTTCGACCGGCCGCTGCATCCGTACACGCGCGCGCTGATGGCCTCGATGCCGGCGATGAACACGCAGGCCGCGCGGCTGGCGGAGATTCCGGGGCTGGTGCCTTCGCCGCAGGAGCCGCGGCGTGGGTGCTCGTTCGCGGCGCGCTGCGCGTACGCCGATGCGCGCTGCCGCAGCGAGATGCCCCAGCTCACCGAGCAACATGCCGGGCCAGCCACCGGGCACGGCGGCAGCCACGTGGTCGCCTGCTTCGCCGTGGAGGAGCAGCGCATCGATCTCTCGCCGCCCAAGGCGGCCGGCGCCGCAGCAGCAACCTCCGAGGCCGTCACCGCATGAACGCCGTTCTTTCTTCCGAGGCCACCGGGACGGCATCCGCATCGCCGATCGCCACCGCGCCCATCACCGCACCCGCCAACACGCTGCTGAAGGTCGAGAACCTCAAGAAGCACTACATCTCGCCCAAGCGCTGGCTGTCGAAGCAGCGCCCGCCGATCCAGGCGGTCGACGGCGTGTCCTTCCACGTGGCGCGCGGCGAGACACTGTCGCTGGTGGGCGAGTCGGGCTGCGGCAAGACGACCACGGCCAAGTCGGTGATGCGGCTGATCGAGCCGACCTCGGGTTCGGTGACGCTCGACGGCGAGGAGCTGACGACGCTGAGCGCCGAGCAGATGCGGCTGCGCCGGCGCGACGTGCAGATCATCTTCCAGGACCCGTACGCGTCGCTGAGCCCGCGGCTGGCGGCCGGCGAGATCGTGGCCGAGCCGCTGAAGAACTTCGGCATGCCCGCGGCCGAGCGCAAGGAACGGGTGCGCTGGCTGTTCAGCAAGGTCGGGCTGCGGCCCGAGGCGGTGACGAAGTTCCCGCACGAGTTCTCGGGCGGGCAGCGCCAGCGGCTGGGCATTGCGCGGGCGCTGGCGTTGAACCCGAAGCTGATCGTGTGCGACGAGCCGGTGTCGGCGCTGGACGTGTCGGTGCAGGCGCAGGTGGTGAATCTGCTGATGGACCTGCAGGCGGAGTTCGGCATCGCCTATCTCTTCGTGGCGCACGACCTGGCGGTGGTGCGCCACATCAGCCACCGCGTGGCGGTGATGTACCTGGGCCACATCGTGGAGGTGGCCGACCGCGACACGCTGTTCTCGGCGCCGCGCCATCCGTACACGGAGATCCTGCTGTCGGCGGTGCCGGTGCCCAACCCGCGCACGCCGGCCAGGCGGATGCTGCTGCAGGGCGATCCGCCGAGCCCGGCCAATCCGCCGAGCGGTTGCCGCTTCCACACGCGCTGCCCGCTGGCGCAGGCCATCTGCAAGTCCGACGACCCGGCGCTCAGCGAGCGCACTTCGAGTTCGAGCGGCGGGCACTGGGTCGCCTGCCATTTCAGATGAACCGCGCATCTCCGCCGAACACGCTCCCACATCCTTCTCCACATCACCTTCATCGAAGAGCCACCACATCATGACCATCGAGCGCTATCCCGCCCCGCTTCCCGTTCCCCTTTCCAGTGCCGTGCGCGCCGGCGGATTTCTCTTCTTGTCGGGCGTCCTCGCCATCGATGCGACCGGGCAGATTCTCGACGGCGGCATACAGGCTCAGACACAGGAATGCCTGGTCCGGATCGCATCCCAGCTCAAGGCCCGCGGTGCGTCGATGGCCGACGTCGTGAAGGTCACGGTCTGGCTGGCGGACCTCGACGACTTCTCAGCGTTCAACGACGAATATGCACGCCATTTCACGGATGGACTCCCGACCCGATCGACCGTCGAGGCAAAGCTCTACAAAGGGGCTCTCGTAGAAATCGAGGCGCAGGCTTGGGTCGGTTGAATACGCACACCATGTCCATCGTCGAGACGTCCACAACAGAGCTTCGAAGACTCATTGCCGACAGGCAACTGTCTCCAGTGGAGCTGCTGGAAGCCTGCATCGCCCGGATCGAGCAGGTCAATCCGTTCGTGAATGCCGTGACGGCGACATGCTTCGAACGTGCCCGAACCGAGGCCAAGGTCGCCGAGTCCGCCGTGATGGCCGGCGCACCGCTGGGTCTGTTGCACGGACTCCCGATCGGCGTCAAGGATCTCGAAGCGACCCAAGGTCTGCTGACGACGGGTGGATCGGCCATCTACCGCAACCATGTACCCGACGAAGACATCGAGCTCGTCAAACGCCTGCGGCGCGCGGGCGGCATCGTGACAGCGAAGACCAATGTGCCGGAGATGGGCGCCGGCGCCAATACGCGCAACACCGTGTGGGGCGCCACCGGCAACCCGTTCAATCCCAACCTCAACGCCGGCGGGTCTTCGGGTGGCTCGGCCGCGGCATTGGCATGCGACATGCTGCCTGTCTGCACCGGCTCCGACACAGGCGGCTCCTTGCGGATCCCGGCCGCGATCTGTGGCGTGGTCGGCTTCAGGCCTTCACCCGGCATCGTTCCCAGTGTGCGCAAGGTTCTGGGCTGGACACCCATATCCGTCGTCGGCCCGCTGGGAAGGACGGTTGCCGACGCCTGTCTCCAACTGGCCGCGACTGCGGGTATGCATGCCGGAGATCCTCTCAGCTATCCACTGGATCCCCTGTCGTTCCTCTTTCCCCCGGACGTCGACCTCTCGTCGCTGCGCATCGGATGGACCGAGGACTTCGGCACGTGCGCAGTCGATGACGGCATCCGCGCCGTGTTCAGAGAAAAGGTTCGATCCATCCGCCATCTGTTCAAGGCTTGCGACGAGATCGATGTCGACCTGGCGGAGGTCCATCGGTGCTTCGATGTCTTGCGAGCGGAATCCTTCGTCGCCGGACTCCATGCCGCCTATCGGAAGAACCCGGACAGTCTCGGCCCGAACACCCGTGCCAACTACGAGATGGGCGCAAAGATGAGTCTCCAGGACAGCGCCTGGGCGCAGGCAGAGCAGACACGGCTTCTCCATACCTTCCAGCGCACGTTCGAAGACTGCGACCTCATCCTGTCGCCGACGACCCCGGTCTCGCCGTTTCCGTGGACGCAGCTCTACGCGGACGCAATCAACGGTGTCAGGCAGGAAAACTATTACCGCTGGTTGAGCCTGACCTATGTCGTGACTCTGGCGACGCATCCGGCCATCTCGATCCCTTGCGGCGTCGACCACAGGGGCATGCCATTCGGACTGCAGGTGGTGGGACGATTCAGATCCGATCGAGAAGTGCTCGGTGCCGCGCACGCGCTCGAACGATGGTTCATCGGCATCGAGGGACTCGGCCGTCCTCGACCCAACCTGACCCATCTGCAAGATGCGGTCCCCACACTGCGGTCCATCGTCACGACCCCTCCCGACTTGTCGGCTACAGCGTCCGGCCCTGCGCCCGGCTCTGCGGTCTGACCCATCCAGACGAACTGCAATGAGCGACAAAGATACTGTTTCCTGGGCGTTCCCCTATCCCTCCCAACGCATGCCCGCATTGGCCGACAACATGGCCAGCACGGAGCATCCGCTTGCAACCAACGCTGCGCTGCAGATCCTTGCCAGAGGCGGTTCGGCCGTCGATGCAGCCATCGCAGCAGGCATCACCATGACCGTGGTGGCGCCCTGCATGAACGGGATCGGCGGCGATCTCTTCGCCATCGTCTGGGACGGACATGCGCTGCAGGGTCTCAACGCTTCGGGGCGCTCGCCCGCGGCATGGACCCGGGAGCACTTCGCCCGATACGACAAGATGCCGCCGCTCGGCTGGGACGCAGTGACGGTGCCCGGCGCGGTGTCGGGCTGGGTCGCGCTGTCGGAACGCTTCGGGAAGCTGCCGTTTGCAGACCTCTTCGAGCCCGCCATCCGCTACGCAACGGACGGTTATCTCGTCACCCCCATCGTCAGCCGGCAATGGCAAGCCCAGGTCCCCGTCTTCAGTCACATCCCCGGCTTCGCCGACGCATTCGCCCCTGGCGGGCGCGCACCTCTGCCCGGTGAACGCTTCCGGTGCGAAGGCCAGGCGCAGACGCTGACGACCATCGCCAACACGGGAGGCGCGGACTTCTATCACGGCGAAGTCGCCAGACGCATCGAAGACTACGCGGCGGCAACGGGCGGCACCATGACACGTGCTGACCTCGCGGAGCACCGCGCCGACTGGGTCGAGACGATCCATGCGGACTACGGCGACCTGGCGCTTCACGAGATCGGACCGAACGGCCAGGGAATCGGTGCACTCATGGCCCTCGGCATGCTGGACAGCCTGGGGGTTCAAGGGATCGAACCGGACTCGCCGGACTTCTTCCACCTGCAGATCGAGGCCATGAAGCTGGCCTTCGCCGACATCCATGCGTACGTCGGTGATCCTGCGGCGATGCTTGAGGTCTCCGCGGCGCACTTGCTGGGAGCCGACTATCTTGCCGAGCGGGCCGGCGCCATCGACATGGCGCGCGCCTCGTTCCCGGGACCCGGCAAGCCGCATGCCGGCGGGACGATCTATCTGACAGTGGCAGACAAGCAAGGGATGATGGTCTCGTTCATCCAGTCCAACTTCAAGGGCTTTGGGTCCGGCCTCGTCGTGCCTGGCACAGGCATTGCGCTGCACAACCGAGGCTGGGGTTTCAATCTGATTGCTGGCCACCCCAACGAGGTGGGTCCTCGCAAACGACCGTTCCATACGATCATCCCCGGCTTCCTGATGAAGGCCGGAAAGCCGCTGATGAGTTTCGGCGTGATGGGCGGCTCGATTCAGGCGCAAGGCCATCTCCAGGTGACCTTGAGAGCAGCCCACGGACAGAATCCCCAGGCCATCATCGACGCACCGCGCTGGCGAATCATGGACGACAACATGACCGTCCTGGTCGAATGGAATTTCCCTGAATCGGCCGTTGGCGAATTGCGCAGACGCGGGCACACCATCGTTGTGGCCCCACGTTTTTCAGACGAGTTCGGCGGATCGCAAGCGATCATGAAACTCCACGACGGTTATCTCGGTGCGTCAGATCATCGAAAGGATGGCCAAGCCAGCGGCGTCTGATGGCGAGATCAGGCGCCGAAAGCACCGTCGATCGTGTGCATCGCGCCCGTCACGAAGCCCGCCTCCGGTCCCGCGAGCCAAGCGACCATGCCTGCCACCTCTTCGGAACGGCCGTGGCGCTTGATGGCCATGAAGCTGTGCATCAACTCCTTCATCGGCCCGTTCTCCGGGTTCGCATCGGTATCGATCGGACCCGGCTGCACGATGTTGATCGTGATGCCGCGCGGACCGAAATCGCGCGCCAGCCCCCGCGCGAGTCCCTGCAACGCGGATTTGCTCAGCGCATAGGACGCCATGCCGGGAACCGGCATGCGGTCTCCGTTCACCGAGCCGATCACGATGATCCGCCCGCCCGACGGCATCTGCCGCGCCGCTTCCACCGCCGCGTGGTAAGGCGCATGGATGTTGATGCGGAACAGCCGATCCACGGCATCCGGGTCCTGCTCCAGCGCGTCGCCGAAGATGGCGATGCCGGCATTGACCACCAGCACGTCCAGCGGGCCGCTGTCGCGAACCCGGGCAATGACCGCGTCCCGATCGGCACTGTCCGTCAAGAAGGCCGTGCTGCCTGTTTCGTTGGCCAGGAGCTCCGCCGCTTCGGCAGAACCGGCGTAGGTGAACACCACCCTCGCGCCATCCGCCACGAAGCGGCGGACGATGGCTGCCCCGATTCCCCGGCTGCCGCCGAGCACCAAAACCGACTTGTTCTCGAACGCTGGCATGATCACTCCTTGGTATTAATGTAGTGAATGATACATAATCAAAACCACCCTCTGTCAAGAATTTTGTAATCATGACTACAGATATTTTGCGCACGCGCGGCCGCCCTCGCCGGTTCGACCCGGATGAGGCGGTTGCCACGGCTCAGCAGCTGTTTCATGCGAAGGGCTACGACGCAGTCAGCGTCGCGGACCTGACCAAGGCGCTCGGCATCAACCCACCCAGTTTCTATGCAGCCTTCGGCAGCAAGGCCGGGCTGTATGCACGCATCCTCGATCGCTACGCCGAGACCGGCGCGATCCCTCTCAAGCAGATCCTGCGCGCGGATCGTCCGCTGGCGGTGTCGCTGGCCCAAGTGCTGGAAGCAGCCGCTCGCAGCTACGCGGCCAACCCCGCGGCCACGGGCTGCCTGGTGCTGGAAGGCACGCGTTGCAATGACACGGAAGCACGCGAGGCGGCCAGCGTGTTCCACGTCGCCGCGCAAGACGTGATTCGTCGTTGCATCGCCGAGCGCTACCCGCAGGAAGCCGATCGGCTGGCGGATTTCGTCAGCACCACCATGGCCGGGCTTTCGGCGAGCGCTCGCCATGGGCAAGGCCTGGACCGGCTGCTGGCCACCGCACGGCTGGCCGGCATGGCCATCGCGCAAACGCTTCCTGCGTGAACGCCCGGCGCGACCATGGACCGGCCGCGCAGCCCTACTCCGGAAAAGCCTTGAACTGATCCTGCAATTCAGCCATCGCCTTGAGTCTCTCGGTCACGGACGGTTGCAGCCGGCGCACGATGTAGTCGAACATGAGGTTCGTCAGGCTCAGGAACGGCGTCTGGTTGTCCCAGAAGAGCGTGCCGTCGGTATTGACCGTGAAGACCAGGTCCGTGTGGTCGTGCGCCCAGACGCAATGGCGGTCGCAAAGCACGATGAGGTCGATGCCACGTTCCTGTGCCTTCTTTGCCAGCAACTGGCTGAATCGCGTGTAGCGGCGCATCTCGAAAATCACCAGGCACGGTGATGCCGACGTGCCGGCCAAGAGATCGGCGAAAGTCCCGTCGCGTCCGTCGAGCACCCCGACGCCTGGCCTCAGATACTGGAGCCGGGCCGCGAAGTCCGACGCCATGCCGCTCACGGTCTGGAACCCTGCGACAAACACGGCATCGGCCTCCGTCAGATGCGTCAGCGCCCTGTTCCACATCGGCGTGCCGACGTACTCGTAGACATCGACCAGCGCATTGACTTCCATCTGGAGGTTGTTGTGCAGACCCTCTCCGGCTGCGCTCTTGACGACCATTCGTCCAAGCCGCCCGCCGACCTTCAGCTCGGGACTGAGCGTGGCCTCGCGCAGTTCCGCCTTGACCGCGCCGATGCCCTCGTAGCCGATGCTGCGCAGGAAGCGGCCGACGGTCATCTGGCTCACGCCGACCCTGGCAGCAATGCCGGCCGCGCTTTCAAAAGGCAACAGGTGCAGGTTGCCGAGCATGTAGCTCGCGATGCTGCGCTCCGCAGGCGTCATGCGGGCGAACTGGGCGTTGATGCGCTCGCCGAGCTTGGAGGGTGGGACGGAGCGTCGCATGCGGCGGACTCAGCGGAGTGTCGTGGCCGGCACGCGGTCGAACCAGGGCCGCGCCTGTTCGAGTTGGCCAGCGACCCTCAGCAGCAGACCCTCGCGGCCATGCGCTGCGCTGAACATCACGCCCACCGGCAGGCCGTCGGGTGTCCAGTGCAAAGGAACGGACATGCTCGGCTGGCCGGTCATGTTGAACATGCTGGTGAATGGCGAGAAGTGCATCAGGGCGGCGACGTATTGCTCGATGTCGGGGTTGCTCATCCGTTGCGGCCCGAGAGGCCCGGGTGGATGGCCCAGCGTGGGGCTCAGCAAGAGGTCGTAGTGTGCATGAAATTCACCCATGCGCCGCCCCTGCAAATGGATGGCCAGCAGCGCGTTGTCATGGTCGACCGCCGACAGTGTCTGCGCGTGCCGCACGGCATCCCAGGTGACCGCTTCGACGTCGTCTTCGCGCAGCTTGCGGCCCAGCGCCGCGGCGCGCCGCTGCAACGACGAAGAGACGCCGGTGGCGACCAGCGTCCATGACGCCGCACCCAGTTCCGCTGCATTTCCGGGCGGCATGGCTTCGACGACTTCGTGGCCCAGCTCCTGCATCAGCAAGGCCGCATTGCGCGCGGCGGCCAGGCATTCGCCGTCGACGGGCAGCCCCGACAACGGCGCAAGTTGAAGCGCGATCCGCAGCCGTCCCGGCGGCGTCGACACCTCCTGGAGATAGGGGCGTTCGACCGGCGGTGCCGCATAAGGGTCGCCACTTGCCGGGCCCTGGGTCGCATCGAGCAACGCAGCGCTGTCGCGCACGCTGCGCGTGAGTACGTGCACAGCGCCCATGCTGCCCCAGGTCTCGCCGATCAACGGCCCGACGGGCGTACGGGCGCGCGTGGGCTTGAGTCCGAACAGGCCGCAGCATGATGCGGGGATGCGGATGGAGCCGCCACCGTCGCTGCCCTGCGCAGCGGGCACGATCCCGGCGGCCACCGCCGCAGCGGCGCCACCGGAGGAGCCACCGGCCGTGCGCTCCAGGTCCCACGGATTGCGCGTGCTGCCGTGCAGTGCGGATTCGGTCGAGGCGGCCAGCCCCATCTCCGGCGTGTTGGTCTTGCCGAAGATCACCAGCCCGGCCTGCTTGTACCGGGCGACGAGTGTCGAGTCCCGCGTTGCGACGGCATTGGCGTAGAGCTTGCAACTGTTGCTTGTGACTGTCCCCTCCAACTGCGCGGAGATGTCCTTCAACAGGAAGGGCACGCCTCGAAACGGCCCGCTCGGCAAGCCCTGGCGCACCGCCTCGCGCGCGAGCTCGAAATGTTTCTGGGTTACCGCATTGATGGCCGGATTCACCGTCTCTGCGCGGGCGATCGCGGCGTCGAGCAATTCCAACGGACTGATCTCTCCGCGGCTGACGCATTGGGCCAGGCCTACAGCGTCGTGGCTTCGGTAGTCGCTGAACGTGAGCATTTCGGGATTCCTTTCTGTATGAGCGGACAACGTCGACCCGTCACCGACGGCCATGCGCCAGTGTCGAGTGAATGTTATCTCAATAAACATTAAATTGACTAACTGTTATGTGAATCACATAATCGCGCCAACTCGACATATTCATTCAGGAGTTCCAGTTCATGAAGATTGCTTTGATGAGAGGACGGCCAGGCCGTCGGACACTTGCGCTGCTGGCGATGGCCGCCGTCACTGCATGGGCGGGTGTTGCGCCGTCGATGGCGCAGTCGCCCCAGACAGGCAAGGAGCTGTCCTGGGGCGCCAACGCCGACCTCGACACGATGGACGTCCACATGGCAGGGACCGTCGCATCGTGGGCAATCTACGAGCACGTCTACGAAACACTGCTGACCACCGACAAGGACATGCACCTGCAGCCGGGCCTGGCCGTGTCGTGGAGCCAGCCCTCGCCGACCAGCTACGTGCTCGTCCTGCGCAAGGAGGCGAAGTGGTCGAACGGGCGGCCCGTGACGGCTGCCGACGTCATCGGCAGCCTGCAGCGCATCACGGGCGTGGAGATGAATCCGGCCGGCGTCGCGGCCGCAAAGACGGACGAGGAGAAGAAGAAAGCCAGCAACCGCATCGTTTCGTACTGGTCGCGCCAGTTCGGTTCGATCAAGACGCTGACGGCGGTGGACGACCAGACCGTCAGGATCGACCTGGAGAAGCCGCACGCCGCGTTCCTGGCGTCGCTCGCACACATCACGGCCGCGATCCTTCCGATGAAGGAGTTCCGCGACGGCAGCTTCGACCCGACCCGCAGCCTCCTGGGCTCGGGCCCGTTCATGGTCGAGACATACAAGCCCAAGGAGAGCTGGACGCTGGTGCGCAATCCGTATTACTGGCGGCCGGGCTATCCGAAGGCCGATCGCCTGAACGTGCGCATCATCCCCGACGATGCCGCGCGCATCGCCGCGCTGCGCGACGGCCGCATCGACTACGCAGGCTTCTCCAATCCCGACATCGGCCGCCTGGTCGCGAGCGACAACCGCCTCGTCGTGACCTCGCAGAACACGACCAACTACTACCGCCTGGACATCAACGCGTTGTCCGAGAAGTCGCCCTTCAAGGACAAGCGGCTGCGCCAGGCGATGAACCTCGCCATCGACCGCGATGCCATCGCCAGCATCGTGTTCGCAGGCGCCGCAAAGCCCGACTACCCGATTCCCCGCGCCTTCGGCAAGGCCGCGTGCCACGACCTCGACACCTACAAGCTGCCACGTGCGGAGCGCCTGGCCAAGGCGCGCGAGCTGGTCGCCGCCACCGGCAAGCCGAGCGTGGACGTGGAGATCATTGCGCCAGCCTCCGACCCGACCTACGCGCGCATTGCGCAGGTGATCCAGCAGAACGTGAAGCCGGCCGGCATCAACGTGAAGATCCAGCAACTGCCGACGGCCGAAGCGCTGAACCGCGTCTTCACCAAGGGCGAGTTCGACGCCGCCCTTTCATGGCTGGCCGGCTACAGCGACCCGTCGATGGTGATCGCCTGGTGGAACCCCAAGTTCGCGGTCTGGAACAAGATGTTCCAGGAGTACGTCCCTTCGCTCGCGGATGCGCTGGAGAAGGTCAAGAGCGAATCGGCTGGCGCAGAGCGCGACACGCAGCTCGCCGACATCTGCCGCGGCATCGACGATGGCGCCAACATCCTGGCGCTGGTCGACAAGGTGGACTTCTTCGTCCATCGCAGCGACCGCGTGGCGATCCGCCTCGACCCGGTTTCCGGCTCGTCGAACACGTACCAGTACGTGGCCGAATTCGACCCGAAGAAGCGATGAGCCGCGGTGTGACACCAAGCGCCGGACGCTGACGACATGTTGCGGCTGGCCTTCTTTCTGATACCGCGCCTGCTGATCGGCGCGACGACCATGCTGGGCGTCTCGCTCCTGGTCTTCATCTCGTTGCGCCTCGTGCCGGGCGGCTACGCAGATGTCCTGCTCGGCCCGTTCGCCACGCCCGAAACACGGGCGTTGATCAGTGCCCGATACGGCCTGGACCAGCCGGTCGTCGTTCAATTCGGCCAATGGCTCATGGCGTTGATGCACGGCGACTTCGGTGTGTCGATGGTCAGCAACACGCCGGTGATCGACGAGATGCTGCGGCGCGTGCCGGTCACTGCCGAGCTGGCGTCGCTCACGCTGCTGCTCGTGCTGCTGGTGGGTTTCCCGATCGGCGTGTGGAGTGCCGTGGCCGAAGGGGCGAGCGGCGGGCGCATCGGCCGCCTCGTCGGCGCGCTGGGTGCGAGCGTGCCGGAATTCGTCGTCGGCAGCGTGCTGATCTTCGTCTTCTCGACATGGTCGCTGGGTTTGAAGGTCGGCGGCTTCGTCCCGTTCTCGGAAGATGCCTGGGGCAACCTCAAGACAGTGGTCCTGCCGGTCGCGTCGCTGAGCATCTTCGGCATTGCGCTGATCCTGCGCATCACGCGCGACGCAGTCCTTCGTACCCTGACCGAAGGCCACATCCTCGCCGCGGTCGGCCGCGGCGACCCGCCACTGCGCATCGTGCGCCATCACATTCTTCGCAATGCGTCGATCCCCGTGGTGACCGTCACCGCGACCTACTTCGGCTTTCTCCTCGGCGGTGCCGTCATTGCGGAGGTGTTGTTCTCCATTCCCGGCGTCGGCTACTACATCTACAGCTCGCTGGAGGGCCGGGACTATGCCGTGGTGCAGGCCGGCGTGCTGATCGCCGCCTTCGTGTTCGTGGCGCTGAACATGGCCGCCGACGTAGCCTATGCGCTCATCGACCCGCGCATCGGCGCGGCGCGGGGTGCCCGATGAGAGCCGCACGCGCGTTGTGGCGCTTTCTCCGGGCCGATCCGCTGGGGCTGCTGGGCGCGGTTCTGCTCGTGCTGCTGGTATTCGTGGGCACCGTCGGGCCGTTGCTGCCCCTGGGCGACCCCGAGGCGATCGGCGCGGGTCCAAGGCTCGCCGGCCCCAGCCTCGCCTTTCCGATGGGCACCGACGAACTGGGGCGGGACTACCTGCCCCGGGTGGTCCAGGGCATCGGCGCCACCTTCCTGGTCTCTTCCGCTGCCGTGCTGATCACCGGCCTGCTCGGCACGCTGCTGGGCATGGTCGCGGGCTACATGCAGGGCTTCACGGACTCGCTCATCGCGCGTTTGGCCGACGTGCTGTTCGCCTTTCCCGCACTGCTGTTCGGACTGCTTGCCGCCGCGGTGCTCGGGGCCGGCGGCAGCGCCGCGGTCGTGGTGATCGCCACGGCCACGCTGCCGCTGTTCGTGCGGGTGATCCGCGCAGCCACGCTGTCGGTGTCGAAGCGCGACTTCGTGGTCGCTGCCACGGTGTCCGGCGCGTCGACATGGCGCGTGCTGCGCATCCACATCCTGCCCAACGTGTGGGGTGCCGCGGTTGTCCAGCTGAGCTATGCGCTGTCGGTCGGCATGCTGATCGAAAGCGGCCTGAGCTTTCTCGGACTCGGCGTGCAGCCGCCGCTCGCGTCGCTCGGGTCGCTGTTGCGGCTGGGTAGCGTCTATCTCAACCTGTCGCCTTCACTGGTGCTCATACCGGGACTGTGTCTCGCGCTGTCGATCATGTCTGTCAATCTTCTCGGTGACGCGATACGCGACGCACTCGAACCCTTGCGCGGAAGGCCGCTGCAATGAGCGACGACGTCGAACTTCGGGGCCTTGTGATCTCCTACCGCATGGGGCGCGGCCAGGCGCCGGTGCGCGCGCTGGACGGCGTGGACCTCGACATCGCGGCGGGCGACAGCCTGGCCATCGTCGGCGAGAGCGGGTCGGGAAAATCGACGCTGGGCATGGCCATCGGCCGGCTGCTGGCGCCGAACGCGCAGGTCGAAGCGGGCGATGTGCGCATCGGGGGTCATTCGGCCTTGTCGTGCACGCCCGATGCGCTGCGCAGGCTGCGCCGGGAGAAGCTGGGCATCGTCTACCAGAACCCGATGGCGGCGCTGGACCCGACGATGCGCGTCGGACGCCAGGTCGCACTGGCGCTCGGCGCCGGTGCGACGCGCGCGGACGTCGAGGCGCTGCTCGATCGTGTCGGCTTGCCCGACGCTGCGCAGACGTCGGCCAAGTTCCCGCATGAACTCTCGGGCGGCATGGCCCAGCGCGTCGTGATCGCCCAGGCGATCGCGCGCCGGCCGGCCATCCTGATCGCCGACGAACCCACCGCCTCGCTGGACGCTTCCGTTCAGGGCGTGATCCTTGACCTCCTGACGGCGCTGCGCGCCACCACCGGCGCCAGCCTGGTTCTGATGAGCCACGACCTGCACATGGTGACGCAGCGCTGCGAACGCCTGGCCGTGATGTACGGCGGACGAATCATCGAGACCGGCGCCAGCGGGCGCATCGCCAGCAGGCCGCGCCACCCCTACACCCGCGCGCTCATCCGGGCCGCGGCGGGCAATGAGCGTCCCGGCCAGAAGCTGCTGCCGATCCCGGGCGTTCCGCCGGTACTCAAGGGCGCCGCCACCGGCTGCACCTTCGCGCCGCGCTGCGGTATCGCGCAGGCCCGCTGCCTCGTCGAGCGGCCCGCGGAGCGCAGTGTCGACGGCCGTACCGTGGCCTGCCATTTCGCGGCAGAAGACCTCGCGCACATGGAGCGCGCGCTCGCATGACCGACATTTCCATCATCGAGTTCGCGTCACTCGGCGTGACCTACCGCAAGCGTGGACTGTGGCGGCACGTGGACGTGCCCGCCGTCAGGGGGATCACGCTGTCGATCGCGCCCGGCGAGACGCTCGGCCTGGTCGGCGAGTCGGGCTCCGGCAAGTCGACGCTGGGCCGCGTAGCGCTCGGCCTGATCGCGCCGAGTTCCGGCAGCTTCCGCTTCGATGGCCAGCCCTTCGACGACCAGGTGCGCCGCTCGGGCGCGTTGTCGGTCGTGTTCCAGCATCCCGAATGGGCGCTCAACCCGCGTCTTCGCAGCGGGCTGTCGATCATGGAACCGCTGGCGATCCAGGGCTGGGGCTCCGCCAAGGACCGATCGGACCGCGTCGACGAGATGCTCGCCAAGGTCGGCCTCCCGGCGGAACTCGCTCAGCGCTACCCGGGCGAACTGTCGGGCGGCCAGCGCCAGCGCATGGCCATCGCGCGGGCGCTGATCACGCAGCCACGCTTCGTGGTCTTCGACGAGGCCGTCAGTGCGCTCGACGTGTCGGTGCAGAGCCAGATCCTCAATCTCATCCGCCAGTTGCAGGACCAGCACGGCTTTGCCGCGCTGTTCATCTCGCACAACCTGGCTGCAACACGCTATGTCTCGCATCGCGTCGCGGTGATGCGACAAGGGGAACTGGTCGAGGTGGCCGACGCGGCCAGGTTCTATGACACCCCGGACCACCCCTACAGCCGGGCGCTGTACGCGTCGATCAGCCAACAGTCACCGGCACCAGAAAAGAGAGACATGACATGAGCGAATTCGCCATTGCGGGATTGCAGCTGGCACTCGCGGCCGAGGACAACCAGGAGCACATCGCCCGGCATATCGCGCTCACGATGCAGCGGTTCCCGTGGGTGCAGATGATCGTGCTGAGCGAGCTGGCGACCTTCGGCCCCCTGCGCGCCCGCGCGCAGCCGCTGCCGGGCCCGGCGGAGGAAGCCTACCGCCAGCTGGCGCGCCGGCATGGCATCTGGCTCGTGCCCGGCTCGCTGTACGAGCGCTGCGAGGACCGCACCTACAACACCGCCTCGGCGATCGCGCCGGACGGGACGGTGGTCGCGCGCTACCGCAAGATCTACCCGTTCCTGCCCTACGAGGCGGGCATCGCCCACGGCAGCGAAATCTCGACCTTCGACGTGCCGGGCGTCGGCCGCTTCGGCCTGTCGATCTGCTACGACCAGTGGTTCCCGGAGGTGTCGCGCGCACTCGCCTGGCGCGGCGCCGAAGTCATCCTTCATCCGACCATGACCGGCACGACCGACCGCGGGCAGGAGCTGATCCTGGCGCGAGCGAACGCGATCGCCAACCAGTGTTACTTCATCGACATCAACAGCGCGGGCGAGCTGGGCAACGGCCGATCGATCCTGGTGGGCCCGGAGGGCGACGTGCTGCATCAGGCGGGCGATGCGGCGGAAACCATTCCGATGGTGCTCGACCTGGCACGGGTGCGCCGAACGCGCGCGCATGGGCTCCAGGGGCTCGGGCAGATGCTGAAATCGTTCCGCGACACGGCCGTGCGCTTCCCTTGCTACAACCAGGCGGAGGAGTGCCCGCCGGCACTGCATGCGCTCGGCCCCTTGGCGCTGCGGACGCGGGACCATCCCGTTGCGTGATCGGCAGCCGGGCTGCTCGCCGACCTCCGTCGCTTGGTCGGATCCGCGCAAGGAGACGATGAACGTCATTTGATATCTGCTCGATGCAGGTACTGGCTGGGCGGCACCCCCAGCGTGCGGCGGAACATCGCGGTGAAGGCGCTCGGGCTCTCGTAGCCGTGCG
Source organism: Variovorax sp. GW821-FHT10B04 (assembly GCF_059415645.1). Lineage (NCBI taxonomy): Bacteria > Pseudomonadati > Pseudomonadota > Betaproteobacteria > Burkholderiales > Comamonadaceae > Variovorax > Variovorax sp. GW821-FHT10B04. Next base: position 15,278 of record NZ_JBWKNQ010000004.1, read on the forward strand.
CCAGCGCCACCTCGAGGATGGACGCGCCGGCCGCCAGCTTCGGCAAGCTCAGCAGCAGGCGCGCCTGGCGGCACCACGCGCCGAAGTTCATGCCCGTCTCGCGCTGGAAAAGACGCGCCAGCGTGCGGCTGTTCATGTGCAGGCGCAGCGCCCAGTCGTCCAGCGAGGCAGGCAGCGAGGGATCGCGCACCAGCGCTTCGCACAGCGCGGCCAGGCGCGCGTGGCGCGGCATGGGCACATGCAGCGCCAGCGCGGGCGCTGCTTCGATCTCATCGAGCATCAGCTCGATCACGCGCTCGTCACGCCCACCAGGCGCGTAGTCATGCGGCAGCGACGCGGCCGTGACGATCAGCGCACGCAGCAGCTCGCCGACGTGGATCACGCGGCAGTCGCCGCCCAGGTCGGCGCGCGTGCCTGGCTCGACGAACACGGTGCGCATCTTCACCTCGCCCGCCATTCGGATCTGGTGCGCCATGCCGGCCGGAACCCATACCCCGCGACCCGGCGGCACCACCCAGCTGCCGGCGACGGCGCTCACCAGCATCACCCCTGAGATCGCATGGATCAGCTGCCCGCGCCGGTGCGTGTGCAGCGGAATGAAGGCGTCGCCTTCAGGATCGGTCGCCAGCGCGGCCACCGCGCGCGGGGTCGACTCGCCCTCGGCAGGGCGCAGATTCAGTTTGTCCATTCCTCGACGATACATGCCGATTCGTGGCGAGAACATCTGCCCATGGCTTCCTACGATGCCTCTCCGCTACCGAAAGCCCATGGACATCAAGGAATCGATCGAATGAACAAGCGCCGACTCGGGCTGCTCACCGGCACCCATGCCGTCAACGACCTCTATCAAGGCCTGGTGCCTGCACTGCTGCCTTTCATGGTGCTGGAGCGGGGCTACAGCTACACGGCCGTCAGCGGGCTGATGCTCGCGGCCACCGGCTTGTCGAGCGTGGTGCAACCACTCTTCGGCCTGTATGCCGACCGGCACCCGCGCAGCTGGCTGGTGCCCACCGGCTTCCTGGTGGCCGCGCTGGGCGTGGTGCTGGCCGGCCTGAGCCACAGCTACCTGATGACCTGGATCGCCATCGCGCTGTGCGGACTGGGCATCGCGGCCTACCACCCGCCGGCCACCGTCGCGGCGCGGGCGGCCGGTGGCGCGTCGCAGAAAGCGATGAGCGTGTTCTCGGTCGGCGGCACCATCGGTGCCTCGTTCGCACCGGTGCTGGCAGCCACCGCGGTGAGCGGCGGTGGACTGGCGCGCAGCTACCTGCTGGGCCTGCCGGCACTGGCGATGGGCGCGGTGTGGCTGCTGGCGAACGCCGGGCGCGGCGGTGCGGCCACGGCGGCGGCCGCGAAGGCGGCGCGCACGGCCGACGCCCGATTGCTCAAGCCGCACAACGACTGGCGCGCCTTCGGCTGGCTGGTGGCGACCATCGTGGGCTGGTCGATCCCCTACGTCACCGTGTTGTCGATGCTGTCGCTGCGCATCACGCGCGACCTGCACGGCACGGCCTTTCAGGGCGCGGCGGCGCTCACTGCCTTCACGGCTGCGGGCGCGGTCGGTACGCTTCTCGGCGGCTGGCTGGGCGACCGCACGGGGCGCATCGGCACGATCCGCGCGGGCTACCTGCTCGCCCTGCCGTCGATGGCGGGCATCGTGCTCGCACCGTCGGCCGGCATGGCACTGGCCTGCACCGCGCTGCTCGGCATGAGCATGTTCCTGCCCTTCGCCGCGCAGGTGACGCTGGCGCAGGACTACCTGCCACGCAATCCGGCCACGGCCAGCGGCATCACGCTGGGGCTTGCGCTTTCGGTGGGGGGACTGGTGTCGCCGCTGTTCGGCATGTTGTCGGACGCGCGCGGGCTGGGCGTGACGATGACGGCGGCGTTGTGCGTGCTGTGCGCAGCGACGGTACTCGCGCTGCGGCTGCGCAACCGGGCGGTGCAGGTGGTGCAGGCCGAGGCGGAGACCGAAACGGCACCGGCCTGAGCACCCAGCTTTCGAATGCCTTTCATTGCGCCGGCACATCGGACGAAATTTCGTCCGAACGGCGCGCTGCGCATGTTCTGTCACGGAACCGACGCACAGAATCTCTACGTTCGCTGCTTGTTCCAACTTGCTGACTCCAACATGAAAAACACGCAGGATTCGAAGCCGACGCCCAACACCGAATCGGCCGACTCCCTTCTTTCAGTGAGCCGCCGTCGCCTGCTGGGCGGCGCATTGACCGCACCGATCGCAGCCGCTGCGAGCACGAGCCTGCTCTCCGGCTGCCAGACGACCCCCACGAACACGCGAGCCTCCGTCGAGCTGGATGCGGCATTGCGCCGGAAGGTCAAGACCGTGGTGGTGATCTACGGCGAGAACCGCAGCTTCAACAACCTGTTCGCCAACTATCCGGGCCTGCAGGCGCCTCTGTCGAAACTGCGCCCGGAGGACTACCAGCAGGTCGATCGCGACGGCAAGACCGTGCTGCCGGTGCTGCCTGTCGTGCCCGGCGGCTGGCTGCCCAAGGCACAGACGCACAACGGCCTCACCTATGCGCCCGAACAGCAGTTCCAGAAGAACCTGCTGAACGCACCGTTCGCCCTCAAGGGGCCGAAGGGCGAAGACCTGCCGCTGACGCTGGTCACCCGCGACCTCTGGCATGTGTTCTATCAAAACCAGATGCAGATCAATGGCGGCAAGAACGACCAGTTCGTGGCGTGGGCCGACTCGGGCGGCTTCACCATGGGCTACTACGCCAACACCGACTACGCCCTGCGCCTGTGGGGACTCGCCCAGGAATTCACGCTGTGCGACAACTTCTTCCAGGGTGCGTTCGGCGGCTCCTTCCTCAACCACCTCTACCTGATCTCCGCGGCCGCGCCGAGCTATCCGGATGCGGACCGGTCGATCGCACGCGAGCTCATCGCCACGACCGTGAGCGGCCGCGCCGACGACGCGCGCCTGAAGCCGCTGCCCGCATCGCCGGCGAGCGCACTCGACGGCATCCCCCGTTTCGGTCCGAGTGCCCTGACACCGACCGAGACCTTGCCGGACGGCACCCGCGTGAGCTACGCCGTCAACACCATGGCGCCGCCCTACATCCCGACGTGGACCAACCTGAAGCTCGATGCCTCGGGCAACGTGGTCGACTTTGCATTGGCACAGAACGCCACGGCGCTGCCACCGCAATCGCACGAACACATCGGCGACAAGCTCGATCGCAAGGGCGTGGACTGGGCCTGGTATGCGGGCGCGTTCCAGCAGACGCTCGACCAGCATGGCGCCAACATCGCGAACGGCACGCCGGTGGTGCCCAACTTCCAATACCACCATCAGCCCTTCAACTACTTCAAGAACCTGGCGCCGGGCACCGCGGCGCGCAGCAAACGCTTGCGTGACGCAGGGCTGGGCGACGACGAGTCCTCCAACAAGTTTCTCGCCGATGCGCGCGCGGGACAGCTGCCGGCGGTGACTTTCTACAAACCGCAGGGCAACCTCAACATGCATGCCGGCTATGCCGACGTCGCCTCGGGCGACCAGCACATCGCCCATGCCATCCAGCTGCTGCGCAACAGCCCGCAGTGGGAAAACATGGTCGTGGTCGTGACGGTCGACGAGAACGGCGGATGGTGGGACCACGTGGCGCCGCCGGCAGGCGACCGCTTCGGCCCTGGTTCGCGCGTCCCGGCCCTGGTGATTTCGCCGCTGTCGCGCAAGGGCGTCGTCGACCACACGCCTTACGACACCGCGTCGGTGCTGCGCCTGATCACCCGCGTCTTCGACCTGGAGAAACTCCCCGGACTGCAGATGCGCGACGAAGCCATGGCGGCGCGCGGCCAGGCTTTGCTGGGCGACCTGACCAACGCGCTGAACCTGGGCTGACGCACGCGGCAGCCCGGCGCGTCCGCCACTGCCGACGCTCAGGTGTAGCGCTTCTCCAGCGCATCCCATTCGGGCTTGCCGACCAGGCGCTGCCGCTCCGCGAACGACACGACCAGCGCGGGGTCTTCGTCCACGCGCCGGGTGTCGCGCAGCACCGTCAGCGCCTTCTGCATGCCGGCGACTGCGCCCTGCAGCGCCGCATTGGCATACAGCACGATGCCGTAGCCGAGCTCGCTCAATTCCTGCGCACCGAAGATCGGCGTTTTGCCGCCGATCACCATGTTCATCAACTGCGGCTTCTGAAGCCGCTGCGGCAGCGCGCGGATTTGCTCCGCCGTGGTGACGGCCTCCACGAACAGGATGTCGGCGCCGGCCTCCGCGAAGCGTTGCGCGCGTTCGAGCGCGGCTTCGAAACCCTGCGTGGCGCAGGCATCGGTGCGCGCCATGATGAGGAAGTCCGGGTCGTGCCGGGCATCGACGGCTGCCTTGATCTTGCTGACGGCCTCCTCCGTCGAGATGACCTCCTTGCCCGAGAAGTGGCCGCAGCGCTTGGGCGCGACCTGGTCTTCGAGCTGGATGCAGTCCGCGCCGGCACGTTCGAGCACGCGCACCGTGTGGCGCACGTTGAGCGCGTTGCCGAAACCGGTGTCGGCATCGACGATCAGCGGCAGGCTCACGGCGTCGCGGATGCGTGCCGTGTGGTCGGCGATCTCGTGCAGGCCCATGAAGCCCTGGTCCGGCATGCCGAACCACATGTTGGTGACACCGGCGCCGGTGACGTAGATGGCCTCGAAGCCGAGGTCTTCGATGACCTTGGCGGACAGGGCGTTGAACGCGCCCGGCACGAGAACGCCGCGGCGGGCTTCTGCCAGGGATTTGAGAGTCTTGCGGGTCGACATGCTTGAAGCTTTCCAATCAGAAACTGTCGCCGGGCACTCGGACCCAGCCTTCCATCAACACACGGGCGCTGCGGCTCATCAGGGCCTTCGTCACCGTCCACTGGCCGTCGGCCTGCCGGGCCTCGGCGCCCACGCGCAAGGTGCCCGAGGGATGCCCGAAGCGCACCGCCGAGCGTTCCTCGCCGCCAGCCGCCAGGTTCACGAGCGTCCCGGGGATGGCCGCCGCCGTGCCGATCGCCACGGCGGCCGTCCCCATCATCGCGTGGTGCAGCTTGCCCATCGAGAGCGCCCGCACCAGCAGGTCCACGTCGCCCGCCGCCACCGCCTTGCCGCTGGAGGCAACGTAGGCGGCAGGCGGTGCGACGAAGGCGACCTTCGGCGTGTGCTGGCGCCGCGCAGCGTCATCCACATGCCGGATCAGGCCCATGCGCACGGCGCCGTGGGCGCGGATGGTCTCGAACATGGCGAGCGCATCGGCGTCGCCGTTGATCGCGTCCTGCAGCTCGGCGCCGGTGTAGCCGATCGACCCGGCATTGACGAAGATGGTGGGAATGCCGGCGTTGATCAGCGTCGCCTTCAGCGTGCCGATGCCGGGCACCGCCAGGTCGTCCACCAGGTTGCCGGTCGGGAACATCGCGCCGCCCTCCCCGTCCTCGCCTTCGTCGGCCGGATCGATGAACTCGAGCTGCACCTCGGCCGCCGGGAAGGTCACGCCGTCGAGCTCGAAGCCGCCCGTCTCCTGCACCGCACCATCGGCCATGGGCACGTGCGCCACGATGGTCCTGCCGATGTTGGCCTGCCAGATGCGCACGATGGCCACGCCGTCGCGCGGAATGCGCTGCGCGTCGACCAGCCCGTTGCTGATCGCGAAGGGCCCGACCGCGGCCGACAGGTTGCCGCAATTGCCGCTCCAGTCGACGAAGGGCTGGTCGATGGCGACCTGCCCGAACAGGTAGTCGACATCGTGGCCGGGCCGGCTGCTGGCGGACAGGATGACGGTCTTGCTGGTGCTCGACGTCGCCGCGCCCATGCCGTCGATCTGCTTGCCATACGGGTCGGGGCTGCCGATCACGCGCAGCAGCAGCGCATCGCGCGCGGGGCCGGGCTCGCGGGCAACGGCGGGCAGGTCCTGCAGGCGGAAGAACACGCCCTTGCTGGTGCCGCCGCGCATGTAGGTGGCGGGAATCCTGATCTGGGAGATATGTGACATGCGATACGTTGTTCAGGCCGGCTGGCCGGCTGCGAGAAAGTCCTGTGCAAAGCGCTGCAGCACGCCGCCGGCTTCGTAGATCGAAACCTCCTCGGCCGTGTCCAGCCTGCAGGTCATGGGTACGTCGACGCGCTCGCCGTTCCTGCGGTGAACCACCAGCGTGAGCGTGGTGCGCGGCTGGCGCTCGCCCACGACATCGTAGACCTCGGAGCCGTCCAGGCCCAGCGTCAGCCGGCTCACGCCGGGCTTGAACTCCAGCGGCAGCACGCCCATGCCGATGAGGTTGGTGCGGTGGATGCGCTCGAAGCCTTCGGCGGCGATCGCCTCGACGCCCGCCAGCCGCACGCCCTTGGCAGCCCAGTCGCGCGAGCTGCCCTGGCCGTAGTCGGCGCCGGCGACGATGATCAACGGTTGCCTGCGCCGCATGTAGTGCTCGATGCCCTCCCACATGCGCACGACCTCGCCCTCGGGTTCGATGCGGGTCAGCGACCCCTTCTTCACGCGGCCGTCGACCACGGCCATCTCATTGACCAGTTGCGGGTTGGCGAAGGTCGCGCGCTGGGCGGTCAGGTGGTCGCCGCGGTGCGTCGCGTATGAATTGAAGTCTTCTTCCGGCAAGCCCATGCTGTGCAGGTACTCGCCGGCAGCGCTGTCCATCAGGATCGCGTTGGACGGCGACAGGTGGTCGGTCGTGATGTTGTCCGGCAGCACGGCCAGCGGACGCAGGCCGCGCAAGGTGCGCTCGCCGGCCAGCGCCCCTTCCCAGTACGGCGGGCGTCGGATGTAGGTGCTTTGCGGGCGCCAGTCGTACAGCGGGCTGACGGCCTCGCCATTGACGGCGCCGATCCTGAACATCGGGTCGTACACCCGGCGGAAGTGCTCGGGCTTGACGCTCGCCGCAACGATCGCATCGATCTCCGTGTCGCTCGGCCAGATGTCCTTCAGCGTCACGGCGCGGCCGTCGGCATCGGTGCCCAGCACGTCCTTCTCGATGTCGAAGCGCACGGTGCCGGCGATGGCGTAGGCCACCACCAGCGGCGGCGAGGCCAGGAAGGCCTGCTTGGCATAAGGATGGATGCGGCCGTCGAAATTGCGGTTGCCCGACAGCACGGCCGTGGCGTACAGGTCGCGCGCGATCACTTCCTGCTGGATGGCGGGGTCCAGCGCGCCGGACATGCCGTTGCAGGTGGTGCACGCAAAGGCCACGACGCCGAACCCGAGCCGCTCCAGTTCATGCAGCAGCCCCGCTTCTTCCAGGTAGAGCTGCACCGCCTTCGAGCCTGGCGCCAGGGACGACTTGACCCACGGCTTGCGCGTCAGGCCGCGCGCATTCGCGTTGCGGGCCAGCAGCCCGGCGGCGATCACGTTGCGCGGATTGCTGGTGTTGGTGCAACTGGTGATGGCCGCGATGATCACCGCACCGTCGGGCATCTGGCCGGGCGTCTCTTGCCACGATGCAGCGATGCCGCGCGCCGCCAGGTCGGACGTCGGCAACCGCCTGTGCGGGTTCGACGGGCCGGCCATGTTGCGCACGACCGAACACAGGTCGAAGCGCAGCACGCGCTCGTATTCGGCGGTCTCCAGCGCATCGGACCACAGCCCGGTCTGCTTTGCATACAGCTCGACCAGGCGGACCTGTTCGTCCTCGCGGCCGGTCAGGCGCAGGTAGTCGATGGTCATCCGGTCGATCGAGAACATGGCTGCGGTGGCGCCGAACTCCGGCGTCATGTTCGAGATGGTCGCGCGGTCGCCCAGCGTCAGCGCACGCGCGCCCTCGCCGTGGAACTCCAGGTAGGCGCCGACCACCTTTTCCACGCGCAGGAACTCGGTCAGGGCCAGCACGATGTCGGTCGCGGTGATGTTCGGCTGCGGGCGGCCCGTCAGTTCGACGCCGACGATGTCCGGCAGGCGCATCCAGGAGGCGCGGCCCAGCATCACGCTCTCGGCCTCGAGGCCGCCGACGCCGATCGCGATGACGCCCAGCGCATCGACATGCGGCGTGTGGCTGTCGGTGCCGACCAGCGTGTCCGGGTAGGCGACACCGTCCTTCGCATGCACCACGGGGCTCATTCTTTCAAGGTTGATCTGATGCATGATCCCGTTCCCCGGCGGGATCACCTCGACGTTCTTGAACGCCTTCTTCGTCCATTCGATGAAGTGGAAGCGGTCTTCGTTGCGGCGATCCTCCACCGCGCGGTTCTTGGCGAATGCGTCCGGATCGAAGCCGGCGAACTCCACGGCCAGCGAGTGGTCCACGATCAACTGGGTCTGCACCACCGGGTTGACCTTGGCCGGGTCGCCGCCCATGTCGGCGATGGCATCGCGCAGGCCGGCCAGGTCGACCAGCGCGGTCTGGCCCAGGATGTCGTGGCACACGACGCGCGCCGGGAACCACGGGAAGTCCAGGTCGCGTCGGCGTTCGATCAGTTGCCGCAGCGAGTCGACCAGGGTCGCCGGGTCGCAGCGGCGCACCAGGTTCTCGGCATGCACGCGCGAGGTGTAGGGCAAGCGGTCGTAGGCACCGGGTGCGATGTCGTCGACGGCCGCGCGGGCGTCGAAATAATCCAGCGATGTGCCGGGCAGGTTCTTGCGGTATCGGATATTCATGGGGCGGGCGGCACGCTGCGGTGCCGCCGGTTTCGCGGTGGGTTGGAGGCGGCTTGGAAGCGATTCAGAGGCGGTCCTGGATCGGCACGAACGCCAGGTCTTCGGGGCCCGTGTAGTTCGCACTCGGCCGGATGATCTTGTTGTCGATGCGCTGCTCGATGATGTGCGCGGCCCAGCCCGAGGTCCGCGCGATGACGAACAACGGCGTGAACATGGCGGTCGGCACGCCCATCATGTGATAGCTCACGGCGCTGAACCAGTCCAGGTTGGGGAACATCTTCTTCACCTCCCACATCACCGATTCCAGCCGCTCGGCGATGTCGTACATCTTGGTCGATCCGGTCTCTCCCGAGAGCACCCTGGCCACGCCCTTGATGACCACGTTGCGCGGGTCGCTCACGGTGTAGACCGGGTGGCCGAAGCCGATCACGACCTCCTTGGCCTCGACGCGGCGGCGGATGTCGGCTTCGGCATCGTCGGGGCTGTCGTAGCGCTTCTGGATCTCGAAGGCCACCTCGTTGGCACCGCCGTGCTTGGGGCCGCGCAAGGCGCCGATGGCGCCGGAGACGGCCGAATACATGTCGCTGCCCGTGCCGGCGATCACGCGGGCCGCAAAGGTCGAGGCATTGAACTCGTGCTCGGCGTACAGGTTCAGCGAGGTGTGCATCGCGCGCTCCCACGCACCGCTGGGTTTGCTGCCGTGCAGCAGGTGCAGGAAGTGCGCGCCGATGGAGTCGTCATCGGTTTCCAGTTCGATGCGCTTGCCGTTGGTGGACCAGTGGTACCAGTACAGCAGCATCGAGCCGAGCGACGCCATCAGCCGGTCGGCGATGTCGCGTGCGCCGGGCGTGTTGTGGTCGTCCTTCTCGGGCAGCGTGCAACCCAGGGCGGACACGCCAGTGCGCATGACGTCCATCGGATGCGCACCGGCAGGAATCTGTTCCAGCGCCAGCTTCACGCTGACCGGCACGTTGCGCATGGCCTTGAGCCTGGTCTTGTAGGCGCGCAGTTCGGCTGCGTTGGGCAGCTTGCCGTGCACCAGCAGGTGCGCGATCTCCTCGAACTCGCAGACCTCGGCGATGTCGAGGATGTCGTAGCCGCGGTAGTGCAGGTCGTTGCCGGTGCGCCCGACGGTGCACAGCGCCGTGTTGCCGGCCGTGACGCCGGACAGCGCGACGGATTTCTTGGGCTTGAAGCCTGCGGGGGGCGTGCCGCTCGAAACGGTCGTTTGTGGTGTTGTCATGCTTCGCAATCTACGCACAATCGCTCTATCGATGAAGGACTGAAAGGGCGAAATCTTGCGAACCCAAACCCTCGAATTTGCGAATTCTGCAAATCACCCGGACTGCGCAGTGGCGTCGGCACGCCCATGAAGAAGACCTTCATGGGCGTTCGCCTGCGCAAGCTGCGCGGCGAGCGCGGCCTGTCGCAGATCGCGATGGCGCAGACGCTGGGCCTGTCGCCGAGTTACCTGAACCAGCTGGAGCAGAACCAGCGCCCGCTCACGGTCGCCGTGCTGCTCAAGGTCAGCAAGGCGCTCGGCGTGGATGTCCAGCAGTTCTCGGAGGACGAAGAAGCGCGCCTCGTTGCAGGCATGCAGGAGGCGCTGGCGGACAACCCGGGCGGCGAGGCCATCGCCCTGCCCGAACTGCGCGAGATCGCCTCGCAGATGCCCGCCGTCGGCCGTGCGCTGCTGGCGCTGCACCGCCGCAACCTGGACGCCGGCCAGCGGCTGGAAGCGCTGGCGCTCCAGCTGGGCGACGGCCGCGCCGAGCTCGCGCCTTCGCGGCCGATGGCCTTCGAGCGGGTGCGCGATTTCTTCTTCTCGCACCAGAACCACTTCGACGACGTGGACCGTACCGCCGAGTCGCTCGCGGCCCGGGCGAGCGCCGACGGCGGTCCGCTGACCGACTGGCTGGCACGGCAACTGGCCGCGCAGCATGGCATCCACGTCGTCCGATCGCACGAGGAGGTCGATACCCGCCAGCGCAGCTACGACCCCGGCAGCAAGGTCCTGCGCCTGTCGGCGTCGCTGGACGCGGGGCAGGTCGCGTTCCAGCTGGCCACGCAGCTGGCCTTCCTGTCGTATTCGCCGCTGCTGGACGCGCTGGTCGACACCTCCGACCTCCGCCAGGAGCCGCAGGCACGCACGCTGGCGCGCATCGGGCTGGCCAACTACTTCGCGGGCGCGCTGCTGCTGCCTTACGCGCCCTTCCTGAAAGCCGCCGAGACCTTGCGCTACGACATCGACCGGCTGTCGCGCCGCTTCGGCGTGGGCTTCGAGACCATCTGCCATCGGCTGAGCACGCTGCAACGGCCGGGCGCACCGGGCGTGCCTTTCTTCTTCGTCCGGGTGGACCGCGCCGGCAACATCTCGAAGCGGCAGTCGGCCACGCACTTCCATTTCTCGAAGACGGGCGGAACCTGTCCGCTGTGGAACGTCTACGAGGCGTTCTCGCAGCCGGGAAAGATCCTGACGCAGCTCGCATGCATGCCCGATGGCCGCAGCTACCTGTGGATTGCGCGCACGGTCTCGGCGGGCCAGGGCGGCTACGGCGCACCGGGCAAGGACTTCTCGGTCGCGCTGGGCTGCGACGTCCGCCATGCGCCGCGGCTGGTCTATTCGCGCGGGATGGACCTCGACGACCCCGGGATCGCCACGCCGATCGGCATGGGCTGCAAGGTGTGCGAGCGCGCGGGCTGCCCGCAGCGCGCCTTCCCGTTCGTGGGGCGTCCGCTGGACGTCAGCGAGAACGAGAGCCGCTTCGCGCCCTACCCTGCGGGCGGCCCGGCCCCGGCGGCGACAATGCAGGGCCGGCCGTGAACATGCAAACATCCACTTCGTCCCGACTGATCCGCTTCAACAAACCCTACGGCGTGCTGAGCCAGTTCCAGCCCGAAGGCCGCTGGCGGGGGCTGAAGGAATTCATCGACGTGCCGCACGTCTATGCCGCGGGCCGGCTCGACGCCGACAGCGAAGGGCTGTTGCTGCTCACCAATGACGGCGCGCTGCAGGCCCGCATTGCCGACCCGCGTTTCAAGATGGCGAAGACCTATTGGGCGCAGGTCGAAGGCGTGCCCGACGAAGCGGCCCTGGCGGCCTTGCGGCAAGGCGTGATGCTCAACGACGGCGTCACCCTGCCCGCCAAGGCCCTGCTGCTGCCGCAGCCGCCGTCCGTGTGGGACCGGGAGCCGCCGATCCGGGTCCGCCAGACCATTCCGACCGCCTGGCTGGAGCTGACGATCCATGAAGGCCGCAACCGGCAGGTGCGGCGCATGACGGCAGCCGTGGGGCATCCCACCCTGCGGCTCATCCGCGCCGCCATCGGGCCGTACACGCTGTCCGGCCTGCCGACCGGCACCTGGCTGGACGCCGGGCCTTAAGCCGATGCCGATGCCGACGCCGATGCCATTGCCGACGCCGATCAGGGCAGCAGTTCGAACTTCAACTCGGACAGCGGCGTCACCTTCTCGTCGCGCGTGAGCTTGTACTCGGTGTTCGGGCCGAGCCACTTGGCCCAGAGCTTGTCGATCTCGCCGGCCTTGTCCAGCGCCAGCAGTGCGGCGTTGACCTTGGCCAGCAGCACCGGCTCGTCCTTCTTCATGCCGATGCCGATCGGCTGCAGGACCATCGGGTCGGCGATCATCTTGAGCGCGGTGCCTTCGGTCTTCGACTGATTGACCAGCTTGGTAATGGTCATGGTGTTGGCGACCATGCCGACCGACTTGTTCTGCTGCACCGCCATGTAGGCCGAGCCCGTGTCCTGGAAGGTCACCGGGTCGGAGCCGTTCATCTTGATCGACAGCTCCGACGTCGAGCCCTTGGTCGAGCTCAACCGCTTGCCCTTGAAGTCGGCCTTGGTGGTGCCCGGGTCGGACGCCTTCACGGCCAGCATCTCCTTGGCCACGTAGTACGGATCGCTGAACTGGATCTGCTCGCCGCGGCTCTTGGTGTAGGCCAGGTTGGCCACGGTCACGTCGACACGGCCGAGCTTCACCTCGGGCACGCGCGCCTCGACCGACAGCGGCGTGACCTTTGCCGCGACGCCGAGCTGCCTGGCCAGCGCATTGCACAGGTCGACGTCGAAGCCGACCATCTCGCGCGTCTTGGGATCGGGTGCGGCGAAGGGCGGCACGTCGGCGAAGGTGCCGCACTTGAGTTCCTTGCGCTGGCTGATGTCCTGCCACTGGTCGGCATGGGCGCCCATGGAAAGCGCCAGCAGGCCGGCGACAGCCGTCAGGCGAAGCGGTGAAATCGAGATCGACATGGTGAACTCCTGAAGAAAAAGTGAAGGCGGTGAAGACGAAGACGACGGTGGATTCAGTGCGCGCGCAGGTCCGACAGGAAGCGCTGCGCGCGCGGATGCTGCGGACTGTTGAAAAAGGTGTCGGGCTCGGCCATCTCGAGGATCTGGCCGGCGTCCATGAACCAGACGCGATCGGCCACCTCGCGCGCGAAGCCCATCTCGTGGGTCACGCACATCATGGTCATGCCGTCGTCGGCCAGGCCGCGCATCACCTGCAGCACCTCGCCAACCATCTCGGGGTCGAGTGCGCTGGTGGGTTCGTCGAACAGCATGGCCGGCGGCTCCATCGCGAGCGCACGGGCGATCGCCACGCGCTGCTGCTGGCCGCCGGAGAGCTGCGCCGGGAAGGCATTCGCCTTGTGCGGCAGGCCGACCCGCTCGAGCAGCGCCATCGCGCGGGCCTTGGCCTCGCTGCGCTTCACGCCCAGCACGCGCACCGGCGACAGCACGATGTTGTCGAGCACCGACAGGTGCGGGAACAGGTTGAAGCTCTGGAACACGAAGCCGATGCGGCTGCGCAGCCGGTTGAGTTCCACACTGCTCATCGGCGCATGGATGTCGTGGCCGTCGAACAGCAGCTGGCCCGACCTGACCTCCTCCAGCCGGTTCACCGTGCGGATCAGCGTCGACTTGCCCGAGCCCGACGGGCCGCAGAGCACCACAACCTCGCCCTTCTTCACTTCGGCGTTGACGTTGGTCAGCGCCTGGTAGTCGCCGTACCACTTGTTGATGTTGTTGAACAGGATCATGGGATGGACTCCATCAGTGGTCGACAGGGACGAGCCGGGCGGACGGCTCCGGCGTCGCCGGCGCGAGCCCGCCGATCTGGCCGGCCCGGCGTGCCGCGATGCGGCGCTCGAACCAGCGCGTCAGTTCGGTCAGGCTGAAGCAGACGACGTAATAGACGAGCGCCAGGATGAAGAAGACCTGGAACGGCTTCGTCAGCAGCTGGTTGTTGATCTGGTTGGCGGCGAAGGTCAGCTCCGGCACGTTGATCACGTAGCCCAGCGTGGTCTCCTGGATGGTGGAGACGAACTGGCTCAGCATGCTCGGCAGCATGTTGTAGAGCGCCTGCGGCAGCACCACGGTCCACATCGCGCCGAGATGGCTGTGGCCGAGCGCCCGTGCGGCCTCCATCTGCCCCTTGGGCAGCGACAGGATGCCCGCGCGCACCACCTCCGACAGGTAGGCCGCCTCGTACAGCACCAGCGTGCACAGCATCGTCAGCAGGCCCGACACGTTGTGGCCGATGAGCAGCGGCAGCAGGAAGTACACCCACAGGATGATCATCAGCAGCGGCACGCCGCGCGTCACGTAGACCAGGGCCGTGGTGGGCCAGCGCAGCGCCCGCCAGGGCGACAGCCGGGCCAGCGCCAGCAGCACGCTGAGCGGGAAGGCCAGCACGATGCCGAGCACCGACAGCAGCAGCGTGCACACGATGCCGCCGAGCGGGCCGTTGGGATACTGGCCGACCAGCAGCAGCAGCCAGTTGTCGCGCAGGATGGTGAGGATGTCGAACATGGCTTACCTCGCGACGGCGATGCTGTAGCGCCGCGCCAGCACGGCGCCCAGCGCCATGAGCAGCAGCGAGAAACCCAGGTAGAGCAGCGTGGCCACCAGGTAGGCCTCGAAGGTGCGGAAGCTCTGGCTCTCGATCTCGCGCACGGTGTAGGTCAGCTCGGCCACGCCGATGGCCATCGCCAGGCTGCTGTTCTTGAAGAGCGACACCGTGTGGTTGACCAGCGCCGGCACCGCATTGCGCACCGCCTGCGGCAGGATCACATGGCGCATCGAGCCGACGTAGCCATGGCCCAGTGCGCGCGCCGCTTCGGTCTGGCCCGCCGGAATCGAGCGCATGCCCGAGCGCAGGTCCTCGCTGAAGAAGGCCGCCTGGCACAGGCCGAGCGAGATCACCGCGAACACCGACTCGCCGTGGTGTTCCGACAGCCAGCCCTGGAAGTCGGCCGGCAGCAGGTTGCCGATGCCGAAGTACCAGAGCATCAGTTGCACCAGCGTCGGCACGTTGCGGTGGTAGGACACATAGGCGGCGACGAAGCGCTCCGCCAGGCGGTTGGTGGTCAGGCGGATCGTCAGCAGCAGCAGCGCCAGCACCATCGCGAGCAGCCAGGAACCCGCGGCGATCCGCAACGTCGTCGCGATGCCCTTCAGCAGCATCTCGGTGAACTCGGGCTTCAGCAGGATCGCCAGGAGGTCGAAGTCCTTCATGCGGTGCTTTCGTCGCTTTCGGTGGGCGCGTCGCTGCGGCGCGTCAGGCCAGCGCCGATTCCGGGCGCAGGGTCGTCAGGCCGCCGGGCACCTGCAGCGTCGGCATGAGTTCGATGAGCCCGACGTTGACCGCGATCGGTGCGGCGATGGCGAAGGCGATCGCGTCGGCCACGTCGACCGCCTGCGGCAGTTCGAAGCCTTCGACGAAGCGCTTGTGCGTCTCTTCGGAGTCGCCATGCACGTGGGCGAAGATGTCGGTCGCGATGCGGCCCGGGCAGATCTCGGTGACGCGCACGCGCTTGCCGCTGGCATCGATGCGCAGCTGCCGCGACAGCATGTGGACCGCCGCCTTGGTGGCGTGGTAGGTCGTGTTGCCGCCGAAGTGGTAATGCCCGGCGATCGAGCTGATGTTGACCACATGCCCGCGGTCTCGCGCCACCATGCCCGGCAGCACCAGGCGGCACAGCTGCAGAACGGCGCGCAGGTTGACGTCGATCAGCAGGTCGATGCCGTCCGCGTCGGCCTTGAGCAGCGAACCGGGGCGGTCCACGCCCGCGTTGTTGACCAGCACGTCGAAGGCGACTTCCTGCGTGAGCCGGGTCACGCCGGCGAGATCGGTCACGTCCATCGCATGCGGGATGCAGCCGGTGCGTTCGGCCAGCGCGGCCAGCGCGTCGGCGCTGCGGGCCAGCGCATGCACCTGCACGCCTTCCTTGCAGAGGCGCTCGACCGTGGCGGCGCCGATGCCGGAGGAGGCACCGGTCACCAGCGCGGTCTTGTAGTCGGAGAAAGGCATGTTCGGGTCCTTGGAATTCAGTGCGCCTGGCGCGATGTGGAATGGATTCTGTCGAGCGCCCCTTCGGAGCGCCAAGACGGATTGGCTGTGTGGCGATAAGTCGACCTTATGCCTCGATCCGTGCGCACCAGAGGCGTGCCGATGCACTGCATGCGGTCGCTCATGGGCCGACCAGCTGCCGCGAGATCGGCACCACGCGGCCGCCCGCGGCGGCGATGTCGTCGCGCACCGCGCGCGCCAGGTCGAGCGCGCCCGGCGTGTCGCCATGCAGCAGGATCGAGTTGACGCGCATCGGCAGCCGCTTGCCCTGGTAGCTGGTGACCGTGCCGTCGGTCAGCAACTGGCGCACGCGCGCCAGGACCTGCGCCTTGTCGTGGATCACCGCATCGGGCAGCTTGCGTGGCACCAGCAGGCCGTCGTCGCCGCAGGCGCGGTCGGCCAGGAAAGTGATGGCCGTGCGCAGCCCGTTGCGGGCCGCCGCGCCTTCGATCGCCGCGCTGACCGAGGTGCTGACGATCAGCGACGGATCGAAGCGCGCCACGGCCGCGACCAGCGGCTCGGCCAGCGCCGGGTCGGCCGCGGTCATGTTGCCGAGCGCGCCATGAAAGCTCATGTGCGTCATGCGGTGGCCGGCGGCGCGCGCCATGCCGGCCAGCGCGGCGAGCTGATAGGTCACGTAGCTCGCGAGTTCGCCGATGTCGATCTGCATCGGCCGGCGGCCGAAGCCCATCAGGTCGGGAAAGCCGACGTGCGCACCGACGTCGACGCCGCGCTGCAGTGCCAGCCGCACGGTGCGGTCCATGATCACGGGGTCGCCGGCATGGAATCCGCAGGCGACGTTGGCGGACGAGATCACCTCGAGCAGGGCTTCGTCCTCACCCATGCGCCAGGGGCCGAAGCCCTCGCCGAGGTCGGCATTCAGGTCGATGTCCATGGTCGTTTCTTCTTCCGGATGTCAAGGCGCCGCATGCGGGCGGATGACGAGCAAGGGCGTGCCGTAGCCCACGGTCGCGCCGGTGACCACGGCCGGCGCGTCGGCCGTTCCGGCGCATGGCGCCCGCACGGGCAGCAGCAGTGCGCCGATCTTCAGCAGGCCGACGAGCTGGTCCTGTACGACCGGCCCGCCCGCCCGCACGAAGGGTGCCGCCCGCAGCGGATGCGCGTCCAGGAACACACCGACCGATGAAGCCCTGACGACGATGCCACCGGCAGCTTCAGCGGCTTCGGATGGCGCGGCATGCGCGCCCGCGCCGACACGCGGCCCCGCTTCGACGGGCGTCTCTGCAACGCCGCCGCCGCGCTTCAGGCGCAGGTGCCCCATCGGCGCGTCGAGCGTCAACAGGTCGATGTCGGTATCGGCCAGCCAGTCGGCCAGCTGCGTGATGTCGATGGATTGCATGGGCTCAGTTCCTCGGCAGGGCCAGGTGGTTCAGCGACAGCAACCGTTCGCATTCGGCCAGCCAGGCCTGTGCCTCGGCATGGGCGGCAGCGGCCTCTTCGTAGGTGGTCTCGATGAAGCGGATGCGGCTGCCGATCGGTGCCTGGCCGAGGCGCCAGAGGTCGGCCTCGATCACGGTGCCGAACTTCGGGTAGCCGCCGGAGGGCTGGGCGTCGCGCATCTGCACGATCGGCTGGCCGCCGGGCGGCACCTGGATCACGCCGGGCACGATGCCGTGCGATCGCATCTCCATCGGCGCGATCGGCACGAGCGCTTCGCCGGCCAGGCGATAGCCGTAGCGATCGCTCTGCGCGGTGATCTTCCATTCGCCGGCCCAGAAGGCCGCGCGCGACGATTCGCGGTAGCGCAGGTATTCGGCGGCCGGCAGCACGCGCACCGCGGCGCAGCCGTCGACGCTCAGTGGAAGCGCCAATGCGGGCGGTACCAGTCCGACATCGCGGTGCAGGCCGATGCCCGGCGCCGCGGCGTCGAGCCGATCGCCGCGCCGCAACGCCCGGCCCTCGAGGCCGCCGAAGGCACCGCGCAATTGCGTGCTGCGCGAACCCAGCACCTCGGCGACGGCGACACCGCCGGCCAGCGCCAGGTAGGCCCTGCTGCCGCTGCGCGCAGCCGGCAGGCCCAGGCTCAGCACATCGCCCTGCCGGGCCTGCGCAGCCCACCAGGGCGCGAGGGGCCGGTCGCCCAGGCGCGCGTCGCAGTCCGCACCGGTCAGCGCAAAGGCGCAGTCCTGCGTGAAGCGGACCTGAAACGGGAACACGGGTATCTCGATCGCGGCCGCGTTGGCGTCGTTGCCGAGCAGCAGGTTGCCGGCGGCGAGCGCGAGCCGGTCCATCGCGCCGGAGGTGCCGACGCCATGGCGCAGGCTGCCGAGGCGGCCCTGGTCCTGCACGGTGGCCAATGCGGCGCTGGAGAGGATTTCGATCATCGGACGATGCCCTGGACACGGAAGCGGATCTGGTCGCCCGCCTGCAGCACCGCGGGCGGATCGCGCCGCGGGTCGAAGAATTCCATCGCAGTGCGGCCGATGGTGTGCCAGCCGCTCGGCCCGGCCGAGGCCGACACGCCGGTCTGCACGCCGCCGATCGACACCGAGCCGCCCGGCACGCTGAGCACCGGCACCTGGCGCCGCGGCGTCGCGATGCGCGGGTCCATGCCGCCCAGGTAGCAGTAGCCGGGGTGGCTGCCCAGCGCGTACACCGGATAGAGCGGCGCGCTGTGCAGCTCGACCACCTGCTCGACGCTCAGGCCGGTGTGCGCGACCACGTCCGCCATGTGCGGTCCGCCTTCGCCGCCATAGACCACGGGCAGTTCGACCACGCGGCCTTCGAGCGGCAGCGGTTCGGACGCATCCCAGGCGTCGAGCAACTGCGACTGCAGCGCCAGCCATTCGGCCCGGCGCGGCGGCGGGTCGGTCAGCGTGACCATCAGGTTGTTCATGCCCGGCACCGATTCGCGCACGCACGGCCACTGCGCCACGCTGCGCGACAGCGCCCAGATGCGCTGCTGGGCCGCCAGCGAAAGATCGCCCGGCGCCTCGAACAGCAACGCGGTGGTGCCCAGGGGCGTGACCAATGCCCGGTCGGTCGATGGGATCGGATTCATGCGGCCTCCCGCTGCAGCGCGCGCTGCCGGAGCCAGCGCTCCAGGTGATGGATGTCGACGCCGCCTTCGGTGAAGCCCTCGTCCTCGAGGATCGCCCGGTGCAGCGGCACGTTGGTCGCGATGCCGCCGACCTGCATTTCGGCCAGCGCGAGCCGCATGCGCGCCAGCGCGTCCGCACGCGTCGCGCCATGCACGATGAGCTTGGCGATCATCGAGTCGTAATACGGCGGCACCACGTAGCCGACGCTCACGTGCGAGTCGACGCGCACGCCGAAGCCGCCGGGCACCTGCCATTGCGTGACGCGGCCGGGCGACGGCGCGAAGCTCTCGGGGTTCTCCGCGTTGATGCGGCATTCGAGCGCATGGCCATGGCAGCCGACATCGGCCTGCGCCAGCGTCAGCCGCTCGCCGCGCGCCACGCGGATCTGCTGCTGCACGATGTCGATGCCGCTGGTCATCTCGGTCACCGGATGTTCGACCTGCAGCCGCGTGTTCATCTCGATGAAGAAGAACTCGCCGTTCTCGTAGAGGAACTCGAAGGTGCCGACGCCGCAGTAGCCGATCTGGCGGCAGGCCTCGGCACAGCGCTCGCCGACGCGCGCGATCAGCGCCGGGTCGATGCCGGGCGCGGGCGCCTCTTCCATCACCTTCTGGTGGCGGCGCTGCAGCGAGCAGTCGCGGCTGCCGAGCCACAGCGCATTGCCATGCGCATCGCACAGCATCTGGATCTCGACGTGGCGCGGATGGCCGAGGAACTTCTCGATGTAGACCTCCGCATTGCCGAAGGCGCGCCGCGCCTCCTCGCGCGTCAGCGCCATCGCGTCGAGCAATTCGTCCTCGCGCTGCACCACGCGCATGCCGCGCCCACCGCCGCCGCCCGCGGCCTTGACGATGACCGGGTAGCCGATGTCGCGCGCGATCGCCCGGATCGCGGCGCCGTCTTCCGGCAGCGACGCGTCCGGGCCGGGCACGCAGGGCACGCCCGCGAGCCGCATCGCGCGCTTGGCCGAGACCTTGTCGCCCATCACGCGGATGCAGGCGGCGCTCGGACCGATGAAGTGCAACCCGGCCGCCTCGATGCGTGCCGCGAAGCCGGCGTTCTCGGACAGGAAGCCGTAGCCCGGATGGATGGCCTGCGCGCCGGAGACTTCGGCCGCGAACAGGATCGCCGCCTGGTCGAGGTAACTGCGCGCCGGCGATGCCGGCCCGATGCACAGCGCCTCGTCGGCCTGCCGCACGTGGATGGCGTCGCGGTCGGCTTCCGAATACACCGCCACCGTCCGCAGGCCCAGGCCTCGGCAGGCGCGCTGGATGCGCAATGCGATTTCGCCGCGATTGGCGATGAGCACCTTGTCGAACATGTGCGCTCCGGGCTCAGGCGAAGCGGAACAGGGGCTGGCCGGCTTCGACCTCCTGCCCCGAGGCCGCGAGCACCGCCTGAACGACGGCGTCGTGCGTGGCCTGCACCTCGTTGAAGACCTTCATCGCCTCGATCACGCACAGCGTCTGGCCGGCGCGCACCGGCTGTCCGGCTTCGACGAAGGGCGGCTCGCCCGGCGACGGACGCAGGTGCAGCACGCCGTAGAGCGGCGCGTCCAGCGTGCGCGGCACGGCGTCCGGCGCGGCCGGTGGCGCTTCGGCGGCGGCCGGTGCGCCGGGCGCCGCACGGGTGGCAACGGGCGCCGGCGCGGCCGGAGATGCGGGCGCAGGTGCCGGCGCCGGCAATGCGCTGCCGCGGGCCAGCCGCAAGGTCCAGCCGTCCTGGCTGAACTCGAGTTCGGACAGGTCCGACGACGCCATGGCGTCGATGAGTGACTTGATGAGCTGCTGATCCATGCCCCGAAGTTACCGAGCGCACGCCCAACACGCCAAGACGGAATGGCTGTGCCGCGATAAGGCGGCCTTATGACGCGGCCGGCGCGCCCTGCATGGCGGGTGCCGGCGCTGCGGCCTTGTCGCTGCCGTCCCCCAGCAGGTCGCCGACCAGTTCCAGCAGGATCTCCTTGACCGCCTGGGCCGGCTCCGAGAGCGGCAGATGGTCGGATTGGCACAACGCCAGCGGCGCCTCGACCGTCGGCTCGACGATCCGGCTCTGCCAGGCATTGCTGGAGCCGACCATCTCGCGCGCCATCGATGCCGGCAGGATGGTCGCGCCCAGGCCGTCGCCGACCACCGCGGTCAGCGTGATGGCCGACTCGATCTCTGCCACCACGTTCGGCGCGCCCAGGCCTGCGCGCTGGAAGGCCTCGTTCACCAGCTTGCGCACGATGTTGTAGGGGCGCGGCAGGAAGAGCTCGGTCGAACGCAGGTCGGCGAGCCGCACCGACTCGCCGGGCCTGGGCAGGCTCGCCGGGCCGACCAGGTAGAGCTCCTCGCTCAGCAGCGGCAGGAAGGTCAGGCCATGGATGTTCTTGTTGCCGTAGAGCACGGCCATGTCCATGCGGCCGTTCATGATCAGCTCGCTCAGCGTGGTGCCGTAGCTTTCGTTGAGGTAGAGCAGCACGCCGGGGTGGCGGGCGCGCACCGTGCGCAGCAGCGGCATCGCCAGCATCGCCGCCGCCGTGCCCGGCGCCAGCCCGATCGACACCTGGCCCGAGAGCCCGCGCCCGGCCGCGTCCATGTCGCTCTGCGCCTGCTCGCACTGGCGCAGGATGATCTGCGCATGGCGGTACAGCACCTTGCCGGCCTCGGTCGGCGTCACGCCGCGCTTGGTGCGCACCAGCAACTGCTGCCGCACCTCGCCCTCGAGCGTGGCGAGCTGCTGGCTCAGTGCCGGCTGGGCGATGAAGAGCACCTCGGCGGCCTGCGTCAGGCTGCCGATGTCCACGATCTTCACGAAGTATTTGAGGCGGCGGAGATTCACGCTCTCCCAGTGCAAAAGCCAAGCCAGCAATTGCACCAAAAGCGTGCCGCCCGCGGCCGGCAGCCCCGCACCATAAGTCTTGCCTATAGAACCAGACCGAAGTCGTCTTGGCCGATCGGGCGGCTGCGCATACCTTTGCGGCCTGCCTTCGCACCTTCTCCACAGGACCACAGGAACCGCACGTGACCTCCTCCCGCCTCGCTGCCCGCGTGCAGCGCATCAAGCCTTCGCCCAGCACCTCGGCCGCCGACCGCGCCAACGAACTGCGCCGCCAGGGCCAGTCGATCGTCAATCTCGTGGTCGGCGAGCCCGACTTCGACACGCCCGCCCACATCCGCCAGGCCGCCGCCGCCGCCATGGACAAGGGCGCGACGCGCTACACCCTGATGGCCGGCACCGTGGAACTGCGCGAGGCGATCGTCGCCAAGCTCCAGCGCGAGAACGGCCTGAGCTACGCGATGAACGAGGTGATCGCCACCAGCGGCGCCAAGAGCGCGATCTACAACGCGCTGGCCGTCACCCTGGAGCCGGGCGACGAGGTGCTGATCCCGGCGCCGTACTGGGTGTCGTACCCCGACATGGTGCTGGCCTGCGACGGCGTGCCGGTGTCGCTGCCCTGCCCGGAATCACAGGGCTTCAAGCTCACGCCCGCGCAGCTCGAGGCGGCGATCACGCCGCGGACACGCTGGCTCATCATCAATTCGCCGAGCAACCCGACCGGCGCCTGCTACACCGCCGACGACTACCGCGCACTGGCCGACGTGCTGATGCGCCATCCGCAGGTGATGGTGATGACCGACGACATCTACGAGCACATCCGCTACGACGACGCCGAACGCGTGCACCTGCTCGGCGTGGCGCCGCAGCTGCGCGAACGCACGCTCGCGATCAACGGCGTGTCCAAGACCTACGCGATGACGGGCTGGCGCATCGGCTACGTGGCCGGTCCGCGCGACCTGATCCAGGCGCTCGACACCATGCTGTCGCAGTCGACCGGCAACTGCTGCTCGATCAGCCAGGCCGCAGCCGCCGCCGCACTGAAGGGCGACCAGTCCTTCGTCGCCGAGAGCGTGGCCGTGTACCGCCAGCGGCGCGACCGCACGCTGGCACGCATCAACGCCATTCCCGGCCTGAGCTGCCTGGCGCCCGATGGCGCGTTCTATCTCTACATCCATTGCGGCGGCCTGCTCGGCAAGCGCACACCGGACGGCAAGGTGCTCGAGACCGACGGCGACGTGGTGATGTACCTGCTGGAGAGCCAGGGCGTCGCCGTGGTCGCAGGCACCGCCTACGGGCTGGCGCCCTACTTCCGCCTCTCGATCGCGACGACGCTGGACATCCTCGAACAGGGCTGCGACCGGATCGCGCGCGCGGTCGCGCAGTTGCAGTGAGCGCCACGGCCGTCGCCAGCGCTGCCGCACCGCGGAGCTTTCGCGAATCGCTGCTGGCGATGCTCGGCATCTCGCTGGTGCTGATGCTGTCCGCGCTCGACCAGACCGTGATCGGCAATGCGCTGCCGAGCATCGTGGCCGACCTGCACGGCTTCGAGCTCTATGCCTGGGTTGCGACCGGCTACCTGCTGGCCTCGGTCGTGACCATCCCGATCTTCGGACGCCTTGGCGACTACCACGGCCGCAAGCCCTTCGTGCTGGTGGCCGGCGTGGTGTTCACGCTGGCCTCGCTGCTGTGTGCGCTCGCGCCGACCATGCTGTGGCTGGTGATCGGCCGCGCCGCGCAGGGCGTGGGCGGCGGCATCCTGATCGGCACCGCCTTCGCCTGCGTGCCCGAGCTGTTCCCCGACACCCACCAGCGGCTGCGCTGGCAGATGCTGCTGTCCGCCGCGTTCAGCGTGGTCAATGCAGCGGGGCCGACCCTGGGCGGCTTCCTCACGCAGTACTTCGGCTGGCGATCGGTGTTCTATCTGAACCTGCCGCTCGGCGCGCTCGCCATCGTCTTCGTCTGGCGCTACCTGCCGCACTTCAAGCCGGCGCGGTCCGCGCGCGGCGGGCTCGACTGGGTCGGTGCCCTGCTGATCGCGCTGGCGCTCGGCGGATTGCAGCTCTTCGTCGAATGGCTGCCGGCAGGCGATGCGGTGGCCGCCAGCATCGCCGTCGGCACGGTCGCGGCGGCAGCCTTTGCCGGCCTGTGGTGGTGGGAGCGCCGCACGCCAGAGCCGCTGCTGCCGCCCGCGCTGTTCCACGACGCGGGGCTGCGCGTCCTGTTCGCCCTGTCGGTGCTGGCCGGCGCGGCGATGTTCGTGCTGCTGTTCTACCTGCCGCTGCTGTTCCAGGGCGCCTACGGTTTCTCGCCGCAGGACGCCGGCCTGCTGATCACGCCGCTGGTGCTGTGCATCACGCTGGGTGCGATCGTCAACGGCCGTGTCGTGGCCAGGCTGCGCAATCCGAATCGCCTGCCGCTGCTGGGCTTCGCGCTGCTGCTGCTGACCTGCATCGGCTTGCCGATGGCCGGCCGCGGCGCGTCCTTCGGCGTGCTGCTGGCCCTGATGTTCACTGGCGGGCTGGGCTTCGGCTTCGTCTTCATGAACCTGACGCTGTTCACGCAGACGCTGGCCGACCGCGCGCACCTGGGCATCGCCACCGCACTGCTGCAGTCGCTGCGCCTGGTGGGTGGACTGCTGGGCACCGCGCTGGTCGGATCGCTGGTGACGATGCTGTACCGGCACGGCGTGGCCCAGGTGTTCGCGGCGGCGCCCGAGAGCGCGGCGGCCTTCGCGGACCCGCGCCTGCTGCTGGACGCCACGGGCCGCAGCGCCGCCCTGCGCCAGCTCGCGGCGGGCGGGCACGACGCAGCCGCATTGCTGGAAGGCGCCCGCGCCGCGCTGGCGCACGCGATCGACGTCGGCATCGCCCTCGCCGCGGTCCTGATGGCGCTGGCGCTATGGGCATTGCGGCGATTGCCGCCGGTCGACCTGCATCGGCGCGCTTCGGCATCGCCGCCGCGCTGAGCCGAAGCGCCGTCGGCAGGCGAAGCTGCGCGCCGATCTTCAGTGACGGCCGAGCATGTCGCTCACCATGCGCAGCAAGGCATCGGCATCGAAGGGCTTGACCATCAACTCGACGTTGCCTTCCACCAGTGTCGCGTCGGTCGCGACGTGCGCCGCGTAGCCGGTCATCAGGATCACGCGGATGTCGGGAAGGCGCGCCATGGCGAAATCCGCGAGCTGCCTGCCGTTCGGGCCCGGCAGGCCGACGTCGGAGAGCAGCAGGTCGATCTCCACCGCATGTTCGAGCACGGCCATGCCCTGGATGCCGTCGTTCGCCTCCAGGACCTCGTAGCCCTGGTCGCGAAGCAGTTCGACCGCCATGTGCCGGACGACCTCGTCGTCCTCGACCACCAGGATCCTGCGCGGCGATGTGCCCGGCACCGGCGCGTCGGGCTGCGCCACGCTGTGCGGCATCAAAGGCACCATGGCGCGCGGCAGGTAGAGATTCACGGCCGTGCCGATGCCCTCCACGCTTTCGAGGACCACGGTGCCCTGCGACTGGCGGGCATAGCCATAGATCATCGAAAGGCCGAGCCCGGTACCTTGCCCGATGGGCTTGGTCGTGAAGAACGGCTCGAAGGCCTGCGCCATCACGGCGGCCGACATGCCCACCCCGGTGTCGCGCACCGCGATGCGCACATAGTCGCCCGCCGCGAGGCCCGGCACCCGCGCGGCGTCCCGTGCCGTCAGGCTCACGTTGGTGACCGCGATGGTCAACGTGCCGCCGTCCGGCATGGCGTCGCGCGCATTGATGGTGAGATTGAGCACCGCGCTGTCGAACTGGTGCGGGTCGGTCAGCACGTCCCAGACATCCTGCGTTTCGTCGATGACCAGCTTGACGTTCTCGCCGACGGCATTGCGCAGGATCTCCTCCAGGCCCCGCAGCGCCGCCGCGACCGAGATGCTGCGGTTGACGAGCGGCTGGCGGCGCGAGAAGGCCAGCAGCCGCTGCGTGATCGCGGCGGCACGCCGCGCCGAGTCGAGCCCGGCATCGATATAGCGCTCCATCCCGTCGTACTTGCGCGAGGCCAGCCGCTTGCGGATCAGCTGCAGCGGCATCACGATGCCCTGGAGCATGTTGTTGAAGTCGTGGGCGATGCCGCCGGTCAGCAGGCCCAGCGCTTCCATCTTCTGCGACTGCCTCAGTTGCTCCTCGAGCTGGCGCTGGCGCGTCATGTCGATGCCCACGCCGGTGCGCCGCACCGCGTAGCCCGCATCGTCGAAGTAGGTATGGCCGCGCGACAGCACGGCACGAACGGAGCCGTCGGGATGGCAGATGCGGTATTCGAGTTCGAGCGGGCCTTCGGTCTGCAGGCCGCCGGACATCGTCTGCTTCAGGCGGGGCATGTCTTCCGGGTGCACGTTGGCCAGGAACTCGAGCCGTGAAATGCCGTTGGCGGCCGTCTTCGCATCGAGGCCGTACAGCTCGGAGATCGCCGCGTCGCAATAGAACTTGTCGACGACCACCAGGTACGACCACACGCCCACGCCGCCGGTCGCACCGAGCGCAAGCCGCGTGAAGTCCTCGGAGTCCTGCAGCGCGCGGGTCCGCTCGTCCACCAGTTGCTCCAGCGACGCGGCCAGCTCCTGCAGGCGCGCTTCGCTGGCGGCGAGATCCGACTTCGCCCGGACATGCTCGGTGATGTCGTAGCCGCCGACGAAGATGCCGAGCACCTGGCCCTCGTCGTCCCGGATGGGCTCGTAGAGAAAGTCGATGTAGCGCAGCCCGTCATGGCTTTGCAGTTTCAGTGGCCGTGCCTTCGCATGCACCGCCTCGCCCGTGGCGTACACGCCGTCCAGGAGTTCGTAGATCCCCTGATCCACCAGTTCCGGGAAGACCTCGCGGACCGTGCGTCCGATGAAGTCGCGCGGCCCCGAGATGTCCACGTAGGCGTCGTTGACGTAGGTGTAGACATGCGCAGGCCCCGACAGCAACGCGACGAAGCCGGGCATCTGCTGCAGGAGGTGGTTCTGCCGCTTGCGTTCGGTCTGCAGCTTGCGCTCGGTCTGCACCTTGCCGGTGGTCTCCACGACGGTGTCGAGAATGCCGAGGACGTCGCCATGCTCGTCGTACAGCGGGCTGTAGCAGAACGTGAAGAAGGCGTCTTCCATGAACCCGCGGCGATCGACGCGAACCCGGAAGTCCTCGATGAAGGTCGATTCGCCCTCCATGGCCTTCTCGGCGATGGGTCGCAGGTCGTTCCAGGCTTCGCTCCAGGTGACCCGCATCGGCTGGCCGAGCGCTTCGGGCTTGTCGCCGAGCATCGCCCGGTAGCCGTCGTTGTAGATCGCGATGAAGTCCGCGCCCCAGAAGATGCAGGCGGGGAAGTCCGACGACAGCATGTTGTCGACGGAGATCTTCAGCGCATGCGGCCAGGTGTCGATCGGGCCGACGTCGGTCGCGGCCCAGTCGAAGGCCCGCATCCGGGCGCCCATCGCACCACCGCCGGATTGAAAGGCGGACGACCGGCGTCCGCTCACGGTCGCATGCCCCGGATCGGAAGGGCGCCGCGCGTTGTCGGGTGGGTGCAGGAAATGCCGAGGCACATAGGAAAAAATCGTGGTTTGTAACGTCTCAGGCGGCATGCCCCGCGAGGGTGGCATCTTAGTGGGCCGCAGGGGACGTTTTCGAACCACGAGCGCGTGTCCCGCACCGGGACGCGCCTGTGTCCGGCAGCGGCGGTCGCCGCCGATCGCAACGGCGCTACAGCGCCCGGGAGATCACTTCCTTCATGATCTCGTTCGTGCCGCCATAGATGCGCTGGATCCGGGCGTCCACGTACATCCGAGCCACCATGTACTCGGTCATGTAGCCGTAGCCGCCGAACAGCTGGAGGCATTCGTCGATCACGCGGCCCTGGGCATCGGACGCCCAGAGCTTCGCCATGGAAGCGGTGACGGTATCGAGCTTGCCGGCGACGATGTCTTCGATGCACCGGTCGATGAAGGCGCGCCCCACCTTGATCTGCGCGGCAATCTCGGCCAGCTTGAACTTCGTGTTCTGGAACTCGCCGATGGGCTTGCCGAAGGCCTTGCGCTCGCGCACGTAGTCGAGCGTGGCCCGGTAGGCGCCCTCCATGGCGGCCAGTGCCGTCACGCCGATGATGAGCCGCTCGTAAGGGAGATCGCCCATCAGCTGGAAGAACCCCTGCCCTTCGGCGCCGCCGAGCAGCGCATGCGCCGGCACCTCGACGCCGTCGAAGAAGAGCTCGGAGGTGTCCTGCGCCTTCAGGCCGATCTTGTCGAGCACGCGGCCCATGCGGAAGCCCTGGCAGTTCTCCGTCTCGACGACGAGGATCGACGTGCCGCGCGCACCTTGGCCCGGATCGGTCTTGACCACGACCAGCACCACGCCCGCCAGGAATCCGTTGCTGATGAAGGTCTTGGAACCGTCGATGACGTAGCTGTCGCCCTTCCTGACCGCACGCGTGCGCACCGCCTGGAGATCGGAGCCGGTGCCCGGTTCCGTCATGGCGATCGCGCCGACCAGCTCTCCCCGCGCCATGCGGGGCAGGTAGTTCCGCTTCTGCGCCTCGGTGCCGTGGTTGAGGAAATAGTGGGCCACGATGCTGTGCACGCCGCTGTTCATGCCGGTCAGGGCACGAGACGCCATCTCTTCGTGGATGACGGCCTCATGGCGGAAGTCGCCGCCGCCGCCGCCGTATTCCTCCGGGATGTCGGTGCAGAGCAGGCCCAGCGAACCGGCCTTGCGCCACAGGTCATGGCCGACATGGCCGCGCTCCCGTGCCGCCGCGTCGTGCGGGAGCATTTCCGACTCCACGAAACGCACCACGTTGTCCCGGTACAGGGCGAGGTCTTCGTTGTTCCAGGAGCGGCTGAAGTCGATGGGCATGTCTTTCCTTTCCGACGCGAGAATTCCAGGCGAGTTTGCCGGCCCGGCACGGGCTTGTGCATCGTCGGAACGGACGATCGCTGCTTTCCGCGCCGTGTGCGTGCGCGACGCACCGGCGGCGCGCAGAAACCGTCCAGAAAGACGATATGCAAGCGCGACGCGCTGACCGACCATCCGCGGGTTCAACTGCAACATCCTTCCGTCATGTTCCCTGGCACCCACGCTCTCACCACCCCCGACAAGCCGGCGCTCATCATGGCCGCCACCGGCCAGCAGGTCAGCTTCGCCGAGCTGGAAGACCGCTCGCTGCGCCTTGCCAACTGGCTGCGCGCGCAAGGCTTCGAGCGCGGCGACGTCGTCGCGCTGGTGTCGGACAACGACGCGCGCATCTTCGACGTGTACTGGGCCACCCAGCGCGCCGGGCTGTACCTGACGGCGATCAACTACCACCTGCGTCCCGACGAGATCAGCTACATCCTCGCCAACTCCGGCGCCAAGGCCCTCTTCATGGGCAAGCTCGGCGCGAACTGCACGCTGGAGCTGCCCGACACGCTGCGCTGCCGGGTGGCCTTTGCGGCGGACGTCCCGGGCTTCGAGTCGATGGAGGCGCTGATCGCCTCGGCATCCGCCGAGCGGCCGGCCCATGAGCCGCGCGGTGGCGACATGCTGTATTCGTCGGGCACCACCGGCCGGCCCAAGGGCGTTCGGCCGCCTCTGCCCAACCGCGAAGTCTCGGAGCCCGGCGACACCATGGTCGCGATGTTCAGCGGCAACTTCGGCTGTTCGAAGGACACGGTCTATCTCTCGCCCGCACCGCTCTATCACGCGGCGCCGCTGCGCACCTGCGCGTCGGTCCAGGCGCTCGGCGGCACGGCGGTCGTGATGGACAAGTTCGACGCCGAGACGGCGCTCGCCCACATCGACCGGTACAAGGCCACCGTCAGCCAGTGGGTGCCGACGATGTTCGTGCGCATGCTCAAGCTCGACCCCGAGGTGCGCGCGCGCTACGACGTCAGCAGCATGCAGGTCGCCATCCATGCGGCCGCGCCCTGCCCGGTCGACGTGAAGCGCCAGATGATCGACTGGTGGGGGCCGGTGCTGTACGAGTACTACTCGTGCACCGAACTCAACGGCATGACGGTGATCCGGCCGGAAGACTGGCTGCGCAAGCCGGGCTCGGTCGGCCGCGCGGCGCTGGGCGTGATCCACATCTGCGACGAAGGCGGCGACGAGCTGGCGACCGGCGCGGACGGCGTCGTGTACTTCGAGCGCGACGCGATGCCCTTCCAGTACCACGGCGATCCCGAGAAGACCCGCGCCACCCAGCACCCGCATCACCCGACCTGGACGGCCGTCGGCGACATCGGCCATGTCGACGCCGACGGCTTCCTGTTCCTGACCGACCGCAAGGCCTTCATGATCATCTCGGGCGGCGTGAACATCTACCCGCAGGAGGTCGAGAACGCGCTGGCGCTGCATCCCGCCATCTCGGACATCGCGGTCATCGGCGTGCCGGATGCGGAGATGGGCGAACAGGTCAAGGCCGTGGTCACGCTGGCTGCCGGCATCGCGCCCAGCGCCGAGCTCGCCAGGGAGATCATCGATTTCACCAAGAGCCGGCTGGCTTCCTACAAGGCACCCAAGTCGGTCGACTTCGTGGACGCGCTGCCACGCACGCCGACCGGCAAACTGCTGAAGGGTGAGGTGCGCAAGCGCTACTGGGTGTAGCCGGGTGTGGCCGAGTGTGGCCGGACGAGCCGGGTGCAGGGCTTCGGCCCTGCGCTCCTACAGCGGAAGCAGCTGGCGCTGGATCGCGTCGACCTGTGCCTGCGAGATGCCGGCTTGCCGTGCGAACTGCGTCCACTGCCCCACGGCGGCTGCAACCTGGTCCAGGACCCTGGGTGCGGTGCCGACCTTGTACCGATCCGCCTCTTCGAGAAGGTCGGCTCGCGTGAAGCCCTTGAACTTGCCGTTCACCGACATCAGGTGCTGGTTCGTCCACTCGCCGTCCGGGTTGTGCGCGAAGGTGACGTCGTAGGCCGGGGCCAGCCGCCAGGGTTCCCCCTGCTTGAGCAGGAACGAGAAGTTCTTGGAGTGATCGTCGCAGTTGCGTGCCATGACGTTGAACGCCATGCGCCGGAAGGCCTGCTCGAAGTCTTCATAGGGCAGGTCCAGGCCACGCATGGCGAGGAAGAGCTGGGCATAAGCGTTGGCGCCCTTCTTCTTGTAGTCGATGTGGCTCATCGCACAGAGCGTCTGCATGTGGTGGCGTCCGCTGCCGCCATAGCGGTCGAAGCGCCTGGTCATGAAGTGCGCCCGGCCGCTTTCTTCCAGGAGCCTGCAATCCGTCATGTCGATGCCGGCCGCCCTGGCCATCAGGTGGTAGGCGTACTCGATGCGTCCGTAGTCCTGGCTGGCGCCAAGTTCGCGGTCCGTCCCCATCCCGTCGAACTTCAGGAGCCAGTGCTCGAAGCCGTCCGGCGCCTGCATCTGGCCCGCCACGATTTCGTTGGTGACCGGATTCCAGGCGATGACGGCCTTCGCGCGTGCGCCGCCTGCGGAGGTGCCCACTTCGATGATGTTGCGCAGCGCGGCGTTGGTACCGGCTTCGTCCTCGATGTTGCCGTGCACCGCTTCGCGGGCAGCCGCTACCAGGCTGCCGAGTTCGATCGCGGTGGGCTTCTGGGTACCGGGGCCCCGGGTGGGCTTGAAGGTCAGGGCACCCATCCCGCGGCTGCCCATGTAGGCGAGGCGGTCGAGCGCTGTGATGCGCGCCTTCGGGATCCCTTTTTCGGCCATGTACTTGTCGATCAGCGCATTGCCGAAGTCGTCCGGCAGTGCGTCGCTGAGCATGGCGGGCAGGCGCTTGTACGTGAGTTCCGGCAGGTCGGTGAACAGATAGGGTTCACTGCCCAAAGGCATGACGAGGGGTGACGGCTCGATGCCGGCGGCCTGTGCCTTGTCGGTGTAGGCAAAGGCATAGAAGCCGTAGGCAGGGTCCATGGACACCGCCCCGAGGAGCGTGCCCCACAGATGCACCTCCACCACGTTGACGGGCTTGTACGTCGAGCCTTTCGCCCTGGTCTTTCTGCTGCTGGTTGCCATGTCCTGTCTGCCTTATTCCTTGCGGGTGCTCACGGCGCCCCCTTTGGTGCGAGCGCGGGTGCGAGGCCGGGCTTGCTGTGTCAGCGTCAAGGGGTTCACCGTGGCCACGGGCGCCACGTTGTTGAGCCACTCCTCCCGCCCGAGCGCCCGCACGACGCTCAACAGCGTTCTCACCGTCGAGCCGCGACCGTTCTCCAGGTTGCGCAGCGCCGTGATGCCCACCCCGGCCCTTTCTGCCAGCACGGTCTGCTGGATGTTCTTCGTGAGCCGGTATGTGCGAATGCGCTCGCCCAGCTCGCTTTCCAGTTCGTCAGCGGTGTGGTTCATAGGCTACCTCGGTAAGAGATGGAATAGCAGTGATAAATCTGGATTTATCTACTTAAGCAATGCTTTTACATCGATTATATCGATTCATGATGATTTTCATAAGTACTGGAAAAGCATCTCTTATGCTCTATTTGTGCATTTAAGAAACGTATTTTTATCGCTTAACAAGCGTCGTCGTAATCCATGGCCGAATCACAAGCAAGAAAGCCGCTTCCCCCCAGCGGGGAAGCGGCTTTCCAGGTACCGCCAGCGCGGTTGGCGCCAGCGGAGGACGACAGCCTGGGCCGAGCACGCCCAGGCAACGCAT
Source organism: Variovorax sp. GW821-FHT10B04 (assembly GCF_059415645.1). Classification (NCBI taxonomy): domain Bacteria; kingdom Pseudomonadati; phylum Pseudomonadota; class Betaproteobacteria; order Burkholderiales; family Comamonadaceae; genus Variovorax; species Variovorax sp. GW821-FHT10B04. Next base: position 47,714 of record NZ_JBWKNQ010000004.1, read on the forward strand.
CAAGCCATCACTTCGCCTTGCCGAACACGCTGCCCACCGGCTCGTAGCGTGCGCCATTGAACTGGATCAGCTGGAGCTTCTCGATCGGATAGGCATCGGTCGCGCTGGTCTCCACGGTGATGCCGGGGTACAGCATCGGCAGCGTCATGTTCAGGTTCAGCGCCTGCTTCATCAGGTTCTCGCGCGTCAGGTTGTCGCCGGCCTGCTTGATGGTCTGCACCAGCGTCTGCGCCGACGAATAGCCGATCAGGTTCAGCGAGTCGGTCGGGTCGCCCGCCGGATAGAACTGCTTCAGCGTGGCGGCGTATTCCGCATATTCCTTGGTGGCCTGGGTGGCGGGGTCGGTCGGGTCGCGGAAGTAGGTCGCGCTGATCACGCCCTTCGACACGTCCAGGCCGGCCGGCTTCAGCACCGAGCTGACCGACACCGACACGCTCGACACGTAGCGCGCCGGGCTCCAGCCGATTTCGGCGGCGCGCTTGATGGCCATCGCGGCGAACTTGGGCGTCGCGAAGATCAGCAGCGTGTCCGCGCCCGAGCCCTTCATCGACACGATCTGGCTGTCGATGGTGGGGTCGCTGGTTTCATAGGTCTGCGTCGTCACGACCATCGACTTGGCCTTGTCGCCCATGCCGTCGATCACGCCCTTCTGGAAGTCCTTCCCGAAGTCGTCGTTCTGCATCAGGATCGCGACCTTCGCGCCCGGATTGCTCGCCACGATGTGCTGCCCGAAAGCGCGCGCCTCGGCTTCGTAGGTCGGCTGCCAGCCGATCGTCCACGGGAATTCCTTGATGTTGCCCCAGCGCGTGGCGCCCGAGCCGACGAAGAGCTGCGGCACCTTCTTGGCGTTCAGGTACTTCTGGATCGCCGCGTTGTGCGCGGTGCCGACCGGCAGGAAGATCGCGAAGACTTCATCCTGCTCGACCAGCTTGCGGGCCTGCTCCACGGTCTTCGACGGCGTGTAGGCGTCGTCGAGCGAGATGAAGTTGATCTTGCGGCCGTTCACGCCGCCTTCGGCATTGACCTTGGCGAAGTAGGCCGCGGCGGACTTGCCGATGGTGCCGAAGGCCGAGACCGGGCCGGAGTACGAGACGAGGTTGCCGATCTTGATCTCGGTGTCCGACGCACCGGTGTCGTAGCGCTTCTGCGCCTGCGCCGTGAGCTGCGTCGTGAGTGCGAGGGCCGCGGCCATGCCGACGACGAGAGCTCTGCGATTGAACCTGAATGCCATGTTGTCTCCTGGTGGTTTTCTGGGTCGGGCAAGGGCGCCCGGCGTCTGCAATGCGACGTTGCAGATGCTAGGAGGCGAGCGACGGCCGACCTATCGTCAGAAGCGACGAATTCGACAACACCGCGTCCGCCGCCGCGGTCGGCGCGGGCGCGGCTCAGCGGATCACGCCGAGGCGGCGTGCCACCGCCACGGCCTGTGTGCGGCTGTGGCAGTTGAGCTTGGTGTTGATGTTGCGCAGGTGCGTGCGCACCGTGCTGTCGGAAACGAAGAGCTTCTCGGCCATCGCGGTGTTGGAATAGCCCTCCACCAGCAGCTGCAGCACGCGGATCTCCTTGCGGGTCAGCGGCTCGGCCAGCGGGGCGGCTTCCGGCGCGAAGGACGCGTCTTCCTCGGCGTCGGCGCGCGGGCCGAACAGGTCGCACAGGCGCTGCAGGTACTCGCTGAAGATCGGATCCTGCAGCGCCTGCGACGCGGCCGTATCGGCCTGCACGCGCCGCACCAGTCCCGCGGCGATCGGCCCCTCGTCGAGGATCAGCCGGATGAAGCCTTCGCGGCAGGCTTCCTTCAGCACCGGCACGCCATGGTCGATGGCCCGGCCGACGTCGCCGCTGCGCAGGAAGCACAGCGCGAGCAACAGCCGCAGCTTCAGCGTGCGATGCCGGCGCACCGCGGTCTCGGCCTGGCGCAGCTCGGTCTCGAGCCGCACCACATGGTCGACCGGCTTGCCGAAGTGCAGGTCCACCCGCAGCTCGCCGATGAAGAAGTCGTCCACCTCCTGCGCGGGCCGCTGCTGGTGCGCGAGCGCGCTCCAGACTTCCCGGTCGTCGGCGCGCGCCAGCTCCTCGCGCGCCGCCGCGCCGTGGCCCTGCAGCACCAGCAGATGCGAGCGCTCCAGCTTGGCGTTGGCGATCACGCGCGGCAGCTGCCGCTGGTGGCCCAGGTATTCGAGCTCGGTCAGCGCCTGCAGGGCGGTGTCGACGTCGCCGTTCGCGAACGCGATGCGCGAGCGCATCCGGTAACTGAAGATCAGATGGTCCGGCAGGCCGACGTCGCGCGCGAGCGGCAGGTAGACGTTCAGCAGCCGCTCGGCGCCCGCGAGGTCGTTCGCCTCATAGACCACGCGCGCATAGAACACGCCGGCCCAGGCGTTGCCGTGCGAGTAGTTGTAGATCGTGGCGCCGGAGCCTGCGGTCACGGCCATGCGGAAACGCGCCGTGGCCTGCCGCATGCGCCCTTCGCGCAGGTCGAGCAGGCCGCCCACGGTCTCGGTGTACATGCGGTTGAAGCCGCTGGCGCCCTGCGAGCGGCGCGCATCGTCGAGAAAGCTGTGGGCCTCCTGCCGCGCGCCGGCGACCGACACGATGTGGGCCATCGCGTTGAGCAGCACGCTGTCGGCGAAGGCGTTGCCGGTCGGCAGATGCTGCAGCCCCTCGCGGCCGGCCCGATGCGCGTCGTCGTAGCGGTCCATCATCGCCAGCAGGATCGGCAGCAGCGCCCGCACGTGGGCCTGGATGCCGGGCGCGGGGCTGTCCGCGCAACCGGAGGCCTGCAGCCATTCCATCGCGGTCCACGGACCCTGGGTGAAGCAGCGCGCCCAGACGGCCACCAGCTGCATCAACGGTTTCTCGCGCAGCAGGTCGGGCGGGATCGCCGAGCACCAGCGGTCGAGCAGGCGCATCCGGCCCTGCTCGAGCAGCATCTCCGCCTGGCTCTCGAGCAGGTACAGCGCATGCGGATGGTCGCCGCCCTCGATCGCGTGGTCGATGGCCGGCACGGCACGCCCTTCGGACTCATACCAGCCCGAGGCCGCCAGGTGCAGCCGCGCCACCTCGTCGGGCCGCTCCTTGGCCAACTGGTCGCGCAGGAAATCGGCGAACAGGCTGTGATAGCGGTACAGCCCCGGCGCGTCCTCGACCGGAATCAGGAAGACGTTGGTGCGCTCCAGCTGCTGCAGCATGGCCGCGCAGTCCTGGTGCGGCAGCAGCGCCTGGCACGCTGGTGCGCTCAGGTGCTTGAGAACGCTGGTGCGCAGCAGGAAGTCGCGCACCGGCGGGTCCTGCCGGGTCAGCACTTCCTCGGTCAGGTACTCGGCGACGTCGCGGTCCGACAGCGCCAGCCGGGCCATGAGGTCGCTGCTGCGCGAGCCGTCGCGCTGCAACGCCAGCGAAAGCAGCCACAGCGCCGCGACCCAGCCTTCGGTCTTGCCGTGCGCGCGGTCGACGGCCTCCAGCGACAGGCCGGCGCCACGCAGGCGGAAGAACTCCTCCGACTCCGCCGGGCTGAAGCGCAGCACGCTGGTGTCGAGTTCAAGCAACTGCCCGCGCGCGCGCAAGCGGCCCAGCCCGAGGTCGGGCACGCTGCGCGAGCCGATCACCAGCAGGCCGTTGCGCGGCAGGTTGTCGATGAGCTCGCGGATCAGCGCCATCACGCCGCCCTCGCGAATCAGCTCGAAGTCGTCGAGAAAGAGCGCATAGGGCGCGGTCTCGGCGGCCAGCAGGTCGAGGATGCCTTCGGGCGCGTCGTTGCGGCGCTCGACACCCATGTGGGCAGCCGCTGCAGACAGGCCCGACAGGAAGCGCGGCACGTCGTTGTCCGCCCGGTCCAGCACCAGCCAGCCGGTGGCACTGCCGCGCTCCTGCAGCAGCTCGCGCAGCTGGACCATGGCCGTGGTCTTGCCGAAGCCGGCGGGCGCGCGCACCAGCACCAGCTTGACCGAGCCGGCCCGTGCCAGCCGCTCCGCAATGCCGGTGCGCCGCACCTCGGCCGTCCGTTGCACCGGCGGCCCCAGCTTGGCGGAGGACACGGTCAGCGGGCGGGACGAAGCGGAAGGCGGCAAGGGCGGCGAAGCGGCGGTGGAACGGTCGGCAGGCAGGGTCATGGAGGAGGATCGGCGCGGACGCGTGACGCGCCCGGCCCAGCGGGAAATGATCGCATACGGACATCCGCGCAAGACCCCGTATTCGCCCGGTATTCATTCGGCGCGAAGGGCGTCGAACTCGTCGCTTTGGACGATGGTCGCCTGGCCGGGCAATCCCTAAAGTCATCCTGCCGCGGACCTTTCCACGTCCGTGCGACCCCTTCCGCTGGAAACCGTTTTACCCATGAAACTCAATGCCTCCATTGCCGCCGTGATCACCGGTGGCGCTTCCGGCCTCGGCGCCGCGACGGCCCGCCGCCTGGCGTCGCACGGCGTCAAGGTCGCGCTGTTCGACCTCAACGCCGAACTCGGCGAAGCGCTGGCCCGCGAACTCGGCGGCGTGTTCTGCCAGGTCGACGTGACCTCGGAAGAGCAGACCGACCAGGCCTTCGCCAAGGCGCGCGCGGCGCACGGCCAGGAACGCATCCTGGTCAACTGCGCCGGCACCGGCAGCGCCGTCAAGACCGCGAGCCGCGACAGGAACACCGGCGAGATCCGCCATTACCCGCTCGCCAACTTCGAGCGTGTGATCCAGATCAACCTGATCGGCGCCTTCCGCTGCATCGCCAAGTCGGCGGCCGGCATGCTGACGCTGGCACCGACCGACACCGGCGAGCGCGGCGTGATCGTCAGCACCGCCTCGGTCGCGGCGCAGGACGGCCAGATGGGCCAGGCCGCCTACACCGCCTCCAAGGCCGGCATCGCGGGCATGACGCTGCCGATCGCGCGGGACCTGATGGACGAAGGCATCCGCGTGAACACGATCCTGCCCGGCATCTTCAACACGCCGCTGCTCAACGCCGCGCCCGAGAAGGTCAAGGCCGCGCTCGCCGCGTCGGTGCCCTTCCCCAAGCGCCTCGGCGAGCCCGACGAGTTCGGTCAGCTGGTCGAGACCATGGTGACCAATGCCTACCTGAATGGCGAATGCGTGCGCCTCGACGGCGCGATCCGCATGGCGCCCCGCTGAGTCCGACATCCCATCTTCAAGGAGAAATTCCATGGCAGAAGCATTCATCGTCGCCGCCCAACGCACCGCCGGCGGCCGCCGCAACGGCCGCCTGTCGGGCTGGCATCCGGTCGACCTGTCGGCCGCCGTGCTCGACGCACTGATCGACAAGACCGGCATCGACCCCGCCGCGGTCGACGACGTGATCATGGGCTGCGTGAGCCAGGTCGGCGAGCAGGCGACCAACGTGGCGCGCAACGCCGTGATGGCGTCGAAGCTGCCCGAGTCGGTGCCGGCGACCTCGATCGACCGCCAGTGCGGCTCGTCGCAGCAGGCGCTGCACTTCGCGGCGCAGGCCGTGATGTCGGGCACCATGGACTGCGTGATCGCCGCCGGCGTCGAGAGCATGACGCGCGTGCCGATGTTCACGCCCAACGAATTGCCGCGCAAGGCCGGCCTGGGCGAATACACCAGCCCCGGCATCCAGGCGCGCTACCCCGGCGTGCAGTTCAGCCAGTTCACCGGCGCCGAGATGATCGCGCGCAAGTACGGCCTGACGAAGGAACAGCTCGACGCCTTCGCGTTCGAGAGCCACCGTCGCGCCATCGCCGCCACGCGCGAAGGCCGCTTCGCCAACGAGATCCTGCCGGTCGCGGTGCGCCGCGCGGGCGTCGAGGACTCGGGCGAGATGCACACGGTCGACGAAGGCATCCGCTTCGACGCGACGATCGAGGGCATCGCCGGCGTGAAGCTGCTGCAGGAAGGCGGCGTCATCACCGCGGCCAGCGCCAGCCAGATCTGCGACGGCGCCACCGGCGTGCTGGTCGTGAGCGAACGCGCGCTGAAGACCTTCGGCCTGACGCCGCTGGCCCGCATCCACCACATGACGGTGATCGGCCACGACCCGGTGGTCATGCTGGAAGGCCCGATTCCGGCCACGCAGATCGCGCTGAAGAAGGCCGGCCTGCGGATCGAGGACATCGACGCCTACGAGGTCAACGAGGCCTTCGCGCCGGTGCCGCTGGCCTGGGCCCAGGCGATCGGTGCCGACCCGGCCCGGCTCAACGTGAACGGCGGCGCCATCGCGCTGGGCCACCCGCTGGGCGCCTCCGGCACCAAGCTGATGAGCACGCTGATCAACGTGCTGAAGCAGCGCGGCGGCCGCTACGGCCTGCAGACCATGTGCGAAGGCGGTGGCCTGGCCAACGTCACCATCGTGGAACGGCTCTGAAGCGCGCGCCGAGATGAACGACTGACGGCATGAACGACAAGAATGGAGACAAGCCGCTGCTTCGCGTGGACGACGTATCCGTGCGTTTCGGTGGCATCGTGGCACTCGACGGCGTCAGCTTCGACGTGCGACGTGGCGAGGTGCGGGGGCTGATCGGCCCGAACGGCGCGGGCAAGAGCACGCTGTTCAATTGCCTGTCGCGGCTGTACCGCTGCGACAGCGGCTCGATCCACTTCGACGGCCAGGTGCTGTCGGACCAGCCGCGCCATCGCGTCGCGGGCATCGGTGTGGGCCGGACCTTCCAGAACCTCGCGTTGTTCCGTTCGATGACGGTGCGCGACAACGTGCTGGTCGGCACGCATTCGCACCATCACGCGGGCTTCCTGCGCGACGCCTTCCGCCTGCCGGGCGCACGGAAGGCCGAGCGCGCCGCGCGTGCGCATGCCGAGACGGCGATCGAACTGCTCGGCCTGGAGCGCGTGGCGCACCGCGCCGTGGGCGACCTGCCCTTCGGCACGCAGAAGCGCGTCGAGCTGGCGCGTGCGCTGGCCAGCGAGCCGTCGCTGCTGCTGCTCGACGAGCCGGCCTGCGGCCTGAACCACGAGGAACTCAGCGGCCTCGGCGAGCTGATCCTCGACATCCGCACCCGGCTGAACCTCACCGTGCTGCTGGTCGAGCACCACATGGGCCTGGTGATGGGCGTGTGCGACCGCATCGTCGCGCTCAACTTCGGCAAGAAGATCGCCGACGGCACGCCCGCCGAAGTGCGCCGCCATCCGGAAGTGATCCGGGCCTATCTGGGCGATGAAGAGGGAGTGGCGGCATGAGCGCGTGCCGGGCCGCCCCAAACAAGGCTCGCACTGCAGTGCGGAGCACGGAGGTATTCGAATGAGCCGCTTGCTCGAAGTGCGCGGCCTCACGGCCAGCTACGGCGCGACCCAGGTCCTGCACGGCATCGACCTCGACGTCGACGAAGGCCTGATCACCGCGCTGCTCGGCGCCAACGGTGCCGGCAAGACCACCACGCTGCGCGCGATCTGCCATTTCCAGGTTCGCACCGGCGGCTCGGTGAGCTTTCGCGGCGAGCGCATCGACGCCAAGTCGACCGAATACATCGCGATGCGCGGCGTCGGCCACGTGCCCGACGGGCGCGGTACCTTCCTCGGCCTGAGCGCGGAAGAAAACCTGCGCCTGGGCTGCCACGGCCGCGCCGACAAGCGCGCCGCCGCCGAGGACATGGAACGCATGTACGACTACTTTCCGCGCCTGAAGGAGCGCCGCGCCCAACAGGCCGGCACGCTGTCGGGCGGCGAGCAGCAGATGCTGGCGATCGCCCGCGCGCTGATGGCGCGGCCGTCGCTGCTGCTGCTCGACGAGCCGTCGTTCGGCCTCGCGCCGCTCGTCGTCAAGGACATCTTCGCGATCATGCGGCGCATCCGCGCGGAACAGCGCGTGTCGATCCTGCTGGTCGAGCAGAACGCGCGCATCGCGCTCGAACTCGCCGACACCGCCTACCTGCTCGAGACCGGGCACATCGTCAAACACGGCACCAGCGCCGAGATGCGCAGCGACGACGCCGTCCGCCGCGCGTACCTCGGGGAGTGAACATGGAAACCTTCATCCAACAACTGGTCGCGGGCCTCGCGACCGGTGGCATCTACGCCAGCCTGGCACTGGCCCTGGTGATGATCTACCAGGCCACCCACCACGTGAACTTCGCACAGGGCGAGATGGCGATGTTCTCGACCTTCATCGCCTGGGCGCTGATCCAGTCGGGCATGCCCTACTGGGCCGCGTTCTTCGCGACCATGGCGATCTCCTTCGTGCTGGCCGCGGCGATCGAGTTCGCGGTGATCCGGCCGCTGCACAAGGCGCCGGCGCTCAGCGTCGTGGTGGTCTTCATCGGCCTGCTGATGATCTTCCACAGCCTCGCGGGCTGGATCTTCGGCTCGCAGATCAAGGAGTTCCCGAGCCCGTTCGCCAAGGACGCGTGGTTCGGCGGCAGCGTGATGTCGCCGCACCAGGTCGGCACGATCTTCGTCGCCCTGTGCATCGTGGCCGCACTGTTCACCTTCTTCAGCTACACGACGCTCGGGCTGACGATGCGCGCCGCGGCGCAGAACCCCGGCTCGTCGCGCCTGCTCGGCATCAACGTCGGCCGCATGCTGATGCTGGGCTGGGGCCTGGCCGGCGCGATCGGCGCGGTGTCGGGAATGATGGTCGCGCCGGTGGTCTTCCTGGACCCGGGGATGATGACCGGCGTGCTGATCTACGCCTTTGCGGGCGCGCTCATCGGCGGCATCGACAACGCGGTCGGCGCGATCGTCGGCGGCTTCCTGGTCGGCGTGCTGGAGAACCTGCTGGGCACCTACGTGGTCGGCACCGAGCTCAAGCTGTCCGTGGCGCTCGTGCTCATCGTCGGCGTGCTCATCGTGCGCCCCGCCGGCCTGTTCGGCCGGCGCATCGTCCAACGCGTCTGAGGAAGCCCGATGCTGCAAGCCACCACCGCCACCACACCCGCTGCGTCCGTTGCACCCGCTGCCCGCGCACGCGCCAGCCATGCCGTGCCCTGGGTGCTGGCCCTGATCGTCGCCGCCGCGGCGCTCGCCTTCTTCGCCAAGGGCTACATCCTGTTCCAGGCCACGATGGTGCTGTCCTATGCCATCGCGCTGGTCGGGCTGAACCTGCTGACCGGCTACAACGGGCAGATCTCGCTGGGCCATGGTGCGTTCTTCGCCATCGGCGCCTACACCGTCGGCATCCTGGTCGACCGCGCCGACGTGCCCTACTGGGCCGGCGTGCCGGCTGCGGCGCTGGTCTGCCTGGTCGTCGGCTACGTGTTCGGGCGGCCGGCGCTGAAGCTGCAGGGCCTGTACCTGGCGCTCGCGACCTTCGCGCTCGGCGTGGTCACGCCGCAGTTGCTGAAATACAAACACCTCGAACCGCTGACCGGCGGCGTGGGCGGCATCGTGCTGATGAAGCCCGAGGCGCCCTTCGGCCTGCCGCTCACGGCCGACCAGTGGTTCTACCTGTATGCGCTGGCGGTCGCGGTCGTGATGTTCTGGATCGCGCACAACCTGATCGTGAGCGGCACCGGCCGCGCGATGCGCGCCATCCGCGACCAGGAGATCGCGGCCGAGTCGATGGGCGTGGACAACAGCCACTACAAGTCGATGACCTTCGGCGTGTCCGCCGCGTTCACCGGCGTGGGCGGCGCGCTGTCGGCGCTGGCGGTGCAGTTCGTCTCGCCCGACTCGTTCACGATGTTCCTGTCGATCTCGCTGCTGGTCGGCGTGGTGGTCGGCGGCGTCGGCACGCTGTGGGGCGCCCTGTTCGGCGCGGTCTTCATCATGTTCGTGCCGAGCCTGGCGGAGAGCGTGACGAAGGACGCGGCCTGGGGCGTCTACGGCGTGGTGCTGATCCTGTTCATGTTCGTGATGCCGGGCGGCGTGATGACGCTGCTGTCGAAGCTGCGCACGCGCCTCGCGGGCCAAACCGGAGCGGACGCATGACGGCCGCCGTGTCCGAGTTCGACGCCGACGTCCTGGCGTCATACCTGCGCACCCAGCTGCCCGAGCTGAAGGGCGCGATGCAGCTGGAACGCATCGGCGGCGGCCAGTCCAACCCGACCTTCTTCGTGAGCTTCCAGCAAGGCCCGCAGCTGGTGCTGCGCAAGCAACCGCCGGGCGAGCTGCTGAAGTCGGCCCATGCGGTCGACCGCGAATTCCGCATCCTGCGCGCGCTGGCGCCCACCGACGTGCCGGTGCCGCCCGCCCTCTTCTATTGCGACGAGCGCGAGGTGATCGGCACGCCCTTCTATGTGATGGAACGGCTGCAAGGCCGCGTGCTGAGCAACTACGCACTGCCCGAGATCGCGCCGCGCGAGCGCCGCGCCTACCTGGTCGCGCTGGCCGAGACGCTGGCTCGGCTGCATGCGGTCGACTGGACATCCGTCGGGCTGTCCGACTACGGCAGGCCCGGCAACTTCTTCACGCGGCAGATCGCGCGCTGGACGCGCCAGTGGGAAGACTCGAAGGGCGCGGAGAACGCCGACATCGACCGGTTGATCGAGTGGCTGCCCGCACACATTCCGGCCGGCGACGAAACCACCATCGCGCACGGCGACTACCGCCTGGGCAATGTGATGTTCCACCCCACCGAGCCGCGCATCGTGGCGGTGCTCGACTGGGAACTGTCGACGCTGGGCCATCCGCTGGCCGACGCCGCCTACAGCAGCCTGCCGTGGCTGACCGAGCCCGATGTGTTCGAGGGCGTGCGCGGCCTCGACCTGGCGGCGCTGCAGATCCCGGGCCAGCAGGAGTATCTCGACGTGTACCTGCGCAGCAGCGGGCGCACCGCAGCCGTGGAGCCCTTTCACCACGCCTTCTCGCTGTTCCGCTTCGCCGTGATCCTGGAAGGCATCTCCGCCCGTGCTCGCGCCGGCAATGCCGCCGCCGACAACGCTGCCGCGGTCGGCAACCTGTCCGCCCGCTTCGCGCGCTATGCCGCCGAGATCATCGCCACCGAAGGCTGAAGGAGACACCACCATGGCTGGACCGCTCGCCGGACTCAAGGTCATCGAATTCGCAGGCATCGGGCCTGGCCCGTTCTGCGCGATGCTGCTCGGCGACATGGGCGCGGACGTCATCCGCATCGCCCGGCCCGGTGCCGAGCCCGACCCGCGCGACGTCACCGGCCGCAACCGGCGCCTGGTCCCGGTCGACCTGCGGGCCGAAGGCGCAACTGCACAGGTGCTCGCGCTGGTCGCGCAGGCCGACGTGCTGATCGAGGGCTACCGCCCCGGCGTGATGGAAAAGCTCGGGCTCGGCCCTGCGCCCTGCCTGGCGGCCAATCCGCGTCTGGTGTACGGCCGCATGACCGGCTGGGGCCAGTCCGGCCCGCTGTCGCAGGCGGCGGGGCACGACATCAACTACATCGCGATCGCCGGTGCGCTGCACGCGATCGGCCGTGCAGGCGAGGCGCCGCTGCCGCCGCTCAACTACGTGGGCGACTTCGGTGGCGGCGGCATGCTGCTCGCGGTCGGATTGCTCGCGGCGCTGCACGAGGCGCGCCGTTCCGGCACCGGCCAGGTGGTCGACGCCGCGATGTCGGACGGCACCGCCCTGCTGTCCGCCTTCATGTACGGCATGAAGGCTCAGGGCCAATGGAGCAACCAGCGCGGCGAGAACCTGCTCGACGGCGGCGCCCACTTCTACGACACCTATGCCTGCGCCGACGGCAAGTACGTCGCCATCGGCGCGATCGAGCCGCAGTTCTACAAGGAACTGCTTGCGCGCTGCGGCGTCGACGACCCGCTGTTCGACGCGCAGATGGACCCGGCGCGCTGGCCGCTGCTCAAGCTGCGGCTGGGCGACGTGTTCCGCATGAAGACGCGCGGCGAATGGTGCGAACTGCTGGAAGGCACCGACGCCTGCTTCGCGCCCGTGCTGGACTGGGACGAGGCGCCGCTGCATCCGCACAACGCGGCGCGGCAGGCTTTCGTGACGGTGGATGGCGTGCTGCAGCCGGCATCGGCGCCGCGGTTTTCGCGCACGCCGGGGGAGGTACCGGTGGCTGCGCGGGCTGATGCGTTGCCGCAGGCGCTGGCGAGTTGGGGTGCGGCTGCCGCCGATATCGACGTCGGCTAGTCTTGCTGTTCGGAATAACGGACAGCAGGACTACAAATGAAGACAACAACAGCGGCGCGCTCGTCCCTGCTGCTCATGGCGATGTTGGCACTTGGCGCGGAGGTATCTGCTTCCAGTGGCAATCCGGTCACGTACCTTGCGTGGAAGCCGGATACCGAAGTCCTTGAATATCGATCATGCGGCGCTGCCGACGCTTGTTGGCAAGCACAACTCAAGAACAAGAAGACAAAGAAGCGAATCGCAACGCTGCGCTGCGATGGTGAAAAACTTCTTTCAAGCGTGGGAAAACATCCAGAGGCAATTGCAGCGGCAGATTGCCATGAGTTTGAGAGCCAGAATAAATTTCTGATGATTTCTGCAGCGTTACAAACATTTCTGCACCGCTGAAGCAATTCACGCCGACAGACCGACATTAGCGTTAATATTCTGCAATTAACGCATCGTAATCAACTCATACTTCAGTTAGCCACGTTAGATCAGAAGCACTTCATCAACATTTCATTATATGTGCCGCCACACCGAGATTCGGGATCAGTTTGCTGGCGACAAGCGCTGACGCGCATCCAAAAAAATGAAATCAACAACTTCGCGTACCAAAGAGTTAATCATCTCATTGATAGAGTCAACTTCTTTAATGGATGATGATAATTGCTTCCAATCCAAAGCCTTGGGATCGACTATATTATCCCACCCCGTAAAAGCAAGGTGCTCGACGGAGTAAAGACAAGTCACATTTTTTCGTGAAAAAAGGCAAACTATATATAACGCATAATTTTCTAAGGATGAAAATTTTGGCGAAAATCGAATGAGCATAGGCTCGACAATTGCATCGGCCGAGAATCGAAATCCGGATAGTACTTGGCGCGTTTTTTCGACAGTTTCAAGTTTATATTCTTTCTCCTCACCAAAAAGTCTCCGCATTTGACCTATCGAAGAACCAAATCCTCCAAAAGGCTGCGTCGGCTTTTTCGGTAATTCTTTGTATTCTTGGGTAGTAAATTTCTGAGTTTCATAAGTTGGCGCCGCGAAAACGGAGTCTTCCTTGAGATTCTTTATCCAATTTCCAATTGCCGCGCAGTTCGGAATATCGCCCTCTTCAACCGACTTCACTTCCAACTCATATGCATCGCGAAGCTCGGATGGCCAATAATCTGGCTTCTTTAAAATTTGAAGCAAGCCAAGATTTTTAATAGCTTCTTCTTTTGTGCAGTAGATTTTCGTTGCTTTTTCATTCGCTAGCGCGGCCAACGAAAGAGGCTGCACTGAGGGCTGGCGTTGCTTGACCGCAAGCTGTCCGTCGCCTGTCGTTTGATGCAGATCTTTGGACGCTGTGGGTTCTGGCGGTTCGAGCAATTTCAGAGAATCTTTAACGGCGTCGCGCGTTGGTTCTCCTATGTATGCAAATTTTTCCAAATTCGTTGACTGTGTGACGAAGAAAGGCTTGGGCCACCCCCGGCGACTCATGATGTCAGCAATAGCCCCCATAAGATCTCGGTATCGAACGAGGCCCGTCTCGCCGGACAAAATCTCAAGGAAACATTGAGTGAAATAGCTGTATTTCGGCCCAGCAAACGACTTCTCATTAGCAGCGGAAGAAAAGAAGAAATAGACATTCTTAAGTTCATTCGCATTGGCAGATTTCTGAACTATCGGCGTCAGATCATCGTCCGACTTTATATAAGTAAACCCGGAAAAGCAAGCATCAACAATCTTCACAGTGAGCGTTGGAGTCAGATTGCGAATGAGCTCATCGAGCTCAGAATTTCTAAGCCCAGTGGTCTCCCGAAAATCAAATTTGTAGTCGGAAAATGCGTAGAAAAAATCGTTTTCTGATCGGTCCCCGTGGCCCGAAAAATAAAAAAGTAATTCTTCAATTTTATCTAGTTTGTGCGCTTCTATAAATTTGACAATTTTTGATTTTGCATCCGCCGCAGTGGCAGTCGGATCAATAAAGCAGATCTCAGCATAGTCGCCCGTGGAATTTAGTAGACTATTGATAGCCTGAGCGTCGTTAGTGCAAGCAGGCAACGGCCTCATGTGCTGATAGTGGGTGATTCCACCTACGATAGCTAATTTCATTGATATTCCTTTTTAATAAAAACTACGCTCAGGTGATTTCAACAAGCTTCACTAGTACCGCGCATATAACGAACGCCGCGCATATAAAGATCCTACCTGCCCCGGACACCGGAGAGCGCGTCAATCTTCACTTTCAATTGCCGCAATGCAAATGGATAGACATTGGTTGAGGCGGCAACTCCGGCCAACAGCGCCGCATGACGCAAGCCACGTTCTGTTTGCGGCACCGCCTATGGCAATCAGGGTCGGTCAACTGCCGGCGCGAGTCGCGCAGGACCGTGCTTCTCCACCCCAGCCACCTCAGACTTGGCCGCTGCGGTGGACCTCATGAGCGCGACGCGCCCACGTCCCGGGACTCCCCCTCAGTCCGCGCAAGACGCCTTCCGCGCCGCCGCGTACTCCACCGCCGTCGCCGCCACGATCTCGGCCACGCTGCCCAGCGCGCGCACGCCCGACACGCTGTGGCCCGCGCTCCAGATGTCCTTCCAGCGTTGCGCCTCGCTGCCTGATGCGCCGAACAGCCGCGCCGCGCCGTCCGCACCGAGACCTTCGGGCAGTGCCTTCGGGTCGAGCCCGGCCGCGCACACCGATGCTTCGAGCATGTTCGCCGGCAGGCCGGTGAATGCGTCGCTCAGCAGCACGTCGTCGAACTCCGACGCGACCAGCATGCGCTTGTAGGCGGGGTCGGCCAGGCTCTCGTCCGCGGCGATGAAGCGCGTGCCCATGTAGGCCAGGTCGCAGCCCAGCGCCTTCGCGGCCCACAGCGCATGGCCGTCGGACATGCCGCCGGCCAGCACGACCGGCCCGTCGTAGAACGCGCGGACCGCCCGCACGAAGGCGAAGCCGTTGACCCAGCCGGTCTGCCCGCCCGCCCCGGCGCTCAGCAGCACCAGTCCGTCGACGCCGGCCTCCACCGCCTTGTGCGCATGCCGCAGCGACGCAACGTCGGCCAGCACCTTGCAGCCGATGCCATGCAACGGACCGACCACAGCGGCCGGCGAGCCGACGCTGGTGATCACCAGTTCCACGCGGTGGCGCAGCAGCACGGCGAGTTGCTCGGCGAGGGCTTCGTGCCGCACGATCAGGTTCGGGCAGAACGGCGCGTCGTCCGGCCCCAGCGCCGCTTCGATATGGCCGAGCCAGTCGTCGAGCTCAGCCGCGCTGCGGCAGTTGGCGGTCGGAAACGCGCCGATCACGCCGGCACGACAGGCCGCGATCACCAGCTCGGGCCCGGACACGCGGAACATCGGCGCGCTGATCAGCGGCAGCTTCAAACGGCGGGCAATCGACGCGGGCAAGGTCATCTGGACATTCCTTCGGCCAGCGGGGTTCCGCGCGCGTTGCACACCTTGCGCACGTTGCGCAGGCCGCTCATGCGACGCCCCGATCCTTGCCGGCCCAGTGTGGCGCACGCAGTGCCTTCTTGTCGATCTTGCCCAGCGCCGTCAGCGGCAAGGCATCGACGAACTGCACCTGCTTGGGCGCGTGCTGTGCGCCCTTGCGCGCCTTCACCAGGCCGATCAGGCCGGCGGCGTCGACCTGCGCGCCGGGCTTCGCGACGACCACGGCCAGCACGGCCTCGCCCCAGCGCGCATCGGGCACGCCGACCACCGCGGCCATCGCCACCGCGGGGTCGGAGGTCAGCACGTCCTCGATCTCGCGCGGGTACACGTTGAAGCCGCCGCTCACGATCATGTCCTTGGTGCGGTCGACCACGAACAGATGGCCTTCGTCGTCGGCACGCGCGATGTCGCCGGTGTGCAGCCAGCCGTCGACCACGGTGCTGCGCGTGAGTTCGTCGCGCTGCCAGTAACCGTCCATCGCGTGCGGCGCGCGCACGCAGATCTCGCCGGCCTCGCCGAGCGCGACGGGTTGCCCCTGCGCGTCCAGCAGGCGCACATCGGTCGACACCAGCGGCGAGCCGCAGGACGTGAACAGGTCGGGCCGCGTCACGTCATGGTCACCCTTGCGCAGCAGGCTGATCGGGTAGCACTCGGTCTGGCCGTAGAGCTGCGAGAACACCGGCCCGATCCGCTCGATGCCTTCGAGCAACCGCGTCGGCGACATCGGCGACGCGCCGTACAACAGCAGCTCGAGCGACGACAGGTCGGCACGGCCCATCGCCGGATCGTCGAGCAGCGTGTAGATCATGGTCGGCACGAGCAGGCTCATGTTGAGCCGCTCGCGTTCGAGCGTCGCGAGAAAGCGCGACGGGTCGAACTTCTGCATCAGGTGCACGCTGCCGCCGCGCAGCAGCGTCGGCATGATCTTGGTGCCGGCCACATGGCTGATAGGCGCCGCGGCGAGGTAGCGCGGCACGGCCGGCAGCTCGAAGTCGGCCAGGATCGCGCGCCACATCGCGGCATGGCCGTGCTGGCGCCGCACCGCAGCCTTCGACTTGCCGGTGGTGCCGCCGGTGTAGTTGAAGGTGGCGATGTCGTCGTGCCGCGCCAGGTCGCGCGGCGTGCAGGCGCCGGCGGCGTCCGCAGCCGCGAGCAGGTCGCGCCCGAAGCGCGCGGGGCCGAGCGTCCAGACCGCCTGCAGCCCATCGGCGCCCGACGCGAGTTCGCCACCGCGGTCATGGAAGGCGGCGGCGTCGACCACCAGCGCATGCACGCGTGCATCGGCCAGTTGCTCGACCTGGTCGGCCAGTGCGCCCATCGGATGCAGCCAGGTGATGGCGCCGCCCAGCGCCTGCGCGGCGACCTCGGCGCACCACGCGTCGGCGCGGTTCGCACTCAGCAGTGCGAGCCGCAACGGCTCCTGCAGATCAAGCGACGAAAAGACGGCCTGGAAGCGCGCAATGGTGTCCAGCGCGCCGGCATAGCGCAGGCTGCCGCCGTCCCAGGTGAAGGCCGGTCGGTCCGGAAAGCGCCGCAGCGCACGGAAGACCAGCGCGGAAGCGGTCGGCGCGTGCCAGGCCGCGCTCGTGGTTCCAGGTGCCTGTGTCATGGCGAGTTCGTTCCGGGTTCGGTGAAGGCGGCGGTCCAGTCGATCACCACGCGGCCGGTGGTCAGTCGGTCTTCGGCCATGGCGATGGCGCTCGGCCAGTCCGCCACCGGCACGCGCGCCGCCACGGCGGGACGCAGCAGGCCGCGCGTGAACAGGTCGACGGTCAGCGCCAGGTTGGCGCGGTTGGCCTCGGGTTCGCGCTCGCGGAACTGGCGCACGTCGACGCCGACCAGCGACGCGCCCTTGAGCAGCGCGAGGTTGGTGCGCAGTTCGGCGATCGCGCCTTCGGCAAAGCCGACCACCAGATGCCGGCCGCCCCAGCGCAGGGTGCGGAAGGCCGGGTCGGTCGCCCGCCCGCCGATCGGGTCGAGCACCACGTCGACGCCGCCGTCCGACACCGCCTTGACCTGCGCGGCCCAGTCCGGCGCGGCCATGTCCACCGCGACGTCCGCACCGGCCTCGCGCACCGCCGCGCACTTGGCGGCGCCGGTCGCGGCACCGACGACCCAGGCGCCGAGCGCCTTCGCGGTCTGCACCGCCGCCAGCCCCACGCCGCCGGCCGCACCGAGCACCAGCACGCGCTCGCCGGCACGCAGGCGGGCACGCTCATGCAGCGCGTAGACGGCGGTCGCGAAGGTCACGGGCAGCGCGGCGGCCGCGCCCGCGTCCGCATCGGCCGGCACCGGGCAGACCGCCGACGCGGGCGCGCAGACGACTTCGGCCCAGGCACCGCCGAACACCGTGCCGGTCACGCGCGTGCCCGGGCGAAGCGTGTCCGGCACACCCGCGCCGCATTGCGTGACGACGCCGCAGAACTCGGTGCCGGGCACGAAGGGCAGCGCCGGCTTGATCTGGTAGCGGCCACGCGCCATCAGCAGGTCGACGTACGAGATCGTGTTGGCCTCGACGCGGACCTGCACCTCGCCCGCGGCGGGCTCCGGTGCGGGCAGCACCGCGAGCTGCCACGACGCGAGGCCGTCGAAGCCGTGGGCCTGAAGGCTGCGCATCGGCTCAGCCCGCCGCGAGCGCGCTGGCCCGCGCCAGCGACGCGCGGCACTCGGCCACCATGCGTTCGAGCAGCTCCGCGCAGGTCGGGATGTCCTGGATCAGCCCGACCGTCTGGCCGGCCCAGACCAGGCCGCCGTCGACCTCGCCGCTCTGCAGCGTGGCACGGCCGCGCTGTCCGGCAACCAGCGGCTGGATGTCCTTGAACTCGCAGCCGCCGGGGCGGCGCTCGGTCGCCACGACTTCGTCGGACACCGCGTTCTTCAGCACCCGGCCGCTGTTGTGCAGCGTGCGGAAGATCAGCTGCGTCTCGCGCTCCGACGCGCGCACAAGCGCCTGCTTGATGTTCTCGTGGATCGGCGCCTCGACCGTCGCGCAGAAGCGCGTGCCCATGTTCACGCCCTCGGCGCCGAGCGCAAGGGCCGCCGCCATGCCGGCACCGCTGGCGATGCCGCCGGACGCGATCACCGGAATGCGCAGTCGCTGCGCGGCGAGCGGTATCAGCACCAGGCCACCGACGTCGTCCTCGCCCGGGTGGCCCGCGCACTCGAAGCCGTCGATGCTGATCACGTCGACGCCATTGCGTTCGGCCGACAGCGCGTGCCGCACGCTCGTGCACTTGTGGACGATGGTCACGCCGGCCGCCTTGAGCTTTTCGATGAAGTCCTTCGGGCTGTTGCCGGCGGTCTCGACGACGCGCACGCCACTGCGGATCACGACGTCGACGTACTCGGCATACGGCGGCGGCTTGACCGACGGCAGGATGGTGAGGTTCACGCCAAAGGGCGCATCGGTCATCGTGCGGCAGCGCGCGATCTCGGCGGCCAGCGCGTCCGGGCTCGGCTGGGTGAGCGCGGTCAGCACGCCCAGCCCGCCCGCGTTGGACACCGCGGACGCCATCTCGGCGGTGCCCACCCATTGCATGCCGCCCTGGAGGATCGGGTAGCGGATGCCCAGCAGTTCGGTGATTCGTGTCTTCATGTGCGATGCGGGAGTCGGTGCCGGATCAATGCGCGCTGTAGTACGGCGCGGTGGCGCCGAGCGTGCTCTTGGCCCGCGTCAGTTCGTGGCGCGCGATGGTGCGCAGGTGCACCTCGTCCGGGCCGTCGAAGAAGCGCATCGCGCGGCCCCACGACCACAGGAAGGACAGCGGCGTGTCCGGCGTGACGCCCATCGCGCCGAACACCTGGATCGCGCGGTCGACCACCCGGGTCTGCAATTGCGCCGCGACCAGCTTGATGGCCGACACGTCGATGTGCGCGGCCTTGTTGCCGTAGGTGTCCATCTTCCAGGCCGCCTGCAGCACGAAGAGGCGCGCCTGGTCGATCTCCACACGCGAATAGCCGATCCAGTCCTGCACGTTGGCGAAGTCGCTGAGCTGCTTGCCGAAGGCCTTGCGCGTCAGCGCGCGCTCGCACATCAGCTCCATCGCCAGCTCGCACTGGCCGATGGTGCGCATGCAGTGGTGCACGCGGCCCGGGCCGAGCCGCGCCTGCGCCAGCGCGAAGCCCGCGTTCTCTTCGCCCAGCAGGTTCGAGACCGGCACGCGCACGTTGGTGAAGGTCACTTCGCAGTGCCCCTCGGGCGCATGGTGATGCATGATGGCCACGTTGCGCACGATACGGAAACCCGGCGTGTCCAGCGGCACGATGACCATCGAATGCCGGCGATGCTTGGGCGCATCGGCGCTCTCGTCGGTCACACCCATCACGATCGCGAACTTGCAGTGCGGGTGCATCGCGCCGGTGGTGAACCACTTGCGCCCGTTGATCACGTAGTCGCCGCCGTCGCGCCGGATCGTGGTCTGGATGTTGGTCGCATCGGACGACGCGACGTCCGGCTCGGTCATCGCGAAGCACGAGCGAATCGCGCCGTCGAGCAGTGGCTCCAGCCAGCGCGTGCGCTGCTCGGGCGACGCATGCAGTTCCAGCAGTTCCATGTTGCCGGTGTCCGGCGCGTTGCAGTTGAACACCTCGGACGCCCACGGCACACGGCCCATGATCTCGGCCAGCGGCGCGTACTGCATGTTGCTCAGCTGCGTGCCCGGCTGGTCGGGCTTCAGGCCGGGCAGGAACAGGTTCCACAGGCCGGCCTCGCGCGCCATCCGCTTCAGCGGCTCGACCACGTCGGTCGGGTAGGTGCCCGACGCGGCGATGCGCTCGAACTCCGCGTTGCGCGGCAAAACCTGCTCGTCCATGAAGCGGCGCAGCGTGCGCTGCATCTCCTGGACATCTTCTGGAAGCGCGAAATGCAAGGTGTACTCCTGGGGAATATGGAACGGATGTCAGTGGAAGCGGGCGCCGGACGCCGCCATGGCGCGCATGCGGTCGGTCGGCCGGAAGGCCGCGCCCAGCGCCGCGAGCCGGTCGCAGCGCGCGACGACTTCGGCCAGGCCGAGCCAGTCGGCGTACTGCAGCGGGCCGCCCGCATAGGCCGGAAAGCCCAGGCCCATCAGCAGCGCCATGTCGAGTTCGGCCGGCGTGCCGACCACGCCTTCTTCCAGCGCGTGGGCGGCCTCCACGACCATCGGCAGCATGAGCCGGTCGACGATCTCGGCCGGCGTGAAGTCGCGCGGTCCGTTGTGCTGCAGCGGCGCCAGCAGCGCATG
Source organism: Variovorax sp. GW821-FHT10B04 (assembly GCF_059415645.1). Classification (NCBI taxonomy): domain Bacteria; kingdom Pseudomonadati; phylum Pseudomonadota; class Betaproteobacteria; order Burkholderiales; family Comamonadaceae; genus Variovorax; species Variovorax sp. GW821-FHT10B04. The sequence goes on from NZ_JBWKNQ010000004.1 coordinate 68,331, forward strand.
CGTGTCGCCGGCCGGCACGCGGCGCGGCTTGCCCTGCGAGTTGGGCTCGTAGCGATAGAAGCCGAAGCCGCTCTTCTGGCCGTAGCGGCCGGCGCGCGCCATCAGGCGCAGCGCGTCGTCGGCGAAGGCCGGCATCCGCTGCGGATAGCCCGCGGAGATCACGTCGTTGACGTGGCTGCCGGTGTCCATGCCGATCACGTCTTCCAGATAGGCCGGGCCCATCGGCCAGCCGAAGGCTTCCATGGCCGCGTCGATCTTCACGAAGTCGCCGCCGTCCGCCACGAGCTGCAGGAAGCCGCGCATGTACGCGGTGAACACGCGGTTGACCAGGAAGCCGGGGCAGTCCTTCACCACGATCGGCGTCTTGCCCATCGCAGCCGCATAGCCGACGGCGGCGGCCACGGCCGCGTCGCTGGTCTTCGTGCCCTTGACCACCTCGACCAGCGGCATCATCGGCACCGGATTGAAGAAGTGCATGCCGACCAGGTCCTGCGGGCGCTGCAGCGCCGTCGCGATGTCGTCGATCCGCAGGCTCGAGGTGTTCGATGCGATCACGGTGCCCGGCTTCAGCCCGGCTTCGAGTTCGGCCAGCACCTTCTGCTTGACTTCGAGCTTCTCGACGATCGCCTCGACCACGAGGTCGACGGCGTCGAAGCCCGCGTTGTCGATCTGCGGCTGGATCGACGCCAGCACGGCGGCGCCCCTGGGCTCCGAGAGGCGGCCGGACGCGAGCTGGCGGCCGACCTGTTTGCGCGCCTCGTCCATGCCCTGGTCGAGCGCCTTCTGGCTGATGTCCTTCATGCGCACCGGGATGCCCTTCAGCGCGCTGGCAAAGGCGATGCCGCCGCCCATGATGCCGGCGCCGAGCACCGCGGCCTGGCGCACCGGTTGCGCGGCCTTGGCATGACGCCTGGCCGTCTTCCTGACGGCCTGCTCGTTGAGAAAGGTGCGCACCATCGACACCGCGGCCTGCGTGCGCGCGATCTCGCCGAAGGTGCCGGCCTCCAGCTCCAGCGCGCCGCGCTGGTCGAGCCCGGCGCCGGCCCGCATCATGTCGATCGCGGCCAGCGCCGCGGGCTGGTGAGGCGCCGCCTGGCGTACCGCCCTGGCACGCGCCTCCGCAAAAGCGGCGTCGGCCTGGGCCTGCGGCATCGCGAGCTTCTCGCGCTTGCGCTGCTGGCTGGCCTGCCAGTCGAAGCCGCCGTCCATCGCGCGCTGCAGCCATTCGAGCGCCTTGGCGCGCAGTGCCTCGGGCGCGGCGACGTCGTCGACCACACCGGCGGCCAACGCGGCATCGGCCTTCGCCGGCTTGCCGGTCGACACCCATTCGCAGGCCACCGCCGGTCCGGCCTGTCGCACCAGCCGGACCGTGCCGCCGAAGCCCGGAAACAGCCCGAGCTTGACCTCGGGCACGCCGATCTGTGCCGCAGTCGACATCACGCGGATGCTGTTGGCCAGCGCGAACTCGAGCCCGCCGCCGAGCGCGAAGCCGTTGATCGCGACCACGGTGGGCACCGGCAGGCTTTCGAACTCGACGAAGACCGCATTGCGCCGCAGCACGTCGGCCGCGATGTCCGCGGCGGGCTGGCTGAACATCTCGCCGAACTCGGTGATGTCGGCGCCGACGATGAACACGTCCTTGGCGCTGGTGACGAGCACGCCGCGCAGGTCCGGCTGCGCCTTGAGGAAGCGCGTGGCCTCCTCCAGTTCCATCACCGTGCGGTTGTCGAACTTGTTGACCGACTCGCCCTGGCGGTCGAAGCACAACTCATGGACACCCGGCACCGCGGTCGCCACGACCCGCACGCTCTGTCTCTCGAACATCATCACAACTCCTGCGCCCGCGACGTGCCGGCGGCCTGCGATGAGTCTAGGAATCCGGGGGCCGGCGGACCATCGTCGGAACGGACGAATGCGCAGCCGGCCCGGCCCTTCAGAGGCGTTCGAAGATCGTCACGTTCGCCAGGCCACCGCCTTCGCACATGGTCTGCAACCCGAAGCGGGCACCCCGGTCGCGCAGCGCGTGGACCAGGGTCGTGGCGAGCTTGGTCCCCGATGCGCCCAGCGGATGGCCGAGCGCGATGGCGCCGCCGTTCACGTTCAGGCGCGCGGGGTCGGCGCCGGTGGCCTGGAGCCACGCCAGCGGCACCGACGCGAAAGCCTCGTTGACTTCGAAGAGATCGATGTCGCCGATCCGCAGGCCCGCCTTGTCGAGTGCGCGCTTCGTGGCCGGAATGGGCGCCTCCAGCATGATCACCGGGTCGTGGCCGATCACGGTCATGTGGTGCACGCGGGCGAGCGGCTCGACGCCGAGGGCCTTCAGGCCGCGCTCGTTGACCACCATCATGCCGCTGGCGCCGTCGCAGATCTGGCTTGCCGTGGCCGCGGTCAGGCGCCCGCCTTCGGCGATGAGCTTCACGCCGGCAATGCCTTCCAGCGTCGCGCCCGCCCGGATGCCCTCGTCCGCGGTGTGCAGCTCGCCGGGGTCGCTGCCATCCGCGGGGCGTGCGGCGATCGCAACGATCTCCTTCGCGAAGCGCCCGGCGCGCGTGGCCTCGGCCGCCTTGCGATGGCTGTCGAGCGCATACGCGTCGAGCTGCGCCTTCTGCAGGCCGTAGTTCCTGGCGATCGCCTCCGCGCCGGTGAACTGGCTGAACTCCACGCCGGGGTAACGCGCCTGCATCAGCGGGCTCACATAGAAGCCCAGGCCGTTCTTCAGCGGCAGGGTCGCCGGCATGCCCATGGGCACGCGCGTCATGCTTTCCACGCCGGCGGCGATCACCACGTCCATGGTCCCGGACATCACGGCCTGCGCCGCGAAATGCAGGGCCTGTTGCGAAGAGCCGCATTGGCGGTCGACCGACGTGCCCGGCACCGACTCCGGCAGCTTCGATGCGAGCACCGCGTTGCGCGCGATGTTGGTCGCCTGCTCGCCCGCCTGCCCGACGCAGCCCAGGATGACGTCGTCCACCAGCGCAGGGTCGGCGCCGGTGCGCTCCAGCAGCGCGTTGAGCACCTGCGCGGCCAGGTCGGCCGGATGCCATCCGGCAAGACGGCCGCCACGGCGGCCTCCGGCGGTGCGGGCCGCGGCGACGATATAGGCTTCAGGCATGGGAATCTCCTTGTGAAAGTGTGAAGGGTGCGTGTGCTTGTGCTCGCGCGTGTGCTTGGGAGTCGCTCGGCGGCCCGAAGCGCAGCGTGCCGCGGCTCAGCGCGACCGTTGAAACGCCGAGGATGCGTGTCTCGAAGGTCGCGGTGCCCGGTGCGCCGCGCCACACGCGGGTTTCCAGCGTGTCGCCCGGCCGCACCGGCGCGCTGAAGCGGACGCCCAGGTGCCGCATGCGCTCGGGCGCATCGCCGCAGACGTGCCGCAGCAGATCGCGGCCGATCGCACCGAAGGCGCAGGCGCCATGCAGGATCGGCCGGTCGAAGCCGATCCGCGCGGCGGCTTCCGGGTCCACATGCAGCGGGTTGAGGTCGCCGCTGAGCCGGTAGATCAGCGCGGCGCGCGGCGATATCGGTGTGACGAACTGCCAGTCGGGCTTCGCTGCCGGCTCGGCACGCGGCGACGGCGCTGCCGGCGGTGGCGCAGCGACCTGCGCCGGCCCCGAGAAGCCGCCGTTGCCCTGCAGCAGATAGGTGCCGCGTTCGACCGACAGGAGTGCGGCGCTGCCCTGCTCCACCAGCCTGCGTTCGTAGTGCAGCACCGCGCCGATGCGCGGACCCTTGTCGACCAGCCCGGTGATCCGCGTCATGCCGACCACGGTGCCCGCGGCCGGCAAGGGCCGATGCAGGTCCAGCGCGATCTCGCCATGCAGCACACGCGCCAGGTCGATGCCGGTTCTCGGGTCGCCGAGAAAGTCGCTCCGCCCGACGCCGAGCGTGATGGCCATCGTCGGCAGCACGCGGATGTGCTTCTCGTAGACGAAACGCAGTTCGTCGGCGTCGACGGGCCACGTGCCGGCTCCTGCACCAACACCGACACCGACGCCGACGCCCAACGCGTAGAGGATGCAGTCGCGCACGTCGTACCGGTGCACGGCACGCTGCTCCGGCCAGCCGAGCAGCAGCGCGGTGTCCAGCGGCTGCGGCGGCGCCGCCTGACGCACGGGCACAGGCACGGGCACAGGCGCGGGCATCAGTCGGCGGCGCCCGCGCCGTAGCGTGGCGGGCGCTTCTCGAGGAATGCCGCAATGCCTTCCTCGAAGTCCTCGCCCTGGGTGCACAGCACCTGGTTGCGGTCTTCGAGCGCGATGACGGCTTCGAGCGATCCGGCGTCGATGGCGTGGCCCAGCGCTTCCTTGGTGAGCCGCAGGCCCAGCGGCGTGGCGGCGAGCATGTCGGTCGCCAGCGCGCGTGCCTCGGCCTCCAGCTGCGGCAGTTCCACGACGTTGCTGAAGAGGCCCAGCGCCGCGCCGCGCCGGGCGTCCAGGAAGCGGCCGGTCAGCAGCAGTTCGGCGGCCACCGAGCTGCCGACCATGCGCGGCAGGAAGTAGCTCACGCCGACGTCGCAACCGCTCAGGCCGACCCGGATGAAGGACGCGTTCATCCGCAGGTCCGGCGTGGCCAGGCGCACGTCCGACGCCAGGCCGAGCGCCATGCCGCCGCCGCTGGCCGCGCCGTGCAGCATCGCGATGATCGGCTGCGGACAGCGCCGCATGGCCAGCATGATGTCGCGCACGGTGCGCTGCTGCCCCATCGCCACGGCGACGCTCTTGCTGATGTCGCGGCGTTGCTGGTCCTTGAGGTCGAGCCCCGCGCAGAAGGCGCGGCCGGCGCCGCGCAGCACCACCACGCGCACGCTCGGGTCGTCGTACAGCGCGGTGAAGAAGGTGAACAGTTCGCGCATCAGCACGAGGCTGAGCGCATTCAGGCGCTCGGGCCGGTTCAGGGTGACCCAGGCGATCTCGCCTTCCTTCACCACGTCCATGTGTTCGAAATGCATCGGAGGGGTCCTCACATCGCGCGGGCGATGACTTCTTTCATGATCTCGTTGGTGCCGCCGTAGATGCGCTGGATGCGTGCATCCACGTACATCCGGCCGACCAGGTATTCGTTCATGTAGCCGTAGCCGCCGAACAGCTGGACGCATTCGTCGACCACCCGGGCCTGCGCCTCCGACACCCAATACTTCGCCATCGATGCGGTCGCGGTGTCGAGCGTTCCGTCGACCAGCTTCTGGACGCACTGGTCGACGAAGGCGCGGGCGACGCGCGTGGTGGTGGCGATCTCGGCCAGCTTGAAGCGGGTGTTCTGGAACTCGCCGATCGGCTTGCCGAAGGCGCGCCGCTGGCGGACGTAGTCGAGCGTCGCCTGGTAGGCGCCTTCCATGGCCGCCAGCCCGATGACGGCGATCACCGTGCGCTCGTACGGAAGGTCGGCCATGAGCTGCGTGAAGCCCTGCCCTTCCTGGCCGCCCAGGATGTTCGCTGCCGGAACGCGCACGTTGTCGAAGAACAGCTCCGACGTGTCTTGCGCCTTCAGGCCGATCTTGTCGAGCACGCGGCCGACGCGGAAGCCCGCGCAGTCCCGTGTCTCCACCAGCACGATGGACGTGCCGCGGGCGCGCTGCGCCGGGTCCGTCTTCGCGACGACCAGCACCAGGCCGGCCAGCAGCCCGTTCGAGATGAAGGTCTTGGCGCCGTTGAGCACGTAATGCGCGCCCTCGCGTTGTGCTCGCAATCGGATGCCTTGCAGGTCGGACCCGGCATCGGGTTCGGTCATCGCGATCGCGCCGACCAGTTCGCCACTGGACAGCCGCGGCAGGTACTCGCGCTTCTGGGCTTCCGTGCCGTGGTTGAAGACGTAGTGCGCCACGATGTTGTGGACCGAAGCGTTCATCCCGGTCAGCCCGCGGCGCGACATCTCCTCGTAGAGCACGACCATGTGCCGGTAGTCGCCGCCACCGCCGCCGTAATCGACGGGAAGATCGGCGCAGAGCAGGCCCAGCTCGCCGGCCTTGCGCCAGAGTGCGTGGCCGACGTGGCCCTGCTTGCGTGCGGCTTCGTCCGCGGGAAGCATCTCGTCTTCGACGAAGCGCGCCACGGTGTCGCGGTAGGTGGAAATATCACTGTCCTGCCAGGCGACAGGGAATTCGATGGCCATGGTTCTGTGTGTTCCTGGTGTGAGCCGCGATGCGGCGGATGAAGCGGGTTCAGCGCCCGCCGAACTCGGGCGGTCGCTTCTCGAAGAAGGCGCGCACGCCTTCCTGGAAGGTGGGCCGGTCGAGCAGTTCGCGCTGGCGCGTGGCTTCGTGGGCGAGCTGTGCGGCCAGGTCGTTGCGGCCGGCCGCGTCGAAGGCCGCACGCGTCTCGACGATGCCGTGTGCCGGCAGCGCGGCGAGGCGCTTCGCGATCTGCAGCGCCCGTTCGGCGAGATCGGCATCCTCGGTGCATTCCGCAATCAGACCCCATTGCTCCGCACGTTGCGCGCTCAGCCTGTCGCCGAGCAGACTCAGCGCCGTCGCGCGCGCACGCCCGACCAGCTGCATCAGGAACCAGGTGATGCCGGCGTCGGGCAGCAGCCCGAGCTTCGGGACGAAGGGCAGATAGAAGTACGCCGAGCGGCCCGCCAGCACGATGTCGCCCGCCAGCGCCAGCCCGACGCCGGCACCGGCCGCCGCGCCCTGCACCGCACACACTACCGGAACGGGCAGGCTGCGCAGTTGTTCGATCATCGGGTTGGTCAGCTCGCGCATCAGCCGCTCGGTCTGCGTGCCCACGGTGTCGCCGGCTTCCACCTGGCCGAGCGACGAGAGATCGGCGCCCACGCTGAAGGCCTTGCCGTTGGCGGTGATGAGCAGCGCGCGCACCGACGTGTCGGCGCGGATGCGCGCCAGCGCGGCGAGCATTTCGTGCTGCAGCGCGATGCTCAGCGGGTTCATGCGTGCCGCGTCGTCGATCACGATCCGCGCAATGCCGTCCTCGACGCCATAGCGCAGGCGCGCAGGCGCCGCGCCGGCCGGTTGTGCGGGTTCAGTCATGGTATTTGCGTCCTTCCGTGGCCATGCGGCGCATCTGCGCCGTGGCGTGATATGCGGTGCCGAGTGCGGCGTACCTGTCGCTCAGCGCCACCACTGTGTCCAGGCCCAGCCAGTCGGCGTAGCGCAGCGGTCCGCCGAGGTACGCGGGAAAGCCGACGCCGAGCAGCAGCGCCATGTCGATCTCGGCCGCGCTCGCGACGACGCCGTCTTCGAGCGCGCGGCCGGCTTCGAGGATCAGCGGCAGCATCAGGCGGTCGACCATCTCGCGGTCGCTGAAAGCCTTGGGGCCGCCCGGCTGCACGGCGCGCAGCAGCGCATGGCTGTCTTCCGCCAGGCACTTGCGCGGCTTGCCCTTCGGGTCGACCTCGTAGCGGTAGAAGCCCAGTCCGTTCTTCTGGCCGAAGCGCTGGTTCGCCACCATCAGTTGCAGCGCGTTGTGCGGCAGTGGCGGCATGCGGTCCGGATAGCCTTCGGAGATCACGCCCAGCACATGGGCGCCGGTGTCCATGCCGACCACGTCCTGCAGATAGGCCGGCCCCATCGGCCAGCCGAAGGCCTCGAGCGCACGGTCGACCTGCACGAAGTCCGCGCCGTCGGCCACCAGTTGCAGGAAGGCGCGCGTGTAGTGCGTGAGGATGCGGTTGACCAGGAAGCCGGGGCAGTCCTTCACCACCACCGGCACCTTGCCCATCGCGAGGGCGTGCCGCACGGCGGTCGACACCGCGGCGTCCGATGTGCGCGTTCCCTGGATGACTTCGACCAGCCGCATGACCGGCACCGGGTTGAAGAAGTGCATCCCGACGAAGTTCTGCGGCCGCGCGAGCGCCTCGCCGATGTGGTCGATGCGCAGGCTGGAGGTGTTGGACGCGATGACCGTCTCCGGCGAGACGGCCTGCTCCAGCGCCGACAGCACCGCGTGCTTGAGCGCCAGTTGTTCCGGCACGGCTTCGATGACCATGTCCAGGTGCTCGAAGCCCGCCGTGTCCAGCTGGGGCGTGATGCGCGACAGCACCTGGTCGGCGTCGGCCTGCGACCGGCCACGCTGCACCAGCCTCGTCAACTGCTTGCGGGCCTCGCCGATGCCGATGTCGAGCTGTGTCGCCGACACGTCCTTCATCCGCACGGCCACGCCTGCGAGCGCGCTCGCATAGGCGATGCCGCCACCCATGATGCCGGCGCCCACCACCGCCAGCTGCCGCACCGGCTGCCCCTGCGCCGCATGCGCCCTGAATTTCTTCTTGAGCTTCTGGTCGTTGAGAAAGGTCTGCACCAGCGAGCCGGCGGCCTGGGTCTTGGCGATCTCCGCGAACGCGTGGGCCTCGGCGGCCAGTGCCGCCGCGCGGTCTAATGCCGACGAGCGGCCGATGAGTTCGACCGCCGCCAGCCGCGCCGGCTGATGCTTGCCCGAAGCCGCGTTGGCACGCGCGCTGGCATCGGCGATCAGCGCGGCGGACTCGCCCGCCGCGGCCACCGCCACCAGCTTGCGCGCCCGCCGCGGGCGCCAGTCGAGCTCGCCGGAGATGGCGCGCTTGAGCATGCCGAGCGCCACGCCCTGCAAGGCATCGGGCGGGCTGGCCGCATCGACGACGCCGGCGCGCAGTGCCTCGTCGGCGCCTTGCGGCTTGCCGCTGCTGATCCACTCCGCCGCCGTGGCGATGCCGGCGACGCGCGGCAGCCGCACCGTGCCGCCCAGGCCGGGGAACAGGCCCAGCGTGACTTCCGGCAGGCCGACCTGCGCGGTCGTCGACATCACGCGCAACTGGGTCGCCAGTGCAAGCTCCAGCCCGCCACCCAGCGCGAAGCCGTTGATGACGGACAGCGTCGGCACCGGCAAGTCTTCCAGTGCGACGAACACCGCGTTGGACCGAATCGTGTGTTCGGCGAGCGCCTGCTTCTCCATGCCGAAGGTCGCGGTGAATTCCGTGATGTCGGCGCCCACGATGAAGACTTCCTTCGCGCTGGTGACCAGCACGCCCCGCACGCGCGGCTCGGCCGCCAGCGCGGCAACCGCCTCGCCCAGCTCCCGCAGCGTGCGCGCGTCCAGCTTGTTGATGGCCTCGCCCTGCCGGTCGAAGCAGAGCTGTGCAATGCCCTCCTCCAGCCAGCGCACGCTCAGGCTTTTTCCTTCGTACATATCGTTCCTTCCAGTGTCGATTCCATGGGAATTGCGGGGCCGCGGGCGCGGCTCAACGTCCGGTCCAGCGCGGCGGACGCTTCTCGACGAAGGCGAGCGACCCTTCGATGGCGTCCTGGCTCAGGCCGATGCGCGTCCAGACCTCGTCGGACAGCTCGCGCAGCGCGGCCTCGTCGATTTCCTTGGCGCGACGCGCGATGCGCAGGCTCTCGCGCACGGCCAGCGGCCCGTTGGCCGCGATGCGGCGCGCCAGTTCAAGCGCTTCGGCGACGGCCTGGCCTGGCGGCGCCAGGCGGTTCGCCAAGCCGAACGCCTGCGCGCGTTGTGCCGTCATCGGGTCACCGGTCAGGATGAGCTCGGTCGCGACATGCGGCGGCAAGGCCCTGACCAGGCGGTAGAGGCCGCCCGCCGCAGCCGCCAGCCCGCGGGTGACTTCGGGCAGACCGAACACCGCGTTCGCGTCCGCCACCACGAGGTCGCACGCCAGCGCGATCTCGCAGCCGCCGGCGAGCGCCGGCCCGTTGATGGCGGCGACCCAGGGCTTGGCGCGCTGTGCGTTGACGAAGCCGGCAAAGCCGTGCTGATTGCGCAGCGCCGAAGACCGGCCGGCCGCCACCTCCTTCAGGTCGGCGCCCGCACAGAACGCGCTGCCGGCGCCCGTGAGCACGACGACGCGGACGTCGTCGTCCGACTCCAGCGCATCCACCACCGCGCTCAGCCCGTCGCGCAATGCGCCATTGACGGCGTTGCGCGCCGCCGGACGGTTCAACGTCACGATGGCGACGTGATCCGGCCGGCGCTCCAGCAGGACGGCATCGGACTCAGGCATGCGCGGCTCCATAGGCTTGTTCCAGCAACGGGTTGTTGGCCATCTCCGCCGCAGGGCCGCTGCCGACGACGCGGCCGGACTGCATCACGAAGCAGGTGTCGGCGATCTCCAGCGCCCGCTCGACCAGTTGCTCGACCAGCAGCAGCGCGCAGCCTTCGCTGCGCAGCCGCACGAGGATCTCCAGCACCTGGTCGACGATCACCGGCGCGAGGCCGAGCGAGGGTTCGTCCAGCATCAGCAGTTGCGGCGACCGCATCAGCGCCTGCGCGATGGCGAGCATCTGCTGCTGCCCGCCCGACATCGCGCCGGCCATCACCTGCGGCCGTTCGGCCAGCGCGGGGAACAGCGCCCACACGTGCTCGTAGCGCCGCGCCTCCTCGGCGCGGCTCAGGCCGGCGCCATAGAGACCCAGCTCGAGGTTGTCCTGCACGCTCTGCTGGCGGAACAGGCGCCGGTTCTCTGCCACGTGCAGCAGGCCGCGCTGGACGATCCGCTGCGGCGGCTCGCCGCCGATGTCCTTGCCGCCGTAGACGATGCGTCCGGCCGTCGGCGGCAACAGGCCCGACACCGTTTTCAGCAGCGTGCTCTTGCCCGCGCCGTTGCTGCCGACCAGCGCGCAGATCTGGCCCGGCATCACCGTCAGGCTCACCTTCTCCAGCACGGCCACGGAACCGTAACCGGCACTCAGCCCTTCGATGGCCAGCAGGGGCTGCGCCGCTGCGATGTGCGCGTCACGCATGGGCGACCTCCGCCTTGACTTCGTCGTCCTTGCGCAGCGCACGCGCACCCATGTACGCGGCGATGACCCGCTCATCGGTGAAGACGCTGGCGGGCTTGCCCGTCGCCAGCACCTTGCCCTGCTCCAGCACCGTGACGTGCTGCGCCAGGCTGGCGACCATGTCGAGATGGTGTTCGACGATGACGATGGTCGTGCCGATGTCCGAGATGGCGCGGATCAGCTGGACCAGCCCGTCGAGTTCGCTCATCGACAGCCCGGCTGCGGGCTCGTCCAGCAGCAGCAACCGCGGCCGCGCGACCAGTGCACGCGCGATCTCGACCAGGCGCTGCTGCCCATGAGGCACCTTGCCGGCGAGTTGCCCGGCATGCGGGTCGAGCCCGACGAAGCGCAGGTAGTTCATCGCTTCCGCCTCGCGTTCGGCGCGCTCGCGTTGCGCGCTGGGGAGGTTCAGCATGACGGCGGCCAGCCCCGCCTTCTCGCTGGCGAAGGTGCCGAGCATCACGTTCTCGAGCACGGACAGCTCGGGCACCAGCTTCGGCGTCTGGAAGGAACGGCGGATGCCGTCGCGTGCCAGCGCATCGGTGCTGCGGTCGCGCACGGCGACGCCGTCGACCTCGATCCGTCCGTCGTCGAAGGGGTAGAAGCCGGTGATCAGGTTCAGCAGCGTCGTCTTGCCGGACCCGTTCGGGCCGACCAGTGCGTGCACGCTGCCGGCCTCGACATCGAGCGACACGCCTTGCAGCGCAGCGACACCGCCGAAGCGCTTGCCCACCGCATCGACCTGGAGCCGGGCGCCGCGCACGCGAGGGATCTTCACGTCCGCGGCCACCACCGGCGCCGCCTGTGGCCTGCCGAAGCCGTAGCGCTCGCGCAGCGAGGTCAGCGCCCCGGCGATGCCGTCGGGCGCGAACCGGACCAGCAGCAGCAGGCCGATGCCGTAGATCAGCAGCCGCCAGGTCTTCAGGTCGCTCAGCAGCTCGGGCAGCAGGAAGAAGGCCAGCGTTCCATACAACGGGCCATACAGCCGACCCATGCCGCCGAGCACCACCACCAGCAGGAAGAAGATCGACAGCTCGCCCGAGAAGTCGTCGGGCGTGATCACCGTCTTCTGCACCGCGAAGAACGCGCCCGCGCCGCCCGTGAGCACCGCGCTGTAGGCGAAGGCGAACAGCTTCAGGCGCACCAGCGACACGCCGCTGCCCATGGCCGCCAGCGGGTTGTCGCGCATGGCCAGCAGCGCCCGGCCGTAGCGCGAGTCGATCAGGTTGCGGCTGCAGTAGAACGCCAGCATGCAGAACGCAAACACCGTCCAGTAGAGATCGCGTTCCGTGAAGACGTAGCTGCCGATGGACGGCATCGCGATGCCGATCACGCCCGCGAAGCCGTGCGTGAACGGCTGCCATTCGACCAGCAGGCTCTGCACCACCTGGGTGAAGGCGAGCGTGATGAGCGCGAAGTACCAGGCGGACACCCGGAACGCCGGTATCGCCATCACCGCGCCGACCGCCGCGGTGCAGACCAGCGCGACGGGCAGCATCAGCCAGAACGACTGGTGGTAGTCGGCCATGCCGATCGCCGCGACGTAGGCGCCCACGGCCATCAGCGCACCGTGGCCGATGGAGGTCTGGCCGCCGTAGCCGCTCAGGAAATTGAGCCCCAGCGCGACGGCGAAGTAGACCCAGACCTGCGTGGCCACGAAGAGCACGTACGAGCTGGACGTGAACAGCGGAATGGCGCCCAGGACCGCGAACACGGTGATGGCCGTGCCCGACGAACCCAGGCCGGCGAAGTGCAGCCGCGCCGGCTTGACCGGTTGTTGCGAGATGGAGTTGGTCATACGGCCCTCAGCGTTGCGCGGCCGAACACGCCCTGCGGGCGCACCAGCAGGACCAGGAGCATCGTCACGAAGGACGCCGCGTCCTGGTAGCCGGGCGACAGGAAGGTGGACGCGACCACTTCCACGAGACCGAGCAGATAGCCGCCGACGATGGCGCCGCGGTTGTAGCCGATGCCGCCCAGCGCGGCGGCCTCGAAGCCCTTGATGAGCATCATGGCGCCCATCGAGATCGACGCGAAGAGGATCGGCCCGGCCAGCACGCCCGCCACCGCCGCGACGCCGCCGCCGATGGCGAAGGACAGCGCCGCGAGCCGGCGCGGATCGATGCCGCGCAGCAGCGATGCCTCGCGGTCCTCCGAGATCGCCAGCATCGCCTTGCCGGCGCGCGTGCGATAGAAGCGCTCGGCCATCAGCACCAGGACCAGCACCAGCACCACCAGGAAGATCTGGTAGCTGCTCACGTGCTGGCCCGCGACCAGCGCGTGCGTCGAGAACGGCGGCGGTGGCGGCAGCGGCTTCGGGTCCGGACCGACCAGCTTGCCGACGAGGTCCTCGATGACCATCGAGACGGCCAGCGTGCTGACCACCCAGCCGTGCCCCGCGCCGCCGCGTCGGCCCATCAGCGGTGCGACGGCCAGCACGTCGGTCAGGAAGGACAGCGCGGCACCGAGCACCAGCGACGCCAGTGCCGCGAGGTACCAGGGCAGGCCGAACTTCGCGAGCAGCGAGGAGCACACGATGGCGCCCAGCATCACCAGGTTGCCCTGCGCGATGTTGAAGACGTTGGTCGGCCGGTAGATGATGTTGATGCTCACGCCGGCCAGCGCATAGATGCTGCCGATCGTGATGCCCTGGATGAGGATGGTGAAGTCCATGGGCACCTCAGGCCAGCCGCTGGCGGAACACGCTGCCTTGCGAGCGCGGGTCCTTCGAGGACGTGGCGCTCGCGATCGCCAGCTCGGCCATCGACACGCCGCAGTGGTTCTCCGGCGTGAAGCTGATCTTGCAGCGGATGCCCTGGAAGCCCTTGACGTTGTCCAGCGCGGTCTTGATGCGCTTGCTGTCGAAGGTCTTCTCCTGCTCGATCACCTGCTTGAGCAGATAGAGGAAGTCGTAGAAAGGGCTCGACGCGACGTTGTACGGCGACGTGACGTCGGGGTAGGTCAGCATCTTCTTCGCGAAGGCGATCTGCTTCGGCCCGGGCGCCTCGGCGTCCGACCAGGTCAGCCCCTTGAAGCACACGCCGCTGGCGTTCTTCAGCGCCTCCGCGGGCACGAGATCGAAGAGCGACTCGTAGAGCAGCCCGGCGTGGCCGGTGATCGGCGGAAACCACTGCTGCTCCGACATCGCGTTGAGCACCTGGGCGGCCGGTGGCGCGCTGCCCAGGAAGTTGATGATGACCTCCGTGCCGGCCTTGCGCAGGTTCGTGATGTAGGGCGTGGCGGTGGCGCCGGCCAGCGGCAGGGTCTGGACGGTGGTCGCCGTCAGGCCCAGGCGGTCGAGCGTCGCCTTGAACGCGATGGTCGCGGCCTCACCGGTCGACGTGTTCTCGACCAGCAGGCCGAAGCGCTTCACGCCCTTGGTGTGGAAGTGGTCGACGCAGAGGTCGCAGATCATCTGCACCGAATGGAACAGCACGAAGCTGTAGGGGTACGCATTGCCGTCCATCGGCTTGGTGCCGTGGGTGAAGCAGGCCTGCACGATCTGGGACTGCGTGGCCGTGGGCAGCGATGCCAGGCATTGCGCGTCGCCCGTCGGTCCGAGCACGTAGTCGATGTTGTCCGACTTCAGCCGCTTGATGACGCCGGGCTGCTTGGTCGGCGAGCCTTCGTCGTCGAGCTCGACGCGTTCCACCGGCCGGCCGAGGATGCCGCCCGCGGCATTGATCTCGTCCAGCGCCATCAGCCCGGTGACGTACAGCGAGGCGAAGCTGGACGCGAAACGTCCGGTGGTCGGCCGCACCCAGCCGACCCGGAAGGGATCCGTGGATGACGTGGCGGCCAGCAGCGACAGCGGCGCGGCCGCGGCCGTCGCCACCGCGAGCTGCGCGGCGGTCGCCAGCAGTGCACGGCGGCTGAGGGTGCCGTCCTGGTTCTCGAGGCTCAACGTTGAACTCATGTTTGTCTCCAGTCTTCTTGTGTGTGGCCTTCGCGTGCTCGAGGCGGCGCGCGACAGGTGGGTTGCCAGGTCGATGGCGCATGGCTGCGCCGCCTTCGGTCCGGTTGCGCGCTCAGCGTGTGGGCACCTCCTTGTCGTTCGAGCCTGTCTTCTCGTCCATCTTCTCGGCATGGCGGACGAACATGTGCGCGTGGTACGGGCCGTTGCCCCACACCGCTTCGAAGACGTGCAGATGCTTGAAGTGCCGCCCCACGGCGCATTCCTGCGTCATCCCGATGCCGCCATGCAGCTGCACGGCCTGGCTGCCGACGAAGAAGGCGGCCCGGCCGATGCGGGACTTGGCCGCGGCGACCAGGCGCCGCCGTTCGTGGCCGCCCTCGTCGAGCGCCGCCACGGCGCGCCGCAGCATCGCGCGGGAGATCGCAAGCTCGCCGTACATCTCCGCCAGCCGATGCTGCAGCGCCTGGAAGGTCGACAGCGTGCTGCCGAACTGCTTGCGGGTCTGCAGGTAGTCGAGCGTGGTCGTGAACAGCGTGTCCATCGTGCCGACGGCGTCGGCGCAGGCCATCGCGATCGCCAGCGCGGTGGCCGCTTCCAGGTGGTCTGCCGCAGCCGCACCCGCATCGATCAGTGCGCCGGCATCGAGTTCGACGTCGGCCAGTTCGATGTCCGCCATGACCTGGCCGTCCAGTGCGCGGTAGCGCCGGCAGGCGAGTCCGCTGGCCTCGCTCGGCACCAGGAACAGTGCCGGCGAGCCGGGCCCGCCATCCGCCGCCGTCCAGTGCGCGGACACGATGAACGCGTCGGCCATCGCGCCGCCCATGACCGCACGCTGCCGGCCACGCAGCACGATGGCGTCGCCCTGCGTCCGCGCCAGCACCGCGGCCGATGCACCCGCCGTTCGCGCGATGCCTGCGCCCTCGTCGTGCGCGAGCGCCACGACCCATTGCCCTGCGCCCAGACGCTCGACCGCGTCGCGGCGGCGCGCGGCAGGCCAGTCGGCATGCGCCAGCAGGTACGACGGCGCCAGCCAGCAGGCGCCGAGCGGCTGCGCCACGCCGCCGCGGCCGAGCGCCTCGCACACGACGGCGACGTCGGCGCTCGACCCGCCCAGGCCGCCGGCACTCTCCGACGTGCCCAGCCCGAGGAAGCCGGTGTCGGCCAGCCGCTGCCAGCGCGTGCGCGCCAGGCCAGCGTCGCCTGCGGCAAAGGCGCTCCAGCCTTCTTCACCGCACGACGCGGCGAAGCGCTCGGCGCTCTGCTGCAGCAGCGTCTGGTCTTCGGTCAGCGGCACCGGCGCGGGCTGCTGGCCGTTCAACAGCAGCTTGGCGATGATGTTCTTCTGGATCTCCGTCGAACCGCCATAGATGGTGGCCGCGCGGCGAAAGAGGTACTCCGCGGTCGCGCTCGATGCGTGGGCCGGCTGGACCTGCAGCGCCGCGTCGGAACCCGCGGGCGCATCGTGTGGCACGAAAGCCGCCGCATGCAGGCCCAGCGACTCGACCTGCATGCCCAGCAGGGACTGCATCAGCTCGGTCCCGTGGATCTTCAGCGCCGAAGGCGTCAACGGGCTGGTGTCGTCGAACTCGATGGTGCCGATCGCCGCGGCCTCGAGCGCGATCAGGTCGATCTCCAGCTTCGCGACCCGGCTGCGGAACACGGGGTCGTCCAGCAGGCAGGCGCCGTCACGATACGGCGACGGCGCGTGGCGCGCCATCTCCAGCAGCGTCGACAGATAGCGCTTGTTGCGCGGCACGTCGGCCGTGGTCACCCGCTCGTGGCCGAGCAGGAACTTGGCGTAGTCCCAGCCCTTTCCTTCCTCGCCGACCAGGTTCCCGACCGGCACCCTGACGTCATCGAGAAAGACCTCGCAGAGGCTTTCGCCTTCGTCGATCGACTGGATCGGGCGCACCTGGATGCCGGGCGAGCGCATCGGGATCAGCAGAAAGGAGATGCCGCGCTGCGCCTTGGCCTGGGTGTCGGTGCGCACCAGGCAGAACAGCATGTCGGCCATGAAGGCCTGCGAGGTCCAGATCTTCTGGCCGTTCACGACGTAGACCGCGTCCGCGCCATCGCCTTCGCGCACGGCCAGGGTCCGGAGCGACGCGAGGTCCGAGCCGGAGCCCGGCTCCGAGAAGCCCTGCGCCCAGAACTCCCGGCCTTCGCGGATCGGCGCCAGGTAGCGGTCTTTCTGCGCCTGCGTGCCGAAGCTGTAGATCACCGGCCCCACCAGCGAGACGCCCTGGATGTTGTTCGCAGGCGCACCCGCGCGCATCAGCTCTTCCTCGAAGAGATAGCGGCGCCATGCGGACCAGCCCGGGCCGCCGTGGGCCTCGGGCCAGTTCGGCACCGACCATCCGGCCCGCGCCAGCAGCGCCATGATGCCGAGCATGTCTTCGCGCGACGGATGCACGTCCGTGCGTCCGCGCGCGGCCATGTCCGCAGGCAGGTTCCGGCTCAGGAACTCACGTACATCGGCGACGAAGCGGGCGTCGCCTTCGGCTGTGTCGATACTCACGGACAGACCCCGGCCCGCCTCAATCGACCTGGACGCCGGACGCGATCAGCGCACGGCGCTTGGCCTGCTCCATGTTGTAGGAGCGCCGCATCATGACGCGCTGGGCCGGCAGGCCGCCGCCCGCCTGGAGCGCCACCACGAACTGCCAGCCGCCGTAGGCATCGGCGGTCAGGTCGCGGATCATGTTGTAGACACGCATGCGGGTCTCGACGTTGACTTCCGGCTTGGTGTGCAGGTACTTGCGGATGTACTTGCCGGACTCCTCGTTGCGCAGGTCGGACTCCAGCGGCAGCGTGAGGACGAGTCCGCCGCCGAGGTCGTGCAGGTACCGCACGGTCTGGTGGTAGTTGGCCGCGTAGTAGTACTTGGCCGCGTTGATGGCCAGCGTGTTGGGGAACACCATGCCGGACGGCGTCGTCTCGAAATGGCGGCAGGCGAAGTCGAGCGACATGCGCAGCATCTCGGCATAGGCGATCAGCTCGGCCACGGAGTTCTGCGTCACCGGGTCGCTGTCCTTGCCCTGCATCTCGTTGACGAGCTGCGCCAGCCCGACGAACAGCTCCGACAGGCGGACCGCCTCGACCATGCCGCCGGTGCGCTCCCAGAGCCCGAGCGATTGCGCCAGCTTGCCGGCAAGCTCGACCTCGCCCGCCAGGAACACGCGGTCCCACGGCACGAAGACGTCGTCGAAGATCACGAAGCCTTCGGGCATGCCGTGGTGCGAGCTGGCCGGGAAGTCGAAGGGATTGAGTTCGGCGGCGGCGACGCTGCGGTTGATGATCTTCACGCCCGGCGCATTGACCGGGATCGAGAACGACACCGCGTAGTCCGCCTCCTCGGCCTTCATGCCCTTGGTGGGCATCACCACCAGTTCATGGACCAGCGATGCCGCCGTGATGTGCAGCTTGGCGCCGCGCACCACGATGCCGTCCTTGCGGCGCTCCACGATGCGCAGGTAGAGATCGGGGTCGTCCTGCTGCGCCGCGCTGCGCTTGCGGTCGCCCTTGGGGTCGGTGATGACCTCCGCGGCACGCAGGTCGTTGTCGCGGCAGTAGCGGTACATGCGCTCGATGTTCTCGCCGTACATCGGGTTGACCTTGCTGACCGCATCCTTCACGCTCATCAGCGCCATGTAGACGCCCGTGACGAGCGTCCCGATGGAGGTGTGGTTCATCATCTCCACGCGCGTCCCTAGGTCCTTCTCGTTGCGCGGGATCTGGAAGATCCGGTGCGCGACGCCGCCCTCCTCGGTCTCATAGAGACGAAGCTCGCCGTGCTTCGGATCGTCGTAGCGGTAGTCGGCCATGACCGACTGGATCGGCATCCTGAATCTCGGATGGGTCGTGATGTCGTCGATGCGCTCGCCGTCCCAGAAGGTCACTCGGCCGTCGCGAAGGCTTTCCACGTACTGTTCGGGGGTCTTGATAGGCATGTCTGTTTCCTGAGTTGTTTGAAGAGTTCTTGAACGGGGGACGGTCAGACCAACTGGCTGCCGCGTCCTTCCCAATGCGGCGCCCGCAAGGCGGGCTTGTTGATCTTTCCGGCACCGGAAAGCGGCAGCGACTCGGTCCAGATCTCGAACGAGCGAGGGCACTTGTAGCTGGCGATCCGGCTGCGGCAATGGGCGATCAACTGTTGCTCGTCGAGCGCAATGCCCGGCGAGGCGCGCACCACGGCGTGGACGGACTCGCCCCACTTCGGATGCGGTATGCCGATGACGCCGCATTGCGCGACGCCGGGAAACGAATAGATCGCCGCCTCGACCTCGGCCGAATAGACGTTCTCGCCGCCGGCGATGATCATGTCCTTGAGCCGGTCGACGACGTGGAAGATGCCGGACTCGTCCATGTAGCCGAGATCGCCGGTGTGCAGCCAGCCGTTGCGCAGGGTCTGCGCCGTCAGCTCCGGCTTGTTCCAGTAGCCCTTCATCACCAGCGGTCCGCGCACGACGATCTCGCCGATCGAGCCCGACGGCAGCGGCCGGTCGTCGGGGTCGACGATGGCGAGTTCGCAGGCCATCAGCGGACGTCCGATGGAGTTCGCCTTGCCGAGCCGCCAGTTCTCCGGCCGGGTATAGAACGGCGGCAGCGACGACACGCTGGCGGTCGACTCCGTCATGCCGTAGCACGGCGTGAGCTTCACCTTCGGGAAGTGCTCGCGCGCCTCCAGCGCCAGCGATTCGGGCATCGGCGACGCGCCGTAGAGGATCGCCGACATGCTGGAGATGTCGCGCCGGGTGACGTCCGGGTGGTCGATCATCATCCGCAGCATGGTCGGCACGCAGGTCATGACCGTGATGCCGTGCCGCTCGATGGTCGCCAGCGCCTTGGCCGCCTCGAACCGCGACACCAGCACGGCGGTGCCCAGGGCCGTCATCGCCGGTATGGCGAGGCCGGCAGCGCCCACGTGGAACAGCGGCGAGATGATCATCGCGATCGACTCGTCGTTCAGCCCGATCTGCGCCGCGAAGACGAGCGAACTCGACATGAGGTTCTTGTGCGTGTGCATGACGCCCTTCGGCGTGCCCGTGCTGCCACTCGTGTAGAACAGGCAGACCACGTCGTCGTCCGCCGCGGGATGATCGTCTTCCGGCGCGATCGGGTCGGCGTCGCGCAGCAAGGCCTCGTAGTCGAGAACGCCTCCGGGGGCCGGCGCGTCGCCGAAGTGGATGACGTGCTCGACCGGCGTGCCTTCGACGGCTTCGGCCGACAGCGCCAGGTTGTGCTCGTCGACGATCAGGATGCGCACGTCGGCGTCGACCAGGATGGCCCTCAACTCCAGCGGCGAGAGCCGGAAGTTCAGGGGCACGAAGATGCCGCCGGCGCATGGCACGCCGTAGTAGTACTCCAGATACTGGTGGGAGTTGTGCGCCAGCATCGCGACTCTGTCGCCGGGCGCCATTCCCAGTTGCTTGAGCGCGGCGCCGAGCCGTCGACTGCGGTCGCCCAGTTCGTTCCAGGTCAGGCTTCGCGTCTCATCGACGACGGCGACCTTCTCGCCGACCGTTGCACAGGCCCGGCGAAGGCAGTGCGTGAAGCTGAAGGTGCTCGCCAATGGATGGACCTGCGGGTCCGTCGCCATCAGGGTCATGGATCTGTCTCCTTTGTTTTTATTCAACCGGCGCGTGATCGCGCGCTATGTCGTCAGCTCGGCACAGGCCTCCATCTGCGAATACATGGAACCGAACTCGCAGACCTGGCGTGCCACCAGTTCCAGCTGCTGCTGGACCGCGGCGTTCGTGCAGCGTCCGCCCGCATCGAAGCCGAGGTCGGCCGAGTTGATGCCCGCCGCGACCGGCGTCGGCCAGCCGCGCAGCGCATGGACGATGGAACGGACCGCGACGATGGTCGTGCCGATCGCCTGCGGCCCGTAGGCGCAGACGATGCTGCCGACCGCACGCCCTTCGAGATAGGGGCGCTCGTCGGCGCGCAATTCCTCGACGTAGTCGAGCGCGTTCTTCACCATGCCGGAGATGGAGCCGTGATAGCCGGGCGTGGCCAGCAGCAGCCCGTCGCATTGACGGACCGCCTCGACCAGCAGTTGCGCCTTGTCGGTCAGGAGTCCACTGCCGTACATCGGCAAGTCCAGGTCCGCCGCGGCGAACAGGGCCGTGCGGCAGCCGAGGCGCTTCGCGTGGTCCAGGCTCGCGCGCAGCGCGCGTTCGGTCGACGAGTTCTCTCGACCGGTACCGCCGATGCCGACGATGTACGGTTTGCTCTTCATCTCGGGTTCTCCAGAGTGGTGGGTCGTTGCGTCAGGCGCCGGGTGCCCGCAGGCGCAGTGCGCCGAGCGCCTTGGAACGTGGATCGCGGCTCGAGGCGACGCTCGACACGGTGATGTCCTCCTGGGCCACGCCGGCGTGGTTGGTCTCGGAGAAGCTCAGCGTTCCGATGGCGCCCTTGTAGCCACGGGTTCCGTTGAGCGCCTTGCGGACGACCTCGACGTCGAAGCTCTTCTCCTGCTCGATCACGGTCTTGAGCAGGTGCAGGAAGTCGTACTGCGGCGTGCCGGCTACGTAGGCCTCGATGCCCTTGACGCCGGGCGCGGCCTGCAGCTTCTTCGCGAGGGCGGTGTTGCGTTCGGAGGCCGGCGTGCTGTCGCTGTAGGTCCAGTTGCGGTAGTAGATGCCGAAGACGTTCTTCAGCGTCTGCTCCGGGACCAGATCGAACAGCGCGTCGTTGAACAGATTGACGTGGCCGATGATGGGCGGCAGCCAGCCCATCTTGGACATCGCGGTGAAGGCCATCGAGATGTGCACGTTGCTCGTCATCCAGACGATCACGCCGTCGCAGTCGGCCTTCTGGAGCGCCTGCACCTGCACCGTCAGGTCGGACGTGTTCATGGAGTAGGTCTGGACCGCCACGGCGTCCTGGCCGGTCAGCTCCTTGAGCTTGCGGCGCGATGCGCCCGCGGCGGCTTCGCCGAAGGGCGTGACCTCGTGCAGGATGCCGATCTTGCGCAGCTTCAGCTGGCCGCTCATGTATTGCGCAGCGGCCTCCCCTTCCTGCGTGGTCGTGTAGACGCACATGTAGTGATAGGGGTACTTGTCGGCATGGGCCAGCTCCTCGCCGTTGGCGATGCCGGTCTGGATCATCTTCGACTGGGTGGCCGAAGCCAGTGCCGCCAGCGTCTGCGGCGAGCCCGTCGGCCCGACGATGTAGTCGATGCCGGACGACTTGAGCTTGCGCACGACGGCCGGCTCCTTGGCCGGAGAGGCCTCGTCGTCCTCCTCGTTGAGAACCAGCTTGCGGCCCAGGATGCCGCCCGCCGAATTGATCTCTTCGAGGGCGATCAGGCCGCCGGCATACAAGGGCGCGAACGAACTCGCGAGCTTGCCGGTGGTCGGCCGTATCCAGCCGATGCGGAATTCGCCGGACTGCGCCGACGCCAATCCGGGCAGGAAGGACGAGGCGATGGTGCTCGCCGCGATCGATCCCGCCGTGCGCAATATCTTCCGCCTGCTCGGTGCGGAACTGAAGGGTGATACCGAACTCATGTCTCCGTCCTTTCGTCGTTGATTTGTAGGTAGGATAAGCTATGTTATGTTGTGCTGCAATCGTTCGGAACGGCTCTCGACATCGGTGTTTCCCCTCGTTGGCAAGCGGCTCCGGGCGGTGTCCGAAGCCGTCATAAGATGAGTTATGCTTTGGACGTCACACAACCCTTCGTCAAGCCATTCCCGTATGCGCGGTACCGCCCGAAAAACTCCTGCTGCCGTCTCTTCCTCCCCGCGCAAGACCACCGGCGCAAGCACCGATGGCGCCGCGCGCACCGCCAAGAAACCTGCGAAGAAAACTGCCGAGAGCGCAGCCAGGAAGACGACGGTGTCCGGGCGCAATGGCGGCAAGGATCGATTGAGCCGCGCGGACTGGATCGATGCCGGCGAGGTGATCCTCTGCCAGTCGGGCATCACCGGCGTGAAGCTCGCCGCGCTGACCGATCGCCTGAAGGTTTCGATCGGCAGCTTCTATCACCACTTCTCGAGCTTCGAGCACTATCTGGGCGACCTGGCCGACAACTACAGCGTCGAGCGGGTCCGCCACGAGCTCGACGTCGCAGGCGCGGCGGCGCTCAGTCCGCTCGACCGCATCCAGCGCCTCCGCACGGTGAGCACGCAGCTCGGCACCTTCGATCTCGACCGGGCGATGCGCGTCTGGGCCACGATGGACGAGCGCGCGGAGAAGACCCTGCGCCGCGCGGAAACGCTCGTCCTGTCCTATCTTGAACAGGCGTTCGAGGAGATGGGCTTCGACAAGGACGCGTCGGCGCTGCGGGCGCGCATCCTGCTGTCCGTCAACGTGGTGAATCTCGGCGAGTCCGATGCGAAGATGCACGAGGACTATCTGAAGAAGGTGCTCCAACTGGTGTCACGCCCAGGAGGCTGACGCGCCGGCGGCCGGACGCCGAACGCTCAGCCCCGTCCCCTGCGCTGGATGGCGGCGCGGCGTTCGGCCAGCGCGTCGGCGCTGAACGTGGCCTGCCATTCGGCCGATGCCGCCTTCTCGATCGCCAGCGCTTCGGGCAATGGCTTCGACATGCCTTCGTCGACCAGCGCCTTGTAGCGCACGAGGAACCCGGGCACGGCGTCCAGCATGTCGCCCGCCATCCGGAGTGCGCGCGGCATCAGCTCTTCCGGCGCGACGACGCGATTGACCAGGCCCCAGGCCAGCGCGAGTTCGGCGTCCACGTAATTGCCGGTGAACGACATTTCCTTGGCACGCGCGATGCCGATGCGGCGCGGCAGGCGCTGCGACAGCCCCCAGCCGGGGATCACGCCGACACGGCCATGGGTGTCCGCGAAGCGCGCCGCGCTGGACGCCATCAGAAAGTCGCATGCCAGTGCCAGCTCGAGGCCGCCGGTGGCCGTCGCGCCATTGATCGCGCCGATGGTCGCGCCCGGAAACGCGGACAGCGCAGCGACGACGTCGTGGTCCGGGCCGGCATCGAGCGGCGACGGCTCGCCAGGCGCCGGGCCCGCCGACAGCTCCGCCAGGTCCAGGCCCGCGCAGAAGGCCGAGCCCTGGCCGGTGAGGATCAGGACCCGCGTCCGTCCGTCGCCGGACAGTTCGCGCAGCGCCACGACGAAGGCGCGGCGAAGCGACATGGACAGCGCGTTGCGCGCATCCGGGCGGTTGAGCGTGAGCACGGCCAGGCCGGGCTCGGGGTGCGAGACGAGCAGGAGCGCATCGGGGTTCGTGGCCATCGACGACCTTCCTTCGTCAAACGGTGCGCTGGGCACGGTCGGTACGGTTGCGGTCGGCGATGGCGTCGCGCGCGGCCTGCCATTGCGCGTCGTCCCAGGCACCGAGCGACGCGAAGTTGCCGCCGGTCGCCTGGTACTGCGCACCGTCGATCGCGATGGTCTGGCCGGTCAGGTATTCCGCATGCCGGCTCATCAGGAAGACCGCGAGATTGGCGAGTTCCGGCATCCGGCCCGCGCGGTCCATCGGGTTGCCTTCCGGCTTGTGCTCACCGCCCTGCGGATTGAGGCGCGCACTCATGCCCTCGGTCGGGAACAGGCCCGGCGCGATGGCGTTGAACCGGATGCCGCGGCCGCCCCACTCCACCGCCAGCGACTGCGTCATGGCGTTGATGCCGGACTTCGCCATGGCCGACGGCACCGTGAAGGGCGAACCGTTCCACACCCAGGTGGTCACGATGCTCAGGACCGATGCCTTGCGCCGCTCGGCCAGCCAGCGCTTGCCGCAGTCGAGCGTCACGCAGAAGCTGCCGCGCAGCACGATGTTGGTGACGGCGTCGAAGCCGCGCGGCGAGATGTCCTCGGTGCGGCTGATGAAATTGCCGGCGGCGTTGTTCACCAGCCCGGTGAGCGCACCGCCGTCGGCCCAGATGCGGTCGAGCATCGCCGTGATCTGCTCGGGCTCGCGGATGTCGCAGCCCAGGCCGACGACCTTGCCGCCGTGCTGCGCCATGAGCGCGCCGGCCGTCTCCTCGACGACCGCACCGCGCCGCCCGCAGATATAGACCTGCGCGCCGAGCATCAGGAACGCCTCGGCCATCACCTTGCCGAGCCCGGTGCCACCGCCGGTGATGAGGATTCGTTCTCCGTCGAGGAGACCGGGCTTGTACATCAGGTCGCTGGGGTTCATCAGGGAGTCCAGGTGAGGTGGTGATGCCACGGCACGCGCAGTGCGTGCGGCTCGATCGGCGATTCGAGCCACTCATGATGGACACGCACGCACGCGGACGCCATCGTCGGAAGCGACGAACCTGCAGCCTCAGGAGCGCGACCCGACGCGTCGGCCCAGGAACTCGAGCACGGCCTGCCCCCAGGCGTCCGGACGCTCCCACATCGGCGTATGGCCGGCGCGCGGCACGAGCACCAGTTCGGCGTCGGGCACGGCATCGCTGACGGCGATGGCCTGCGCCACGGGGACCACGTTGTCCATGGCACCCGAGATCGCCAGCACGGGAACGCGGAGCTTCCGGTACTTGTCGGCGTCCAGCGCCGGTGCGGCGTAGGCATCGATCAACTGGTCGCGCAGCGCCGGCGTGGACGACTTCAGGGCGACCGCCAGAAAGCGCTCGACGTCGACGGGGTTGGCGTTGCGAGGATCGAAGTAGCGCGGCACGGCGCCCTTCAGGATCTCGCGGTTCTGCTCCACCGTGCCGAAGCTCGCGGCGCGCGCACGAATCGCGTCGCTCGCACCCGGCAACGGCAACTGCCGGGCGAAAGCGTCCGACGTCACCAGCGCGAGCACCCGCTGCGGGTACAGGGTCGCGAACTCCTGGCCGATGGCGCCTCCCAGGGAATGCCCGATGAGCACCGCACTCGGCAGGTTGAGCCTGTCCATCAGCACCGCGAGATCCTGCGCATGCTGGTTCATGGTGAAGCCGCTGTCCGGCTTGGACGAATCGCCGAAGCCGCGCAGGTCGTAGGCATAGGTCGTGTAGCGGTCCGACGGGAACTTGCGGATCACCTTGTCCCAGGTGTCCATCGACAGGCTGTAGCCATGCAGCAGGATGACCGGGATCGGGCCGTTGCCGTCGACCCTCACGGCGAGCTCGACGCCGTCGGCCACCGCGATGCGCCGCATCTCGGCCGCACGGCCCGGGCTCGGCCAGAGCCCGGCCGCGACGACCACCAGGACCAGCAGCATGACCTGCGCCGAGCGCGCCGCGAAGGCACGTGCCGTGTATGTCGGGAATCTCATGGTTGTTGTCTCCTTGGTATGAAAAGAAATGCGCGGCCTCAGGCCACTTCGAACAGCCCTGCCGCCCCCATGCCGCCGCCGATGCACATCGTGACGACGACGTAGCGCGCGCCACGGCGCTTGCCTTCGATCAGTGCGTGCCCGGTCAATCGCGCGCCGGTCATGCCATACGGGTGGCCGATCGAGATGCCGCCGCCGTTCACGTTGAACAAGGCCGGATCGATGCCGAGCTGGTCGCGGCAATACAGCGCCTGGCAGGCGAAGGCCTCGTTCAGTTCCCACAGGCCGATGTCCGAGACCTTCAGGCCGTGCGCCTTCAACAGCTTCGGCACGGCGTAGATCGGACCCAGCCCCATTTCTTCCGGCGCGCATCCGGCCACGGCCATGCCACGGTAGATGCCCAGCACGCCGAGACCGCGCTTCTCCGCCAGGCTGCGCTCCATCAGGACGCAGGCGGACGCACCGTCCGACAACTGGCTCGCATTGCCTGCCGTGACGACGCCGCCCTCGATCACCGGCGGAAGCTGGGCCAGCGATTCGTAGGTGGTCTGCGGGCGGTTGCCTTCGTCCCTGGCGAGCTCGACCTCGCGGTACGACACCGCACCGGTCGCCTTGTCGGTGACGGCCATCCGCGCCGTGATCGGCACGATCTCCGCGTCGAGCTTTCCGCTTTCCTGCGCAGCCGCCGTGCGCTGCTGCGACGCCAACGCATAGCGGTCCTGCGCCTCGCGCGAAATGCCGTACTTGCGCGAGATGAACTCCGCGGTCTGCAGCATCGGCATGTAGATGTTCGGTGCCGCCGCGATGGCGTTCGGGTCCTGTGCCTCGGTCGCCAGCTTGTAGAAGACGTTCTGCACGGCCGAGATGTTTTCCTGGCCGCCGGCCACGACGATCTTCATGTCGTCCACCACGATCTGCTTGGCGGCCGTGGCGATGGCCATCAGGCCCGAGGCGCATTGCCGTTCGATGGTCTGGGCCGCAACGCTCGCCGGCAGGCCGCCGACGAGTGCCGCATGGCGGGCGATGTTCATGCCGGCCGTGCCCGCCGTCAGCACCGCGCCGACGACCACGTCGTCGACTTCGGCGCCATCGACCTTCGCGCGGGCCACGGCATGGGAGATCGCGTGCCCCATGAGCGTCGGCGACTTGATGTGGTTGAGCGAGCCCCGGAAGGCGCGGCCGATGGGCGTGCGCGCGGTGGAGACGATGACGGCTTCTTTCACGATGGTGTTCCTTGGTTGCGGATGGATCGATGGGGGCGGGCCGATCGCACGGGGCGGCCGGCCCGTGGTTCAGGGGGCGCCCTGGAGCGACAGGCGCCCGCCCGTCGCTGCAAGTCGTTCGAGCAGCGGCGACACGCTCCAGTAGCCGAATGCGTTGCCGCGCCCGGATGCATGGCGGTTCAGCGCGGCCACGATCGTGCCCAGGCCGATCTCGTCGGCCATGAACATCGGGCCACCCCGGTCCACCGGAAAGCCGTAGCCCTGCGTCCAGACGACGTCGACGTCGCCGCCGCGGTAGGCGATGCCTTCCTCGACGATGCGCGCGCCTTCGCTGATCAGCGGATACAGGCAGCGCTCGACGATCTCGGCATCGGTGATGTCGCTGCGCCGGGCGATGCCGTGGTCGTGCGCGACGGCCGCGCACAGCGCCGTGAATGCGTCGTCGGGCAGCGCCCGGCGGCCTTCATAGCGGTAATAGCCGGCGCCGCTCTTCTGGCCGTGGCGCCCGCTGTCGAGCAGGCGCACGACCACCGCGCGGTAGGCCGGGTCGTCGGGCAGGCTGCCGGCCTTGGCGCGCTCGAGAACGATCTTCCCCGCCACGTCGGTGCCGGCCATGTCGAGCATCCGGCAGGGGCCCATGGCCAGGCCGATCGCCTCCAGGGCGCCGTCGATCCGGGCCGGCGTCGCGCCTTCCATGAGCAGGAAATCCGCCTCGCGCAGATAGCTCTCCAGCATCCGGTTGCCGATGAAGCCGTAGCAGACGCCCGACACGACGGCGACCTTGCCGATGGTCCGGGCGAGCTGCATGGCCGTGGCCAGCACGTCCGGGTCGGTCTGCGCGCCGCGCACGATCTCGAGCAGGCGCATCACATGCGCGGGACTGAAGAAGTGCAGCCCCAGGAAGTCGGCAGGCCGGCCGCTGGCTTGCGCGAGCACATCGATGTCCAGCGTGGAGGTGTTCGACGCGATGATCGCGCCCGGCTTGCAGACCCGTCCGAGCGTTGCGCAGACATCGCGCTTGACGTCCAGGTTCTCGAAGACGGCTTCGATCACCAGATCGCAGCCGGCCAGCGCCGCGAAGTCCAGTGAACCCTCGAGGCGAGCCATGCGCTCTTCGACCTCCGCGGCGGTGAGCCGCCCCTTGGCCGCGGTCGCATCGTAGTTGGCACGGATGCGCGCCAGGCCACGTTCCAGCGCCTGGGCATCGTTCTCGACGATGACCGTCGGGATGCCGGCGTTGGCGAAGTTCATCGCGATGCCGCCGCCCATCGTCCCGGAGCCCACGACGCCGACGCGGGCGATGCGGCGCAACGGCGCCGAGGTGTCGATGCCTGGCACACGGGCCGCCGCATGCTGCGCCAGGGACAGGTATTGCAGTGCACGCGATTCGCTGGAGGATTCGTTCATGGACATGGTGTGCGGAGTCGAAATGGAAAGAAGACAAGGAGAAGGCGACATGCGGCGGCGCCGCGCGCCCGGCAGGCCGCGCCGCCGCATGCAGCCCGTCGCTAGAGCGAATAGGCGAGCCGGGTGCCCTCGTCGATGGCGCGCTTGGCGTCCAGCTCCGAGGCGACCCGCGCACCGCCGATCAGGTCCACCTCCATGCCGGCCGCCCGCAGCGGGGCGACGAGCGTCTGGTCGGGGTCCTGGCCGGCGCAGATCACGACGTGGTCGGCCGCGCAGACCGCCGGCTTGCCGTCCACCGTGTAGTGCAGGCCTTCGTCGTCGATGCGGGTGTACGTGCAGCCCATCACCGTGCGCACGCCGCGGCGTGCCAGCTGCGTGCGATGGATCCATCCCGTGCTGAGCCCGAGCCTGGCCTTCGGTGTCTGCATGGTGCGCTGGAAGAGCGTGACATCCCGCCCACGTGCGGTCGCGGTCGCGGTCGCGGCCGGGGCCGCTGCGGGCTGGCCCAGGCCGCCCGCCGTCGAGATCGCGATGTCGACGCCCCAGCCCGCCAGGAACTCGTCGACCGATGCGTCGCCGGCATGGCCTGCGGTGAGAAGCTCGGCCACGTCGTGCCCGATGCCGCCCGTGCCGATGATCGCGACGCGCGCACCGACGTGCACCCGTCCCAGGATCACGTCCAGGTAGCTCACGGCCTTGGGATGGTCGATGCCGTCGATGTCGGGCGTGCGCGGCCGGATGCCGGTGGCGACGACGACGCGGTCGAACCTGCCGGCCACCAGCATCTGCCAGTCGGCCCGCACGCCGGCGCGCACGGTCACGCCGCTCGCGCTCACCTGCTGGCCGAAGTAGCGGATCAGCTCCCCGAACTCCTGAACCTTGCCGGGAATCCGCCGCGCCATGTTGAGCTGCCCGCCGATCGCGCGATCGGCCTCGAACAGCGTGACGTCGTGGCCTCGCGCCGCGGCGGTCGCCGCACAGGCCAGCCCTGCGGGGCCGGAACCCACCACCGCGATGCGGCGGCGGCCCGGCGCGGGGCGATCGTCGAACTCGGTCTCGTGGCAGGCCTTCGGGTTGACCAGGCAGGTCGCGAGGCGGCCGCTGAAGATGTGATCGAGGCAGGCCTGGTTGCAACCGATGCAGGTGTTGATCCGGTCGCCGCGGCCGGCGGCTGCCTTGGCCACGAAGTCCGGGTCGGCGAGCAGCGGGCGCGCCATGGACACCAGGTCCGCCGACCCCGCTTCGAGGATCGCTTCGGCCACCTCGGGCGTATTGATGCGGTTGGACGCGATCACCGGGATGCGCACCGCGCGCTTGAGCCGTGCCGACGCGAAGGCGAAGGCGCCGCGCGGCACCATCGTCGCGATGGTCGGCACGGTCGACTCGTGCCAGCCGATGCCGGTGTTGAGCACGTCGGCACCCGCGGCTTCGACCGCACGGGCCAGTGTGTCGATCTCGTCCGCGGTCATGCCGCCTTCGACCAGGTCGATGGCCGAGATGCGGTACACGACGAGAAAGCCGGCCCCCATCCGCTCGCGGATGCGCCGCACGATCGTCGTCGGGAAGCGCATGCGCTTGTCCAGCGAGCCGCCCCAGCCGTCCGTCCGGTCGTTGGTGCGCGGCGCCAGGAACTGGTTCACGAGATAGCCCTCGGAGCCCATCACTTCCACGCCGTCGTAGCCCGCGCGCGCAGCGAGTTCGGCGCACCGCACGAAGTCGTCCACCGTGGCTTCGACCTCGTCGGTCGTCAGCGCCCGCGGCACGCGCCGGTTGATGGGCGAACGCCTGCCGCTCGGGCCGACGAGCTGCGGATGCTTCGCGTAGATGCCGGCGTGCAGCACCTGCATCACGATGCGTGCGCCCGCGCCGTGGACCGCCGCCACGACGGGGCGGTGGTCCTCGACGGCCGCCACCGAGTCGAGCACGCTGCCGTCCTCTTCCACGCGCCCCTCGCGGTTCGGCGACACGCTGCCGGTGATGACCAGGCCGACGCCGCCACGGGCGCGTGCCTCGTAGAAGACGGCGAGCTTGCGGATGCCGTCGGGCTCGTTCTCCAGCCGCGTGTGCAGCGAACCCATGACCACGCGGTTGCGCAGTTCGATCGGCCCGACGCGCAGCGGCGACAACAGCAGCGGAAAGCCGTGGTCGGCCGTGGATGGCAAGGGCCGGGCCTGCGTCACGTCAGGCATCCAGCGGGTGGCGCTTCGGCACCGGCGCGGCATAGTGCGCCGCGTAGCGCTGGCGCAGCGTGACCTTGTTGATCTTGCCGGTGGCGGTGTGCGGTATCTCGTCCACCATCACCACGTCGTCGGGCAACCACCACTTCGCGACGCGCTCGCCGAGAAAGGCGAGGACGGCGTCCCTGTCGAGCGTCACACCCGGCTTGGCGACCAGCAGCAGCAACGGGCGCTCGTCCCATTTGGGATGCGCCACGCCGACCACCGCGGCCTCGTGCACGCCCGGGAAGCTGGCCGCCCAGTTCTCCAGGTCGATCGACGAGATCCACTCTCCGCCGGACTTCACGAGGTCCTTGGCACGATCGGTCAGGTGCACGTAGCCGTTGCGGTCGATCGTCGCGATGTCGCCGCTGTCGAAGAAGCCGTCGGCATCGAGTGCGCTGCCTGCCGGCTGGCCGTGGTAGGCCTGCACGATGCACGGCCCCCGCGCCCGCAGATGCCCCTGGCTGACGCCGTCCCACGGCTGCACCTTGCCGGCGTCGTCGACCAGGCGGAACTCCACCAGGTACGGCGGCCGGCCCTGGGTCTGGCGGATGGCGATCTCCTGTTCGGGCGGGAGCGCGGCGGTCTCGGGCAGCAGCGACCCGACGGCGGACATCGGCCCCATCTCCGTCATGCCGAAACCCGCCCGCACCTCGACACCATGCACGTTGCGGAACTCCTCCAGCATGGCGCGCGAGCAGGCCGAGCCACCGATGTACACGCGGCGCAGGTCCGGCAGACGCTGCCGCGTGCCGGCGAGCTGCGCAAGGATGCTCTGCCACACGGTCGGCACGCCGCCGCTCATGGTGACGTGCTCGTCGACGAGCAGCTCGACCAGCGAGGCCGCGTCCAGCCGCGCGCCGGGAAACACCAGGCCGGCGCCTGTCATGGGTGCCGAGAACGGCCACGACCAGCCATTGGCATGGCTCATCGGAATGACCTGCAGCACGACGTCGTGCGACGAGAACGCGTACATGTCCGGCGCACAGCCCGTCAGCGACATCAGGTTCACGGAACGATGCGAATAGACCACGCCCTTCGGCTGGCCCGTGGTGCCGGACGTGTAGGTCAGCGTGACGGCCGTGTTCTCGTCGAAGCGGCCCCATGCGAAGTCGGCATCGACGCCGTCGAGCCAGTCCTCGAAGCAGACGGCGTTCTTCAGCGTGGTCTGCGGCATGTGCGCCCGATCGGTCAGCACCACGTAGCGTTCGACACCGGTCAGCCGGTCGGCCACGCCTTCGAGCAACTGCACGAAGCTGGTGTCCACGAGGAGGATGCGGTCCTTCGCGTCGTTGATGATGTAGGCGATCTGCTCCGGGAAAAGGCGCGGGTTGACGGGCTGATAGACGGCGCCGAGCCCCGCGATGCCGTACCAGCAGGCCAGGTGGCGTGCGGTGCTCCAGGCCAGCGTGCCCACGCGGTCGCCGAAGCCGATGCCGTCGGCCGACAGGCGCTTCGAAATGCGCAGCGCCAGCTGGTGCAGCTGCGCATAGTCGGTGACCTCGATCGGCCCTTCGACGGACCGCGTGACGATGCGGCGCGCGCCGTGCTGCCGCGCCGCGTGTTCGATGATCCGGTGGCACAGCAGGGGCCAGTCCTGCATCATTCCTTGCATGAAGAAACCTCGCTGGAGTTGAGAGTCGGACGTGTGCCGGGCGGTGTGCCGGGCCACTGGGCGCTGTGCTCGCCGAGCGCAGGACTCGGGGACATCGCATGCGGCCGGAACCGCCGGTCGATGGGCAGCGGCATTGCCGGTATGGCGCGGCCGTCGTCGCTCTCGATCCGGCCGTCGAACAATCCGCGCGCCCGGAAGTGCGGCGAGTCGACGGCTTCCTGCAGCGACTTGACCACCGACACGCAGGCGTCGACACCGTCGAAGCGCTGCATCCACTCGTCGGCCGAGCGCGTGGCGACGATGGCCGCCACGGCGGCGCGCGTGCCCTCCGGATCGGCCGCGTCGTCGACCAATGCGGGAGCCTCGATCACCCGAAGAAAGGCTTCCCAGAACTTCTGCTCCAGCGGGGCGACGGCCAGGTAGCGGTCGTCGCGGGTGCGGTAGACCTGATAGCGCGGTGTGCCGCCGGTCACGAGCTCCCGCCCGGGCACGGGCCACTGGCCGGCCGAGAAGCCGTTGCCCAGCCCCCAGTACATGAACGAGAAGAGGTTGTCCGCCATCGACACGTCGATGTGCCGGCCATGGCCGTCGGCGTCGCGCGCGCGCAGCGCCAGCAGGATGTTCATCATGGCCGGATAGGCGCCGCCGGCGATGTCGGCGACCAGGGCCTGCGGAATGCCCGGCATGCCGTCGACGCCGGCCGTCAGGCCGAGCAGGCCGGTCTCGGCCTGGTAATTGAGATCGTGTGCCGCCACGTCGGCCATCGGTCCGTGCTGGCCCCAGCCGCTGATGGAGCAGTAGACGAGCTTCGGATTGAGCTGGGCCATGGCGTCGTAGCCGAGCCCCAGGCGTGCCATGACACCCGGACGGAACTGCTCGATGAGCACGTCCGCATCGCGCACCAGGGGCAGGACCTGCTCCAGGTGCGCCGCGTTCTTGAGGTCCAGCGCCAGCGATCGCTTGCCCTGGTTCAGCAGCGCGAAGTTGACGCTCTGCGTACCGAAGCGCGGCGCATACGAGCGCATCTCGTCGCCGCTCCCCGGCCGCTCGATCTTGATGACCTCGGCTCCGGCCTCGGCCATCAACAGGCTGCACAAGGGTCCGGGCAGCAGCGTGCTGAAGTCGACGACACGCACACCCGACAGCGGGCCGCGGCCCGGGGCGGCACCTTCGGACGACCGGGCGGCGCTCATTGGCCGTCCTGCAGGCTGCGCTGCTTGGCCACCTGCGCCCGGCGCGCGGGCGCGTAGGGCTCCTGGCCCAGCGCCCGATACAGCGCCGCGCTGACGTCGTGGTGATGGGCGAGCCCCGTGCGCTCGAGCAGGCTGATCGGCCCTTCGGGATAGCCCAGGCCGAGACACAGCGTCTTGTCCAGGTCGTCGGCCGTCGCGAGCCTTTCGTCGAGCCGGCGCAGCGCGGCATTGAAGTACGGGCGGATCAGCCGGTCGACGATGCGGCCGGGAAAATCATTGCAGACGGCGACGATCAGCCCGGCGGCTTCGAACGCGGTGCGCGCGGCCTGGAGCACGGCGTCCGGCGTGGCCGGCTGGCGCACGAGTTCGATCAGATTCGACGGCGCGGCGTCGCCCAGCCGATAGCGCGCGAAGCCGACGACGTTCGAGCCTTCGAGGCCACGCGACTCACCCGTGTGCGCACCCAGGCACTCGGTGCCGAGTTCGATGGCGACGAAGGCATGCCGCCCGGGCGCACCGGCCTGCCGGAAGGCCTGGCCGGCGCCGCTGCCGATGATGACCAGCGCCTCACCGTCAGGCTGCGCGGCTTCGAGGAACGCGTGGGACGCGTCGGACGCGTCGGACGAGGGAAAGGACCGGCTCTCGCCGGCCGAAACGATTCGGTAGTTCGACATCTCAGGCTCCGTACATCCGGCTGTCCCGGTAGCTGTGAAAACCCTGCCCGCTCTTCCGGCCGAGATGGCCGGCGGCGATCATTCGCTTGACCAGCGGCGGGCAGGCCGCGCGCGGTTCGTGGGTCGCGCCGTGCATGGCCTCGCACAGCAGGCGCTGCGTGTCCATCCCGACCAGGTCGAGCAGTTCGAGCGGCCCCATCGCATAGCCCAATGCGGTCTTGATCGCCCTGTCGATGTCGGCCGCCTCGGCCACGCCCTGCTCGACCAGCCGAATCGCGTCGTTGTTGAACGGGATGAGGAAGTAGTTGAGGATGAAGCCCGGCGAGTCCTGCGTGCGCACCGGCTTCTGCCCGACCGCTTCGCAGAATGCCCAGGCGCGCTGGAAGGTGTCGTCGCTGGTGTTGAGCCCGGGCGACATCTCGACCAGCTTCATCAACTGCGCCGGCAGGCAGAAGTGCATGCCGACGAACCGGTCCGCGCGGCCGGAACCGCCCGCGATCTCGGTGATGGAGATGGTCGACGTGTTCGACGCGAACAGCGTGTCGGCGCCGCACAGCGGATCCAGTGCCGAGAAGATGTCGTGCTTGACCTGCAGGTTCTCGAACGCGGCTTCGATGACCAGATCGCAATCGGCCAGGTCGGCCAGCGTGGTCGTGCCGATCCAGTTGTCCATGACCTCGGGAAGCCGCTCGGGCGCGAGCTTGCCGCGCTCGATCGACTTGCGCAGGAAGGCTTCGGTCTGGTCGCGGGCCCGCGCCACGGCATCGGCGCGCATGTCGAAGACGCGGGTCTTGAAGCCAGCGCGCGCACAGACGATGGCGATGCCCGCACCCATCGTTCCGCAGCCGGCGATGCCGACTGTCATGATCTCTTTCATGTGTGTCTCCAGCGGACGGGTGTTCCCGTCATTTGTTCAGAAAGCTGCGGCCGATCAGTTGCCGGTGGATCTGGTTGGTGCCTTCCCAGATCTGCGTGATCTTTGCGTCGCGCATCAGGCGTTCGACGCGGTAGTCCTTGCAGTAGCCGTAGCCGCCGAAGAGCTGGACCGCGTCGGTCGTCATGCGCATCGCGAGGTCGCTCGCGCGCATCTTGAGCACCGAGGCCTCGATGCCGAAGTCCTGCGCGCCGGCGTCCACCGACTCGGCCAGGCGCCACAGCCACGACTCGCACAGCACGAGTTCGGCGGCCAGGTCGGCCAGCATGAACTGCACGCCCTGGAACTCGATGACCCGGCGCCCGGACTGGCGCCGCTCGTTGATGTAGGCGACGGTGTCCTCGAAGGCCGCGCGCGCGATGCCGAGCGCATGGGCGGCCACGCTCGGGCGCGACCGGTTCAGCGACGCGAAGAGGATGCGCAAGCCCGCGCCGGGCGCGACGAGCAGGTTGTCGCGCGGCACGCGGCAACGGTCGAAGGCCAGCGTGGCGGTGCCGGAAGCGCGCGTGCCCATCTTGTCCTCCAGGCGCACCACCGACAGGCCGGGCGTGCCCTTCTCGACGATCAGCGCCGAGATCGCCTTCTTCGGATCGTCGATGCCCGCCCACTTGCCGAACACCAGGTACAGGTCGGCCACGTCGCCGTTGCTGATGAAGGTCTTGCCGCCCTCGATCACGATGTGATCGCCCTCTTCCCGGAACGTGGTCTGCATGCCGGTGGCGTCCGAACCCGCACCGGGCTCGGTGATGGCCAGCGCCCCGAGTCCGCCTTCCGCGATGCGCGGCAGCAGGCGGGCCTTCTGCGCGGCGGTACCGAACTCGATCAGCGGCTTCATGCCATGGAAGTTGGTCGCCCAGATGATGCCGGTCGACGCGCAGGCCTTGGAGATCTCGCGGACGCAGGCCAGATAGCACTGGTACGACAGCGGGGCACCACCGTATTCCTCGGGCACGAACATCGCGTTGAGCCCCAGCGCGTTGATGTCGCGCACGTTGTCCCAGGGGAAGGACGCATCGCGGTCGTGCGCTTCGGCGCGTGGCGCGATGCGCTCCCGCGCCATGGTGGTGACGCTGTCCAGCAGCATCCTCTCGTCGCCATTCAGGCGCAACGAGGCGTCGAGCCGATCGAACATGTTCATTTCTGGATTCCGCTTCAATGTGCGACGCCCTGGGCGCCGTCGATGTAGATCGTTTCCCCGGTGAGGAAGGGGATGTCGAGCGTGTAGAGGCCGGCGATCAGGCGGGCCACGTCGTCGGCGGTGCCGGGCTGGCGCGCCGGGATCCGCTTGTCCAGGTAGGCACGCAGCGGCCCCTGCGTCATCGCCTCGTGGTTCAGGTCGGTATGGATGTAGCCGGGTGCCACGTCGATCACGCGGATGCCGTCGCCGGCCCATTCGACGGCCAGGCAGCGCGTCATGGCACCTACCGCTGCCTTGGACGCGCAGTACGCGAGATTGCGCTTGACGCCCAGCTTCTCGAAGAACGAACCGAGGTTCACGATGAGCCCGCTCTTGCGCGCCGCGAGGTACGGATGGATGGCCTGGCAGCCGAGCAGGACCGACGTCGCGTTCGTTCCCATGACTTCTTCGTAGTGGGCCAGCGACGCCGTGGCGGACGGCGCGTCGAGGTGGACGCCCGCGTTGTTCACGAGCCCGGCGATCTCATGGCCGCGCGCGGCGATCTCCGCCAGCACGGCCTGCATGGCGCCGGGCTGTGTGACGTCGCAAGCCATCGGCAGCAGGCGCGCGGCGGCCTCTTCGCCAAGCCCGCTCAGTGCGGGCATCGCGCCCGAACGCGACAGGCAGGCGACCTGCCGGCCGGCCTGCGCGAGCCGGGATGCGATGGCCGCGCCGATGCCGCGGCTGGCGCCGGTGACGACGATACAAGTTGAATTCATCAGCAACCTTTGAAAGCGGGTGGACGCCGTTCGACGAAGGCCTTCATGCCTTCATCGGCATCGGCCGTGCGGTAGGCGAGCGTGGACAGGTCGGCCTCGATGCGCAGGCCTTCGGTCAAGGTGGTCTGCGACGCGCGCTGCACCGCTTCCCTGGCGAACTGGAGCGCGAGGCGGCCGAAGCCGGTGAACTCGCGTGCGAAAGCCGTCGCGGCGTCCATCAGCGGCGCATCGACGATGCGGTTGACGAGTCCGATGCGCAAGGCCTCGTCGGCCAGCACGGTCCGCCCGGTGAGGATCATCTCCATCGCCCTGGCCTCGCCCACCAGCCGCGGCAGCCGTTGCGTGCCGCCGTAGCCCGGAATCAGGCCGAGCTTGATTTCCGGCAACCCGAAGCGCGCCTGGGGCGCGGCCAGCCGGAACGTGCAGGCCAGTGCCAGCTCGCAGCCGCCACCGAAGGCGTAGCCATTGACGACAGCCACCGACGGGATGCGCAGCCTGTCGAGCGCCGCGAACACGGACTGGCCCAGCTCGGCCCCGCGCTTCTGTTCGTCCAGCGAGCGGTTCATCAGCTCCTTGATGTCCGCGCCCGCGCAGAACGACTTCTCGCCGGCACCCGTCACCAGCAGCGCGCGCGCCGCCGAGCGGTCGACCTCTTCCAGGGCCTTGCCGATGTCCCGGATCAGCGCGAAGCTCAGCGCGTTCAACGCTTCCGGCCGCTCGATCCGCAGCACCGCGAACTCTTCTTCGAAACTCAGTCGGATGGCCATTCAGGACTCCCTTGCCTGCGAGACATGGCGAACCGGCTGAGGCTGGAGCCTGCCGCTGCGGGCCCACTCCGCCAGTTCGCGCTTGAGCACCTTGCCGCTGGCCGTCAGCGGGAACGCGTCGGCGACCGTGTAGTACTCGGGCATGTCGAACTTCGACAGGCCCTGCGCGTCGAGGTGTGCGAGCATCTCGATGGCCGACGGCGCCCGACCGGCCGCGATGACGACCAGGCAGACCTTCTCGCCGAGTCGTTCGTCGAACACCCCGAAGGCCGCGGCCTTCGCCACCCGGGGATGCCTGTGTGCGAGGTCCTCGATGCGCGCCGGATGGATGTTGTGGCCGCCGCGGATGATCAGGTCCTTCTTGCGGCCGACGATCTGCAGGTTGCCGTCGTCGCTCATGAGGCCGAGATCGCCGCTCATGAACCAGCCGCTCGCATTGAACGACTGCTCCGTCGCGGATTGATTGGAAAAATAGCCGAGCATCAGCAGACCGCCACGGCCACCGATCTCGCCGATCTCGCCGGGCGGCGCCTCGGTGTCCGGATCGTCCTGCCGCCACAGCCTGACTTCGTAGCCGGTGCAGGCCTTGCCGCAGGTCGACACGATGGTCTCCGCATCGTCGGTCGGCCGCGTGCACTGGTGCGAGCCGTTCTCCGTCATGCCGTAGACGTTCTGCGGCGTGATGCCCATCTGCAGGAACCGCCCGGCGATGTCTCGCGGTATCGGCGCGCCGGCCATGTAGAAGATCGACACCTGGCCGAGGCCGACCGTGCCGCGGCCTTCCATGGCACGCAGCAGGTCCATGGCATGCGTGGGGACACCCATCACATAGGTGGCACCCGTCTGTTCGATCCAGTCGATGGGTTCGACCGCCGAACGGCGATCCGTCATGACGAGTTCGCATCCGGCGACGAGGCTCTGTTCGAGCGCGACCGTCGCGATGTGATGGCTCATCGGGCTCAGCGTGAGCACAACGGAGCGGTCGTCGTGCGCCCAGTCGGACACCAGCGCCCTGCCGTTGGCGAGCAGGGTGTTGTCGCTGTGCATGACACCCTTGGGCTTGCCCGTCGTGCCCGAAGTGAAGGCGAGGTACACCACCTTGTCCGGGTCTGCGCTCGGCGGCTCCAGCGCCATCGATGGCACCGGCACCGCCGCCACCGCGTCGCCGGGAAACGGCCGCGTGCCCTCCGGCGCGGACATGCCGGCAACCTGCGCGTCGAGAGCGAAGATCGCCTTCAGGCAAGGCAGGCCGACCAGCGCGGCCAGCGGGTCGCGCGTCGCGGCATCCGCGCCGTGGCCGGGCTGGGCGAACAGCACGCGGCTCTCGATGCGCTCGATGAGGTCGGCGATCTCGGCGCCCGTGTAGTTCTCGTGGAGAGAAGGGTTGCAGACATAGCCGTTGCGCGAGCACGCAAGGAACACCGCCACCACTTCGACGCGATTGGGCAGCCAGACGGACACCCGGTCGCCCTGCCGCAGGCCGACCTCGTCGAGTGCGCAGGCGACGCGATCGACCAGCCCGAGCAGCTCCGACCACGTCAGCCGGCGTTTCGCGTCGCGCAGGGCGAATGCACTGCCGCGCTGGGTCGCATGCCTGCGCAGCAGCCCGTACATGGTGTCGGGCTGCCAGGTGCCGTTGAGATAGAACCCGCGCGCGCTGCGCGGGTCGTGCAAGGTAAGTATCTTGCCCATGGGGTGCCGAACCGAGCCGCGGGCTCAGTGACCGAAGGTGTCGGTGTCGGGCGAGCGCCGTTCGGCGAAGGCCTTCGACAGCTCCTTCGACTCGTCGGTCTTGAGGTAGGTGCGCAGCAACAGGTCGTGCGCCATGCGCGACAGTCCGCCGACGCCGCCGTGCCGCGCGTTGAAGGCCGCCTTGATCGACGCCAGCGCGAAGGCGCCCCGGTCGGCGATCTCCAGCGCCATCTTCATGGTCGCTTCCTGCAGTTGCCCGTCCGGCACCACTTCGTTGATCAGGCCCATCTCGCGGGCCTGGGCCGCGCTCATCTTGGGATTGCGGAACCAGATGTCCTTGGCGCGCTTCTTTCCGACGAGGTCTTCGAGATACCAGGTTCCATAGCCGGCATCGAAGCTGCCCATCATCGGACCGACCTGGCGGAACACCGCGCTTTCCTTGGCGATGGTGACGTCGCACACCATCTGCAACACGTTGCCCCCGCCCACCGCGAATCCATTGACCGAGGCGACCACCGGCTTCTGCAGGCGATCGATGCTTTCATACATCTCCAACGTGGGCAGCACGCCCGCGTAGAGCGTCGTCTCTTCCATGCCGTTCTTGCGCCCACCGATGCAGAAGAACTTGTCGCCCGCACCGGTGATGACGAGCACGCGGGTGCGCGTTTCACGACGGACTTCGTTGATGCAGTCGCGGATCTCGTGGCACATCTTCTCGGTGAACATGTTGCCGTCATCGGGACGGTTCAGGGTCAGGGTTCCGACGGGTCCGTCTTCGCGATAGATGATCTCTTCGTATGTCACTGCTTTTGTCTCCAGATGTGTTTTCTGGAGGTCTAAAAAGCACCTTCCATGCCACGCGCGCCGTCATCGCCATGTCGAGGTGCATCGAGTGGCCTTTCTCCCCCCGGGCCTCGTTCTTGCGCAATGCCAGGCGAAAAGGAGTCGACTAAGGAAATGGTGAATAGTCGGCATCAAAGTGTCTTCATAGAATGCAAACACTGCCACCGCACCGCGTGATGTGTTCGCCCCGAAGACACGAACACTCGATCGAGACAAGTCCGGTAATTTGGAATATCTAATGAGAAAAGAGACGTTTGGCACGCTGGTCCTCTCGGCCAAGGAGGAAGTCCTCTTTGCCAGCGGCGCTGCAATCAGCGAAGAACTCGTGTCGGTACTCCGGGTGGAATGGCGCAGGCAGGGAACGGCGCAGCGCGGGCTCTTTGCGGTCGAAGCCGGTGGCAAGGGGCTGTCGGTGGTCGCCATCGCGTCGAAGGAAGCGACCGTCTTCCTGGTGTTCGAACGCGGCATCCACGACGTTCTCTTCGACTTCGCCGCCACTGTCGACTGTGCCGACGACATCCTGCGGCATCTGCTCACCAATCCGTACCAGGCGCTCACGGTGGTGGACCGCAACGGGTTCATCCGCTTCCTGAGTCCGATCCACGAACGATTCTTCGGACTCGGTCCGGGAGAAGCCGTCGGCAAATACGTGACCGAGGTCATCGAGAACACGCGACTGCATGAAGTCGCCCGCACCGGCAAGGCGGAGATCGGCCAATTGCAGCAGATGCGCGAGACCACGCGTGTCGTCACCCGCATGCCGGTGCTTGACGCGGAAGGAAACATCGTGGCCGCCATCGGCCAGATCATGTTCAAGGGACCCGACCAGTTGCAGACGCTGAGTTCCGAAGTGGCGCGGCTCAAGAGTGAAGTCTCCTACTACCAGCGCGCACTGTCCGGCCAGTTCGGAAAGCGCCACGGGCTCGACCGCATCATCGGACAGAGCAAGGCCATACAGCGGCTGAAGGAGCAGATCGCGCGGATCGCGCCCCTGAACGTGCCGGTGCTCCTGGTCGGCGAAAGCGGCACGGGCAAGGAACTGGTGGCGCATGCCGTCCATCTGCTGAGCAATCGCAGGGACGAGTCGATGGTGACCGTGAACGCCGCGGCCATTCCCGCGACGCTGGTGGAAAGCGAACTCTTCGGCTATGAAGCCGGTGCCTTCACCGGTGCCGAACGCAAGGGCCGCCGGGGCAAGTTCGAGCAGGCGAACGAAGGCACCCTGTTCTTCGACGAAGTGGGCGACATGCCGCTCGAGATCCAGGTCAAGCTGCTGCGCGTGCTGCAGGACGGGACGTTCGAGCGCGTCGGCGGCGACAAGTCGCGGGTCTCGAACTTCCGGCTCATCTCGGCGACCAACCGCGACTTCCCGTCGATGATCGACAAGGGCGAATTCAGGCTCGATCTCTTCTATCGGCTGAGTGTCGTCACGCTGCATCTGCCGCCATTGCGCGAACGCCTGGAAGACATTCCGCTGCTGGCCAACCAGGCGCTCTACGACTTTGCATTGAAGAACTCGACGAAGCAGAAGTCCCTGGCGCCCGACGTGATTCCGTATCTCCAGCAACAGAGCTGGCCCGGCAATGTTCGCCAGCTGATGCATGCGGTGGAGAGTGCCAGCATCTTTGCCGACTCCGACGTGGTGACCATCGACGAGTTCCGGGCCTTGCTGAAGCGATCGCCGACCGTCGAGATCGCCGGCACCGAAGACACGCTGCCGGTCGCATCGACATCGGCCGGCCCGCCGTCGGTACGCGACACCCTCGGCCAGGTCGAGGAGCAACTCATCCGCAATGCGATGAAGCAGTTCGACGGAAACAAGAAGCGCATGGCGGAGGAACTCGGCATTTCGCGGTCTTATCTCTACAAGAAGCTGGCGCTGATGGGTTTCTAGTCCGGACCGTCCAATGGGTTCGATCTGGCGACACATCGCCATTTGTGCGTTTTCGGCAAACAGCCGTGTACCCGGCGCAGTCACTTCGACACGCGCAACAGCCCCGTTTCACCTGATTCGCACGCCATTGGCTCTGGCACGTGGATTGCATGAAGTGGCATCGATGCCCTGATCAAGGAGGGCCATTCATGCAATCCAACAAGGTGGACTCTTGGCACTTCACGGCGCAATTGAACAGTCGATAGAAACCTCCATTCCGCCGGACGAGGAGAAGCGTTACTTCGGCATCGACGTACCCTTCATGGCGTACATCGGACTGACGGCGGTCCGCCTGGAGGACGGCATATGCCGGACCGAATTGGCATGGCAGCCGCATCTCGGCAACAGTCGCGGCGACATTCATGGCGGCACCATCATGAGCGCGATGGACTTCACGCTCAGCGCGGCGGCACGCGCCGACGATCCCCTCGGCCTCGGCGCGATCACCATCGACATGACGACCCATTTCTACAGGCCCGCGCGCACCTCGCTCACCATCGAGAGCCGCTGCACCCGGCGCGGCCACACGATGGCTTTCTGCGACGCGGAAGCCCGCGACGAGGCCGGTGCGGTGGTGGCGGTGGCACGCGGCGTATTCAAGCTGGTGGCCATCGCAGAGGCGAAGCCATGACGGGCCGCGCGGACCAGGCGCCCGTGCGCATTGCCATCGTCGGCGCTGGCAGCATCGGCGTGGCCTTTGCCGTCGTGTTCAGCCGCGCCGGCTTGCAGGTGAGCCTCTACGACCCCGACGCGCAACGGCGAAGTGCCGCGTTGCAGGAACTGCGCGATTGCCTCGACGACTGCGACCGCTTCGGGCTCGCGGGCGAATCGCCGGCGCTCGTCGCACAGCGCGTCCGGGTGACCGATTCGCTGGCCGATGCGGTCGATGGCGTGGCGCTGGTGCAGGAGTGCGCGCCGGAGCGGGCCGAACTCAAGCGCGAGCTCTTCCAGCAGCTCGATGCGCTGGCACCCGCAGAGGCCATCCTGGCGAGCGCCAGCTCGGCCCTGCCGGTCTCGCTGTAT
The DNA here is from genome assembly GCF_059415645.1 of Variovorax sp. GW821-FHT10B04. Lineage (NCBI taxonomy): Bacteria > Pseudomonadati > Pseudomonadota > Betaproteobacteria > Burkholderiales > Comamonadaceae > Variovorax > Variovorax sp. GW821-FHT10B04. The sequence goes on from NZ_JBWKNQ010000004.1 coordinate 111,582, forward strand.
GCGTCGGAACTGGCAGGACGCGCACGCTGCATCGTGGCCCATCCCGGCAATCCGCCCTACCTGATTCCGGTCATCGAGATCGTGCCCGCGCCCTTCACCGACCCATCGGCTGCGACGCGCGCCGAGGCGCTCTATCGGCAGGCCGGGCTGTCGCCTGTGCGGGTGCGCAAGGAGGTGGAAGGCTTCGTCTTCAACCGGCTTCAGGGTGCGGTTCTGCGGGAAGCCTATTGCCTGGTGCGCGACGGCGTCGCCAACGTCGAGGACATCGACACGGTGATGCGGGACGGCCTCGGCCTGCGATGGAGCTTCATGGGTCCGTTCGAAACCGTCGACCTCAATACGCGCGGCGGCATCGCATCGCATGCGACGAAGATGGGTCCGGCCTATGAGCGCATGGGGGCCGAGCGTGGCCAGCACGACCCGTGGATTCCCGAACTGGTCGACACGGTGGACGGCCAGCGGCGCGCCATGTTGCCGCTGGCCCAATGGGCCGCGCGCGTGCGCTGGCGCGACCGCATGCTGATGCGCCTGCGCAGCCAGCGCCGCCATGACGTGGAGCCCTGGCCGCCCGAGGCGCTGGAGACGCCCGGCCGAAGCGGCTGAGCGCGGCCGCCGGCACCGGCCCGCGTCGTCCGCTGTTCAGCCCTGCGAAGACGACCAGACCTCGCGCGTGAGCAACGATGCCGACGCGGCCGTGTCGGCGAACTGCACCAGGTCGTCACGCGCGAGCTGGAATGCCGGTTGGCGGGCGCCCTCGCGCATCGCGTCGATCGAGTCGAACCACAGCAGGGCGGCGCCGTCGAACCGGGGCTGGCCTTGCGCGTACTCGCTGTCTTTCGCGGGCAGCTGGGTGTAGCGGCGCAGCATCGGCAGGGCCGCCGCCAACGGGCCATGCGTGTCGCGCCAGTAGGCTGCGAACGGTGCACGGTCCATGTCCGCGCGGCGCTTCAGCAGTTCGACATGCTTGACGCCTCCCCGCACGGCATCGCCAGGCAGCACGGGGACCACCCGTGCCAGCAACGTCAGCGCATCGACGCCGGGATTCCGCCAGCGCCATGCCTGGGCCGCGGCGAGGTCCTCGAACTGGTATTCGTCCATCGCGTCGAAGATCGGGTCCCCATGGCGGTAGCCACGGTCGTCGGCCTGCGAATGCGCGCGGCCGGTGCAGCCGGCCGGCGGCGCCAGCGTGCGGGCGTGCCGCAGGGCCTGATCGCGGAAAAGCGCCAGCGGAACGTCCGTGGCGCGTCGGGTGAAGGTGATCACACAGCAGGACATGGCGGCGCGTCCGGCTACAGCATCCAGCCGCCATCGACCACGAGGTCCTGGCCGGTGATGTTGCGCGACCGTTCACCGGCCAGGAAGCAGACGGCATCGGCGACATCCGCCGCGGTCGACAGCCGCTTCATGGCCGTCGCGTTCTCGAGTTCGGCGCGCACGTCGGCCGCGGCGATACCGCGCAGCGCGGCGGCGCGCGCCATGCCCGCGGCCGAACGCGGCCCTTCGACATAGCCCGGGCAGACCGCGTTCACGTTGATGTTGTAGGGCCCCAGTTCGAGCGCCATCACGCGCACCAGGCCTTCCACGGCCCACTTGGACGCGCAGCCGCCCGCATGCCGGGGATTGCCCTTGAGGCCGTAGACGCCACTGATCGCGACGACCTTGCCCCGGCGCTTCTCCTTCATGAACGGCAACACCTCGCGGATGGGCAGCAACGTGCCGTTCACGTTGCCCTGCATCACGAGATCGAACTCGTGGATGTCCAGCGCATCGACCGCCTTGTTGTAGTGATCGCGAAAGCCCGCGGCCGTGACGATCGTGTCGACCCGTCCACCGAACGCGTCGCGCACGGCCGCCGAGATGCGCGCCACTTCTGCGGGAACGGTGACGTCCGCGGCCACGCCGAGCACGCGCCGACCGAGCGCGCGGATCTGCGCGGCGGTGTCGTCCAGCGCGGCGCGGTCGCGACCGACCAGGATGAGGTCCGAACCCTCGCGCGCGAGCGCCAGCGAGATCTCGCGGCCGATGCCCTTGGCACCACCGGTCACGACCGCGACCGGCACATCGCCGACGCCGATTCCGGTGCCGCTCATGGCGCGCCGCCTTCGTGCGCGCCAGCGTGCAACGGCTTCGCCTGGCCGGCGATGAAGTGATAGATCCGCGAGAGATCCTCCCCGCCATGGCCCTGCGCCACGGCGGCGTCCCAGATCGCGCGAACGGCATCGGCCGCGCCGTGTTCCACGCCCAGCGCTTCGGCCTGCTCGCTGGCCAGCACCACGTCCTTGTGGAGGATGCTCAGCTTGGCGCCGGTATTGAAGGTCCTCGACAGGATCTGCGCCTTGAAGGTCTCTTCGGTTGCACGGCTGCGGCCGGTGCTGGCATTGATCACGTCGATGGCCATCGCCTCGTCGATGCCCGCGCGCTGGGCCATCAGCACCATCTCGATGGCCAGCGACAGATTGGCGGCATTGAGCATGTTGTTGGCCAGCTTCAGCACCTGCGCCTGCCCGGGCGTCTCGCCCACATGGAACAGCCGATCGGACAGGCCCCGCAATGCCGCCTCGGCCTGCTCGAAGGCCGCGCGCGGCGCGGCGACGAAGCAGGTCAGCCGCCCGGCGCGCTCGCCGGTCGGGCCGCCGCTGACGGGCGCATCGAGCAATGCGATGCCCCGCGCAGCCAGCCCCGACGCGATCCGCGCCATGGCCGCCGAGCCGATGGTCGACATCTCCACGTAGTGGCGGACCGCGGTGCCCTCGATGACGCCGCCTTCGCCGAGCGCCACGCGCTCGCTGATCGCGGGCGACGGCAGGCAGGCCAGGACGATCTCGGCTTGCGAGCCGACGTCCCTGGCCGATGCGGCCTGCCGAGCTCCCTGCGCGACGAGGTCCGCCACGGCGGCCGGATTGGTGTCGTGCACGGTGAGCGCAAAGCCCGCGCGCAACAGGCGCAACGCTATCGGCCGACCCATGTCGCCGATGCCGATCATGCCGAGCCGCGTGCTCATGCGGCCGCCGATTCGAGTGAGGACAGATCGACGTTCTCTTCCTTGAGGATGCGCCGTGCGATCACGAAGCAGTCGCGCGCAATCGGAATGCCGCAGTACATGCCGATGTGCAGCAGCACTTCGCGCAGTTCGATCAACGGCACGCCGGTGTGCTTCAGCGCAATGCGGAAGTGCATCTCGAACTCCTCCATCCGGCCCTGCCCGGCGAGCATGCCGATGGTCAGCAGGCTCAGTTGCTGGTGCTTCAGGATGCCGCGCTGCCAGGTGCGGCCCCACAGCTGGTTGGTGCAGTAGCGCTGCCATTCCTCGTCGAAGGCATTCTTGACGGCCAGCATGTCGTCGACATAGCGGTCGCCGACGATCTTGCGGCGCGTGGCCTCGCCTTCGGCCCAGAACTCGCTGGTGGATGTGGTCGGTGCATTCAGGTCCATGGTCTTTCCTTTGTCTTCCATTGTTTTGACGGGTCCGTCGTCCTGGCAGTTCAGTGCGAGACCGCGAAGTCCGGCCGTGCCATGAAGCGTTCCAGGTGGTGGTCGGCGTCGCCCAGGCAGAGATCGATCGCGGTCGCCCGCTTGAAGAGATGCGCAACGCGCATCTCGTCGCTCACGCCCAGTCCGCCATGCAGCTGCACCGCCTGCTGGCCGACGAAGCGGAGCGCTTCGCCGACGCGGATCTTGGCGGCCGACACGCAGCGGCGGCGCTGCGACGCGTCGTCCGCATCGCAGCTGACGGCCGCCAGGATCGCCATCGAGCGGGCCTGCTCGAGATGGATGAATATCTCGGCCATCCGATGCTGGAGCGCCTGGAACTTGCCGATCGCCACGCCGAATTGCTGGCGTGTCCGCAGGTGCTGCAGCGTGTCTTCGCCGAGCACTTCCAGCACGCCCACGGCTTCGGCGCACAGCAGCGCGATGCCTGCGTCGCAGGCGGCGTCGAGCAGTTGCCAACCCTGCCCGGCCTCACCGAGCAGGGCCTGCGCGGGCACGACGACACCGTCGAGCTCGACCTGCGCGGCGCGCTGGCCATCGAAGGTCCGGTAGCTCCGGCGCGCCAGTCCGGGTGTCGTCGCCGGCACCACGAAGAGCGAAATGCCCTGCTCATCCCGCGGGAGTCCGGCGGTACGGGCAGAAACGATCAGCGTGTCCGCCTCGGCGCCATGCAGCACCACGGCCTTGCTGCCATCCAGGCGCCACCCTCCGTCGCACGGCTGTGCCCGGCAGGCGACGTGGCGAAGGTCGTGGCGCGACGGCCCTTCGCCGAGCGCACAAGCCAGCCGCCCATGGCCCGCGGCCACGCGTTCCAACAGGTCGGCATGCCCGTCACCGAGACGCAGGAACGCGCACCCGAGCAAGGTGGCGAAGAGCGGCTCGACGAGCAGGGCGCGCCCCATCTCCTGCATGGCGACCATCAGATCGACACCCGTGCCGCCGAGCCCGCCCCGGTCCTGTGGCACCGCCAGCGCAACGATGCCGAGATCGGCCAGGGCGGCCCAATCCGCGGCGTCGGTACCGGCATCGCCCTGCGCGACTTTCTGGCGGTGCTCGAAGGTGTAGGCGCGCTCGACCCATTTGCGCAGTGCATGCGCGAATTGCTGCTGCTCGTCGGAGAGTTCGAAGTCCATCGGTGTCTGTCTCGCTTCTCTAGAGTCCCAGAACCTGCTGGGCAATGATGTTTTTCTGGATCTCGGTCGAGCCGCCATAGATCGTGGTCGAGCGGCACTGGAAGTAGGCCGATGCAAGCCCGGCCGCTTCACCGTCGCTGCCGGCGAAGTGTGTGCTGTGCCCTTCGAGATAGTCCGGATCGAACGGCAGTGCCGCCGGCCCCGCGACCTTCATCGTCAATTCGGTCAGGCGCTGCTGGACTTCGGTGCCGGTGATCTTGAGCATCGACGCCAGGGGCCCGGGCGCGCCCGACGACTGCGAAGCCACGCGCAGCACGGTGAGTTCGAGCGCCATCAATTCGACTTCGAGACGTGCGACTTCCGCCGCGAACAGCGGGCTGTCGATCAGGAATCCATCGCGATGCGGTTGCCGGCCCGCCAGGCTCTTCAGATAGCCGAGTTCGCGCCTGGAGCGGCCGACACCCGCAATGCTGGTGCGCTCGTGGCCGAGCAGGTATTTGGCGTAGGTCCAGCCCCGGCCTTCTTCTCCGACGAGGTTGCCGACCGGCACCTCCACGTCCTCGAAGAAGACGTCGTTCACATCGGCTTCGCCATGCAGCAGGACGATGGGCCGCACGCTGATGCCCGGCGTCCGCATGTCGACCAGCAGGAAGGAGATGCCCTCCTGCTTTCGGCCGTCGCTGTGGTGGCGGACCAGGCAGAACATCATGTCGGCATGCTGGGCCAGCGTCGTCCAGGTCTTCTGCCCGTTGAGGACGTAGTCGTCGCCGCGGCGCTGCGCGCGCAACCGCAGCGATGCCAGGTCCGAGCCGGCACCGGGCTCCGAATAACCCTGGCACCACCAGTCGTCGCAGGACAGGATGCGCGGCAGGTAGCGCGCCTTCTGTTCCGTCGTGCCATAGGCCATGATGACCGGGCCGACCATGCTGACGCCGAACGGCTGGATGCCGGGGCTGCCGGCGCGGCTGCTCTCTTCGTCCCAGATGTGCTGCTGCACCGGCGACCAGCCCGTGCCGCCATATTCCACCGGCCAGCTGGTACCGGCCCAACCGTGTTCGTTCACGATGCGATGCCAGCGCACATGGTCTTCCCGGCCCAGCCGCTTGTGATGGACCACCTTGTCGCGGATGTCGGCCGGCAATGCCGATTCCAGGAACTCGCGCACCTCACTGCGAAACGCCTGATGCTCAGGCGTGTCGTTCAACTTCATGGATGTCCCCTTCTGCAGATCGGCTTGCAAAGCAACATTGATGCCTTGCCGACGAGAGACGACGCGACGCGCCCGCTTCTCCTGAAGGCAACGCAATGCCGCCTCTTCTGCCGTGCCAATGTGTCCGCAGCGCAGACATTCGACACGCAGGTCGCCCCCGTCGAAGACACTCGCCATTGCCCAAGGACACCCCTGTGAGAGTCATGCGGACACCGCACGTGCATGGCATCGAATTTGCGTTGTGAGCATCGAGAGCACCGATAGCTCCATCGACAAATTACAGGAGACAACAACCTTGAGCAATGAGTCCGATACCCCATCCGCCGCACTCGGCTTCGACCCGGCCGGCGAAGCCGTGAGGCGTCACCTGCTGGGTGACGAGACCTTCGATCGCGCAGTCGCCGCCATGACGCCGTTCGATCGCGAGTACCAGCTCTTCGTGACCAACCAGATCTTCGGCCGCACCTGGGCGCGCGGCATCCTCAGCGAGCAGCAACTCAGCCTGATCAATCTCGGCATGCTCGCCGGCAGGGCCCGCATGGAAGAGTTCGAGCTGCATTTCCGGATTGCGCTGAAGGTCACCAAGGTGCCGCTGATCCAGTTGCGCGAGGTGCTGCTGCACATCGGCATGTACTGCGGCATTCCGATCGCACGCGATTGCTTCGTCATTGCGCGCCGGGTTCTCAAGGAGGAAGACGTCGACCTGTCCGTGCTCGACGAACCCGGCGAGAGCGGCAAGTGAACGCGACCATCGACGAGAAGATGTTCCGGCTCGATGGCAGGATCGCGGTCATCACCGGTGCGGCCGGCGGCATCTGCAGCGCGATCGCGCGGGCCTATGCCAACGTGGGCGCGCGCGTGGCGTGCCTCGACCACGATGCCGCGGCCGCGCAGGCACTGGCCGCCACGATCCGCGAGGCCGGTGGCGATGCCATCGGGCTGGCCTGCGACGTGAGCGACGAGCGCTCGACGCTCGACGCGGCAGCACGGGTGCGCGAGCAACTCGGGCGTCCGGCGATTCTGGTCAACGGTGCCGCCGTGCTGGACCACTCGGGAACCATTCTCGAGATCGATCCGCAGGAGTGGCAGCGCGTGCTGAGCGTCAACCTCACCGGCGCTTACCTGATGTCGCGCGCCGTGTTGCCGGCCATGATCGAAGCGGGCGGTGGCTCCGTCATCCACATCGCATCGATGCATGGTTCGGTCGGCCGTGCCAGCCGCGTGTCGTACACGACGGCCAAGGCGGCGCTGATCATGCTCGCGAAGAACATGGCCATCGACCATGCCGACCAGGGTGTCCGCGTCAACACGCTGTCGCCCGGTGCGGTGGCGACACGGCGGATCACCTTCCGTTATGGCGACGACGCCGAGGCCAAGCTCAAGGAAGTCGCGCAGAAGTACCTGATGAAGCGCTTCGCCCATCCCGACGAGATGACAGGTGCCGCGCTGTTCCTGGCAAGCGACGCCTCGTCGTACATGACGGGTGCCGACCTGCTGGTCGACGGTGGCTATTGCGCCGCATAGGCGCATTGCATCGACCTTCACCCGCAGACGGCTCGACGGTGTCGACATGGCGCCCCGCCAGGCCGCTGCATTCTTCTGATGATTGGAGACAACAATGTTCACTCGAAAGATGCGCGGATGCATCCGGTTCGCGGCTGCTGCCTGCCTCGCCCTGATCGGCCTCGATGCGGCCGCCCAGGCCTATCCCTCGCGCCCCATCGTGCTGGTCTCGCCCTATCTCGCCGGCGGTTCGGCCGATGCGGTGGCCCGCGCGATCGCCGAGTCCGCGGCAAAGGATCTCGGGCAACCCATCGTCGTCGAGTCCAAGCCCGGCGCGGAAGGACTGATCGGTGCCACGGACGTCCAGAACGCCCGCCCCGATGGCTACCGCGTGCTGTGGGGTGGCGCCGGCTCGTTGATGATTCCGCCGGCACTGCGCAAGAACCCGCCCTTCGATCCGGTGGTCGCTTTCACGCCGGTCGCGGCGTCGGTCGACTTCTCGTTCTTTCTCTACGTCCATCCCAGCTTTCCCGCGAAGACGACGAAGGAATTCATTGCCTATGTGAAGGCCAATCCGGGCAAGGTCAGTTATGCGACCGGCAACAACCAGGGCCTTCTGACCATGGCCGACATGGAGAAGAAATACGGCCTGGAAATGGTCCGGGTTCAATACAAGGGAGAAGTCGGCGCCGCCGCGGATCTGCTGACGAACCGGGTGCAGGCGATCTGGGCGACGACGTCGATCCTCAACTTCGCGAAGGAAGGAAAGCTGCGGGTCCTGTCGACCACGCTGACCAAGCGCAGCGAGCTCCTCCCCGACGTTCCCACGCTGCGCGAGGAAGGCATTGCCGGTGGCGAATTCGGAGGCGGATGGCTCGGCATCTTCGGCCCGGCCGGATTGCCGAAGCCCATCGTTCAGCGGCTCAACACCGCATTCGTGAAGGCGTTCAACAGTCCCGACGTGCAGGGCAAGCTGCGCGACAACGGACTCGTCTACACGCCCTACAACACGCCCGAGGAACTTGCGCAGTACGTGAAGGCGCAGCGGGACATCTATCGCAAGACGGCGACGGAACTCAATCTCGTCCAGGACTGATGCGCAGACCCACAGCAGGAGACTCACCATGATTCGAAATGCGAGCCTGCGCGCCATCGGCCGTGTTGCCGGCCTGTGTGTTGCGCTGTCCATCGTGCCTGCGTTCGCGCAGACGTTCCCCACCCGGCCCGTGACGCTGGTGTCCCCCTTCCTGGCCGGCAATACGTCGGACACCATTGCACGCGCCATTGCCGAAGTCGCCAGCAAGGAGCTGGGCCAGCCGATCATCGTGGAGCCCAAGCCGGGCGCCGAGGCGCTGATCGGCATCATGGACGTCAACAAGGCACCCGCCGACGGCTACCGCGTGCTCTGGGCCGGTGGCGGCTCATTGATGGGCATTCCGGCGATGCGCAAGAACCCGCCGTTCGATCCGGTGACCGGCTTCACGCCGATCGCGGGATCGGTGGACTTCTCGTTCTTCCTCTACGTGAACCCGAGCTTCCCCGCCAGGACGATGAAGGAGTTCATCGCCTACGTCAAAGCCAATCCGGGCAAGGTGGACTACGCGACCGGCAACCTGCAGGGCCGGATGATCATGTCCGACGTCGCCCGCAAGCACGGGCTGAACATGACCCAGGTCCAGTACAAGGGCGAGCTGGGCGCGGCGGCCGACCTGCTGACCAACCGGGTCCAGGCGATGTTCGCGACGAGTTCGGTGATGAACTTCGTCAAGGAGGGCAAGCTGCGCGTGCTGGCGACCACGCTGCCGGCCCGCAGTCCGCTGCTGCCGGACGTGCCGTCGATGCGCGAAGAAGGCGTGGCGGGCGGCGAATTCGGCGGCGGCTGGCTCGGGATCTTCGGGCCGGCGGGCTTGCCCAAGCCGGTCACCGCGCGGCTGAACAAGGCTTTCGTCGCCGCGTTCAACGACCCGACCGTGCAGACCCGGATGCGCGACGCGGGCCTGGTCTACACGCCGGTGACCACGCCGGAAGCGCTGGCCAGGTTCGTCAAGGATGAACGCGAGACCTATCGCCGCACGGCGATCGACCTGGACATGGTGCAGGACTGAAAAGCCGGGAGCCGGACTTCGGTGTCCGGCTCTCCTCAGAATTGCCCGACCAGATCGGCGGGCAGCTGTTCCAGCGTGGCATTGCCCGACATGCCCATCACGCCGGCGACGTCTTCGGCCAGGATGTCGATGACCCGGCGCACACCGGCCTCGCCCGCGGCCGCCAGCCCATACAGCGTGGGCCGCCCGACGAAGACGAAGCGCGCACCGAGCGCGATGGCCGACACGACGTCGCCACCGGTGCGAACACCGCTGTCCAGCATCACGGTCATGCGGTCGCCGACGGCCTCGACCACGGCGGGCAGCGCCTGCAGCGAGGTGATCGCCTCGTCGAGCTGCCGTCCGCCGTGGTTCGAGACGATCACGCCGTCGAGCCCGCAATCCGCCGCGCGGCGCGCATCGTCAGGATGCAGCACTCCCTTCATCACGAGATTGCGCGGCCAGCGGCGACGGAAGTCGGCGATGTCCTCCCAGGACTGCACGGCGGGCGTCTGCCGATGGAACAGATCGATGGCCTTGCGGCGATCGTTCTGCGCATAGGCCTCCCAGTTGCGGAAGCTGGGCGGGCCGCCATGGCGCAGATAGTCGACCAGCCAGGCCGGATGGCACAGGCCGTCGAGCACGATGCTGGGCCGCAGCCGCGGGTTGTAGCTGAAACCGTTGCGGGCATTGCGCTCGCGCCGGCGCCGCACGGGCGTGTCGATGGTGAGGACCAGCGTCTCGACGCCCGCGGCATTGCAGCGATCGATCATGTCGTTGACGATGCCGCGGTCGCTGGCCGCGTAGAGCTGAAACCACACGTTGTCCGGCGCGATCTTCGCCGCGTCCTCGATCAGCAGGTCGGCCGCGCCGGACAGCATGATCGGTATGTTGGCCGCCTTCGCGGCCTGCACCAGCATCGTGTCGCCGCGCGCGCGCAGCAGGCCGGCGCCGCCCGTAGGCGAGATGCCGAAGGGCCGCGCATACCGGCGGCCGAACAGCGGCAGGGACTGGTCGCATGTGGTGACGTCCGACAGATAACGCGGCATCAGCGTCAATCGCCTGAAGGCTTCCTCGTTGCGCGCAATGCCGCGCTCCGTACCCAATCCGCCTTCGACGTAGTCGAACACGATGCGAGGCAGGCGGCGCCGCGCCAGGCGCTTCATGTCCTCGACCGACAAGGCATTCTTGTAATTCATTCGGGCTTATCTCCTGTCCTGGCGATGACTGCGCGAGCCAGGGCACGCGGCTGCGGTGCGCTGCCGCTCAACGGCCGAGGATGTGCTGGTAGCGCTGCTGGAACTTCGGCCAGGCCGCCGGATTGACGAGCCGGGTCGGCCGCTCTCCCCGGAACAGGCCCAGCCACTGCTCGGCCGCACCTTGCGCCATGGCGCGCATGGCCTCGTCCGTGATGCCGGCGATGTGCGGGCTGACGACGACGTTGCCGAGGGTCAGCAAGGGATGGCTGGCGGGCGGCGGCTCGGTGACGAACACGTCCAGCCCGGCACCCGCGAGCTGGCCGGCGGTCAGGGCCTCGTACAACGCGGTCTCGTCGTGCACGCCACCGCGCGCCGTGTTGATGAAGTAGGCGCTGCGCTTCATCGCCGCGAACTGCGCCGCACCGAACATGCCGAGAGTCTCCGGCGTGCGCGGGCAATGGAGCGTCACGTAGTCGGACTGCGCGAGCAGCTCGTTCAGGTCCACGCCGCGGGCGCCGCGCTCCTCGATCTGCTTCGCCGTCAACAGCGGGTCGCAGGCCAGCACCCGCATGTCGAACGCCCGCGCGCAGATGCGCGCCATGCGGGTGCCGATCTCGCCCAGGCCGACGATGCCCACGGTCTTTCCGTAGAGGTCGTTGCCCAGGTGGTTGAATCTCTCGAGCTTGCCGCCGTGGCGAAGCGCGTGGTTGGTCTGCACGATCTTCTTCGACAGCGACAGCATCATGCCCAGCGCGTGCTCGGCCACCGCTTCCTTGTTCAGGCCGGTCTGGTTGAGGACCAGGATGCCGGCCGCGGTGCAGGCGTCGACATCGACCACGTCGAAGCCGGCGCCGATGGTGCTGATCGCCAGCAGCTGCGGGCAGCGCGCGATCAATGCCGCGTCGCCGAACCAGGGGTCGCTCAGCTCGGAACGGCCGCCGATCTGGTAGCCATGCGCATCGGCCATCCGCGCCTGGTTGTTCTTCACGTCGCCGCCGTATTCCAGGCGCACCACCTCCACGGCGTCGTCCCGTGCCAGGACGTCGAGCGCCACCGGGTCGGCCCAGCGTTCGAAATAGACCAGTCTGGTTTTCGCCATGGCCGTCATTCCGCGAGGTACGTGCGAAACCAGTCCAGCGCGGCCTGCGTCGCCTGGGGACGGGTCTGGTCGTAGACCGAATAATGGCCGCCGTCGATCATCACCAGCTTCTTCGGCTCGGCGGCCCGGCTGAAGCCCTCTTCCTGCTCCTGCGTCGGCGACCGCGAGTCCCGGGTCACGCCGATCATCAGGAAAGGCGTCGGCGCAATGCGGGCGATGTAGTCGATCGGCTCGTAGCCCATCCGCAGCTCCTTGCTGCGCAGGGTCAGGTCGCCACGGTAGCGCGTGCCGGTGCCGGTGGCGATCAACCAGTCGCCGGTCTCCGTGCCGGCGGCCGATGGCGCGGCGCGCAACGGCGCCGCACCGCGGTAGCGCGCCACCCGATCGGCCGCGAAGCTCTCGATCATCCTGGCGATCTGCGGCGCCGACATGCCCAGCACGCTGGTCTGCGAACCGCTCAAGGTCGGCACCTGCGCGACGACGCAGCGGACGCGGCGATCGGTGGCGGCCGCCACGATGACATGGCCGCCCGAATAGCTCGTGCCCCACAGTGCCAGGCGGCTGGCGTCGATGCCTTCGAGCGTCGAGCCGTAGGTGACGGCGTCCTTCATGTCGCTGACCTGCTGCCACGGATCGAGCTCGCCGCGTGGCTCGCCTTCGCTCGCGCCCAGGTTGCGGTGGTCGTACACCAGGCATGCGAAGCCGGCGTCCGCAAAGGACTCGGCGAACGGCGCCAGGCCCATCTCCTTGACGCAGCCGGTGCCATGGCTCATCACGATGAGCGGCACGGGCCCGGTCGCATGCCGTGGCCGGTACAGCCAGCCGGCGAGGCGCAGGCCGTCGCCCACGGCAAAGCTGACATCAGTTCTTGTATTCACCTTGTCTCCATCTCCATGGTTGAAACGCAGTCCGGGCGGACTTGCGGAAATCAGGACGATCGCAGGGGGCTGCTGCTGCCGACGTCCCAGGTAAAGACATCGCGGGTCCGCTCCACCGGCGTCAGTGCCGACTGCCAGGCTGGCGCCAGGGTCTGCGCCAGCCTGTCGAGCGACCAGCCCTCGCGCTCGTGAAGCACGCGGATCGGCCTCGGCTGCGAATACAGATAGACCTCGTTGCCGCGCACGCCGATGACCTGGCCATTGATCTGCCGCGACGCGTCGCTGGCGAGGTAGGCCACCAGCGGCGCCACCGCGGCCGCACCTTCGATCTCGCGCTGCTTCCGCACGATCGGATCGTCTTCGGACCGGCCCGTCGCGCCGATGGTCATGCGGCTGAACGCCAGGGGCGCCACGCAGTTGGAGCGCACACCATGTGCCTGCATCTCGAGCGACAGTGAACGCGACAACGCGGCCACGCCGTTCTTCGACACCGCGTAGTTGGCCTGGTTGACGGCACCGATCAACGCAGCCGAGGACGTCATGTGGACGAAGGCACCCGAACGCTGGCGCACGAAGTGCGGCGCCGCCGCGCGGCTCAGGTAGAAGGCACCGTTCAGGTTGACCTTCAGCACCAGATCCCAGCTGGCCTCGTCCATCTCGCAGAAGGGCTTGCCGCGCATGATGCCGGCGTTGTTCACCACGGCATCGATGCGGCCGAAGCCCTGCAGCGCAGCGTCCACCAGCTGGTCGCCGCTGTCCGGCCGCGACACGTCGACCTGGCTGGCGATCGCCTGGCCGCCCTGCCGGCGGATTTCGTCGACCACGGCCTGGGCCACGGCGCCATCGTGGCCTTCGCCCTGCAGCGATGTGCCGACGTCGTTGACCACCAACCGGGCACCTTCCCTGGCCATCAGCAGGGCGCACTCGCGGCCGATGCCGCGGCCCGCGCCCGTCACGATGACCACGCGGCCGGCAAGAGAGGATTCGTTCATTCGGGACTCCGCGATCAAGGTGTTCAGGAAGCGTTCGGGGCCTGGCGCGGGCCGCCGTACATCTCGGTGCCGCTCGCGGCGACCCAGCCGGCGTCGACCGGCAGGTTGATGCCGGTGATGGCCGACGCACGGGCCGACGCCAGGAACTCCACGGCTTCGGCCACTTCTTCCGGCGCCACGCAACGGGCGAGCGCCGCATGCCGCGCCGGATCTCCCGCAGCCCGCGTGCCGCCACCGGCGGCCCAGCGCTTGAGGATCCGTTCGACCAGCGTGACACCCGGCGACACGGCATTGACGCGCACGCCCGCGTGCCCCCATTCGCAGGCCAGGCTGGTCGTCAGGTTGATGACCGCCGCCTTGCTCGACGCATAGGCCAGCACGGGCGCTGCCTGCATGCCGGTGGCCGACGCGATGTTGACGATGCTGCCGCCGCCGCGCCGCACCATCGACACGCCGAACGCCGTGTTGCAGTGGAAGGTACCGCTCAGGTTGACGTTGACGATGTGGTTCCAGACCTCGGCCGAGATGTCCTCCGGTGCCAGCACGGGCTGGAACGCGCCGGACGACACCACCAGCGCACGGGCGCCGCCCAGCTCGGCATCGACATGGGCCGCGAGCGCCTTGATCTGCGCCACGTCGGTCACGTCCACCGCACGGGCATGGCCGTCTATTTCGGCGGCCAGCAGGTCGGCCGCCGCACTGTCGCGGTCGGCCACCACCACGCGCCATCCGCGCGCCGCCATCAGGCGGCAGGTGGCGGCGCCGATGCCGTTGGCACCGCCGATGACGACGGCGACTTGTTGTTCAGGATTCATGGCCATGCTCGATCTCAGTCCAGGGGGATGTTGGCGTTCTTGACGATGGTTTCCCACTGGACGATGTCGCGGTTGATCCGCTCGGTCAGTCCTGCGGGGGTGCTGCCGAGCACATCGAAACCGAGCTCGCCCAGCATGCTGCGCACCGCCGGAACCTGCAGCGCCGCGAGCACTGCGGCGTTCCACCTGGCGACCAGCGGCGCCGGCGTGTTCTTGGGCAGGAAGAAGGCCTGCCACAGGACACCGTCGACACCGTGCACGCCGGCCTCGTCGAGCGTGGGCACGTCGGGCAGCATCGCGTTGCGGGTATTGCCGGTCACGGCAAGAATCTTCAGCCGCCCGGTCTCCATCAACGGCCGGGCACTGGTCACGGTGTCCATGGCGACCTGCACCTCGCCCGCCACCAGCCCGACCAGCACCGGCCCGTTGCCCTTGTAGGGCACATGGTTCATCTCGATGCCGGCCGATCGATCGAACAGCTCCGTCAGCAGATGCAGCGGCGAGGCCACGCCGGCCGTGCCGTAGAACAGCTTCTTCGGATTCGCCTTGGCATAGGCGATCAGTTCGGCGACGCTGTTGACCGGCAGGTCCGCATTGACGGCCAGCACATAGGGGCCGGTCGAGATCAGGCTGACGGGCGCAAGGTCGTGGCGCACGTCGTAGCCCGCGATCTTCTTCATGGTCACCGGGTGCAGGGACACGCCGTTCGGGGCGAAGAGAGCGGTATAGCCATCGGGCTTTGCGCGGCTCACATAGGCCGCGCCCATGGTGCCTGCGGCGCCGGCCCGGTTCTCGACGATCACCGGCTGCCCGAAGCTCTTGCTCATGTGCTGGGCCATCAGGCGCGCCACCGGATCACTCGAACCGCCAGGCGGATACGACACCACGATCGTCAGCGGGTGCGAAGGAAAGCTGTCCTTCGCATGCACCACCGGACCGATGAGAAGGCCGGCCAGGCAACCGGCCAGATTCGCAGCGCCGAGCAGCCAGCGCTTGGCATTCTTCAAGCTCATTTTTTGTCTCCTTCAGGTTGTGCTGCACAACGCTTTGATGGTGGCACGGATTGGTTTTTTCCGAGCTTGCAACGTGCGCACAACACCTTCTTGGAAACCGCAAATCAGTCCTTGCCGTCGGGCTGCGCGACCTTCATGCGCTCGACCAGGAAGTCGACGAACACACGCACCTTCTTCGGCACGTAACGCGTCTGCCGGAACACCGCATAGATGCCGTTGTTGAAGGAGCGGTTGGTTGCGCGGTACGACGGCAGCACATGCCGAAGACGGCCTTCGCGCAGGTCCGCGTAGATGGCCCAGTCCGTGAGCAGCGCGACGCCCAGGCCGCTCAGTGCCACGCGGCGCAGCACCTCGGCGTTGTTGCTGTGGAACGAGCCCGCGATGTCGAGCACCTGGTCCGCCACGTCGGCCTTCGCGAGCCGCCACGACGTGAGCTCCGCGTCCCGCTTGTAGGTCAGGCAGTTGTGCTGCAGCAGGTCTTCGGGAGAAAGGATCGGCGGATGGGTGTCCAGGTAGTCCGGGCTGGCGACCAGCACGCGCTCGCTCGGCGCGAGCTTGCGCACCAGGAACGACGAGTCCTCCAGCTCGCCCAGGCGGATGTCGATGTCGAAATCCTTGTCCATCAGATTCACGGAGTCCTCGGACAGCTGCAGTTCCACGGTGACCTTGGGATGCCGCTCGCAGAACTCCTTGATGCCCGGGGCGATCAGCTGGATGCCCACCGACGTGCGCGAATGAATGCGCAGGGCGCCTTGCGCCTCGTCCTGCATCTGCCGCGCGAAGTTGTGCACGTCCTGGAATTCCTCCACCACCGGCTTGATGCGCTGGTAATAGGTTTCCCCGGCATCGGTCAGCACGATCTTGCGGCTGGTCCGGTTGAACAGCTGGATACCGAGATTGGCTTCCAGCGCGGCGATGTGCCGCGACACGGAGGCCGGGGACAGGTTCAGGGTCCTGCCAGCGGCGGACAGGCTGCCGTCCTGGACCACCTTCAGGAAAAGACGAATGGAATTGAGCATTCTGTGAAGCTTCGAGGGTTGCGTCGGGCCTTCATCCGGACCCGGGCGGAGCCCGCGGATGAGTTCCCACAGCATGCCGACTTGGCTTCACCGCGTCGATATGGTGAACCAGGGGGTCAGGGGTCCGGTGCTGCCGCGGCGCCGGCCGGGCCGAACAGCGGAACGGCCGTCTCGCTGAAGGCCGTGGGTCCGAAGCGCAGCTGCACGGGCATGCCCACGCGGACGTCTTCGTGCGCACAGTCGACGATCTGCGTCAGCATGGTCGGCCCCTCTTCGAGGGTCACGTAGGCGATCGTGTAGACCGGACTGGCCTGCCACATGGTGCTCGCGCTGTAGACGCTGCCGTGGCCGCTCGCGTCGAGCCATTCCAGGTCCGTGGCGCCGCAGAACGGGCAGAAGGGACGCGGATACCAATGAAACCTCCCGCATGCGGTGCAGCGGGGCAGTTGCAGGCGATGGCCGGGTGGCGATGCGTCATGGTCTTCACTCATTGCCGCTCCAGGATCAATGTGGCCGCCCCATGCCGGGTGCCGAGCGATCCGCCGGTGCCGTGCACCAGCGCCAGGTCGCAATTGCGCACCTGCAATTCGGGGTGCGCCTGTCCGCGCAATTGCCGGACCGCTTCGATCACCTTCGTCATGCCACCGCGGTTGCCTGGATGGTTGTTGCACAGCCCGCCGCCGTCGGTATTGACCGGCAGCCGCCCGACCCCGGCGATCAGTCCGCCGTCGGCGACGAACGCGCCGCCCTGGCCTTTGGCACAGAAGCCGAGATCCTCCAGCTGCATCAGCACCGTGATCGTGAAGCTGTCGTAGATCGATGCGTACTTGATGTCCGATGGCTGCAGACCCGCCTGCGCAAATGCGGCAGGGCCGGACATGGCACCGGCCGAGTAGAGCAAGTCGACGTCGCCACCCATCTGCCCCTTGACCGCCTCGCCGGCGCCGCGCACCGCCACGACCGGCTGCCGGAGCTGCGCGGCGATCTCCGGGCGCACCACCAGCAGCGCGCCGCCGCCATCGCTGACCACGCAGCAGTCCATCCGATGCAGCGGGCTGGCGACGACCGGCGAGTTCAGCACGTCGTCCACCGTGAGCAGCTTGCGCAGCATCGCGTTCGGGTTGTGCCGGGCATGGTGCGAGGCCGCGACCTTGACCCAGGCGAGTTGCTCGGACGTCGTGCCGTAGACATGCATGTGGCGCATGGCGCACATCGCATACAGGTTCACCGTGGCCGGGCCATAGGGCATCTCCCACGGCACATCGGGCTGGTCGGGCTGCACCGCCCGCGGCTTCAGCCCCGACGAGCCGGCACTGCGCGGCCGTCCGGCCAGCGTGATGAGCGCGATGTTGCACCGGCCCTGCGCAATCGCATCGGCCGCGTGCGCGACATGCGAGATGTAGGACGCACCGCCGATGTCGGTCGAGTCCACATGCCTGACGTTCAGGTTGAGGTAGTCGACCATCGACAGCGGCCCGAGGCCGGGCGCGTCGCCGGCGCAGAAATAGGCGTCGACGTCGCTCTTGTGCAGCCCGGCATCGGCCAGCGCACCCAGTGCGCATTCGGCGTGCAACTGGGCCAGGGACTTGTCCGGTGCGAGGCGCGTCGGATGTTCGTAGATGCCGGCGATGCAGGCTGGAGGTCGGGAACGCATGCGGTGATTCGCTCGATGGCTGGGCGCGGCCATCAGCCGGCCGGCTGAAAGCACTGCACCGTGTTGCCCGCAGGATCGGTCAGCGTGGCCACGCGGCCGTGCGTTCCCATGTCGCGGGTCGACACCAGGGCGCCGCCGAGCGACTGGAATTTCGCGCATGCGGCCTCGAGGTCGTCGACCTCGAACACCAGCACGGCGCCATGGTCGACTGCGGCCTCGCGGGGCCCCGCGATCGCGAAGTTGTGCCCGTTCACGTCGAACTGGATCCAGTGGCCGGCGTCCCTGAACCTGGGCTTCAGGTTCAGTGCCGACGCGTAGAAGTCGGCGAGCGCGTCGGCGTCGCGCGCGACCAGCGTGCTGTTCTGGATGCGCCGTGTGGTGATGTTCATTCCTGTGTGCTCCGTCATCTCAGCAACGCCCGGCCGTTCGAGACGACCTGCACGCCGCGCGTGGGCTCGATGGCCCGGAAGGAAACGCCTTGCCCATCGCGCCAGAGATCGACGCGCAGGCTTTCGCCCGGGTAGGTGGGTGCGGCGAAGCGGCCCGACAGGCCGCGCAGGCGCGCCGGGTCCATGTCGCAGCAGCCCTGAAGGAGCGCGCGTGCGCACAGGCCGAAGGACAGCAGCCCGTGCGAGATCGGGCGTGGAAAGCCGGCCTCGCGGGCGCGCACGGGGTCGGCGTGCAAGGGGTTGTAGTCCCCGTTCAACCGGTACAGCAACGCGGCCTGCGGCGTGGTGGGCAGTTCGATGGACAGGTCCGGCGCGCGCTCGGGCATCGGATGCGGTGGCGCCGAAGCACCCGATGCGGGGGCGGACGGCCCACCGAAGCCACCGTCGCCGCGGCACACCGTGGTGCCGGTGATCGAGGCGATCGGTGCGCCGCCGTCCGCCATCGACAGCGTGCGCTCGGTCAGGATCAGCGCGCCCTTGTCCACGCCCTTGTCGATGACGTCCACGACACGCGTGCGCCCGCGCACCGTGCCGGCGACGGGCAGCTCGCCCAGCCAGTCGATGCGTTGCTCGCCATGCACGATCCGCTTGCGGTCGATGCCCAGGTCGGGATGGGCCGTCCATGGCCCGGGATGACCCAGTACGAGCGCCATGGTGGGAAACGCCCGCAGCCCGGGCTCCAGCACGAACTGGAGTTGCTGCGGATCGACCGGGTCCATGCCCAGCCCGAGGCTCAAGCCATAGAGCATGCTGTCGCGCGCGGTGTAGCTCTGCACGACGTCCTCGAACGGCCAGTCGAGCAGTTGCTGTCTGTCGATTGCCATGTGGCCTCGCTCAGACGGGCTGCCAGGGAAAGACGTCGCGCGTGCGCTCCAGCGGCACGAACGCACTGGCCCAGGCGGGCGCGAGCTGCGTGGACAACGTCTCCACGGTCCATGGTTCGGTGCGCTGGAACACGCGGATGGGCCGCGGCTGGCTGTACAGATAGACCTCGTTGCCCCGCACGCCGAAGATCTGGCCCGTGATGTCCTTTGCGCCGTCGCTCAGAAGGAAGGTCGCGACCGAGGCGATCTGCTCCGGCCGCGTGGTCGCCCGCCGCAGTTCCAGGTAGGCGGCCTGCTCTTCCGGGCTCTTGCCGGGTACCGACTCGATCATGCGGCTGAAGGCGTGCGGCGCGATGCAGTTGGAGCGCACGTTGAAGCGCGCCATGTCCAGCGCCAGCGAGCGCGACAGCCCGACGATGCCGGCCTTCGCCGACGCGTAGTTCGCCTGCCCCAGGCTACCGATCAGGCCCGAGGTCGATGTCATGTGCAGGTAGACGCCGGCGCTGCGGTCGCGGAAGTGCGTCGCGGCGGCACGGCTCACGTGGAAGCTGCCGTACAGGTGGACCTTCAGCACCGCATCGAACTCCTCGGGACTCAGGCGATGGAAGATGTTGTCGCGCAGGATGCCTGCGTTGTTGACCACGAAGTCGATGCGTCCGAAGCTGTCCATGGCCTGCTGCACGATCTGCTGCGCGCCCGGCCATTCGGCCACGCTGTCCCCGCTGCGCACGGCCTCGCCACCGGCTTCGCGGATGGCCGCCACCACCTCCTGTGCCGGGCCGTCGTCGCCGCCGGCACCGTTCAGGCTCGCACCCACGTCGTTCACCACCACCTTGCAACCGTAGCGGCCGAGCATCAGCGCGACCTCCCGGCCGATGCCCCGGCCGGCGCCCGTCACCACGGCCACCTTGCCGGCCAAACCTGTCATCTCGTCCATTTATGTCTCCTGTTTGATCTCTGGTCTGCCTGCCGACGCGTCAATGGGTCGATGGCGGCTCCGCCTGCAGGCGGAGGTACTGGCCGTCGTGGAAGATCAGCGGCGGCTTGCCGTTGCGGTCGTAGCGCACGACCTTGCCGACCAGGATGTAGTGATCGCCCTCGTCGTAGCAGGAGCCCATCTCGCACTCCAGCGTGGTGGCGCCCTGCAGGATCGGCACGCCGCCATGACCCGCCTCGAAGTCGACGCCGGCGAACTTGTCCGCGCTGCTGGTCGCGAACTGCCGGGACAGATGCTCCTGGTCGTGCGAAAGGATGTTGACCGCGAAGTACCGGCTGTTCAGGAACACCGGGACGCTGGACGACTTCTTCGCCAGGCTCCAGAGGATCAGCGGCGGCGTGAGCGAGACCGAGTTGAACGAGTTGCAGGTCACGCCGACCAGCCTGCCGTCGTCGCCGCGTGCCGTCATCACGGTCACGCCCGTGGCGAATCCCGAGAGCGCCTTGCGGAAACCGCCGACATCGAACGCAAAAGCATTGCTCATCGCATTCCCCATCATGGCCCGGTCCTTTCATCGGCATTCGGCCGCACGGCCCAGCGCGGCGGCCGCTTGCCGCGAAACGCATCCATTCCCTCGACCGCATCGGGGCTGCCCAGCGAGCCCGCTGCGACGGCCGTCGCGCGATCGAAGGCCGCAGCGAACGGCTGGTCCGCAATCTCCCGCATCAGTGCCTTGCTGGACCGCAGGGCGGCCGGGCTGCACTTCAGGATGTCCGCCGCCATCGCGGCGACTTCGGCGGACAGTCCGGCTTCGCCGTCGCAGACCTTGCCCAGCAGGCCGATCCGGGCGGCCTCTTCGGTGCCGATGGTGCGGGCGCGCAAGGTCAGGTCGGCCGTGGCGCGCGCGCCGATCAGGCGCACCATCGACATGGCGATCATGCTGGGCGGAATGCCGAGGCGGGCCTCGGGAACGCTGAATCTGGCCTGCCGCTCCGCGATCGCCAGGTCGCACCAGACGACCAGGCCCATGCCGAGGCCCACCGCCAGTCCGGACACCACGGCAACGGTGGGAACCTGGCACTGCCGCAATGTCTCGGCCAGCAGATGGGCGGGGCGGACCTGCGCCATCGCGTCCACCGGCCCGCCGGCCGCGCCGGGGTCGCGCTGCAGGTTCGCCACATCGCGGCCGACGCAGAAGTCGCCTTCCCGTCCGCGCAATGCGATCAACCGGCAATGCGCCTGCGCCGCGTGATGCCGGATACCTTGCACCAGCGTGCCGAGCATGGCGTCATCGAGCGCATTCCGCTTGCCAGGGTTGTGCAGCCAGAAGGTGACCGCACCGTCGCCGGACTGCTCGATCTCGACCTCGCCCATCAGATCACCCGCTGCGCGCGCAGCGCATCCATCTCGCCATCGGACAGCCCGGCCAGTTCACGCAGCACCGCCTCGGTGTGCTCGCCCAGGCGCGGCGGCGGCCGTGTGGCATGGCTGGGTGTGTCGCCCACCTTGAACGGAACGCCCAGCAGCCGGATGTCCTTGCCATCCTGGTCCGTCATGTGCATCACCATCTGGTTGGCCACCGACTGCTCGTGGGTCAGCGCCTCCGCCACGGTGTGCATCGGCGCGACGGGCACGCCGCCCTCGCCCAGCTTGCGCGTCCACTCGGCCGCGGTGTCCTGCAGGAAGGTCGCGGCAAAGATGTCGATGACTTCCTGGCGGCGCTCCAGGCGCTGCGCATTGGTGGCGAGCGTCGGGTCGTCGCGCAGATCGGGCCTGCCGATCGCCTCGCACATGCGGCGCCAGGTGGCATCGTTCAAGGCGCCCGTCACCAGCTCGGTGTCCTTGCACGGAAACGCCTGGTAGGGCACCTGGTTCCAGAGTCCGGAGCCTTCCTTCTGCGGCAGCACACCGGCTTCGAGCCAGGAGACGCCGTGGTAGCTCAACAGGCCCAGCGCGGTCTCCAGCAGCGACACGCGCACATGCGTGCCGAGGCCGGTCTGCGTGCGCCCCATCAATGCGGTGAGCACCGCGCCATACGCGAAGGCGCCCGTCGTCATGTCGACGAAGGACACACCGGAGCGCACCGACTTGCCTTCGCGCTCGCCGGTGAATCCCATGATCCCGGCGAAGGCCTGCAGAAGCGAGTCGTAGCCGGGCCGATTGCGCATCGGTCCCTGCGCGCCGAAGGCCGAGATCCCGCAGACGACGAGGCGTGGAAACCTGGCGCGGAATTTCTCCTCGTCGATGCCCAGCACCTCGGCCACATCGGGCAGGTAGTTGTGGATCAGCACGTCGGCCTTGGCCAGCAGCTTGCCGAGGATCTCTTGCCCCTGAGGCGTCTTGAGGTTCAGCGTGATGCCGCGCTTGCCCCGGTTGACGCTCATGAAATTACAGCTCTGGCCGGACGCGTTGAACGGCGCCCAGCCGCGGTTCTCGTCGCCCGACGGGCCTTCGACCTTGATGACGTCGGCGCCCATGTCGGCCAGCAACTGGCCGCAGAAGGGTGCGGCCAGAACTCGGCTCACGTCGATGACTCGGATTCCTGCCAATGGTGCCTGGCTCATATATTCCTTGTGTGGTGTGCATCGGCCGGCCGCGTGGCGCGGCGGCGGCGGTCGCGGTCAACGGGCAAGTGCGACCTCGCCCGATGCCGGGGCCAGACTCACATAGGTGTCGAACCTGGCGACCTCCTTCTGCACCGCAGGGATGATGGTGTGGGCCCACAGTTCCAGCTGGCGGCACATGGCCGCGTGGCCCAGGTCGCCGATCTGCGTGTGGATGGCGACATGGTGCGGGCGCACCACGCGGATGTCGCGCACCAGCCGCTCGATCACCGTCTCCACGTTGCCGACCGGCAGGTTCGACTTGATCTTCTCCAGCGACAACTCCTCCGCAAAGGGCTGTTCGTTGATCATGTAGTCGTCGGCCACCGACTCGGCGCGCGTCTTCAACGCCACGGCCACACGCTGCTGGTAGCGCGCGCAATCCACGAAGTGATCGATCTCGGCCTCGTCGTCGCTGGCATAGGCAAAGCGCAGCAGTCCCAGCTTGGCCTTGGCCGGATCCTTGCCCTCGGACTCGCAGATACCGTCGATGACCGAACGCAGGCCGCCCATGCGCTTGTAATTGCCCAGCCCTCCGCCGATGAAGATCGAATGATCGTCGCGAATGGCACGGCGCATCAATTGCGGGTCGCCGCTGGCGATCCAGACCGGCGGCATCGGCTGCTGCACCGGCCGCACGCTGATCGATGACAGAAGCTGCTGATAGAACTGGCCCTGGTAGCTGAACTTCTTCTGCTTCAGGCCGAGCTCGATGATGTCCAGCATCTCGAGCGTGCGTTCCTTGGTGTTGTCCATCAACACGCCGAAGCGCTCGAACTCGAATTGCTGGTAACCGCCGCCGAGTCCGAGGTTCAGGCGGCCATTCGACAACTGGTCGACCAATGCGATCTCCGCCACCAGGCGCGCCGGCGTGTAGAGCGGTGCGACGATCACGCCCGGCCCGAGCCGTATGTTCTTCGTCAATGCCGCGCAATGGGCCACCATCATCAATGGCGATGGGCATAGCCCGTAATTAGAAAAATGATGCTCCGCAAACCAGGCGGCGCCAAAGCCCAATTCGTCGGCAAGACGAGTCAGCTCCACGGTGTCCGCAACGATCTGGTGCGAGGGTTTGTTCTGGTTGCGCTGCTGCAGCAGGTTGAAGATGCCGAAATCCATGCGTGCTCCTTGGTTATGGCGAGCACGTGTTCTCTGTGCTTCGCAGCCTTGATGGCGTGCAGAAATTCTAGGAATCGGGCGCTGTCTGCATAAGTACTTCAAATCGAACACGTGCTTTGCAGAAACCGCAAATAAAGCGTCTCTTCATTGCCTTCCTCATGGTTCATTCATGTTTCATGAGGGGGTTGCGCCGGCATCGAGCGACTCCGCGTGATTTCTGCAAAGCAGCTTTACGGCTTTTGTCGGTCTGGCGCCGGAGTCGAGCCACCCATAATTTCCGGCAATGCGGCTGTCGGGCTGCACACAGAAGAAAGGAGACGGACTTGTCAATGCAGTCCCAATTCAAGTTCGAGCAATTGCCGGAATCGGCCGCCTTGATGGACTTGCGCAAGGAGGTCCGCGCCTTCCTGGCCAGCGAGGAGCGGCAAGGCACCTGGAAGCCGGGCCCGGCCGGATGGGCGGGATTCGACCGCCAGTTCAGCCGACGGCTCGCGCGCCAGGGCTGGATCGGCATGACCTGGCCCAGGCAATACGGCGGCCACGAGAGAAGCGCGCTCGAGCGCCATGTGGTGACCGAGGAGCTGCTGTCCGCCGGTGCGCCGGTGCGGGCGCACTGGGTGGCCGACCGGCAGAGCGGTCCGGTGCTGATGCGCTTCGGCACCGAGGCGCAGCGCGCGTCCTACCTGCCGCGCATCGCGCAGGGCGAATGCACCTTCTGCATCGGCATGAGCGAAGCCGACTCCGGCTCCGACCTCGCGTCGGTACGGACCAGGGCCGTGGCGGTCGACGGCGGCTGGCAGGTCAGCGGCTCCAAGCTGTGGACCAGCAATGCACACCGCGCACACATGATGATCCTGTTCGCCCGCACCGCGGCGGCCGAGGAAGACCGGCGTGGCGGTGTCAGCCAGTTCCTCGTCGACCTGCAGTCGCCCGGCATCCGCATCAACGGCATCCGGAACCTGGCCGGTGAAGCGGACTTCAACGAGGTCGTGTTCGACAAGGTGTTCATTCCGCAGGAGATGCTGATCGGCACGCTGGGCAACGGGTGGAACCAGGTCAGCAGCGAACTGACCTACGAGCGCAGCGGCCCGGACCGCTGGCTCAGCACCTACTTCCTGCTGCGGCAACTGGTCGCCTGGACTTCGCTGCAGGCGACGTCCGCATCGCACACCGCCACCGGCCGGCTGGTCGCGCACCTGTGGACATTGCAGCGGATGTCGATGTCGATCGCAGGCATGCTGCAGCGTGGCGTGACGCCCGCCACCGAGGCGGCGCTGGTGAAAGACCTGGGCACCGGCTTCGAGCGCGAGATCCCCGAAGTCGCTCGCCTGCTTGCACCCGAGTCGGCCAGGTTCGACGGCCCGGCCGCCGACCTGCAGGCCGCGCTGGCGCGCGCCACATTGCACGCGCCATCTTTTTCGATCCGTGGCGGTACGCGCGAAATCCTGCGCGGCATCATCGCCAAGAGCCTGGGAATGCGATGAGCGAGATGATCGATATGGTGGTCGACTCGGCCACCCGGCTGTTCAACGACCTGGGCACGATTGCGCCGCACGGCGGTACGGAGCAAGCGCCGTGGCCCGCCGCCTTGTGGGAGCACGCCGCGCAGGCCGGGCTCTGCACGGCACTGGACGCCGAGTCCGACGGGGCGGATGCGCTGCCGCTGCCGGTGCTTGCGGCCTTGGCGCGAACCGTCGGGGCCACCGCCGCACCCATTCCCCTGGTCGAAACCCTGCTCGGCCAGTTGGCGCTGCACGCGGCCGGCCTGCCGGCGCCCACGCATCCGCTGGCATTCGGTCCGGTGCTGGCGTCGGACCGATTGCACCTGCAGCGCACGGCCACGGGCTGGGCGCTGTCGGGGCGCTTGCGGCGCATTCCATGGGGGCGCCACGTCGGGTCGATCGTCGCCATCGTCGCCTGCGGTGCGAGCCACGTCACCGTGTGCGTTCCGGCACCCGCGCCGCAGCAGCTGGGCCACAACCATGCGGGCGAGCCGCGTGACGATTTCGTCTTCGACGGCCTGCTGCTCGATGACGCCGCCGTCGGCGCGGAAGGCCGGGGCTGGGCGTGGGACCGGCTCTACTTCCAGGCCGCGCTGTGGCGTGCCGCCCAGATGAGCGGCGCCATGCAGACGGCGCTGGACCTCACGCTTCGCTACAGCGCCGAGCGCGTGCAGTTCGGCCGGCCCATCGGCAAGTTCCAGGCGGTCCAGCAGCAGGTGGCGATGATGGCCTCGCAGGTCGCGGCCACCGCCGCCGCGGTCGAGGCCGCGGTCGCCGCCGCCGCCGATGACGCGCCCGCGGCCCTGGCCGTCGCCGCCGCCAAGGCCCGCGTGAGCGAGGCGGCCGGCCATGTGGTGGCGGTGGCCCACCAGGTCCACGGCGCCATGGGCTTCGCGCTGGAGCACCCGCTGCATCGGAGCACCTTGCGCCTGATGTCCTGGCGCGACGAGTTCGGCTCCGACGCCGAATGGGCGAACTGGATCGGCCGCACCGTGGCCGATGTCGGTGCCGATCAGTTGTGGGCCTTCGTCACTGCGCCCCGGCAATTCCCTGAAGCCAACCGCTACCGGCTCGCCACCCATGCTTGAAAAGTTCTTCAATCCCGCCAGCATCGCGCTGATCGGCGCAACGGAAGACGCCACCAAGATCGGCGGCAAGGTCCTGAACACCCTGCTCCGCGAGAACTATGCCGGCCGCGTGTACCCGGTCAACCGCACACGCCCGGAGATTGCCGGCCTGCGTGCATACGCGCGCATCGCCGAACTTCCGGAGCGCGTGGATCTGGTGCTGATCGCGATTCCGGCCGCGCAGGTGCCGCAGGCAC
Source organism: Variovorax sp. GW821-FHT10B04 (assembly GCF_059415645.1). Classification (NCBI taxonomy): domain Bacteria; kingdom Pseudomonadati; phylum Pseudomonadota; class Betaproteobacteria; order Burkholderiales; family Comamonadaceae; genus Variovorax; species Variovorax sp. GW821-FHT10B04. The sequence continues at coordinate 138,428 of NZ_JBWKNQ010000004.1, forward strand.
TGGAGGAATGCGCTGCGCACGGCATTGCCGCCGCGGTCATCTTCAGCTCGGGCTTCTCCGAGGAAGGCACCGAAGGCATGCGGCTGCAGCAGCAGGTCGAGGCCATCTGCAAACGTACCGGCATTCGCGTCAACGGACCGAATTCCGAAGGCTTCTTCAACGTGCGCCATGGCGTCGCCGCCACCTTCAGCCCGGCCATCGACCTGCCGCGGCCGGCCAGCGGCCCGAGCACCGGCATCGTCTCGCAAAGCGGCGGTCTCGGCTTTGCGCTCTACAACCGCGGTCGGCAACGCAACATGGCGTTCAGCCACATCGTCAGTGTCGGCAACCAGGTCGACCTGGAACTCAACGACTATGTCGACCACATGCTGGACGACCCCGGCACGGCCAACGTGATGCTGTACGTGGAGAGCTTCCGCCAGCCGCGCCGCTTCCTGCAGGTGGCCGAACGCGCCGCGCAGCTGAACAAGCCGCTGATCGTCGCGAAGGTGGGGCGCTCGCGCGCCGGCCAGCGCGCGGCGGCCTCGCACACCGGCGCCATGGTCGGCTCGGCCCGCGTGTCCGACGCGGTGCTGGCGCACCACGGCGTGCTGCGTGCGGACGACCAGGACGAGTTGCTGGACCTGGCTGCGGCCCTCTCGCAGCGCAAGCCGATGCGCGGCCCGCGCGTGGCGATCATCTCGACATCGGGCGGCACCGCGGTCTGGCTGGCCGACACCTGCGAGGCGATGGGGCTGGAGGTGCCGCCGATCGACGCGGAGCGCCAGGCACGGCTGGCACGCTTCATCCCGTCGTACGGCTCGACGGCGAATCCGGTGGACATCACGGCGCAAGGCGTCAACGCCTATGCGCAGTCGATGGAAGTGCTGGGCGACGCGGACTACATCGACGCCATCATCGTCGCCTCGTCCTTCGCGCACGACACGCGCCTGAAGAAGGAAGGCGAGGACATGGGCCGGCTGGCCCGCGAGTTGGGCATCCCGGTGGTGTTCTACAGCTACACGCTGCCCTCCGCCAGTTCCATGGCCATCCTCGATCGGCTCGGGCTGTATTGCTACACCAGCATCACGGGATGCGTGCGCGGGCTGCAGGGGCTTCTCGCCTATTCGCAGTTCCAGGCCGCCCGGGCTCAGCGGCCAGTGCCGGCCGCGCCGAAGCCCTTGCCGGCAGCCGTGCTCGACCTGCTCGGCCGCCCCGGCGCGCCGACACTGTGCGAATACGAATCCAAGCAGTTGCTGGCCGCCTTCGGCATCGCCGTACCGGCCGAGCGGCTGGCGAGGACACCCGAGCAGGCCGCAGAGTTCGCCGAAGCCATCGGCCTGCCGGTGGCGCTGAAGATCCAGTCGCCGCAGATTCCACACAAGACCGAAGCCGGCGGCGTGCTGCTGAACATCGACTCCGTCGCGGCCGTGCACGAAGGCGCGACCCGATTGCTGCACAACGCCAGGGCCTACGCGCCGCATGCCGACATCCACGGTGTGCTGGTCCAGGCGATGGGCCGGCCGGGCCTCGAGATGATCGCGGGCATCGTGCAGGACGCCGAGTTCGGCGCCATGGTGATGGTGGGCCTCGGCGGCATCCTGGTCGAAGTGCTGGACGACACGGCCTTGGCGCCGGCGCCCTTCGGCACGGCCACGGCGCTGTCGATGCTGAAGAAGCTCAAGGGCTATCCGTTGCTGACCGGCGTGCGCGGCCGCCCGCCCTGCGACGTCGACGCCTTGTGCGCGCTGCTGGTGGCGCTGTCGGACATCGCCGCCCGAACCGGTGACGTGCTGGCCGAAATGGATCTGAACCCGATCTTCGTGCACGCGGCCGGCGCGGGCCTGACGGTCGTCGACGCTCTCGGCGTCAGGAGTGCGCCATGAGTGAACTGCTGTTCGATGTCCATGCGCACATCGCGACCATCACGTTGAACCGCCCCGAGAAGCGCAACGCCTTCACGACGGCCATGCTGCACAGCTGGGCGGCTGCGCTGCAGGAGTCGCAGGCGCGCGACGACGTGCGCGCCATCGTGCTGACGGGCGCGGGCACCGCCTTCTGCTCCGGCGGCGATATCGGCAACATGCGCGACCGCGGCGAAGACACCGCGCTGCAGCGCAAGAATTCGCTGTCCGATCGCGTCCATCGGATTCCGATGACCATGATGGCCATCGACAAGCCGGTGCTGGTCGCGGTGAACGGCGTCGCCACGGGCGCGGGGATGGACATGGCGCTGATGGGCGACATCCGCATCGCCGGCAGCAGCGCACGTTTTGCCGAGACCTACGTCAAGGTGGGCATCGTGCCCGGCGACGGCGGCGCATGGTTCCTGCCACGGCTGGTCGGCATGTCGCGTGCGCTGGAGCTGCTGTGGACCGGCCGCTTCGTCGACGCCGCCGAGGCGGCGCGCCTGGGCCTGGTCAGCGAGGTGGTCGCCGACGAGGTCCTGATGGACCACACGCTGGCGCTCGCCCAGCGCATCGCCGCCGGCCCGCCGGTCGCCATCCGCATGATCAAGCGCGCCGCACGCCAGGCGCAGGCCATCGACCTGGCCACGCACCTGGACCAGATCTCGTCGCACATGGCCGTGGTCTACGCCACGGAAGACCACAAGGAAGCGGTGGCGGCATTCCTCGAAAAACGCACGCCGGTCTTCATCGGCAAATGACATGAGCTCCGACGCAACGACACCCATGACCATGGCCACCGTGACACCTTCTTCTTCCCCACGGCCCGATTCGCCTCGGCGGCTCGCCGACGTGTTCGAGATCGAACAGAACCTGTTCCGCTATGCGCGCGGTGTCGACCGCAAGGACTGGGCCCTGGTGCGATCCGCCTACCACCCCGATGCCTATGACAACCATGGCAACTACAAGGGACCGGTCGACGGATTCATCGCGTCGCTGGAGAAGCGCCATGCCACCATCGAACAATCGCTGCATGTCATCAGCAACGTGCTGATCGAGTTCGCTGGCGACGACAGCGCCCTGGTGGAGAGCTACTTCACCACCTACCAGCGGCTGAGCCCGGCCGCGGGTCCGTCACGACTCACCTATCTGAATGGCGAGGTCGCCGGTGCCGATGATGCGGTCGACAACGAAGTGGTCGGACGCTACGTCGACCATGTGACCCGGCGCGACGGCTGCTGGCGCATCCTGCACCGCGACGTGCTGTTCGACCTCTACCGCGCGCGGGTGGCTTCGGCCGGCGCGCTGGCCAATCCGGCACTGATGCGCTCGGCCCGCGACCATGCCGATGTGCTGTACGCCAAGCGGCAGGCCATCGGCCTCTGACCGCCAGGCCTGCGTACGGCAGGCGCCTACACCGTCGCGATCGGGGTCACCGGCGAGCCCGCGGCGCCGGGCAGGCGCAGTGGCGGCGCGGTCAGCAGGAACGCCGAACGGCCAGCCTGCGCCAGGTGCTGCGCGAGTGCCTGGAAGTGCCACAGCTCGCCCAGGTGCACGCCGAGCTTGAACAGGCAGTGCTCGTGCAGCGGCAGGAACGGGCGCGGATCGTCGGCCCGAAAGCTCTCCCTCGGCACCACTTCGACGGCGTTGTTGTCGGCGCACAGCGCGACGACGCCGCTGTCGGTGATCCATTGCAGCAGTTGCGCGTCGCTGCCGTCGAGTCCCGCGCAACTGTGCCTGAGCAGTTCGTGGTCGGGCTTGCCCTGCATGGACAGCAGCAGATCGGCATAGCCCGTGTAGAGACACAGAAAGTCGCCGGGCATGACCTCGATGCGCTGATCGCGCAGGATGTCCATCAGCGCCCGATAGCCGACGGCCACGCGTTCCGTGCCGTACACGGCCCACAGGTTGACCAGCACCGCACGCCCCTGCACGCCCGCCTGTGCCATGCGGTCGATGCCCAGCGGATTGGCGAGCGAAGACCCCGCCGCGTCGGGCGCGACGATGTCGTGTACCGCGCGGTAGCCGTTGTAGTAGACGATCTCGCGCTCGCCGGTGCCCCTGCTGTCGAAGGCCACGCCGACATGGCCCAGGCCGTCCCACTGTGTCGAGTACTGGGTGTGCAGCGTCACGACGTCGTCGCAGACATAGCCCGTCGCGCCGGCCACCAGCTCCGAGAAGGATCGATGGAAGTTGCAATGGCAGCCGTGTTCCACGCTGGCCGACATCTTCGGCGGCTCGCGCCCGATCGATGACGAGCCACCCGGAATGTCGAGTGGCAGGCTGAGCGTGAAGACCTTGCCTTCACGCACTTCGGCCACGGCGCGCAGCACGTGTGCCGGCGTCAGCAGGTTCATCCGGCCACGCTGGTCGTCGGCGCCGAAGTCTCCCCAGTTCGAGCCTTGCGGCCGGTGCGTCCAGCGGACGTTGTTCACATGTATCTCCTGTTGATGGAAAACGCCGGACCGGCTAGTGCGGCTGCCCGTCATGGCGCGTGAAAGTGCCCATGACGCCCTTTGGAAAGACCACGACGGCGACGACGAAGACGATGCCCTGCGCAATCGTGACCCACGAGCCGAAGGCTGCAAGGTAGTGTTCGATGCCGACCACCGCGAATGCGCCGACGAGCGGGCCGAGCAATGTGCCGATGCCGCCGACCAGCGTCATCAGCAGCACTTCGCCCGAGGTCGCCCAATGGACGCCGGGCAATGCGGCCACCTGGAATACCGTGGCGCTCAGGGCACCGGCAACGCCCGAGAAAGCCGCCGAGATCACGAACAGCAGCAGCTTGTAGCCATAGACGTTGTAGCCCAGCGAAATGGCGCGGGGTTCGTTGTCGCGGATCGCCTTCACGATCTGTCCGAATGGCGAATGGATGACGCGGTAGATGACCGCGGTGCCCGCGAGAAACACGGCCGCGCAGAAGTAGTAGGTGGCCAGGTCGCCGGAGACGTCGATGACGCCGAAGAGCGGCAGCCGCGGCGCGCCCTGAATGCCGTCTTCACCTCCGGTGAATGGCGCCTGCAGGCAGAAGAAATAGACCATCTGCGCCAGCGCCAGCGTGATCATCGAGAAATAGACGCCTTGCCGGCGTATGGACAGCGCGCCGATCGGCAAGCCGATCGCGGCGGCCGTCACCGCGCCCAGCAGCAGTGCCAGTTCGGGCGACAGGCCCCATTGCTTCGCCGCATAGGCGGCGGCGTAGCTCGCCATGCCGAAGAAAGCGGCATGGCCGAAGGACATCAGGCCGCCAAAGCCGATCAGCAGATTGAAGGCCGTCGCAAACAGCGCAAGGCACAGCACCTTGGCCAGGAACAACGGATACAGCAACAGCGGCCCGAGCGCGATCAGCAGCGCCAGGCCGCCGAGGAATGGCAGCGGACCCTGCAGGCGCGAAAGACGCGTTGCCGGTGGGCGTGGACGAGACTCGACCATCATGTCTTGCGGAACGCTCATCGCGGGCCCTTTCCAAACAGGCCCGCGGGCCGGATGGCCAGAACGATGGCCATGATCACGAAGATCACCGTGGTCGAGGCCGCGGGATAGAAGGTCTTGGTGAGTCCTTCGCAGATGCCGAGACCGAAGCCCGCCACCAGCGCGCCCACCATCGAGCCCATGCCTCCGATCACCACGACCGCGAACACGGTGATGATCAGATCGGCCCCCATCATGGGATTGACCGCATACATCGGTGCCGCCAGCACGCCGGCGAATGCGGCCAGCGCCACCGCGGTGCCGTAGGTCAAGGTGGCCAGCAGCTTGACGTTGATGCCGAAGGCTTCCGTCAATGCGGCGTTCTCGGTCGCCGCACGCAGGTAGGACCCCAGCCGCGTCTTCTCGATCGTCATCCAGGTGGCGGCGCACAGCGCGAACGACACGCCCACCACCCAGATGCGGTAGTACGGCGCATACATGAAGCCGAGGTCGATGCCGCCCCTGAGTTCGGCCGGCACGCCGTAGGGCAAGCCGGCGGCGCCATAGCGGTCGCGCACCAGGCCCTGGACGATCAGCGCCAGGCCATAGGTCAGCAGCATGCCGTAGCGGTGGTCGTAGCTCACGCGGGAGATCAGCGTGCGTTCGATCACGATGCCGATCAGGCCGACGCCCAGTGGCGCCAGCAGCAGCGACCACCAGTAGGACACCCCGAGCTGGTCGAGCAGCAGCCAGGCCACCAGCGCCCCGAGCATGTATTGGGCGCCGTGCGCGAAATTGATGACGTTGAGCAGCCCGAACACCACCGCCAGCCCGAGGCTCAGCGTCGCGTAGAACGCACCATTCATCACGCCCAACAGCAGTTGCCCGTACAGGGCCTGCGTTGAGATTCCGAAAATCTCCGTCATGGACCAGGCTCCTTGCCGCTAACGATTGAACTGATCGACTGCCACGTCTCAGACACCCAGGTACCGATGCAGCTTGTCCTGGTTGGCGGCCATGTCGGCATTGGCAAAGCTGTCGACGACGCGGCCGGTCTCCATCAGGTAGTGCCGGTCGGCCACGCTCGCGGTGAACTGGAGGTTCTGCTCGACCAGAAGCACGGTGTAGCCGCGTGCCTTCAGTTGCTGCAGCGCCTTGCCGATCTGCTGCACGATGACGGGCGCAAGCCCCTCGGTCGGCTCGTCCAGCAGGATCAGCCGTGCGCCGCTTCGCAGCACGCGCGCAATCGCGAGCATCTGCTGTTCACCGCCGGACAGCAGGTTGCCGAAGCTCCGCAGCCGCTCCCGCAGGTTCGGGAACAGCGTGAAGATCTCCTCCTCGCTGTAGCCGCCGGGCCGCTTGATCGGCGGCAGCCGCAGGTTCTCCGCGACAGTCAACGAGGCATAGATGCCACGCTCTTCGGGCACATAGCCGATGCCCTGGGCTGCGATCCTGCGCGGCGACAGAATGCCGAGATCGACGCCGTCGAACATGAGGGATCCGCTGCGCCGTTGCAACAGGCCCATGAGCGCCTTCAGCGTCGTCGTCTTCCCGGCGCCGTTGCGGCCGATCAGCGTGACGATCTCGCCCACGCGAATCTCGAAGTCGACGCCATGCAGCACATGCGACTCGCCATACCAGCCGTTCAGTCCCGCAACGCTCAGAAGCGTCCGTGCATGTCCGCTGGCCACCGGAGTCGGCGCCTGGGCAAGGAGGGCTTCATGCATGGCCTTGTCCCAGATAGGCTTCGACGACACGCGGATCGCGCGACACGTCGGCATAGGAGCCGTCCGCGATCACCGACCCACGCGCCAGCACCGTGACCCGGTCGGACAGGTTCGACACCACCGACAGGTTGTGCTCCACCATCAGCACCGTGCGGTTCACGGAGACTCTGCGGATCAGGTCGACGATGCGACCGATGTCCTCGTTGCCCATGCCGGCTGTCGGTTCGTCCAGCAGCATCAGGCGCGGCTCCATGGCCAATGTCGTTGCAATTTCCAGAGCGCGCTTGCGCCCATAGGCCAATTGCCGCGCCGGCTGATCGATGAAGTCGATGAGACCCACCTGCTCGAGCAACTCGCCGGCACGGGCATCGAAGCGGCGCAGCGTGCGCTCGGACTCCCAGAACCTGTATGAATTGCCCTGTCTTCGCTGCAGCGCCACACAGACGTTCTGGCGCACGCTGAGGTCGGAGAACACGGCCGATATCTGAAACGAACGCACCATGCCGCGGGCGGGCATGGCATGCGCAGGCACACCCGCCAGGTCCTCACCCGCGAAGAAGATCGATCCGGCGCTGGGCTCCATGAACTTCGTGAGCAGATTGAAGCAGGTCGTCTTGCCCGCGCCATTGGGTCCGATCAACGCGTGCACCGTGCCTTCGCGGACCGCCAGATCGACACCGGCCACTGCGCTGAAGCCATTGAAGGACTTCTTCAGTTGCCGCGTCTCGAGTATCACCTTGTTGTCCATCTTCTCGGGACTCGGCAAGACTCAGCGAGCAGCGGTCTTGACCAGCGGGCACTCGGGATTCTGTGCGCCATAGGCTTCATTGCCCGGCACGCGCGAGAGCACCTGATAGAAATCGTATTTGTACTTGGACTGGGCGGGTGCCTTGATCTGCATGAGGTACATGTCCTGCAGCGCACGGCCGTCCTCGCGGATCAGAACGTCCTTGTTGTACATGTCGTTCATGCGCATCTCCCGCATCTTGGCTGCGACCAGATCCGGATCGGTGCTCTTGGCCGCCTCCATGGCACGCAGCATGTGCAAGGTGGCGCTGTACGCACCGGCGTTGACCTCGGAAGGAACCTTGCCGTCGTACTGCGCCATGAAGCGCTTCGCCCAGGCGCGGGTCTGTTCATTCAGGTCCCAATAGAACGACGTCGAGATCGTCATGCCCTGCGCCTTGTCGAGGCCGAGCGCGGCAACGTCGTTGATCATCACGAAGAAGCCGACGATCTTCTGCTTGCCGTCGTCCATGCCGAACTCGGAGGCCTGCTTCAGCACGTTCACGAGGTCCGATCCGGCCAGTGCCAGGCCGATCGCATTCGCCTTGGACGATTTGGCCTGCAGCAGGAAGGATGAGTAGTCGATCGACCCCAGCGGCGCCGACACCGTGCCCACGACCTTGCCGCCTGCACGGTCGATGAAAGCCGTTGCGTCCTTCACGATGTTCTTGCCGAAGGTGTAGTCGGCCGCAATGAAGAACCATTGGTTCTCGCCGCGCTGGACTGTCGATGCGCTCGGCACCTTGGTCATCGAATAGGTATCGAAAGCGAACTGGAAGCCGTAGGGCGAGCACGCCTTGCCCACGAGATCGGTGCTGGTCGACGCCGAGTCGAGCGTGATGATCTTCTTGTCCTTGCCGAGTTGCTTGAGCGCAAAGCCGACCACGGACGTACCGCCGCCGTGGATCAGTGCCACCACCTTGTTGTTGTCGATCCATTGGCGGCTCAGCGAGGTGGCCAGATCGGCCTTGTTCTGGTGGTCTGCCTGGACCACTTCGATGGGCCGGCCCAATACCTTGCCGCCAAAGTCCTCGATGGCCAGGCGGACGGCCACTGTGGAGCCACGGCCGCCGATGGCGGAATAGGCTCCGCTCTGATCGGCAATCACGCCCAGCCGTATCGGCTCGTCGGATCGGGCGGCCGGCTGGGCTGCGGCCATCAGGGGAACCGCCATGGCGGCAACGCAAAAAGCCATCCAGGCACGTCGTTTGTGACCCATGTCTTGCTCCAAATCTTTTGTGGTGCTGTCAATGCAGCTTGTCTCCGAAAAAGATTGTTGCATCGCGGTCTTTGGCGCGATACCCGGCATTGCCGAAAAGCATTGTTTTGAAAAGCGCAAAGATCATCGGCGTCGCAATTGAATCGCCACGGTTAAATTCGGCCGGGCATATGGAGACAACAGTGACTGCACTCAGCATCGATCTTGATTCCGTCGAACTGGTGCTCGGTGGCTTGCGCCGGCCCGAATGCGTGCTGGGCACGAGGAGCTCCGGCCTCTTCGTATCCCACAAGGGCATTGGCGTGCAGCACATTGCACCGGACGGACATCGCGCGCTTCTTGGAATGCCGAACGGCGGAGACGACCGCTTCGTGCCGAACGGCATTGCCTTGCGGCGTAACGGCGTTCTGTTGATCGCCAACATGGGCAGCGAAGGCGGTGTCTGGCAGATCGATCGCCAGGGAGAATTGCGACCCTTTCTTCTCGACGTCGAAGGCAGGCCATTGAGCGCCGCCAATTTCGTGATGGTCGATCGCAAGGACCGCGTCTGGATCTCCATCAGCACACGGACGGTGCCCCGCTCGCTGACCTACAACGACCGCGTCGCCGACGGCTATGTGGTGGTGGTGGACCAGCGAGGTCCGAGAATATTTGCCGAGGGATTCGGATTCACCAACGAGTGCCGCCTCTCGCCGGACGAGGACGCCTTGCATGTGGTCGAGACATTCGGGCGGCGTATCAAGCGCGTCCCGGTGGATGAGGCGGCAACCCCGGCCGATGCGGAGATCTTCTCGGAATTGGGCTCCGGCGCTTTTCCCGACGGCGCCGCATTCGATGCCGAAGGGCATCTGTGGGTCACCAGCATCATCAGCAATCGGCTGTATCGAATCTCGCCGACTGGAGACGCCAGGATCGTTCTGGAAGACAACGACCCGGCCGCACTCTCACGGATCGAGGCGATCTATCAGGCGGGACAACTCGGATTGGAGCACCTGCACGCGACCAGCAGCCGCAAGCTGCTGCCGATTTCGAGCATCACTTTCGGTGGCGCCGACTTGCGCACGGTGTATCTGGGAACGACGCACGGCGAATCGCTCGGGTGCTTTCGCAGCCCGGTGGCCGGCGCACCGCTGTCGCACTGGAACTACGTGGCCAAGGCTTAGGCCAGGGCACCCGGCACGTTGGCGCCGGCGAACTTGATGCGGCACGTGTCCGCAACCGCCCGATGTGCGCGCGCTCTCAGCGGCGGCCGTGCCGCCATCCGTGCGCCATCGGCACCAGCGGCTTCCGGCGCGCCGCGGAGCATCGCGAACCGGTCGTCGGCCTCGCGGCGCAGACGCGCGATCTCTTCGATGTCGGCGGACGACGCCTTCAAACGCCCGCCGCATGTTCTCTGGTGCAGCATATGGACCGCACCGTAGGCCGCGGCCTCGGCGCCGATCCAGTCCGCAAAGCCGGCATCGCGGCCCGCGTCGGCGGCAACGTTCCCGGGGTTCACGGCAGCCTGCTCGGTGCCTGTGGCGTAGGGCGACTGCGCAAGCACGGGCGAGGACGTTGCGGCAGCGGCGGTATGACTCATGTCGGGCTCCATCTCGTTCGACCGGCTGAAACTACCTTGCCGGAAAACACCGGCATGTAGGAGGCGGCTGAAATCTTCGACATGCACGGATGACAACGCTCAGGGCTGCTTCGGCCGGTTCGGCATCTCCGTGTCTGCCGTGTCCCGGGGCGATGGTTTGCCCGGCGGCGGCTCCGGCTGCGCCTTGTCGTGCAGGACGCCATTGACCTCAGCGCCGAAGATCAGCGTGGTCGCACTGATGTAGAGGAACACGAGCGTCGCGACCACGCCCGCGAAGCTGCCGTACAGCAGTGCGAGCTTGCCGGCGGTGCGCAGCGTGTACGACAGCGTGGCCGCCGCGCCCACCCACAGCGCCGCCCCGACCAGCGCACCGGGCACGACGGTGTACAGGCGCTGGCGAATGTCGGGCAGCCAGCCGTACAGCAGCGCATACAGCGTCGTGAGCGCCAGGAAGGCCGTGCCGTAGCGCACGCTGTTGTGCAGCCAGAGCACCTCGCGCCCGCCCAGGTTGGTCTCCAGCAACTGCCAGACATACGGCATGACGATCACCGAGCTGAACGCCGCGAGGATGCCGGCACCGACGATCACAGTGAACAACGTGACCTTGATGCGCGCCTTCCAGAAAGGCAGGCCGCGCTGGATGCCGTACGACCGGTTCAGCGCGGAACGAATGGCCTGCATGCCCGAGGAGGCCGTCCACAGCGTCGCGATCAGGCCGACCGTCAGCAGCGCCTGGTTGCGCTGGGCCAGAACCTGCTTGATGACCGGCTGCATCGCGTCGCGCACCAGTTGCGGCGCATAGCCCATGACCCGGTCGGCCAGCGCTGCCGCGTCGCCGGGCTGGCCGATGAAGCCGGCGGCGGCGGACAGCAGGATCAGCAGCGGAAACATCGCCAGCACCGACGAGAACGCCAGGCTTCCGGCCTGGTTCGCGCTCTGGTGGAGGATGTAGTTGCGGATCGCCAGCAGGATGACCCGCAGTCCGGGGGTGGTCAACGCGGCGTGCTTCACGCCGCGCCAGGCGTCGCCCAGGCGTCTCATCGGGCGGTGAGTCAAGCCGGCCCTCCCGCAGCGGGTTCGGGCAAGGTGGCGAATCGGACTGGGCAGGCGATGGTCATGATCGATCATGGCATGGCGGCGCCGACGACCGACCGCGTCGCAGCCCGCTCAGGGCGGCGGCACGATGATCCAGATCGCCACGGTCTTGTCCTTGGACGACGGATTCACCCACATGTGGCTGAGCGACGGCGGAAAGGTGAAGGTGTCGCCGGCGTACAGGTGGTGCGACACGTTGTCCACCACGATGATCAGCTCGCCCTCCTTGATGTGGACCAGGTCGGACGCCGCGTTCAGCGTGTAGGGCTCCGAGCCCGAACCACCGCTCGGCTCGATCACCGACAGCAGCGCCATCATGTGCTCGTTGCTGGAGCCGGAGATCAGGAACTCCGACATGCCCTGCCCGCCCAGGCTGATCGGGGTGCCTTCGGATGCGCGCACCAGGTTGGTGGCGGGCGGATCGAACAGCGAGCCTGGCCGTATGCCGATTGCGTTGCACACGCGCAGCAGCGTGGCGACCGAGGCGGCCACGGCATCGCGCTCGAGCCGGCTCAGGAAGGACTTGGTGATCCCGGCGACGTTGGCCACCTGTTCGATCGACAGGCTGCGCGCCTTTCGCGCGGCACGCAGGCGCTCTCCCAGGTGGATGTCGTCCTGCGGCGGGCGAACGACCTGCAGCGGCGCGGCGACCTTCTTGGGCGTGCGTGGAATGCTGCGCGGAGCGGGCGCCGCGACCGGTTCGGGCGCACTGGCGGGCGGCGCGCTCTTCGGGGTTTTCGGTGACTGTCGGGAAGTGGAGCGGGCCATGAAACGAGTTTAATCAGTCGATTGCGTTTGCCGTTCGCACGCCGCGTAATGCGCCGCAATCTGTGCACCCGTGGCAATCCAGATGTCGTCGTGGCTGCGTGCGTGGTCGAGGAACTCCGTCATGATCATGAAGCCCTTGGGCCGGCCCGAGACCTGGGGGTGCATCACCATCGACACCACGCCGCCCCATTCGCGCGTCTGCGCGAGTTCGTCCTTCCAGATCGACACGACATGCCCGCGCGGCATCAGCGTGCGCGGCGAATGGCGGTGCGTCAGGCCATAACCCCAGTCGTCGAAACTGAAGTTGACGGGGATCTCGATCACGCCGGGCCGGCCGTCTTCCAGCACGTGCCGGTAGGGCCGGATGTCGTCGCGCCACGAACTGGAATAGACGAAGCCGCGGTCGGTGAGCATCGCGAGCAGTTCGGCCACGCTCTCGCCATACGGCGCGCGGTAGCCGGCCGGCTTCACGCCCAGGATCCGCTGCAGGGCGTCGAGCCCCTGTTCGACCTCGTCCTGCATGGCCGCCAGCTGGCCGGGCTCCGGCCGCTTGTGCCAGTAGCCGTGGTGCGCGACCTCGTGGCCGCCCTTGACGATCGATTCGCACAGCGCCGGATGCGCATCGAGCGCCCAGCCGGTCACGAAGAAGGTCGCCTTGATCTCCCGGTCCGCCAACGCTTCCAGGATCTTGGGAATGCCGACGCGTGCCTCGTAGCCGCCGTACGAGCGCGTCACCAGCCGGCGCTCGCTCAGCGCGTCGAAGGCGAGCCAGATGGATTCGCCGTCGACATCGAACGCAGGCATCAGCGCGCAGCGATGGTCGTCGGGCCAGGGGAACTCGGGAGCCGGTGGCGCCTGATTGGCGGCGGCCGGCTTGCGGGAGGTGTAGTCGTCTGCCATGCGCGTGGCCTCGGTTTCGGGTTCAGGGTTGTGCCAGGAAGGCGTCGATGGCGGTGTCGAGCGCCAGTGCGGCAGCGTCGGCCTGCGCGCGCAGCGCGGCGACCTGCGCGCGGTCGGCGTCCAGCAGCAGCCGGGCCGCTGCCGATTCGCGCGCGACCGAGGTGGACGCCGGGCCGCCATACAGCACGCGGCGTTCCACGAAGGCGCGCGGGTCCATGGCGTCGGCGAACACCGCGACGGACAGATGCGGTGCGGGCGCGCCGATCTCCACGGCCGCTTCGTCCAGGTGGGCGGACGTGGCCGCGTCGGGCCGGATGCCGGCCGCCGCGCAGCGCCGCACGAGCACCGCGACGACCTGGTGCGACGTGCGCCAGTCGAAGCCCGCCACGCGCACCAGGGCGCCGGACAGGTCGGTCACCTGCGCCCAGTTGGCGCCGGCGAGCGTGTGCATGCGCTGCACGTTCACGGCCATGTCGCGCAGCAGCGGTCCCATGCTGTCGAAGCGCACGCCGAGATCGCGGCCGAGGTCCCACAAGATGGCCTGGCTGTTGCGGCGTTCCATGATCGGGAAGCCGGTCGGGCCCTTCTCGGCGGCCATCACCGTGACCACCACGCCCATCGAACGCGCGGCCACCGACTTCATGTCTTCGAGGCCGTCCGGGTTCTTCTTCTGCGGCATGATGCTGCTGGTCCCGCAATAGCGGTCCGGCAACTCCACCATCGCGAACTCGGTGGTCGACCACAGGATCAGGTCGTCGGCGATCCGGCCCAGCCCCTGCGCCACCACGGCCAGCACGCTGGCGTATTCCATTTCCAGGTCATGGCTCAGGATCGCGTCCATCGTGTGCGGCAGCGGCTCGTCGAAGCCCAGCAGGTCCGACACGCGCTGGCGGTTCAGCGGGAAGTCGCTGCCGGTGAGGATCGCGGCGCCGGCCGGCGAACGGTTGAGTCGCACATGGAAGGACAGCAGCCGCGCCGTGTCGCGCGCGAAGACCTCCGCGAACATCGTGGCCCAGTGGGCGAAGGTGGTGGGCTGCGCATGCTGGCCATGCGTGTAGCCCGGCATCACCGTGCCGAGATGAATGCCCGCCAGGTCGAGCAGCGCCTGGCGCACGTCGCACAACGCACCGAGCAGCGCATGCACGTGGTTGCGGAAGGTCATGCGGCGCGCGACCTCGATCAGGTCGCCCGAGCTGCGGCCCAGGTGCAGGCGCCCGCCCACCGCTTCGCCCTGGGTCTGGATCAGGTAGTGCTCGCCCGAATGCATGCCGCCATCGGCCCGGCCGCGCACTTCTTCCACGCCGCCGCGCTCGATCTCGCGGAACGCCGACAGGATCTTCCGGCCGATGTCGCGGGTGTTGATGCCCTCTTCCGACAGCATCAGCGCATGCGCCTTGTCGAAGGCGTGGATCGCGTGGACCGACTCGCCCAGCAAGCTGGACTTGTGCGAATTCAGATGGGCCAGCGGCTCTTCGGTGAGCCGTGCGCCGACGCCGCGAAAGCCGCTGTAGCCTGCGTGTTCAGTGCTCATGGAGCGCCTCCTTGCGTGCAATCGGGTGGCGGCCGTAGACCGCGAAGGTGAAGGCCAGGTAGGCGGCCAGCATGGAGGTCATGTCCTTGACGTCGGTCGTCGGATTCACCTCGGTGATCGCCATGGCGGCGCAATGCGGTGCGAGCATCTCGACCATCTCGAGCGCTTCGGCCGAACTGATGCCGCCCGGTTCGTGCGCGCCCGCGCCGGGTGCGAAGGCCGGGTCGATCGCGTCGATGTCGAAAGACAGGAACAGGTGGTCGGCATTCTTCGTGCGTTCGAGGATGCGGCGAACCGTTTCCTGCGGCCCGAGCTTCAGCACCTCGCGCGCCGAGAGGTGCACCAGGTCGTTCTCGCGCTTGAACTGGCCGGAGGCCGGAAAGTTGAAATGCCGCTCGCACACCTGGATCGAGTCGGTCGCTGCGATCCGGTCGAGTTCGAGCGCACGGCGCATGCCGCTGGACTGGCTGAAGCGGCCTTGCTGGGGACTGTTGTCCATCAGGTCGAGATGCGCATCGAAATGGATGATGCCGATGCGGCCCGGCAGCGCTTCGTGCACGCCATGCGCCACGGGAAACAGCAGGCAGTCGTCGCCGCCGATCACGATCGGCGCGCGGCCGGAGGCGATCGACGCGCTCACCGCCTGGCGGGTGGCGGCAAAGGTCGCCTCGACATCGTGCGGCACCACGGCGACGTCGCCACGGTCGACCATCAGGTTGTCGCCGACCTCGAGGTCCTTGTTGTCGCCTAGCGAGAAGATCTTGCCGTCCTGGATGCGCATGTTGATCCAGCCTGCGCACATGCGTACGCGTTCCGGCGCATAGCGCGAGCCGGGATAGCCGAGCGTCGACTGTCCGTCGTAGGGGACGCCGAGCAGATCGGCGCCCCGGAGGGTGTTCTGGGTCATGTTGTTCCTGGTGATGTGTTCGATGCGGCTCAGGTGGCCGCGGGTTGGGTCAGGCGGGCCAGGCCGCGGAGGTCGTCGCCCTGCCCGAGCTGCAGCACGCGCCGCGCGAGCGCTGCGGCGGCGTCCGGGCCCAGCACCGGGTCGGCGAGCGAGTGGTACTTGGCCAGCAGGCTGTCGTCGGACAGCGGGTTGCCGGGCGAGCCCAGCGGCACGTCGATCGCGCGACGGTGCTCAATGCCCGCGTCGGTGCGCAGCAGCACTTCGGCCGCCACGTTGCTCGACAGCGTCGTCGCCTCGCGCACTTCCACGCGCTGCATCAGCGCCGCGATGGCGGGGTCGCGCCGGTGGGCCTCGTCGAAGCGGCTCAGGTCCGCCGCGCCGTGCAGCGCGGCGATCGCCACCGCATAGGGCAGGCTCATCTGCGCGTCGACGAAGCTGCCGATCGACTTGTTGCCGCACATGCGGGCGACCGTCGGGGTGACGGTCACCGCGACGCTGGCGATCTGCCCGGGCGCGAGGCCTTCGCGCAGGCCGATCACGGCCTCGACCGCCGCATGGGTGCCGCGGCACGATGCATAGGGCTTGATCGACGAGCGATGGATGCGCCAGTTGCTGCCGAGGTGGCGCGTGAGCAGTTCGGGCTCGGCCACCTCGCCCACATAGGTCTTGAAGAAGCCGCCCCAGTCGGCCTCGAAGACCTGCGCGGGAGCGACCAGGCCTGCGCGGGCCATCTCGACCGCCAGCAGGCCGGCGCTGGCCGCATGGCCGGGATGCATGCGCTTCGTCATGGCCCCGTCGCCGAGAAAGGCCCAGGTGCCGGATGCGAAGGAACCGGCGACGCCCAGCGCACGGGCCGTGGTGGCGGCGTCGCAGCGCAGCAGCCGCGCCACGGCCGCCGCGGCGCCGAACACGCCGCAGGTGCCGGTCGAATGCCAGCCCGCGCCGTTGTGCCCGTCGTAGCCGCCGCTGGCCTCCATGACGCGCCGGCCGACCTCGTAGCCGACCAGGATGGCGCAGAGCAGGTCGGCCTCCGACGCAGCCGCAGCGCCTTCGCTCGGCGGCAATGCGAGCGCCGCCATCACCGCGGGCACCACCACCGCGCCGGAATGGTCGCAGCCGCTGGCGTCGTCGAGTTCGAGCGCATGCGCCGCGGTGCCGTTGACCAGCGCACTCACCCCGGGAGGCGCCGAGACATCGCGCCCCCAGAGTTCGGCGCCGCCGGTTTCGCCGAAGGCGACGCGTGCCGCGGCCCAGGCGGCCATCGGTTCGGGCTGGCGCGCGCCGCCCAGCGCGGCGCCGAGCGTGTCCAGCGTGTGGCGCCGCACCGCCTTCACGGTGTCGGGCGACAGCGCCGCCATCGTCACCTGCGAGGTGAACCCGGCCAGCACCTGCGACAGCGAGGGCGTGTTCATTTGCCGACGGCACCCTTGGCGATCGGTGACGCGGCCGATGCCGCAGGCTGCGTGTTGATGGTCACCGTCTGCACCTTGGCGTAGGGCAGCGCCCAGGCGTCGAAGATGCGCGCATAGCTGCCGTCCGAGATCATCAGCGTGAGCGCCTGCGCCACCGCATCGCGCAGCGCCGGGTTGGTCTTGGCAAAGCCGAAGCCCGCCAGGTCGACCGCGATCGGCTGGCCGATCAGCACGAAGGCACCCTTGTCGGACGACTTCGGGAATTCGTTGAGATAGCGGATGGCGTCCACGCCCTGCGCCGCGGCGACCACCCGGCCCTGGATGATCTGCAGCCGCGCATCGGCCGTCTTGTCGGTCAGCGAGTACTTGATCTCCGGCAGCTTGCGCGCAATGCAGACGTTCTTGTTGAACTCCTGCAGCCGCACGAAGAAGATGCCGTTGCGGTTGACCGCCACGTCCTTGCCGCAGGCGTCCTCGACCTTGTTCAGTCCCTTGGCCTGGTCGGGCATCGTGAAGAGCTGCGTGCCGGTGGAGAAGTAGTCGACGAAGTCGACCTTCTCGCGGCGCGCCGGAATGTCGGTCATGCCCGAGGCGCCCATGTCGATGCGGCCGGTGTCGAGCGAATTGATCAGCTGGTCGAACGACTGCTCGGACCACTCGACCTGCAGGCCCAGGCGTTTGGCGACCTCGACCGTCAGGTCGATGTCCAGGCCCTGCAGCTTCTGCGTCATCGGGTCCTTGAACTCCAGCGGCGGGTAGGTCGGACTGGTACCGACGCGCAGCTTGCCGGCCTTGCGGATGGCGTCCGGCACGAGCGACGACGCGCTCGCAGCGGTCTGGGCCAAGGCATGCAGCGACAGCGTGGCGCAGAGCAGCGCGGCGGCCAGCATGCGGGTGTGCGAAAGGATGGATGTCTTCATGGGGGGACGTGGCTCAGTGAATGGGTTCGGGCGTGGTCGCGCGCTGCACGAACGCGCGGGTCCGGGCCTGGACGGGGTTGTTGAATATCTGGTGCGGCGTGCCGATCTCGACGATGCGGCCCGCCTCCATGAAGGCGATGCGGCTGCAGACCGCACGCGCAAAGGCAAGCTCGTGCGTCACGACGAGCATGGTCTGGCCCGATGCGGCCAGTGCCTTCATCACGTCCAGCACCTCGCCGACCAGCTCGGAATCGAGTGCCGAGGTCGGCTCGTCGAACAGCAGCACCTTCGGCCGCATGGCCAGCGCGCGCGCGATCGCCACGCGCTGCTGCTGTCCGCCCGACAACTGCGACGGATAGCGCTGCTCGAAACCGCGCAGACCGACCTGGGCGAGCAGCTCGGCCGCCAGCGCCTCGGCTTCGCGGCGAGCCGTGCGGCGGACCACCATCGGGCCGAGCGTGACGTTGTCGAGCACCGTCTTGTGGGCGAACAGATTGAAGCGCTGGAACACCATGCCGGTGGCCGAACGCTGGCGTGCGACCTCGGCATCGGGCAGCCGATGGAGCGCGTCCTTGCCGGCGCGGTAGCCCGCGAACTCGCCGTTGACGTACAGATCGCCGCTGTCCACGCCCTCGAGCTGGTTGATGCAGCGCAGGAGCGTGCTCTTGCCGGCGCCCGACGGGCCGATGATGCCGAGCACCTCGCCCTGCCCCACATCCAGCGACACGTCGGTCAGCACCTGGGTCGTGCCGTAGCGCTTGCACAGCTGGCGTGCGATGACCACCGCGCTCATTGGGTTGCCTCCGCCCTGCGGGCTGCGGCGCGATCGCCTTCGGGCGGCCGGGCGGCGCTCATCGGGTTGCCTCCGCCTCGTTGCGGCCCTGCGCCATCGCGCGGTGCGCCGAACGCGACAGGCGCGTCTCCAGCATGCGCTGCAGCAGGCTCAGCAGCGTGACCGCGATCAGGTAGTAGATGGCGCAGACGATCAGCAGCTCGATCACGCGGCTGTTGACGTAATAGATGAGCGACGCCGAATGGATGAGTTCGCCATAGTTGACGACCGCCGCGAGCGAGGTGGTCTTGAGCATGCCGATCACCTCGTTGCCGATCGGCGGCGTGATCACGCGCAGCGTCTGCGGCAGCACCACATGGCGCATCAGCTGCCACTGGGTCATGCCGACGGATTGCGCGGCCTCGTACTGGCCGCTGTCGATCGAGAGGATGCCGCCGCGGATGACCTCGGCCGTGTAGGCGCCCTGGCAGATGCCCAGGCCCAGCCACGCGGCCAGGAAGGGCGTCATCACGGTGACCGTCTTCACTTCCCACAGGCCCGGTATGCCGATGGTCGGAAACACGAGCGCGAGGTTGAACCAGATCAGCAACTGCAGATAGACCGGCGTGCCGCGGAACAGCCAGATATAGCCGGACGCCATCGCCTGCGAAACCGGGTTCTGCGACAGCCGCATCAGTGCGGCCACCAGGCCGAGTGCGATGCCCAGCGCCATCGATGCGGCGGTGAGGATCAGCGTGTTGCCGAGCCCGCTCAGGATCACCGGCGCGGTGAAGAAGGTCGCGACATAGGGCCAGTCGATGCGGCCCAGCGCGAAGGCGCGCACGAGAAACGCCAGCACGCCGACGCACAGCAGGCCGGCGACCCAGCGCCCCGGCCGCGCGGCGGGGCGCCGGACGCGCAAGGCAGGTGTTGCGACGGCGCCGATGACGGCGACGGGAGGCAAGGCTGACACGGAAACTCCTGACCGGATCGATGCGTGGAAGAGGCGCCATGCCGGTCGCGGCATGGTTCTTGTTAGTGAACCTGAGTGTATTGATGCGCAACTTTTCGCGCAAGCAAAAAGTTTCCTAATAAGAAACTTTTGAACTCATCATGAAGACCATCTGCCAAGTCGGGCTGGCGCATCAGAGCTTGTGCGTCGACAGGAAGATGCTGGTCTCCGACGTGGCGATCCCCGGTATCAGCCGGATCCGGTTGAGCACGCTGTCGAAGGCCTCCAGGTTGTCGGCCCGCAGCTCGGCCACCACGTCCCAGCGGCCGTTGGTCGTGTGCAGCGCCTCCACGTTGGGGTCGCCGCGCAGCGCCTGCAACACACGCGATGTCGTGTTCCCTTCGATCGAAATGCTGGTGATGGCGCTGATGCGCTGCGGCCCGGCGGCGGGCTTCAGCCGCACGGTGTAGCCGACGATCACGCCGGCGGCTTCCAGCCGGGAGAGGCGGTTCTGGACCGTGGCGCGCGACACCTGGAGCTTCTTGGCCAGGGTGGCAGCCGATTCGCGCGCGTTGTCGCGCAGCAGGCTCAGGAGGCGGACGTCTGTCTCGTTCATGTGTGCATATCGCCAGAAGGCATGGTCAATCTGCCAAGGTGTCGATCGAAATCTGCGATCTCGACACTTTCGCTTAAATGTTCGTGGTGCGAAACTTTATTCGAATGTGACTGCCGTTGAGCAGCTTTCATGCCCATTCGATCCAGGGTCTCCCGTGCACGCCAGAAAACACCTTCGCCTCCGCCCCTGCCAGCCCGCCGAACTCCGGCGCGAACGCACCTGACACACCCCGCCATGGAAGTCGATTTCGAAACGCTGGCGCCCTACCCGCGCTACAAGCTGATGTCGAGCCTGATCGTGCCGCGCCCCATCGCGCTGGTCACCACGCTCGGTGCGACCGGCGTCGTGAACGCCGCCCCCTTCAGCCTCTTCAACATGATCGGCGAGGACCCGCCCCTGCTCCTGCTGAGCATCAGCAAGGGCGCCGACGGCCAACTGAAGGACACCAGCCGCAACATCCTCGCGCGCAAGGAATTCGTCGTGCACATCGCCGATGAAGCCATGGCGACGGCGCTGCATCGCTGCGGCGCCGCGCTGCCGCCCGACACGAGCGAGGTCGATGCCAACGGGCTCGACGTCCTGCCCTCGACGGCCGTGGCGCCGCCACGCATCGCGCAGGCACCGGTCGCCTTCGAATGCGTGCTCGCCGAAGTCACCGAGACCGGCAACCGCCACGTGTTCATCGGCCGCGTCCTGCGGCTGCACGCGCGCGACGGATTGCTGGACCTCGACAGGCACCACGTGAACCTCGACGGCTACCTGCCGGTCGGTCGCTTCGGCTCGACGCTCTACCTGCGGACGGGCGAACGCTTCATGCCCGAGGACTGAGCGCGTGCGTCCGCCTTCGTGCGGTGCATCGCGCGAAGGCGGTGCATCGGCGCACCAACATGAGCAGGGTTTCCTGCAGGTATACATAAGAATCAAATGTGTACAAATAGAAAACTAAATGTTCCATGTGGCACAGATTCTGCTGAATGTGTGAACAACCAAAGTTGAACTACAGGACACCTCTGATGAAGCACTCCCGACCTGCCGCAAGGCCGCTTCCATGACGTCCGCGACCGGCTCGGCCTTCATGCGCCTGCTGCGCGGCGCCGACGTCTATGCGCCCGAACACATCGGGCGCCGCGACATCCTGGTCGGCGGAGGCCGCATCCTGCAGATGGGTGCGTCGCTCGCCGAGTTCGCACATGCCGGCGTCGAGACCGTGGATGTCGGCGGGCTGCGCCTGGTGCCGGGTTTCGTCGACCAGCACATCCATCTGCTGGGCGGCGGCGATGCGGCCGGTCCGCTCGGCCGCGTGGCGGAACTCACGCCCGAAGACCTTGCGCTGGCCGGCATCACCACGGCGGTCGGCGTGGTCGGCGTCGAGATGGAGGCGCGCGGACTCCTGCTGTTGCTGCGCAAGGTGCATGAACTGACGCGCGCCGGGCTGACCGCGCTGATGTACACCGGCTCGTTCCGGCTGCCGGCGCCGTGCATGCTCACCAGCGTGCGTGCCGACGTCGCGTTCATCGACCAGGTGATGGGCGTGAAGACCGCGATCTCCGAGCGCTTCTATCCGAACCAGGACGCCGCCGCGCTGATGCAGCTGGCCGGCGAAATGCTGCAGGCCCGCGCGATGACCGGCAAGGCCGCCGTCCTGCACTGCCACATGGGCGGCATGGCCGAAGGCATGGCACCGCTGTTCGAACTGGTCGAGCGGCTCGGCATGCCGCCGTCGCAGATCGTGCCGACGCACGTGAACCGCACCGCCGCCTTCTCGCCCGTCTTCGCGCATGCGCTGCGTTTTGCGCGCCTGGGCGGCACCATCGACTTCAGCTGCTGCGTGTCGCAGCAGGACGGCAACCCGACCGGCGTGGACGTGCACGACGCCGTGCGCCAGAGCCTCGATGCGGGCGTTCCGCTGGAGCGCCTGAGCTTCTCGTCCGACAGCAACGTGCCGGCGGCCGTGCGCGGCGCGGCCGGCGAGCTGCTCGGCATGCGGGTGGTGCCACCCACCGTGCTGCACCGCGACCTGATGCGAACCGTGCACGAAGCCGGCGTGCCCCTGGCGCAGGCGCTGACGCTGATCACCACCAACGTGGCACGCGGGCTGGGCCTGCAGCAACGCAAGGGCGCGCTGCGGCCGGGCATGGACGCCGACCTCGTCGCGCTGGACGCGCAGGACCGCATCCATGCCGTGATGGCCGGCGGCGAATGGCTGGTTCAGGACGGGCGCGCCGTTCCGCGCGGACCGTTCGCGCCCGTCCGCACGCCCGCAGCCGAGGAGACACGGGCATGACGCGCTACGCCAACCTGGGTGCGGCCCTGTCGCCGACGGCATCGCCGGAAGCGGTCGCACTGATCGACCTCGGCCCCGCCACGCCGCGCGAAGTGCGCTATGGCGAGCTTGCCGCGCTGTCGCGCGCCGCGGCCCGCGGCTTTGTGCGGCGCGGGCTGGGCCGCGGCGACGCGATCGCGGTGATCGCCGCCAACCGGCTCGAGTTCCTGGTCACGGTCTTCGGCGCGCTGCAGGCCGGCGTGACCGCGGTGCCGGTCAATCACAAGCTGCCGGCAGCCACCATCGCGTCGCTGATTGCCGATGCCGGCGTCCGGCTGCTGCTGGGCGACCGCCAGCGGCTGGCGCTGTGCCCCGACGCACCGCCGCGCATCGACTTCGACGACACGGGCCCGGCGGGCTTCCAGGCCTTCCTCGACCCTGGCGAGTTCGAGCCGGTGCTGCCCGAAGAGGGCGACGTGGCCATGGTGATCTACACCTCGGGCTCCACCGGCCGGCCCAAGGGCGTGATGTTCTCCCACCTGGGGCATCTGTGGGCACTCGACCAGCGCACCAATGCCAGCAGCCCGCGCGGCCAGCGCACGCTGGTGGCGGCGCCGCTGTACCACCAGAACGGGCTTGCCTCCTGCCAGGCGGCGCTCGCCAGCGGCGGCGCCGTGGTGCTGCTGCCCGGCTTCACCGCGGCCAGCTACATCGAAGCCGCATCGGCACACCGCGCCACGATGCTGACGGCGGTGCCGACCATGCTCGCGCTGGTGGCGCGCGAGCAGGCGGCGCTGGCACGGGCCGACCTCTCGGCGGTGCGCATCGTGCGCGTGAGTTCGGCGCCGTCCACGCCCGAGCTGATGGCCGAGGCGCGCCGCATCTTCCCGAATGCGGCCATCGTCAACGGCTTCGGCACGACCGAAGGCGGCCCGGTCTGCTTCGGGCCGCATCCGCAGGGGCTCGTGCAGCCGGACATGTCGGTGGGCTGCGCGCATCCCGAGGTGTCGCTGCGCCTCATGCGCGACGGTCGCGAGAACGATGAAGAAGGCGTGCTGCAGATCCGCAGCCCGGCGCTGATGCTGGGCTACCGCGGCCTGCCCGAGCAGAGCCGGCGCGCGATCACGGCCGACGGCTACTACGACACCGGCGACATCTTCCGCCGCGATGCCGACGGCTTCTTCTACTTCGTGAGCCGTGCCGACGACATGTTCGTCTGCGGCGGCGAGAACATCTTTCCGGGCGAGGTCGAGGCCGTGCTGCTGGGCCATCCCGCCGTGCACGAGGCGGCCGTGCTGCCGATCGCCGATGCGATCAAGGGCCACAAGCCGGTCGCCTTCGTGGTGTTGAAGCCCGGCCTGCAGGCGACCGAACCGCAACTGCGGCAGCACGCGCTCGACCAAGCGCCGCCCTACCAGCATCCGCGGCGCGTGTGGTTCCTGCCCGAGATGCCGCTCGCCGGCACCAACAAGGTCGACCGCAGGCGCCTGGCCGATCTCGCCGCCACCCTGCTCGGCACCGACCCCTTCTGATCCACCTTCCTTCCAGATAGAGAAAGAGAACAATGAAGGCCTATTTCATCCGCGAACATGGCGGCCCCGAGGTCATGGCATTCGCCGAGGACTTCCCCGACCCGGTGGCAGGCCCGGGCCAGGTCGTCATCCGCGTGCGGGCGTCGACGCTCAACTACCACGACATCTTCACGCGCCGCGGCATGCCCGGCATCAAGATCCCGCTGCCGGTGATTCCGGGGCTGGACGTGGCCGGCGAGATCGTCGAACTCGGCGCCGACGTCGGGGGCTGGGCGGTGGGCGACCGCGTGCTGGTCGACCCGATGAACCGTGTCGAAGGCGGCCTGATCGGCGAGACCACGCACGGCGGACTGGCCGAATACTGCCGCGTGCCGGTGCACCAGCTGATCCGCCTGCCGGGCAACGTGAGCTTCGCCGATGCGGCGGTGCTGCCGACCGCCTACGGCACCGCGCTTCGCATGATGTACACCAACGGCCGCATCCAGCCGGGCGAGAAGGTGCTGGTGCTCGGCGCCAGCGGCGGCGTCGGCGTGGGCTGCGTGCAGCTGGCCAAGCTGGCCGGCGCCGAGGTGATCGCCTGCGCGGGATCCGACGAGAAGGCCGAGCGCCTCAAGGCCCTGGGCGCCGATCACACGATCAACTACAACAGCAAGGACTTCGTGGCCGAAGTCCACGCGCTCTACGGCAAGCCGAGCCGGCGCGGCGCCAACATCCACAAGGGCGTGGACGTGGTCGTCAACTACACCGGTGGCGACACCTGGGTGAAGTCGCTGAAGTGCCTGCGCGTCGGCGGCCGTGTGCTGACCTGCGGTGCCACGGCCGGCTTCGACCCGGTGGAGGACCTGCGCTACATCTGGGCCTTCGAACTCAACATCCAGGGCTCGAACGGCTACAAGCCGGCCGACCTGCTGCAACTGCTCGAGCTGGTGAGCGCCGGCAAGCTGCGCGTGGTGGTCGACCAGGCCTTCCCGCTCGAGCGCGCCGACGAGGCCTTCGCGCGCATCGAGGAGCGCAACGTCTTCGGCAAGGTGCTGGTAACCCCATGAGTGCCGTGCCGAATCCGCGTGGCGGCAACGCCGCGGGCTGCGACCTGCAGATCCAGCAACTCGTCAAGCGCTATGGCGGCGTTACCGCCGTCGACGGCGTGAACCTGTCGATCCCGCCGGGCAAGCTGCTGTCGCTGCTCGGCCCGTCGGGCTGCGGCAAGACCACGATCCTGCAGTCGATCGCCGGCTTCGTGCGGCCCGACGAAGGCGACGTGCGCATCGACGGCGTGTCGGTGCTGCCGCGCCCGCCGGAAAAGCGCGAGACGGCGATGCTGTTCCAGCACTACGCGCTGTTCCCGCACATGACGGTGCGCGAGAACATCGGCTTCGGCCCCAGAATGCAACGCTGGCCGGCCGCGGACATCGCACCGGCCGTCACGCAGGTGATGGACCTGGTGCGCATCGGCGGCTTCGCGGACCGCTATCCGGGCCAGCTGTCCGGCGGCCAGAAGCAGCGCGTCGCCCTGGCACGCGCACTGGTCACGCGGCCCAAGGTGCTGCTGCTCGACGAGCCGCTCGGCGCGCTCGACCAGAACCTGCGCGAGGCGATGCAGGTCGAGCTGCGCAAGCTGCAGCAGAACGTCGGCATCACCAGCCTGATCGTGACGCACGACCAGAAGGAGGCGATCGCGCTGTCGGACTTCATCGCCGTGATGAACGGCGGGCGCATCGAGCAGATCGGCTCGCCGCTGGACATCTACGACCGGCCGCGCACCCGCTTCGTCGCCACCTTCACGGGCGTGGAGAACCTGCTGCCCGTGACCGTGCTCGCGCAGCATGCCGACCGTGCCGATGTCCGTCTGCAGGACCTGGTGCTGGAGGGCGTGCCGTTGCCGGCCGGCCTGCAGATCGGTGCCCAGGCCGAACTCGCGGTGCGGGCCGAGGCGATCGACGTGCTGCCCGATGACGGTGGTGGCAGCGGTGGCGATGGCGCCCTGCGCGGCGTCGTGTCCTTCGCGCGGGCGCTGGGGGCGAGCATCGTCTACGAGGTGACGACCGACGACGGGCTGTCGCTGCGCATCTCGGCACACCGGCGCGAGGGCGGCGTGCTGGAGACCGGCGCCCGCGTCGGCCTGCGGCTCGCGCCGTCGCATTGCGCACTGGTTCCGGCGGCGGCATGAAGCACGCGAAACCCTGGCTGCTGAGCCTGCCCGCGCTGGTGGTGAGCGGCTTCTTCGTCGCGGCACTGCTGTCCTTCGTGGGCATCAGTTTCCTGCGCCTGGAATCCGGCGGCTCGACCTTCGTGGGACCGGCCAGCCTGGCCAACTATGCCGCCGCGCTGCGCTCCGACTACTTCTGGCGCGTGGCGGCGCAGACCTTCCTGATCGCGGCCGAGGTGACGCTGCTCGCCATCGCGATCGGCTTTCCGCTCGCCTACGTGCTGGCGCGTTCCACCTCGTCGGCGGTGCGCCGGACCATCCTGTTCTGCCTGGTCGCGACCTTCCTGTCGGGCGGCGTCACGCGGGCCTATGCATGGATGGTGATCCTGGGCAATCGCGGGGTCGTCAACGGGCTGCTGGCCGTCGTCGGCATCCCGCCGCTGCAACTCATCAACAATCAGTTCGCCGTCGTCGTGAGCGTCCTCAACTTCTCGCTGCCCTTCTTCGTGTTCACGCTGTTCGGTGCGCTGCAGGCGATCCCCGAAGCGCTGGAGCATGCGTCCCGCAACCTCGGCGCATCGCGGCTGCGCACCTTCGCCGCGGTCACGCTGCCGCTCTCGCTGCCGGGCCTGGTCGCGGCCAGTTCGCTGGTCTTCGCGATCGCGCTGGCCGCCTTCCTGTTTCCCGAACTGCTGGGCGGTGGACGGGTCCACGTCAGCGCCACGTCGATCTTCGAGAAGATCCAGACCGGCTACGACATCCCCGCGGCGGCCGCGCTGTCGGTGCTGTTCCTGCTGCTGACCGCGGCCGCGTTCATCGCCTTCGGCCTGGTGCAGCGCCTGGCGGCCGCACGCATGCGGACGGGGAGCGCGGCATGAGCGACATCCGACCCTATTCGCGCGGCGTGTCGATCGCCGCCGGGCTTGCGCTGGCGTTCACGGTCGCGCCGGTGCTGGTGATCCTGCTGTATGCGTTCAACCCGACGTCCTACTTCGCCTTTCCGCCGGAGACGCTGACGCTGCGGTGGTTCGAGAACTTCTTCGGCAACACGCGCTTCCAGCAGGCGCTGCTGAACTCGCTGCTGATCGCGGGCGTGGTCACGCCGATCTCGCTGGCGGTCGCATTGCCGACGGCCGTCGCCGTGGTGCGCCACGACTTCCCCGGCAAGAAGCCGCTGCTGGCGTTGCTGATGTCGCCGCTGCTGATCCCCGGCGTGATCGTGGGCATTGCGTTCCTGAGCTTCTCGGTGGGCATCGGCCTGGGCACCGGCTTCGCGCCGATCGTGGTCGCCATGGTCTGCTTCACGCTGCCCTTCACGCTGCGCCCGCTGGTGGCCAACCTGCATGGGGTCGACCACGACCTGGAGAAAGCCGCGCGCAACCTGGGCGCCGGGCCACTGTCGGCGTTCTTCCTGATCACGCTGCCGCAGCTCAAGCCGGGGTTGATCGCGGGCGCCACCTTCGCCTTCGTCGAGGCGATCGACAACTTCGCGATCACCGCCTTCCTGACCGACATCCGCACCAGCACGCTGCCGATCGAGGCCTACGGCTACATCCGCGACTTCGACGACCCGACGGTGGCCGCGATGGCCAGCGTGCTGATCGCACTGAGCGTCGCGCTGGTGCTGCTCATCGAAAAACTCGTGGGCCTGGACCGCTTCCTGGCCAACCGCTGATTTCCCGCAACCCTTCCACTCCAAGGCTTCACATGACTGCCAACGCATCCCGCACTTCGTCTTCTCCGAGCACTCGCACCGTTCGCCGCCGGCAGCTCGCCGGTCTGGCGCTGGGCACCGCACTGCTCGGCGCCTTCCTGCCCGGTGCCGCCATGGCACAGGACAAGCGCCTGACCCTGATGACCTACGGCGCACTCTGGGAACGGATCTTCCGCCCGCTGGCCGACGACCTGAAGAAGGACACCGGCATCACGCTCGAATACGTGAGCGAGACCTCGGCCGTCGAAGGCCTGACCAAGCTGCAGGCGAACCGCGACAAGCCGCAGGCCGACGTGTGGTTCACCAGCGAATCGGTCGCGCTGCGCGCCGCCACCGACACCAAGCTCTTCGTGCCGCTCGACCCGGTCAAGATCCCGAACCTGAAGACGCTGATGAAGGGCGCGGCCAACGACATGTTCGTGGCCTCGTACTACGCGCCGCTGGGCATCGTCTACCGGCCCGACCTGGTGCCCGGCGGCAAGATCACGTCGTGGAACGACCTCTGGCAGCCGAGCTTCAAGAACAAGGTGTCGCTGCCCGCGCCCAACATCTTCCCGGGCCGGATGATCCTGATCTCCAGCCTGCTCAACGGCGGCGACATGAACAACATCCAGCCGGGCCTCGAATTCCTCGCGAAGCAGAAGCCCAACCTCGCCGCCATCCACAGCGCCGACGCGCAGGCGCGCCGCGCACTGGCGCAGGGCGAGATCTGGGCGATGGTGACCTCGCCGTCGGCCGTCGGTGCCCTGCGCGACCAGAAGATCCCTGCGGCCATGGTGAGCCCCAAGCCCGCGCCGCTGTTCTTCGAAGGCGTGATGATCACGCGCAGCGGCAAGGAAGACCTGGCCGCCGCCTTCGTGAACAAGCTGCTGTCGCCGGAATGGCAGAAGTTCATCACCGACAGCTACAACATGGGCCCGGTGCGCACCGACGTGAAGCCTTCGGCCGCATTCCTCGAAGCCATGCCCAAGGAAGGCGACGGCGTCATCGTGGACGAAGCCTTCATCAACGCCAACATCGGGAAGTGGACCGACCGCTTCAACGAAGTCACGGGCAAGTAGAACGCCCTGTACGTCCTACTGCGTCCTGCAACGTCCTGCAGGGCGTACGAGCGGTGCCGGGCCTGCGCGACGCCCGGTACCGCCGCCATCACTTCCCTCCGGCGCGGCGCATTCAGAGCTTGTGCGTCGACAGCAGGATGCTCGTCTCGGTATTCGAAATGCCCGGGATCGAGCGGATCACGTTCAGCAACTCGTCGAAGGACTCGAGCGTGTCGGCGCGCAGTTCGGCCATCAGGTCCCAGCGGCCGTTGGTGGTGTGCAGCGCCACCACGTTCGGGTGGCCGCGCAAGGCCCGGCGCACCGCGTCGCCATGATGCCCCTCGATCTCGATGCTGGTGATCGCTCGGATGCGTTGCCCTTCCGCCTCGGGCTTCAGGCGGACCGTGTAGCCCACGATCGTTCCATCGGCCTCCAGCCGCGCGATGCGGTTCTGCACCGTGGCCCGTGCCACGCGCAGCTGCTGTGCCAGCGCCACCACCGAGAGCCGCGCGTTGTCTCGAAGCAGGCCCAGCAGCTGGCGGTCCGTGTCGTCCATGGCTTGTCAATCTGTCAATTCGAAGTGGCGGAATGTACGTCGATCGAGCAGATGTGCCAACTTGCTCTCTTCACTATGGCACCGACCGGTCCGAGAATTTCCCCATGCCGTGGCAGGCCGGCTGCCACCTTCGAGGAGAAAACCATGACCCGCTTTGTCGACGTTCCCACCATGTCCCGCCTGGTCCAGGCCATCGGCGTGGCCCCCTTCATCGGCGAACTCGCCGACGCCATCCGCGACGACTTCGTGCGCTGGGCCGACTTCGACAAGTCGGCGCGCGTCGCCAGCCATTCGGACATCGGCGTGATCGAACTGATGCCCGTCTCGGACGCCCGGAACTACGCCTTCAAGTACGTCAACGGCCATCCGGCCAACACCGCGCGAGGCCTCTACACGGTGATGGCCTTCGGCGTGCTGGCCGACGTGGCCACCGGCTATCCGGT
The DNA here is from genome assembly GCF_059415645.1 of Variovorax sp. GW821-FHT10B04. Taxonomy (NCBI): domain Bacteria; kingdom Pseudomonadati; phylum Pseudomonadota; class Betaproteobacteria; order Burkholderiales; family Comamonadaceae; genus Variovorax; species Variovorax sp. GW821-FHT10B04. The sequence goes on from NZ_JBWKNQ010000004.1 coordinate 168,606, forward strand.
CCTGCTGTCCGAACTCACGCTGGCCACCGCATTGCGCACCTGCGCGACGTCGCTGATGGCCGCGCGTGCACTGGCACGGCCCGATGCGCGCCGCATGGCCTTGATCGGCAATGGCGCGCAAAGCGAATTCCAGGCGCTGGCCTTCCACAGCCACCTGGGCATCGAGGAGATCGCGGTGTACGACGTCGACCCGCGCGCCACCGACAAGCTGGTGCGCAACCTGTCGGCCTGGCCTTCGCTGAAGATCGTGCGCGCCGCGTCGACGGCCGACGCCGTGCGCGGCGCCGACATCGTGACCACGGTCACGGCCGACAAGGCCTACGCCACCATCCTCACGCCGGAGATGATCGAGCCCGGCATGCACATCAACGCGGTCGGCGGCGACTGCCCCGGCAAGACCGAGCTGCATGCGGACGTGTTGCGCGCGGCGCGCGTGTTCGTCGAATACGAACCGCAGACGCGCGTCGAAGGCGACATCCAGCAGTTGCCCGCGGACTTCCCGGTGGTCGACCTGTGGCGCGTGCTGGCCGGCAGCGCCGCCGGGCGCCAGAGCGCCGATCAGGTGACGGTGTTCGACTCCGTCGGCTTCGCGCTCGAGGACTATTCCGCACTGCGCTACGTGCTGGCGCAATCGACCCGGCTCCACCTCGGCGTCGACGTGCAACTGGTGCCCGAGGCGGAAGATCCCAAGGACCTGTTCCGGCACACGCAGTCCGGACGCGCACGCGTGGCGATGCGCCGTGTGGCCTGAGCGACGACATGCCAAGCCTCCAGTCCATCCAGGCGCCCGCTGCGGTCGTGATGATCCGGCCGCATGCGTTCACACCGAATCCGGAAACCGCGGTCGACAACGCCTTCCAGACCCCCGCGCAACAGGCGTCCGCGCGCGCGACCGCCCAGGCGGCCCATGACGAGGTCACCGCCGCGGCCGAACGGCTCGCAGGGGAAGGCGTGCGCGTGCACCTGTTCGAAGACCGCGGCGAACGCGACACGCCGGACTCGGTCTTCCCGAACAACTGGTTCTCCACGCATCCGGGCGGCCACGTGGCGATCTACCCGATGCGCTCGGCCAGCCGGCGCCGCGAGCGCCGCTCCGACGTGATCGAACTGCTGAAGGCCGAATACCGCGTGCAGGACGTGATCGACTATTCGGGGCTCGAGCCCGACGGCCTGTTCCTGGAAGGCACCGGCGCGATGGTGCTCGACCACATGGCGCGGGTGGCGTACACCGCGCGCTCGAACCGGGCCGACCCGGTGGCGCTGGAGCGCTTCAGCACGCACTTCAACTTCGAACCGATCGTGTTCGACACGGCCGACGCTGCGGGCCTGCCCATCTATCACACCAACGTGCTGATGTGCGTGGCCACCGATTTCGCCATGGTCGGCTTCGAGATGATCCCGGACCGCGCGCGCGCCATGCAGATACGCGCACGGCTGGAAGAGTCGGGCCGCGAGGTAATCGCATTGCGGGCGGCGCAGATCGCCGAATTCGCCGGCAACGCGATCGAGCTGTCGAGCCGGGACGGCCGACTGCTTGCGCTGTCGCAGCGTGCGTTCGAGAGTCTCGACGCCGCGCAGAAATCGATCATCGCCCGCACCAGCAGGCTCGTGCCGTTGCCGGTGCCGACCATCGAGATGGCCGGCGGTTCGGTTCGCTGCATGCTGGCCGGCATCCACCTGGCCCGGCGCCAGCCTGCAGCGGCGAGTCAGTGAAAATGACGGCAACCTCCCGGCCGCACAGGCCGTGATTCCATTCGTCGCCGTGCCGCGGAGATCTCTCTCGGCCCGGGACACCGTCACCCACATCCCGCCATGGCCAGAGTCATCTTCGAGCTTCCCCAGAAATTCACGTTCTCCACCGAACTGCAGATCTACATCAGCCACGTGAACCAGGGCGGCCACCTCGACAACGCGCAGCTTCTGACGCTGGTCTCGGAAGCACGCGTGCGCTACTTCCAGTCACTGGGCTATGTTGAAGCCGACGTGGGCGACGTGTCGATCGTCGTCGCCGACATGATCGCCCAGTACAGCTCGGAGGCCTTCCATGGCGAGACGCTGCGGGTGGAGATGGCCCCCGCGGACTTCAATCGCTACGGCTTCGACCTCCAGTACCGCATGACCGAGAAGACCTCGGGCCGCGACGTGGCCAAGGGCAAGGTCGGCATCGTCTTCATCGACAAGCATTCGCGCAGCGTGGCCCCTTTTCCCCGAGGCCATCCGGAAGCTGATCGCGGTTTCCTGAGGGCGACTCCTCGCGACCTAGAGTGCGGTGAAGCGCGGCGCCACCTGCGTGTCGATCGCGCCGCCGGCCGTGCGCGGGAACAGGCCACGCGCCACGTTGTGCGGATGCGCCGCGGCTTCATCGATGTCCAGCACCGGCGCGAAGCAGACGTCCGTCCCTTCGAGCCGGTCGCACCAGTCCTGGCGGGAGCGGCTCCTGATCGCCGCGGCGATGCGCGCCTTGAGCGCGGGCCACTGCCGTGTGTCCGATTGCCCGGCCGGATCGACATCGTGCATGCCGAGCTTGTCGAGCAGCAACGCGTAGAACTGCGGCTCGAGCGCACCGATGGTGACGTAGCGGCCGTCCGCGCATTCGTACACGTCGTACTGCGGCGAGTCATGGAACGCGCTCGGCGCGGCGCCGCCCAGCTGGTCGTTGCCATGGAGCCAGTGCGCCAGGGTCCCGAGCATGGCGACCACGTCCAGGATCGCGGCGTCGACCACACGGCCGATGCCGCTCGACCGGGCCTCGAACACGCCGCAGACGATCCCGAATGCCAGCCCCAGCGCGCCGCCCGCGTCACCCAGCACCGTGGGCGGAACCATCGGCGCCTGACCGGGCCGCGCCGACAGCGACAGCAGGCCGCTCAACGCGACATAGTTGAGGTCGTGGCCGGCGGCCTGCGCGAGCGGCCCGGTCTGGCCCCAGCCCGTCATGCGGCCATAGACCAGGCGCGGGTTGCGCGCCTTGCAGGCGTCGGGGCCGAGACCCAGGCGCTCCATGACGCCGGGGCGGTTGCCTTCGATCAGCGCGTCGGCCGTTGCGACCATGTCCAGCGCACGCGCCACGTCGTCGGGTTTCTTGAGGTCGAGCACGACGAGGTGCTTGCCTGCGCGCAGCGGGTTGTCGCCGGTGCCGCCCATGCGCTGCACCGCGCCGGCCACCGGCCGCGCGATGACGGTCACTTCGGCGCCCATCGCGGCCAGGATGCGGCCGGCCACGGGGCCGGGGCCGATGCCCTCGAATTCGACGACACGGAGCCCCGCCAGCGGGGATTGCAGCGCCATGCTCAGATGCCCGTCAGGCCGCCGGAACACATCAGCGTCTGGCCGCTCACATAGTCCGACTCGGGCAGGCACAGCAGGAACACGGCGCCGGCCGCCTCTTCCGGCGTGCCGCCGCGGCCCAGCGGAATGCTGCGTTCCATGGTCGCCAGCAGGTCGGGATTCACGCCGACCTTGATCTCGCGGCCCTCGATGTTGGCCGTCGCCGCGTCGCGCACGTCGCCCGTCAGCCGCGTCCGGATGAAGCCGTAGGCCACCGCGTTGACGGTCACGCCGATGCGCCCCCATTCCTTGGCGAGCGTCTGCGTCATGCCGAGGATGCCGGCCTTGGCGCTCGCGTAGTTGACCTGGCCGACGTTGCCGAACAGCCCGGCCACCGAGGAGATGTTGACCACCTTGCGCATGTTGCGACGGCCCGCGTCCGTGTCGCTCTTCGACAGGTTGCGGATCACCGGATAGGCCGCCCGCAGGATGCGGAAGGGCGCCGTCAGGTGGCAGTCGATCATTGCGTACCACTGCTCGTCGGTCATCTTCTGGATCACGTTGTCCCAGGTGTAGCCCGCGTTGTTGACGATGATGTCGAGACCGCCGAACTCGCTCACCGCCGTGCCGACGAAGCGATCGGCAAAGTCCGGTGCCGTCACGTTGCCGACACAGCTCACCGCTTCGCCGCCGGCGGCGCGGATCTCGGCGACCACCTCTTCGGCCGGGCCCGCGTCGAGGTCGTTGACCACCACGCGCGCGCCTTCCGATGCGAATTTCAATGCGATCGCCCGGCCGATGCCGCGGCCCGAGCCGCTCACGATGGCGACCTTGCCTTCAAGTCTGGATGTCATGGATCGTCTTTCTGTCTCGATGAATGGGGGGAAGGATTTCAGGGCAGTGCCACCAGCGCCTCGCCGGCGATCTTGGGCTGCCCGAACTGGTTGAGGCTGGTGACCTCCACGCGCACGCAGCGCTCGTCGCCGACGGTCAGCTTCTCGACCACGCGGCCGCTGCACTGCATCGCGTTGCCCAGGTGCGTGATGCCCTGGAAGCGCACGTCGAAGCGTCGCAGTTGCGCCTGCGGCGTCCAGCGCGTGAGCAGGCGTGCGAGCCATGCCATGCCCAGCATGCCCTGGGCGAACACGTCCGGCATGCCGGCCTGGCGTGCGACGTCGATGTCGATGTGGATCGGGTTGTGGTCGCCCGAGGCGCCGCCGAACAGCGCCAGGGTCGTGCGGTTCACCGGCGGAAGGCTCAGCGGCGGCAATGCGTCGCCGACCTGGACGCTGTCGAAAGTCAATGGGGCAGTTCGTGTCATCGGATCGCCTTCAATGTCTGCAGACCAGCACGGTGCGCATTTCGGCCACCAGCTCGTCGCGCTGGTTGGTCGCGCGGGACGTCTTCACGACGAACTCCAGCGCCCCGCCCTTCTTGTCGTAGATGTCGTCGATGCGCGAGCGCACCGTGACGGTGTCGCCGGCACAGGCCGTGCGGTGGTAGCTGAAGCCCTGCTCGCCGTGCAGCAGCTTCGCGATGGGAATCCCCAGGTCGTTCAACAGGCGGTCGTTGGCGCCCGAGTCGAGTTCGGCCGCGAACAGGAAGGTCGGCGGTGCCGGCAGGTCGGCATAGCCCGCATCGCGCGCCGCCGCGCTGTCGGTGTAGACCGGGTCGGTCTCCCCGATCGCCTTGGCGAAGAAGCGAAGGCGGCTGTGGTCGATCGACAGCACCGACGCGGGCAGCTCGTGCCCGATCCACTTCCTGTCGATCATGCGTGGCTCCGTTCGACCCGCTCGTACAGCGTGACCACGCAGGCGCCGCCAAGGCCCAGGTTGTGCTGCAGCGCGAGCCGCGCGCCTTCGACCTGGCGCTTGTCGGCCGTGCCGCGCAACTGCTGGACCAGCTCGGTGCATTGGGCCAGGCCGGTCGCGCCCAGCGGATGGCCCTTGGACAGCAGGCCGCCCGAGGGGTTGGTCACGAAGGCGCCGCCGTAGGTGTTGTCGCCGTCGCAGACGAACTGTTCGGCGCCGCCTTCCGGGCACAGGCCCAGCGCCTCGTAGCTGATGAGCTCGTTGTGGGCGAAGCAGTCGTGCAGCTCGACCACGTCGATGTCCTTCGGGCCGATGCCCGCCGACTCGTACACCTGGCGCGCCGCCGCCTTGGCCATGCTGAAACCGACCACCTCGCGCATGTCGCCGGCGCCGAAGGTTTCGGGCCCGTCGGTGGTCATCGCCTGGGCCGCGATGCGCACGCTGCGGTCCAGCCCGTGCCGCTGCGCGAAGGCTTCCGAGCAGACGATGGCCGCCGCAGCGCCGCAGGTCGGCGGGCAGGCCATCAGCCGCGTCATCACGCCCGGCCACATGACCGGCGAAGCCATGACCTCTTCTTCGGTCACCGGCGTGCGGAACAGGGCCACCGGATTGTTCGCCGCGTGCAGGCTGGCCTTGGCGCGGATCTTGGCGAAGGTCGACATCTGCGTGCCGTACTGCTGCATGTGTGCGAGCCCCGCGCCGCCGAAGTAGCGCAGCGCGAGCGGGATCTCGGCGTGTCCGACGAGCGACTCGGTCGCTTCGTCGAAGCGGTCGAAGGGGCTCGGGCGGTCCTTGAAGACCGCGCCCAGCGCGCCCGGGTTCATGTGCTCGAAGCCCAGCGCCAGCACGCAGTCGGCCGCGCCGCTCGCAACGGCCTGCCGCGCCAGGAAGAGCGCCGTCGAGCCGGTCGAGCAGTTGTTGTTGACGTTGACGATCGGGATGCCGGTCATGCCCACCTCGTACAGCGCGCGCTGGCCGGCGGTCGAGTCGCCGTAGACATAGCCCACATAGGCCTGCTGCACCTGCGCATAGCCGATGCCGGCATCGGCAAGCGCAATGGCGGTCGCCTGCGCGGCCATCTGGTAATAGGCCGGATGCTTGCCCGGCTTGACGAAGGGCACCATCCCCACGCCGGTGACATAAACCTGGTTGCTCATGAAAATTCCTTTCAGGGAAGTCGTTGTTCGGTGAAACGGGCTGCGCGCTTCTCGACGAAGGCGGTGACGCCTTCCCGGCCGTCGACCGACACCGCGCAGCGCAACAGCGCCTCGCGTTCCAGGCTCAGGTGGGTGCGCAGGTCGTGTTCGAAGGCGCTGTCGCACAGCCGCTTGATGCCGCCGAGGGACGCGGTGGCGCCGCGCGCGAGCCGTGTGGCGAGTGCGAGTGCCGCAGCGGGCAATTCGTCGGCGCCGTGCAGCTCGTCGACGATGCCCCAGTCCAGGCATTGCTCGGCGGGTATCGCGCGGTTGGTCAGCAGGATGTTCTTGGCGCGGACCGCGCCGGCGCGGCGCGCGAGGTAGTACGACGCGCCGAGGTCAGGGCTCAGGCCGATGGCCGAGTACCCGCCGCGCAGCTTCATCGCCGGCGCCGCGAGCACGATGTCGGCGCACAGCGCCACCGAGATGCCGGCGCCGCCGAGCGGGCCTTGCACGGCGCTCACCACCGGCACCGGCAGCGTGGCAAGCGCATGGATCGCCGGATGCAGCCGGTCCAGCATGGTCTGCACGAGGCGGTCGAGTTCGTCGCGGCGCTCGAGGAACTCGTTGATGTCGCCGCCGGCGCAGAACTGGTTGCCGGTCGACGAGATCAGCACGGCGCCGATGTCGGCCCGCGTCGCCTGGTCGATGGCGTCGGCGAGCGCCTCGCCGGCGGCCGAGTCCAGCGCGTTGGCTGCATCGGGCCGGTTGAGGACGATGTGGCCGACGCCGTCCTCAATGCGCCAGATCACCGTCCGCGGCCCGGTGCTGTCGGAGTTCGCCATGTCAGGCCACCTTTCTCTCGCGGCCTTCCCAGAACGGGGCGCGCAACTGGGTCTTGAGGATCTTGCCGGCGCCCGACAGCGGCATGGCGTCGATGAACGACACCTGGCGCGGGCACTTGTAGCCGGCGATGCGCTTCTTGCAGTGGTCGATGAGCTCCTGCGCGCTCAGGCTCGACCCGGCCTTCTTCACGATGAAGGCATGCACCAGCTCGCCCCACTGCTCGTCGGGCACGCCGATCACCGCGCACGAAGCGACCGCCGGATGCGTCGCGACGGCGCTCTCCACCTCGACGCTGTAGACGTTCTCGCCGCCGGTCACGATCATGTCCTTGATGCGGTCGACGATGAAGACGTAGCCGTCCTCGTCCATCCGGCCGCCGTCGCCGGTGAACATCCAGCCGTCGCGCAGGGCGGCGGCGGTCTCGGCCGGCTTGTTCCAGTAGCCGAGCATCACGCCGGGGCCGCGCACCGCCACTTCGCCGACCGCGCCGCGCGGCACTTCGTGGCCGAGCGAATCGACGATGCGCACTTCGCAGCCGATCGCCGCACGGCCGCCCGAACGGTGGCGCCCCTTGGCACGGCCCGCCTCGCGGTGCATCTCTTGCGTCAGCACCGTGGCCATCGGCGACAGCTCGGTCATGCCGTAGAGCTGCGTGAAGCCGGCCCACGGCAGCGCCTTCATCGCGCGGTCGAGCAGGCCCTCGCTGATCGGCGACGCGCCATACAGCATGTTCTTGAAGTGCTCGAGCCGATAGCGCCCGAGGTCCGGGTGGTCGACCATCATCTGGATCATGGTGGGCACCAGCAGGGCCTCGGTCACGCCGTGGTTCTGGATGGCCTCGAGCACGGCCACCGGCTCGAAGCGCGGCACGATCACGTGGCGCCCGCCGCTGGCGAACATCGCGTTCATGAAGCACCCATCGGCCAGATGGAACATCGGCGCCGCATGCAGGCCGATGCAGCCGCGCTGGATCGCGCCTTCGGCGATCACGCCGATCGCGTTGCTGTACAGGCCGCGGTGCGGCAGCATCACGCCCTTCGGCGACCCGGTGGTGCCACCGGTGTAGAAGACGCCCGCCAGGTCTTCGCCGCCGCGCAGCGCGTCTTCGACCGGTTCGGCCTGCGCGAGCAGCGCCTCGTAGCCGAGCATGCCCGCGGGCGGCTCGCCGTCGCCGATGTGGATGACGGTGCGCAACGACGGGCTGCGCCGCCGGAGGTCTTCGACCATGCCGGCGAAGGCGTCGTCGACGATCAGGATGCGGGTCTGGCAATCGTCGAGAGAGAAGGCGATTTCCGCCGCGCTCCAGCGGGTGTTGATCGGGTTGACCACGCCGCCCGCCCAGTACACGCCGGGGTAGTACTCGAGGTACCAGTCGGAGTTGAGCGCGAGCATGCCCACGCGATCGCCCGGTTGCACGCCCAGCTGGCGCAGCACGCCGGCGATGCGCGCGACGCGATCGATCAGTTGCGCGAAGGTGCGCTCTCGTCCCTGGAAGACGGATGCGACGGCGTTCGGTGTCTGCTGCGCGGCTCGCCGCAGTCCCTGGGTCAGGTACATGGTTGTCTCCTCGTTGTTGGTGTCACGGATTGCGCTCCATCGACCGGGCAATGATCTCTTTCATGATCTCGCTGGTGCCCCCGTAGATACGCTGCACCCGCGCATCGGCGTACAGCCGGGCAATCGGGTATTCGGTCATGTAGCCGTAGCCGCCGAACAGCTGGAGGCACTCGTCCGCCGCGCGGCCCAGCGTCTCGGTGGTCCACAGCTTGGCCATGGCCGCGGTGTCGGCGTCCATCGTTCCGTCGATCAGGCGCTGCACGCAGGTGTCGACGAAGGCGCGGCCGACGGTGGCCTGCGTCTTGATCTCCGCCAGCTTGAAGCGCGCGTTCTGGAAGTCGAACAGCGCCTTGCCGAATGCGCGGCGCTCCCGCGTGTAGTCGAGCGTCATGCGCAGCGCCGCCTCGGTCGACGAGATGGCGCTCACCGCACACAGCGTCCGCTCGTAGGGCAGCTCCGTCATCAGGTGGCGAAAGCCCTGCCCTTCGACGCCGCCCAGCACGTTGCCGGCAGGCACGCGCACGTTGTCGAAGAAGAGCTCGCTGGTGTCCGCCGCCTTCTGCCCGAGCTTGTCGAGCACGCGTCCGACCTTGAACCCGGGCGCGTCCCTGGTCTCCAGCAGGATCAGCGAAATGCCCCTGCTGCCCGCGCCGGGGTCGGTCTTGGCGACCACCACGATCAGGTCGGCCATCGACCCGTTGGAGATGAAGGTCTTGCTCCCGTTGATGACGTACTCGCCGCCCTGCAGATCGGCCCGCGTGCGGATGCCCTGCAGGTCGGAGCCCGCGCCGGGCTCGGTCATCGCGATCGCGCCGATCATCCGGCCCGCGGCCATCTCCGGCAGGTACCTGCGCTTCTGCGCCTCGGTGCCCTGGCCCAGCAGGTAGTGCGCCGAGATCTGGTGGACGCTGAGGCCGAAGCCGTAGTCGCCCGCGTAGGCCAGCTCTTCCATCAGCACGGCCACGTGCGCCGCGCTGCCGCCGGCGCCGCCGTAGGCCTCCGGTATGTCGGTCAGCAGCAGGCCGAGCGCGCCGGCCTTCTCCCAGGTGGCGCGGTCGACATGCTGCTGCCGCGCCCAGCGTTCCTGGTGCGGCGCGATCTCCTCAGCGACGAAGCGGCGCACGGCGTCGCGGTAGGTTTCCAGCTCGGCATCCATCCAGGGGCTGCGGTAGGTCGTCTCGCTCATCGTGTGGTCTCCTTGGTGTCGTAGCGCTCGACCAGGCGAAATTTCTGCACTTTGCCGGTGGCGGTCCGCGGCAGCGGCTCGTCGCTGATCAGCACCTTCTTCGGCGTCTTGAAGCCGGCCAGGCTGGCGCGGCACCAGTCGATGAGCGCGGCGGCGTCGACCTGCCGCCCCTCCGCCTCGACGACGACCGCGGTCACGCATTCGCCCCACAGCGGATCGGCCAGCCCGATCACCGCGCAGTCCGCCACGCCGGGGTAGCGCAGGATGGCCTCCTCCACCTCGCCGGCATGCACGTTCTGGCCGCCGGTCACGATCACGTCCTTGGTCCGGCCCTTGATGAAGAGATAGCCCTCGCCGTCGATGCTGCCGAGGTCGCCGGTGTGCAGCCAGCCGTCGCGGAAGGTCTCCAGGTTCTTGGCGGGATTCTTGTAGTAGCCCGTGATCGTGCCGGGCGAGCGCCCGACGATGGCACCGGTCTCGCCGGGCGCGACCGTGCGGCCGTCGGCGTCGACCACCTGCACTTCGGCGAACAGGATCGGCTGGCCGACCGAGTCCGGCCGGCGCGCGCGGTCTTCCGGCGTGCTCACGACCAGCGTGCTGGTCTCCTGCATGCCGTAGTACTCGTAGAGGCGCGGGCAGATCCGCGCGACCACGCCCTCGCGGATGGGTGCGGGCAGCAGCGACCCGGCGAACACCAGCGCACGCAGGGAGCGCAGGTCGGTGGCGTCGAGCTCCGGTCGTGCGAGCAGCATCGCGCCCATGGTCGGCACGAGGTTGTAGATCGTCACGCCCTCGCTCGCCGTCAGTTCGAGGACCCGTGCCGGCTCGAAGTTGGTGAGCACGTTCCGGATGCCGAACATCACGCTGCAGGCCACCCAGGCGAAGCCGACGCGCCCGTACATCGGGAACACGGTCATCACCACGTCGCCGCGCGTCACGTGCAGGGCCTGAAACATGCTGAAGAACGACGCGGCGTTGTAGTGCGTGAGCAGGTAGCACTTCGGCAGGCCGGTCGTGCCCGACGTGAGGTTGAAGTAGTACGGATCGCTTTCCTTCAGCTGCACATCGGGTTCCGCGGCGTCGGCCCGGTCGAGCAGCGCCTCGTAGGCATGCGGCGCGACCGCGGCATGGGCGGCACCGTCACCGAAGTCCACCTGCACGCGGACCTGCGGCATCTCCTGCTGCACCAGGGCGGCGATTTCCGCGAACTTGCGCTCCGACAGCAGCGCGACGGCATCGACCTCGCGCATCAACGCGACCATCTCCACCGGCGCCAGCCGGTAGTTGAGCGGCAGCCCGACCAGGCCGGCCTTGGCGAGCGCGAAATAGATCTCGACCACCTCCACGCGATTGGTGCTGAGGAAGGCGACGCAATCGCCCTTGCGCAGGCCGAGCCCGAGCAGGCCGTTGGCCAGGCGGTTGCAGCGCTCGTTGGTCTGCGCGAAGGTGAACCGGCGCCCGGTGGTGGCGCAGAAGAAAGCCTCTCGCCGCGCATCGCGCTGCGCCGCGGTGGCCAGCATGTTGCCGATCAGCATCTGCCCGAGGGCCATCGCGCTCATGGTGCCAACCTCCCGGCACTGCCGGTGCCGCCGGCGCTTTCGGCCCGTGCGCCGCGGGCCGCGAAGGCCTTGATCGCGTTCTTGTGGAACGGGTCCGAGAAGCACTCCTTCTCGAATGCCAGCGAGGTGTCCAGCACCAGGTTGACCGCATCGCGCAGATGCTTGTTGAGCGACGCCTTGGTCGAGCGGATGGCCATCCGCGAACCCGTGGCCAGCCGCGCGGCCATGGCCTGCGCCTGTTCGACGAGCTGGTCGGCCGGCACCACGCGGTTGACGAGGCCGATGCGCTCGGCCTCGGCGGCGCCCAGGCTGTCGCCCGTCATCAGGTACTCCTTGGCCCGCGACATGCCCACCAGGAAAGGCCAGATCACCGCGCCGCCGTCGCCCGCCGTGACGCCGATGCGCACGTGCGGGTCGGAGATCTTCGCGTCGTCGGCCACGTAGATCACGTCGCAGAACAGCGCCAGCGTGGCGCCCAGGCCGGCCGCGACGCCGTTGATGGCCGAGACGATCGGCTGCGGCATGTCGACCAGGTCGACGATGATCTTGCGGGCCTCGACGAAGAGCGCGTCGAGCTGCGCGGGCGTGATGTCGCCGAACCAGCCGAGGTCGCCGCCGGCGGAGAAGGCCCGGCCCTCGCCGGTGAGCACGACCGCGTCGACGCCGGCGTCCTGCGCGATCTGCGCGAAGACCCGCGACAGCTCGGTGTGCAGCGTGGCGTTGACCGCGTTGAGCGCCTCCGGGCGATGGATTTTCACGGTCAGGACGGCGCCCGAACGGCTGAACGAAAGCGTTTGATAGTCGGAATAGTTCATGGCTTGAAGATGAAGAAGCGGATGCGTCGGACTCAGCCTGCGGTCACGCCGCCGTCGACCGTGAAGCTCGCGCCGGTCACGTAGGACGCACGCGGCGAGCACAACCAGACCACCATCTCCGCGACCTCCTCGGGCCGGGCCATGCGGCGGATGGCGGCGCGCGCGACGCCGTGCTGCAGCTTGTTGCCGGGGAAGATCGAGTCGTCCCCGGTGGTCATCGGCGTGTCGATGTAGCCGGGGCAGACGGCGTTGATGCGGATGCCGTCGCGCCCGCATTCGAGCGCCGCGGCCTTGGTGAGCCCGATCACGCCGTGCTTGGCTGCGCAGTAGGCCGAGCCGCCCGGCGCGCCGGTCAGCCCCATGATCGACGCGGTGTTGACGATGGCGCCGCCGCCGGTGCGCTGCATCGCGGGTATCTCGTGGCGCATGCAGTTGAAGACGCCCGTCAGGTTGACGTCGATCACCCGTTGCCATTGCGCCGGGCTGTGGTCGACCGTCAGCAGCGGATAGCCGGCGATGCCGGCGTTGTTGAACGCCACGTCGAGGCGGCCGTAGCGCTCGACGGTGTGCGCGACCAGCGCCGCGCAGTCCGCGTCCTGACTCACGTCGGCGCGCACCGCGGTCGCCTCGCCGCCCGCGGCGTCGATCAGCCGCGCCGTGGCCTGCGCCGCGGCTTCGTCGATGTCGCTCACCACCAGCCGCAAACCGTCTTGCGCGAGTTGCAGCGCGGCAGCGCGGCCGATGCCCGACCCGCCGCCGGTGACGATGGCGACGCGTCCGCCGCCATGGATCGACACGCCCGTCATGCGGGCTTCTTCACGAGCGGGCATTGCGACTCGGCCAGCGGCCGCCAGCTCTGGTCGGCCGGGACCGTTTCCAGGATCTTGTAGAGGTCCCACGGGCCCTTCGACTCGGCCGGCGTCTTGACCTGCGCGATGTAGGTCTGGCGCATCACGCGGCCGTCTTCGCGGATCTTGACGCCGTCGGAATAGAAGTCGTTGACCGGCAGCTCGCGCATCTTGACGCGCACCACGTCGGCGTCCTTGGTGCCCGCCGCCTTGACGGCCTGCAGGTAGTGCAGCACGGCGCTGTAGGTGCCGGCATGCGCCTCGGCCGGCATGAACTTGTTGCGTTCGAAGAAGCGCTTCGAGAAGCCGCGGGTCTTGTCGTCGAGGTCCCAGTAGAAGACGGTCGAGAACACGGTGCCCTGCGCAACCGGCAGGCCCAGCGCCCGCACGTCGTTGAGCAGCAGCGTCAACGCGACCAGCTTCTGCGACTTGCCGCCCATCTGGAACTCGTTCCACTGCTTGATCGAGTTCGTGGTGTCGGTGATCGCGTTGGCAAGCGCGACCACGCTGCCCTTGGACGACGATGCCTGCATCAGGAAGGACGAGAAGTCCGTGCTGTTCGGCGGATGCCGGACGCTGCCCACCACCTTGCCGCCGGCGCCGTTGATGGCGCGCGTCGCATCGGCTTCGAGCGCCTGGCCGAAAGCGAAGTCCGCCGTCACGAAGTACCAGGTCTTGTCGCCCGCCCGCGTGAGCTTGGCGGGCAGCGCGCTGGCGAACATGTAGGTGTCGTGGCTCCACTGCGTGCCGTAGGGCGAGCAGGCCTTGTCGGTGAAGATCGAGCTCGACGCGCCGGAGTAGAAGACCAGCTTCTTCTTGTCCTTGGCCAGCTCCTGGACGCCCAGGCCGACGGCCGAGTTGCCGACGTCGGCGATCACGTCGACGCCGTCGCTCTCGTACCACTTGCGTGCCGTCGCCAGGCCGACGTCGGGCTTGTTCTGGTGGTCGGCCGAGACGAACTCGATCTTCTTGCCGAGCACCTGGCCACCGAAGTCCTCGATGGCCATCCTGGCCGCGTCCACCGAGCCGGGGCCCAGCGACGACGAGAGGAAGCCGGTCATGTCGGTGAGCACACCGATCTTGACCGGGTCGGTGTCGGCCGCATGGGCCGCGAGGCCCGTTGTCATCGCAGCCACGGCTGCGGCTGCCGCGGCAAGCCGGAAGCGGCGTGTCGTCATCGACTTCATGGTTTCTTGTCTCCGTCGTTGTAGGAATGGGTGTCGGACCGATGGTGGCCGTTCTGCCTGCCGGCGGCCTCGTCCGAAAGAACAGTTCTGGGGCGGTGCTGCGCATGTCCCGCCTGTTGCCGGCCGCGCGCGAGCACGTCCTGGCGGCGCTGCGCGATGCCCGCGGCGCCCTGCGATGCGTTGAACGCGCGCGCCTGCTTCTGCTCCAGGGCCAGCGCGTCGCCGAAGCCCTGTTCGAAGCCGTCGTCGACGAGCTTCTTGTAGGCCGCGAGCAGGCCGGGCGCGAGCGAGAGCATGTCGAGCGCGAGCGCACGCGCCTGCGGCAGCAGTTCGTCGGCGGGCACCACGCGATTGACCAGGCCCCAGGCTTCGGCGCGTTGCGCGTCCAGGAAGTTGCCGGTCAGCGACAGTTCCTTGGCGCGCGAGATGCCGATCGACCGGCTCAGCTTCTGGCTCAGCCCCCAGATCGGCAGCAGGCCGACGCGGCCATGCGTGTCGGCGAAGCGGGCTTGCGGCGACGCGATCAGCACGTCGCAGCCCAGCGCCAGCTCGAAGCCGCCGGTGATCGCCGCACCGTTGATGGCGCCGATCACCGGCCCGCCGAAGTGGCCGAGCGCGTCGACCGGCGACCGCTCGTCGAGCACCTGCTGCAGATGGGTGCCGCTCGTGCCGAGTTCTTCCAGGTCGAGTCCGGCGCAGAACGCGTCGCCCGCGCCGGTGAGGATCAGCACCCGCACGGCGGGATCGCGCGACAAGGCGTCGAGCGCATCGCGGATCGCCTCGCGCAGTGCATGCGACAAGGCGTTGCGCGCGGCCGGGCGGTTGAGCGTGAGGACCGCGTAGCCCTCGGCGCGCTCCACGTGCAGCACGCTCACAGCGGCCGCCCGATGCGATGCGTGATCTCGCCGATCAACCCGCGCCGGAAGGCCAGCACGCAGACCGCGAAGATCACGCCCTGGATCGCCATGACCCAGGCGTCGAGATGCGCGAGGTAGTTGTGCATCATCACGATGACGGCCGCGCCGACCACCGGCCCCAGCAGCGTGCCGAGGCCGCCGAGCAGGGTCATGAGCACGACCTCGCCCGACATGCTCCAGTGCGCGTCCGGCAAGGCGGCGAGCTGGAAGACCAGCACCTTGGCCGCACCGGCGGCGCCGGCCAGCGTGGCGGACAGGACGAACGCCAGCAGCTTGTGGCGATCGACCTCGTAGCCCAGCGAGATCGCGCGCGGCTCGTTCTCGCGGATGGCCTTGAGCACCTGCCCGAACGGCGAATGGACGATGCGCCAGACCGCGAAGAAGCCGACGACGAAGATCGCGAAGACGAAGGCGTAGAGCGCCGCCGGCTGGTTGAGGTCGACCAGGCCGAAGAGCCTGCCGCGCGGCACCGCCTGGAGCCCGTTCTCGCCCCCGGTGAAGGGTGCCTGGAGAACGAAGAAGTACACCATCTGCGCGAGCGCGAGGGTGATCATCGCGAAGTAGATGCCCTGCCTGCGGATCGCCAGCAGGCCGGTGACCAGGCCCAGCGCACCGGCGCATGCCATGCCGAAGAGCACGGCAAGCTCGGGCGTCAGGCCCCAGACCTTGGCGGCGTGCGCGGTCGCGTAGCCGGCGACGCCGAAGAACATCGCATGGCCGAAGGACAGCAGGCCGCAGAAGCCGATCAGCAGGTTGAAGGCGCACGCGAACAGCGCGAAGCACATCACCTTCATCAGGTACACCGGGTAGATGAAGAGCGGCGCGATCGCGAAGAACGCGATCATCCCGGCAAAGGCTGCCGCCTGGATGCGGCGCACCGCGAGCGGCTCCGCAAGGCGCAGGGTCATGGTGTTCATCGTGCTAGCTCCTGGTGCCGAACAGTCCGTTCGGCTTGACGAGGATCACCAGCGCCATCATCACGAAGACGACGGTGCTGGAGGCCTCGGGGTAGAAAACCTTGGTCAGCCCCTCGACCACGCCGAGCCCGAAGCCCGCCAGGATCGAACCCATGATCGAACCCATGCCGCCGATCACCACCACGGCGAAGACGACGATGATCATCTCGGTGCCCATCAACGGGCCGACCTGGTAGATCGGCGCGGCCATCACGCCGGCCAGTGCGGCGAGCGCGGCGCCCGCGCCGTAGGTGAGCGTGAGCAGCCTGGGCACGTTGATGCCGAAGGCCTGCACCAGCGTCGGGTTCTCGGTGGCGGCGCGCAGGTAGCCGCCGAGGCGCGTGCGCTCGATCAGGAACCAGGCCGACAGGCAGACCGCGATCGACAGGCCGATCACCCACACGCGGTAGTTCGGCAGGAACATGAAGCCCAGGCTGTGGCCGCCGGCGAGCTGCGCCGGCATCGGGTACGGCTGGCCCGACGAGCCGTACTCGCTGAGGAACACGCCCTGCACGATCAACCCGAGCCCGAAGGTGAGCATCAGGCTGTAGAGATGGTCGACCCGGTAGAGCCGCGAGATCATGAAGCGCTCGGCCGCCGCGCCCACCGCCCCGACGCCGAGCGGTGCGAGCAGCAGCGCCCACCAGTAGCCGATGCCGGCCTTGTTCAGCAGCAGGTAGGCGACGAAGGCACCGAACATGTACTGCGCGCCATGCGCGAAGTTGATGATGCGCAGGAGGCCGAAGATGATCGCCAGGCCCAGCGAGAGCAAGGCGTAGAACGAGCCGTTGATGAGGCCGATGAGCAGCTGCCCGAAGAGGGCCTGCGAGGGGACGCCGAAGATCTCCATGCTAGACCCCCAGATGCGTGTGCAGCATGTGCATGCGCGCACCCAGTTCGGCGGCGGGGAACTGCTCGACCATGCGGCCACCCTCCATCACATAGAAGCGATCCGCGAGCGGCGCCGCGAAGCGGAAGTTCTGCTCCACCATCACCACGGTGAAGCCCTTGTCGCGCAGCGTGCGGATCACGCGCGCGATGGCCTTGACGATCACCGGGGCGAGCCCTTCGGAGGTCTCGTCGAGCAGCAGCAGCCGCGCACCGGTGCGCAGGATGCGTGCGAGCGCGAGCATCTGCTGCTCGCCCCCGGACAGCCGCGTGCCGGGGCTGTTGCGGCGCTCCTTCAGGTTGGGGAAGAGTTCGTAGATCTCTGCGATGCTCATGCCGCCGGCACCGATGACCGGCGGCAACAGCAGGTTCTCCTCGCAGCTGAGGCTCGCGAAGATGCCCCGCTCTTCCGGGCAGTAGCCGATGCCGCGGTGCGCCACGTGATGCGGCGCAAAGCCGGTGATGTCGGCGCCATGCAGCCGGACCGATCCGCTCACCTTGCCGACCAGCCCCATGATCGACTTGAGCAGCGTCGTGCGCCCGGCGCCGTTGCGCCCGAGCACGGTGACGACCTCGCCCTGGTGCACATGGAAGTCGACGCCGTGCAGCACGTGCGACTCGCCGTAGAACGCCTGCAGGCCCCGGACCTCCAGCATCGGAGGCGTCACCCCGCGCGCTTCATCCATGGGCGGCTCCCGCGAGTTCGGCGTCCTCGCTGCCCATGTAGGCCTCGAGTACCTGCGGATGCACCGACACCTCGGCGTACGGCCCCTCGGCGATGATGCGGCCCCGCTGCAGCACGCTGATGGTGTCCGCGATGCGCTCGATCACGCTCATGTTGTGCTCGACCATCAGCACGGTGCGCCCGACCGCGACCCGAGCGATCAGCGCCGTCACCTGGTCGATGTCCTCGTGCCCCATGCCCTGCGTCGGCTCGTCGAGCAGCAGCAGTTCGGGCTCGGTCGCGAGCGTCGTGGCGAGTTCGAGCGCGCGCTTGCGGCCATAGGGCAGCTCGCCCGCCGACAGTCGCGCATGCGCCTGCAGGCCGACCGCTTCGAGCAGTTCCATCGCCCTCGCGTCCAGGTGGCCGAGCGAACGCTCCGGCCGCCAGAACCGATACGAGGTACCGACCCTGCGCTGCAGGGCGATGCGCACGTTCTCGACGAGCGACAGGTTGGGGAACACCGCCGAGATCTGGAACGAGCGGACCATGCCCTTGCGCGCCACGGCGGCCGGGCTGTCGGACGTGATGTCCTGGCCGTTGAAGGTGATGCTGCCGCGCGTGGGCTGCAGGAACTTGGTCAGCAGATTGAAGACCGTCGTCTTGCCGGCACCGTTGGGGCCGATCAGCGCATGGATCCGGCCGCGCCGCACGCGCAGGTTGAGGCCGTCGACCGCAACGAAGCCCCGGAATTCCTTGACCAGGTCGTTTGTCTCGAGAATGTCGTCGTTGTTTGCAAGCATCGCGTCCCGCCGTTGAGTGCCGCGATGTTCGGGGCCGGCCCCCGTGGCGACCTCGTCCGAAAGGACAGTTCGCAGGGCGGGTTTTCACCAGGGCGGCATGCCGGCCGCGCGCTCCGGTGTGCGCTCAGGCGCTCAGGCGACCAGCCCCATCTGCCGCCCGACGGCGATGGCATGGGTGCGGCTCTCGGTGCACAGCTTGACGTTGATGCTGCGCAGGTGCGCCTTCACGGTGGTCTCGGACACGAAGAGCTTCTCGGCGATCACCCGGTTGCGATGTCCGCCGGCCAGCAGGCGCAGGACCTGCAGCTCGCGCTCCGAGAGAACCGACGGGCCGCCCATGACGGCACTCGGCACCACGGGCGCCGCCGCACCGGGCGTGGTGAATCCGGCCATGTCGAGCACCTTGTCCATGAAGGCCGACAAGGCATCGCCCGGGCCGTCGGCACCGGACTCGTCGGCCCGCGCGGCACGCAGTTCGGCAATGCAGCGCGCCACGCCGGGCCCCTCGTCGACGAAGCTGCGGGAGAAGCCTTCCATCGCCGCGAACTGAAGGGCGTCCCGCAGGCGCCGCAGGCCCACGGCCGATTGCCCGGCGTTGCACAGCGCCTCGGCCAGCAGGATGTTGAGCTTGAGCGCGCGACGGTATCGCCGCAGGCTCTCGGCTTCCTTGAGCGCCTCCTTCAGCGGCGCGATGACCGCTTCGCTGTGGCCGCTGCGGATCTTCAGCCTGAACCCCGCGAAGCGCAGGGTGTCGACGTCGTTGGCATGCGTCACCAGCCCCTGGAAAGGCGCCCAGGTGCGTTCGTCGCCGGCACTGGCCATCAGGTCGCGGGCCGATTCCATGTTGCCGCGCGCCAGCGCCAGCCGCGCACTCTCGAGCCGCGCGGTCGCGACCATGCGGGGCAGCGCGTGCAGATGGCCGGTGATCTCCATGTCGCCCAGCAGTTCGTCGGCGCGATCGTGGTTGCCGCGCGCCACCGCGATGCGCACCAGCACCATGTAGCTGGTGATCAGCTGGTCCGGCGCCGCCACGTCCTTGAGCAGCGGCAGGTACACGCTCAGCAGCTTCTCGGCCTCGTCGAGATCGTCGCTTTCGTACAGCGCCTCGGCCAGGAACGCGGCCGACACCGTGCTGCTCGCCGCATGCGGCATGGCGGTGGACCCGCCGCCGGACAGCGCGGCCCGGAAGCTCGCGGTGGCGCTCTTCAGCCGGCCTTGCGCGAAGTCGATGGCGCCTTCCAGGCACAGCGCCATCGGCGTGATGAACGAAGTCCCGTTGCCGAGCGCCCGCTGCCTGGCCTGGTCCAGGAAGCGCCGCGCCTCGTCGAAGCGGCTCTCCGCCACGAGGCAGTAGCCGTACGACGCACCCATCATGGCGTGCGCGAACGACTGCGCCGGCGGCACGATGGCCAGGCAGTCCAGCCACAGCCTGGACGACTCCTTCAGGTGATCGGTCATCGCAAGGACGAACGCCCGCTGCACGCCGATGGCGCCCGGCGGCACCGCCTCCGCCACCGCCAGCCCGCCCGCATGCGTGCGCTCGACCCGGTCGAGGAGCTGCAGGCTCTCGTCGTAGCGGTGCGTCAGCGTCAGCGACCAGGCAAAGGCCAGCGCGAGCTCGGGCAATCGATCGAGGTTCTCGCCGAGTCGCGCCGCGGCGAACCACCGTGCAAGGGTCCGCGCGCGCCCCTGCCAGAGCAGGCCCGACGCATGCGCCGACAGCAGTTCGAGCAGGTAGGCCGCGTCGTCGCACCGCAGCGCGTGTTCGATGGCGCGCACCGGCCGGCCCTGCGCCAGCCACCATTGCGCGGCACGTCGGTGCAGCCTGGCCGCCTCGCGGGGCGCCGTCTGCGTCAACTGGTTGCGCAGGAAACCGCTGAAGAGCGCGTGATAGCGGAACCAGTTGCGGCCCTCGTCCTGGGGCACCAGGAAGAGATGCGCGCGCTCGACCTGCGCCAGCAGTTCATGGCCGTCGTTGCCTTCGAGCAGGTAGTCGCACAGCGGCCCGCTGAGCTCGTGGAGCACGCTGGTGTGCAACAGGAAGTGCCGCACCTGTGCCGTCTGGCGCGACAGCACGTCCTCCAGCAGGTAGTCGGCGATCGACGCGTTGGAGCCGTCGAAGGTGTCGATGAAGGCCTGCGGATCGTCGCGGTCGCGCAATGCCAGCGACACCAGCCACAGCGCGGCCGGCCAGCCTTCGGTGCGCTGCTGCAGCCTGACGATGTGGTCGTCGCGCAGCGCGAGTCCGCGCTGGTGACGCAGGAAGGCGGCGGTCTCCTGCGAGGTGAAGCGCAGCTCGGCAGCCTCCACTTCGAGCAGGCGCCCATGCGCACGCAGCCGGCCCAGCCCGAGGTCGGGTGTCGTGCGCGAGCCGATGACGAACTGGCCGTTCTCGGGGATGTAGCGGATCAGTTGCCGCAACAGCCCCAGGATCACCGGGCTCTCGATGACCTCGAAATCATCGAGAAAAATGACGAAGCGGCCGCGGAACGCCGAGAGATGGTTGACCAGATCGACCATCGCGCCATCGGTATCGGCATCCGCCTGGGTGCCGCGGCTCTCGAAGGCCAGCACGTTGGCCGGATCCACCGCCTTGAACACCTCGACCAGATAGCCCAGGAACCGGCCGAGATCGTTGTCCGCGCTGTCGAGCGTGAGCCAGCCGGTGGCGATGCCACGGTTTCTGAGCTGCGCGAAGTACTGCAGCATGACGGTCGTCTTGCCGAATCCCGCGGGGCCGTGCACGAGCACCAGCCCGGCTTCCTCGGCCGCATGGATGTGCTCGACGACCTGGGTCCGCGGCACGGGGCGCGGCGAAGTCAGCCGGGGATTCAGCTTGGCGTGCGCGATGTGCTGCGCCGATGCCGGGGAAGGTGTCTCCAATTTCTTGTCGCCTCGTTGGTCCGCACCCAGGTTTGCGTGCAGCCGCGACTTTGCCGTGCATGAACGGCGAAATCCATCGCTGTTTCTACCGGGACGCGACGGTTGCGGATGCGCTTTTTCTTCGGCCGACCACCGCCCGCCGATCGAAGTTGTAGGTGTTCGCCGTCCGATGATGACGCGCCGATCCGACCGGCTCGCTGCGGATCCCGTTCAACCTCGCGCCAATTGCCATCCTTGCCATCCTTTCAACCGTTGCGGACGTCCCGTCGGGCGACCGCGGCTTTCAGGGCCTTGCGATGTCCCTCGACTACCAGATCGTCAATGCAGTGATCCGCGTGCCGGCGGAGAGTGTCTACACCTTCGCCCGGCGGATGGACACGCTGCCGCAGTGGGCATCCGGCCTCGCCGCCGGCATCCAGGAAGAGAACGGGCGATGGTTCGCCGAATCACCGATGGGGCGGGTTCAGGTCGCCATGGCGCCCCGCAACGAATTCGGCGTGCTCGACCACGACGTGACGCTGCCCGACGGGACCACCGTGCACAACCCGCTGCGGGTGATCCCGGCGCCGGGGGCCGCTGGCGAGAGCAGCCTGGTGTCCTTCGTCGTGTTCCGCCTGCCCGGTGTGGCGCTGGAGGATTTCCAGCGTGACGTCGCCCACGTCGAGCGCGATCTCCAGGCGCTGAAGACCGTTCTGGAGAAGCTGCACCGCGCCGCTTGATGTGACGCGACTCGGCGCGACGCCGCCCGGGCTCAGCGCGATGCCGCGCCCAGCTTGTCGAAGTCGCTGTCGAGCCGCGCCAGGGACGACGCGATCTGCGTGCGACGCGCCTTGATCCAGGCGTCCTGCTGCGCCACGCGCAGCGTCGACTCCTTGAGCATGCGCGCCATCTCGGCGGGCTGCGGACCGCCGGCAGTCTGGCGGTTCTTCACGATGGCCACCGGGTTCAGGGTCGAGCGGAATTCCGCCTCCGACATCGGCAGCACGGGCGCGAAGTCCGACCCCTTGACGGTCTCGGCGTAGATGCGCTGCGCCTCGACATAGGGGAAGTCCAGCGGCTTGATGTTCTTGGCCTTCGCGTACTCCACCACTTCGGATGCGAAATGGTGGCCGACGCGGAAGGGCAGCTTGTAGGTGCGCATCAGCACGTCCGCCAGTTCCTGCGACGCGGTCCAGTCGCTGTTGAGTTCCTCCAGCGCCCGATCGGTGTCGAGCACCATGGCGCCCAGGATCTTGTCCCAGTTGTTCAGCACACCGATGGCGCTCTGCACCATCGCGCTGTTGGGCTTGACCTCCTTCGGGTCGCTCATGCCGGGTGGAATGTTGTGGGCCTGGATGGCCGCGCCCAGCCCCAGGGTCAGTGCCGTCGACGCGTCGCGGCGGGTGCTGTTGAGCAGGCCGGGGTTGCGTTTCTGCGGCATGGCGCTGGACACGTAGGTGTTGCCGCCGCCCTCCTGCAGCAGGATCCAGGGCCGCGCCTGCGAGTACTGCGCCATCACGTCCTCGATGAAGCTGCCGGCATGCAGGGCGATGGCCATGACGATCGCGCCCGCCTCCACCGGCTCGTCCACGGACGAGATCTGCGAAGCGTCGTAGGCGTTGTCCACCGTGGCGGCGAAGCCCAGGTAGTCGGCCATGCGCTTGCGGTTCAGGGGCCAGCTGGTTCCGTTCAGCACCGTCGTGCCCATGGAGGACCGGTCGAGGCGCACATAGAACTCGCGGATGCGCTGGGCATCGCGGTCCAGGCCGGCGGCGATGCCCAGCAGGTAGTGCCCGTAGCTGTTGGGTTGCGCCGCCACGCCGTTGGTGTAGTTGGGAACGATGGTGTCCTTGTACCTGTCCGCCAGCTTGACCATGGTGCCGGTCGTCTTGTTGAGCTGGTCGGCCAGGCTGAGCAGGTCGTCGCGCAGGATCGCCGAGCGCAGCGTGGCCAGCATGTCCTGGCTGGAGCGGCCTGCGTGCAGCAGCGTGACCTGCGGCCCGGCGGCTTCGATCAGCAGCGGTTCGAAGGTGATGACGTTGCTGGGGCGCTTGCCGCCCGGCTTGTCGCCGTCCGCCAGCACCTTGGTGATGCCCGAATAGACCAGCGGCGTCATCGACTTGTCGAGCAGGCCCTCGTCCGTGTTGATGACCGCCGTGGCCTTGTTGATCTGGCCGAGCCAGAAGAACTCGTCATGCCTCGGCTTGGCCTGCGCCCATGCCTGGGGAACCGCGGAAGACAGGGAAAGAGCGGCCGCCAGGGCCAGGGCAGACAGTTTCATGGTGTCTCGAACTTGGTTGGTCAATGCAGCGCCGCAGAATACACGCTTGCATGGCCCGGCGAGACGCAGGAGCCCGGTGGCGACCCCGAGCCGCCGACGGCCGCGGCCGCCAGCTTCAGGCGCCGGTGACGACCGGGAAGTCGACGCCCAGCCATTTCTGGTAGAGCTTGTTCAGTTCGCCGTTGGCACGGTTGCGCGCAATGAAATCATCCAGCGTCTTCTTCAGTTCCACCTGGCCTGGCCGCAGCGCGATGGCCATCACCTGTTCGCGGATCGTGAGCTTCTTTTCGTAGGTGTCCGCGGGCACGCGCTTGGCGATCTGCGCGGCGACCGTGGTCGAGCAGCCGATCGCGTCGACCTGGCCGGAGATCAGCGCCTGCATGCCGGAGGCATCGTCGTCGAAGCGGCGGATCTCGGTGCCTTCCGGCGACATGGCCGTCAGCGCCACGTCCTGGACGCTGGCGCGTGCCACGCCGATCCGCTTGCCCTTGAAGTCGGCGGGCGACTTGATGTCCACTTTCTTGGCGCCGTAAAGGATCACGGACGCCGTCGCGTACGGCGCGGAGAAGTCCACCTGCTTGGCCCGTTCGGGCGTGATGGCCAGGGACGCGACCAGCAGATCGACCTTGTTTGTCAGCAGGAACGGAATGCGGTTCGGCCCGGTGACCGGCACGATGTTGAGCTTCACGCCCAGGTCCTTCGCCAGCAGGCGCGCCACGTCGGCGTCGTAGCCGTCCGGCTGGTTCTGCGCGTTGGTCGTCCCGTACGGCGGAAAGTCCACCAGCATGCCGACGGTGAGTTCGCCCTTCTTCTTGATGTCGGCGATGTTCTGTGCCGCCGCGATGCCCGACAGGCCGCCGAATGCGGTCGCGAGGCCCAGCGCGATCGCTTGCCGGCGCGATGGTGAATGGAATTGGCTCATGTGCATGTCTCCTTGTGAATCTGGGAAGCTGATGTGCAGTCGGCGCGGATGCGCTTCACATCACGCCGAAGGTGTCGAAGGCCTCGACCGTGCTCATGCCGTTCTGGATGGCCTTGCGCACGGCGTTCTCGGTGCTGGCCTTTTCCAGCGCGCGGCTGAATGCCTCGACCTCGGCCTCTCGCGGCACGATGAGCACGCCGTCCTGGTCGCCGAAGACGATGTCGCCGGGGCGGATGCGGACGCCCTGGATCTCGACCGGCACGCGGTAGTCGACCACCTTGCCGCGCGGCCCCTGGTCCTGCGAATAGCCGCCCAGCGAGAACACGGGCAGGCCGAGCTCGAGCACTTCGTTGGTGTCGCGTGAATAGCCGTCGAGCACGGCGCCCGCGGCCTTCAGATGCTGCGCCCGGGTGGTCATCAGCCCGCCCCAGAGCGCGAACTGCGGCGCACAGCCGGTGGCCACGTAGACCTCGTGGGGCCTGAGATCGTCGAGCGCCTCGAACAGCAGCCCGAAAGGCTTCTGGCTCAGCGGCGTCTTGCCTTCGGGCTCGGTGCGCGCGAAGCAATTGGTTTCGAGCACGGGCATTGCCCGCCCCGCGATCACCATCGACCGCGCGACGGGCCGGATGCCGGGCGGCAGGAACTGGCGCATCAGCCCCATGGTGTCCAGGATGTCTCCCACCACGGCGGGGAACAGGCGGGTCTTCATGAGCTGGAACAGCTCGTCGTCATCTTTCCACATGCAGGTCTCTCGGTTCGGATCGGTGCGCGGATTGAAACGCCGTACCCGGGCTCATTCAACCTTTCACCCTATAAGATAGGTCATCACTTTTTACATCGATGGCCGCGCACCCTTTCGTCCTCACCCCTGTCGAGCGCGTCTCCCTGGCGGAGCAGGCCGTGCAGAGCCTGCTGAAGTACATCGAGCAGGCGCGGCTCGCGCCCGGCGCGCCGCTTCCCGGAGAAGGCCGGTTGGCGGAAACGCTGGGCGTCAGCCGGCCGGTGGTGCGCGAAGCCCTGCGCACGCTCAAGGGAATGGGCGTGGTGGACATCGCCAATGGCAAGAGCCCGACGGTTCGCCGGGACCTCGATGTGACTGCGCTGGGCATCTATTTCTCGCGTGCATTGCAGGTGCTGGACAACTCTACCGAGGAATTGATGGACGTCCGCGCCGCCCTGGAAGGCCGCGCGGCAATGCTGGCCGCCGCACGGCGTCCGCCCGAACAGACCGAGCGCATGGCGGCGCTGGTCATACAGATGCAGGCCTGCCTGCGCGACCCGGCTGCCTACGCCGCGCTGGACACCGAACTCCACGTCGAGATCGCCCGCGCCAGCGGCAACCCGCTTCTGTGGCAGATGATCGGTTCGATCCGCGCGTCGCTCGAATCGCTGTCGCGGCAGGGCATGGAACGACGAAGGACCGACGAGAGCCTGCAACAGGTCCAGGACGGCCATGCGGAACTCGTCGCGAAGATCTGCGAAGGCGATGTGAGCGGCGCCGGAGCCTGCATGCAGGCCCACATGAATGCGGCCTTGCAGGCCCTGATGACGGTCGGCTCTGCCTGATTCGGGTTTTCCCGATTGCAAGATTCCAATTCAAATCAATTGGGATAAAGCGCAGCCGGCATGCAGCAATTGACCGTCCGACGTCTTCGATCGCCCAATTAATCGACCAATTAATTGCCGGTCCAATTCCAATAATTGGCGTGCAATGCCAGATGAATCGACCGCTCTGTAGGAGAGGAACTACGGCATTCGTAGGGCTGTCCGCTGCGCGTTTCTAGGCCATTTTCAATCTGTAGACAGGTCGCCACACAAAAGGCAATTTGATGTCTGAATTGTTAAATAGTGAATGCTCGCAAGTAAGAATTGTTCTTTCCTCACATCGAACAACGAGAGCAAATGAATCGAATTCATCGTCTGGTCTTCAATCGCGTCACGGGCACTTGCCAAGCGGTTTCTGAAGTTGCACAGGGTTCCCATGCGGCTGGCGGGAGTGAAGGCAACGCCACCATCCAGCCGCGTCGCACGGCAATGGCACTTGCATGCGCGGTTGCATTCACCGCATTCGCAGCCAGCGGCGTCAACGCACAGGTCGTGACCGGTGCGGTCACCGGGAGCAATGGTGCGAATGGCGGGTTCGGCCTCAACAGGGGCGGCACCGGCGGAGCGGGTACGGCAGCGCGCCAGACCACGGCCGCAACCGTTCTCAACATTCAGGCGACCGGCAGCGTGACCGGCGGCAATGGCGGAAACGGTGGCCTCGGCATCGTGAACGGCGGCACGGGCGGCGCCGGCGGCACCGGCGTGATCGGCAGCGCCACGGGCGCGGACATACAGAACGCGGGATCGATCTCCGGCGGCAACGGCGGCACGGGCGGTTCCGCCGTCGCGCGTGGCGCAGGCGGTGCGGGCGGCACGGGTGCGGCCCTGACGGCACCGGTCACCTTGACCAACACGGGAACCATCACAGGCGGTGCAGGCGGCGCGGCCGGTGCACTGGTGACAGGCACGCCGGCCGTGGCTGCCGGCGGTGCCGGCGTGACGGCAACCGGTGGCGCCACGATCGTCAATGACGGCACGATCCGCGGCGGCCTCTCGGGCGACGGCGCCACGCGTGCCGATGCCGTGCGCTTCAGCGGCGGCGGCAACCGGCTCGAGCTTCGCGCCAACTCGGTCATCGACGGCAACGTCGTCGCCACCGCGGCGGGCGGCGACACGCTGGCGCTGGGCGGCACCACATCGGCCACCTTCGACACCGCCGCCATCGGGGCGGCGGCACAGTACCGCAACTTCACCGGCTACGAGAAGGTCGGTTCCAGCACCTGGACGTTGACCGGCGTCACGACCGCCGTCACGCCATGGAGCGTGCGGCAAGGCACGCTGTCGATCGCGGACGACGCGAGCCTCGGCGCCAGCTCGGGCGCGTTGACGCTCGATGGCGGCACGCTGCAGACGACGGCCGACATCAGCACGACGCGGGCCATCGCGCTGGGTGCCGGCAACGGCACGCTGGCGACGGCGGCGGGCACGACCTACACGGTCGACGGCGTCGTGTCGGGCACCGGCGGGCTGACGAAGACCGGCAGCGGCACCACGGTGCTGAACGGCACCAACACCTACGAAGGCGGAACCACGGTCGCGGCCGGCACGCTGGTCGGCGATGCGGGCAGTTTCGGCAGTGGCGCCATCGCGAACAACGCAGCGCTGGTGATCGACCAGGCCACCAACGGCACGCTGAACAACGCGCTGTCCGGCGCGGGCAGCTTCACCAAGACCGGTGCAGGCGACCTGCAACTGGCGGGCGCGACCAACCTGACCGGCGGCGCGACCGTGAGCGGCGGTGAATTGCAACTCGGCAGCAGCGGCAACGCCAGCGGCGTCATCACGGGCACGCGCGGCACCAACGGCACGGCGGGCCTCGGCAGCGGCGGCAATGCGACCGGCGGTGCCACGGGCGTGCTGCTCACCGGCACGGCGACCGGCCTCGACAACTTCGGCACCGTCACCGGCGGCGCTGGCGGCACGGGCGGCATTGGCGTCTTCGGCACGGGCGGCAACGGCGGCGCAGGCGGCGTCGGCGTGACGAGCAGCGTCACCGGCGCGGCCATCACCAACGCGGGCACGATCAGCGGCGGCGCCGGCGGCCAGGGTGGCTCGGCACTCGTCCGCGGCGCGGGTGGTGCCGGCGGCGCAGGCGCGACGCTGGCGACTGGCTCGACGCTCACCAACACCGGCACCATCGCCGGCGGGGCCGGCGGTGCAGCCGGCACTTTGCTGACCGGCACGCCGGCCGTTGCGGCCGGTGGCGTGGGCATCGTTGCGGTGGGTGGCGACACCATCGTCAACGACGGCACCATCCGCGGCGGCCTCTCGGGCAACGGAGCCACACGCGGCAATGCCATCACCCTGACGGGCGGCGGCAACCGGCTCGAGTTGCTGTCCAACTCGACCATCCAGGGCAATGTGGTGGCCACGGTGGCGGGCGGCGACACGCTGGCGCTGACCGGGTCGTCCGATGCGAGCTTCAACGCGGCGCTGATCGGCGACACGGCGCAGTACCGCAACTTCACCGGCTTCGAGAAGCTCGGCACCAGCACCTGGACGCTGACCGGGGCGACCACGGCACTCACGCCATGGTCGATCGAGGCAGGCACGCTGTCGATCGCCACCGATGCCAGCCTGGGCGCAAGCGCGGGCACGCTGACGATCGACGGCGGCACGCTGCGCACCACGGCCGACCTCACTTCCGCACGGGCTGTGACGGCGGGTGCCGCAGGCGCCACCGTGCAGACCGATGCGGCCACCACCGCGGTGTTCAACGGTGTCGTGAGCGGCAACGGCGCACTCGACAAGACCGGTGCCGGCACGCTGGTGCTCGCCGCCGCGAACACCTACACCGGCGGCACGACGATCACGGCCGGCACGCTGCAGCTCGGCAACGGCGGCACCAGCGGATCGATCGCAGGCAACGTCGCGAACAGCGGCACGCTGGCCTTCGATCGCTCCGACGCCGCGCTCTTCACGGGCGTGGTCTCAGGCACCGGTTCGGTCGAGCAGCGCGGCACCGGCACCACCGTGCTGACGGGCACCAACACCTACAGCGGCGGCACGACGGTTGCGGCCGGCACGCTGCAACTGGGCAACGGCGGCACGACCGGCTCCATCGCCGGCAACGTGGTCGACAACGGCACGCTGGCCTTCAATCGGTCGGACGCCGTCACCTTCGCAGGCGTCGTGTCCGGCACCGGCACGCTCGAACAGCGCGGCACCGGCACGACCACGCTGACGGGCGCCAACACCTACACGGGCGGGACGACGATCACGGCCGGCACGCTGCAGCTCGGCAATGGCGGCACCACAGGTTCCATCACGGGCAACGTCGCCACCAGCGGCACGCTGGCGTTCGACCGCTCGGACGCGGTGCGCTTCGACGGCACGATCTCCGGCACCGGCACCGTGGTGCAGATGGGCACGGGCAGCACCACGCTGGCCGCGACCAACAGCTACAGCGGCGGCACCACCGTGAGCGCGGGCACCTTGATCGGCAACAGCGGCAGCTTCGGCAGCGGCTCGATCACCGACAACGCGGCACTGGTGCTCGACCAGAGCGGCTCCGGCAGCATGGCGAACGTCCTGCTGGGAACCGGCCAGATCACGAAGCAGGGCTCGGGCAGCCTGAACCTCACGGGCAACAGCAGCGCCTTCGCCGGCAACACCGTGATCGCCGGCGGCACGCTAGCGGTCAACGGCTCGCTCGGCGGCCTGCTGACGGTGGCCAACGGCGGCACGCTGAAAGGCACCGGCACCGTGGGCAGCACGCTGGTGCAATCGGGCGGCACCGTGGCACCGGGCAACAGCATCGGCACGCTGAACGTGGCAGGCAACATCGTCTTCGCGGCGGGTTCGACCTACCAGGTCGAGGCCGCGGGCGACGGCCGCGCCGACCAGATCCGTGCCACCGGCACGGCGACGCTGCAAGGCGGCACGGTGTCGGTGCTGGCCACGGGCACATGGCAGCCGACCACCAGCTACACCATCGTCGCGGCCAATGGCGGCGTGCTGGGCCAGTTCAGCGGCGCGACCACCGACATGGCTTTCCTCGAGCCCTTCCTGACCTACGGCCCGCAGACCGTGACGCTGCGGCTGCAGCGCAACGACGTCACCTTCGCCGACGTCGCGCAGACCCGCAACCAGATCGCCGCTGCCGGCGCCGTCGCGGCACTGCACACCGGCACGCTGTACAGCGCCGTGGTGCAGCTGAACGCGGCCGATGCCCGAGCGGCCTTCGACGGCCTGTCGGGCGAGGTCCATGCATCGGTCAAGTCGACCGCCATCGAGGACAGCCGCTTCGTGCGCGATGCCGGACTGACGCGCCTGCGCCAGGCCGGCGACCAGCCGGACGGCAACCGCGGCGGCCTGTGGGCGCATGGTTTCGGCGCGTGGGGCGATACCGGCGGCGACGGCAATGCGTCGTCCACCACCCGCTCCACCAGCGGCATCCTGATCGGGGCCGACACCCGGGTCGGCGACGCCTGGAACGTGGGCGTGCTCGGCGGCTACAGCCGCAACCGCGTGACACTGGACAACCGCGCGTCTTCGGCCACCAGCGACACCTACCATGCGGGCGTCTATGGCGGCACGCAATGGGGCGCTCTCGGCCTGCGCCTGGGCGCGGCCTACAGCGTGGGTGACGCCGACACGCAGCGCGACGTCGCCTTCACCGGCTTCAGCGACAGCACGCGTGCCAGCTACGACCTCAAGACCGCGCAGGTGTTCGGTGAACTCGGCTGGCGCATCCCGACGGCGTCCGGTTCGCTCGAGCCCTTCGTGGGACTGGCCCACGTGAACCTGCGCACCGACGGCTTCGCCGAAAGCGGCGGTGTCGCGGCGCTCAACGCGGGCAAGAGCACCGACAACACCACGTTCAGCACCCTGGGCCTGCGCGGCGTGACCACCGTGGACACGGGCACGCAGACCACGCTCAAGGGCCTGCTCGGCTGGCGGCATGCGTTCGGCGACACCGACATGACCCGCACGGTGGCGCTCGCCGGCCAACCCGGCTTCACGGTGGCCGGTGTGCCGATCGCCAAGAACACGCTGGTGGTCGAGGGCGGTATCGACGTCGCCTTCCGTCCCAACCTCACGCTGGGCCTGTCCTATGTGGGTCAGGTCGGCAGCGGCGTCACCGACAGGGGCGTGAAGGCCGATCTGCTCTGGAAGTTCTGATGCCGAAGGGCTCCGGCCCTGCCACCGCTCCATGAAAACCGCGCCCTCCGGCGCGGTTTTTTTTTGGTGCGCACCCGCCTGGGGTTTTCCCGGATGCCGAGGGAAAGACCCGGACCTAGACTCTTCACATTCCATTAAATAGCATGTAATTCCGTTAAACGGAATAGCGAATGACAGACTTCTTTCTCCCAGGCACGCACCGGGCCGCCAGCGATGGGGCGGTTCTCCAGTACCTGGAACGACCGGCCACCGGGCCTTCGGCCGGCACCGCGGTGCTGCTGCCGTCGCTGTTCTTCGGCGCACGCATGTTCGAGCAGGTCGCTCGTCGCCTGCCGTCCGAATGGCGCCTGATCTGCCCGGACCACCGGGGCCAGTGCGGCAGCGCGTCGGGCTCGCTGGCGCCCACCATGGCCCGGCTGGCCGCCGACACGGCGGAGATCATCGAATCGCTCGGAGACGGGCCGGTCCATCTGGTCGGCAGTTCGATGGGCGGCTACGTGGCGCTCGAACTGGCCCGCCAGCGTCCCGACCTGCTGCGCAGCTGCGTGCTGTCGTGCTGCACCTCGGAGGCCGAACAGCAGCCCGAGCGCTTCGCCGCGCTGGAAGCCGCATTGCGCGACGGCGGCGCTGCCCGCCTGGTCGACGGACTGGTCGCCACCATGTTCGGCGCGCGCTTCGCCGAATCCGGCGGCGCGGCGCTGGACGCCTGGCGCGCGCACTTCGCCGCGCTGGACGACCGCATTCCCGATGCCGTGCACGAGGTGTTCGCACGCCCGGGCTATGTCGACACGCTGCCGCAGCTGCGCACGCCCCTGCTGCTCGTGAGCGGCGCGCTCGACAACGCCAAGAAGCCGGCCGACATGCAATTCATCGCCGACCGTGTGCCGCGCAGCCGCCACATCGTCATGGCGGCATCGGGCCACACGCCGCCCATCGAAGAGGCGACGCCGTTCGCCGACGCGCTGGCCGCGTTCTGGAGCGCCACCGTATTCCCCCCATCAGACAAAGCATCCAACCACATGACCACTGAAACCGCCTCCCTCACGTCGGGGTCCGGCTTTGCTGCCGACGCCCTGCCGTACCGCGACCTGGCGACCCCGGAACACCTGCCGTTCGAGATCCAGGACGGCACCGTGCGACTGCGCGGCAGCGTGTCGCGCTCGTCCGGCAGCCGTGCCTTTCCGGCCCGCGCCGTGTGCCCCGAGACCGGCGCGCGCGACATGGAGCCGATGACCTTCGGCCCGCGCGGCACGCTCTACAGCTACTCGACCGTGCACGTGTCCTCGTCGCGTCCCACGCCCTACACCATCGGCTACGTCGACTTCGACAACGGCGTGCGCGTCCTGGCGCTGGTCGAGGCCGATGGCCGCCCGCTGGCTTGCGACATCCCCGTCGAACTGCGCGCCGACGGCGAAAGCTGGTTCGTCTCCCCCATCGACGCACAAGGAGCAGCCGCATGAGCGAAGCCTTCATCGTCGGTGCCGCCATGATCCCCATGGCCAAGCACCGTGAATCGAGCTATTCCGGCCTGGCGCTGCCGGCTGTCCTCAACGCGCTCGCCTC
Source organism: Variovorax sp. GW821-FHT10B04 (assembly GCF_059415645.1). Lineage (NCBI taxonomy): Bacteria > Pseudomonadati > Pseudomonadota > Betaproteobacteria > Burkholderiales > Comamonadaceae > Variovorax > Variovorax sp. GW821-FHT10B04. The sequence goes on from NZ_JBWKNQ010000004.1 coordinate 201,400, forward strand.
CGCCGGGCTCAAGCCGTCCGACGTGCAGTCGGTGGTCTGCGGCCATGCGTTCGGCGGCATGCTGACCGGCCAGCGCATCGTCAAGGAAATGGGCATCAGCACGGTGCCGGTGACCAACGTCGACAACGCGTGCTCCGGCGGCGCGACCGCGCTGCACCTGGCATGGAAGGACATCCAGGCCGGCCGCCACGAGATCGTGCTCGTCATCGGCGTCGACAAGCTCACCCAGTTCGGTGGCGGCACCCTGCCGCTGGTGCTGGAAGACCCCGAAGTCCAGCAAGGCATGGTGATGCCGGCGCTCTACGCCATGCGCGCACGCCGCTACCTGCATGAGCGCGGCGCCCAGCCGTCGGACCTGGCGGAAGTCAGCGTCAAGGCACGCCGCCATGGCGCGAAGAACCCCTACGCCCAGTTCCGCAAGGAAGTCACGGTCGAGGAAGTCCTCGCCTCCCGCTACATCTGCGAGCCGCTCACGCTGCTGCAGTGCTGCCCGACCGGCGACGGCGCCGCCGCGGTGCTCGTGGTGTCGGACGCGGTGCGCAAGCGCCTCGGCCTGCCCGCGGTGCGCGTCGCCGCGTCGATCCTGCATTCGGGTTCGATGACGACCGGCTTCCGCGACATGCTGCGCCCCGAGATCACCTACCACTCGGCCGCCGACGCGTACGAGGCGGCCGGCATCGGCGCGGCCGATGTCGACGTGGTCGAACTGCACGACGCCTTCACCATTGCCGAACTGGTCTATTACGAAGCGCTCGGCCTGTGCAAGCCCGGCGAATCGGCCGACTACCTGAAGGCCGGCAAGACGACCTACGGCGGCGACGTGGTGGTCAACCCGAGCGGCGGCCTGCTGTCGAAGGGCCACCCGGTGGGCTGCAGCGGCGTGGCGCAGGCGGTCGAGATGTACTGGCAGCTCACCGGCACGGCCGGCGCTCGCCAGGTCGAAGACGCCCGGATCGGCCTGTCGCACGTGACCGGCGGCGGCATTGCCGGTCTCGACCACGGTGCATGCACCGTCCACCTCTTCGAACGCACGCTGTGAGCACGCAGGTGACGCCCTCCGCAACGACCTCGCCCGACGCCGGTTCGGGTGCCGGCACGGGCACGGTGAGCCGCGCGCTGGCGCTGCTCACCCTGCTGGCCGACGCCGGCGGCCGCGTCACCGTGAAGCACGTGGGCGACGTCATGCAGGTGCCGCCTTCGACTGCGCACCGCCTGCTGCAGCTCCTGCGCAAGGAAGGCTTCGTCGATGCGGCGCCCGGCGGCCAGTACGGCGTCGGCCCGCAGTTCTATCGCGTGGCGGCCCGCGTGGTGGGCGGCATGTCGCCGGCCACCGTTGCGCAGCCCGTCATCGAGAGCATCGCCGAGACCTTCAACGAGACGGTCGTCTTCGGTCTCTACCTGCCGACCGAGGGAACCCTGACCTTCGCCGCACGCGCCGACGGCCAGCAGAAGCTCAAGTACCAGATCGACATGCACAAGCCGCTCTCGCTGGTCTGGGGCGCGTCGGGCAAGTCGGTGCTGGCCTTCCTGCCGGACGACGTCGTGGCGACCATCCTCGCTGCCGAAGGCCCGTCGCCGGCCACCGGCGCGCCACCGCCCGATGCGCAGCAGCTCGCCGCGGAACTGGCCGGCATCCGCAGCCAGGGCTGGGCCTTGAGCGAGAGCGAAAAGCTGCCGGACGCGCGCGGCATCGCCGCACCGGTGTACGGCCCCGCCGGCGTGATCGGCTGCATCTGCCTCACTTCTCCCAAGGCGCGCATGCCGCACGCCAGTACCGACGCCATCGGCCAGGAGGTCGCGAAGCGCGCCAAGGCGCTCTCGCACGATCTCGGAGCCGTCTTCAAATGAACGCACCCGCATCCTCTTCCCGTCCCCAGCCGCTGGCCGGCTACCGCATCCTCGACCTGACGACCTTCCTGTCCGGTCCTTTCTGCACGCAGATCCTCGCCGACCTCGGTGCAGAGGTGGTCAAGGTCGAAGCGCCCGAAGGCGACTCGAGCCGCGCCATTCCGCCCCACTTCGTCGGCGACGACAGCGCCTATTACCTGGGCATCAACCGCAACAAGCGCAGCATCGCGGTGGACATGAAGCAGCCCGACGGCCTGACATTGGTCAAGCAGCTGATCGGACAGTCCGACGTGGTCGTCGAGAACTACCGCCCCGGTGTCGCGACGCGCATCGGGCTCGACATCGACGCCCTGCGCGCGGCGCACCCGTCGCTCATCTGGGCCTCGGTGAGCGGCTTCGGCCAGACCGGCCCGTGGCGCGACAAGCCGGCGTACGACATGATCGTCCAGGCACTCTCGGGCGTGATGAGCCTCACCGGCGAGCCCGGCCGCCCGGCCGTCCGCCTGGGCATTCCGGCGGGCGACATGGTGGCCGGCATGTACGCGGCCATCGCCATCAATGCGGCGCTGGCCGACCGCGAGCGCAGCCGCCAGACCTCGGGCCACGGCGAAGGCCGCGTCATCGACGTGTCGATGCTGGACTGCCAGCTCGCCATGCTGTCCTACCAGAGCACCTATGCGCTGGTGGCCGGCACCACGCCGCACCCCCAGGGCGCGCGCCACGACTCGATTCCGACCTACCGCTCCTTCGTGGCGGGCGACGGCCGCGAGCTGGTCGTCACGGCCAACACCGAGCGCATGTGGAAGGGCCTGTGCGAAGCGCTCGGCCTGTCCGGACTCATCGCCGACGCGCGCTTCGCCACCGGCGGCCAGCGCCTGAAGAACCGCGAAACGCTCTGGCCCCTGCTCGAACAGGCCTTCCTGGCCAAGCCGGCAGCGGACTGGATCGAACCGCTGCAGGTCCAGGGCGTGCCGGTCGCGCTGATCAAGAACGTGCCCGAAGCCCTGCAGGACGCGCGGGAGTCGGGCCGCGGCATGATCCTCGCGCTCGACAGCGACCGCGGCGAGCACATCGAGGTGGTCGGCAACCCGATCCGCTTCACCGGCGAAGCCGAACGCGACGCCAGCTATCCGCCGAGGCTCGGCGAAGACGCCGCACGCGTGCTGGGCGACTGGCTGGGCACGAGCGCCGACGACGTCGCAGGACTGATGTCGCGCGGCGTGCTCGCCCAACGCAAGGTGGCGGTCGCCTGATGACCGCCTCCGGCAGCACCACCGTGGCCTCCGTGGACTCGCGCATGCACGTCGTCCGCAGCGGCAACGCCGTGCACGGCCAGGTCCTGGCGCTGCATTCGCTCGGGCACGATGCGCGGGCGTTCGATGCGCTGCGCGAGCGCCTCGGCGACGGCTGGCAGATCGTGTCCTTCGACCAGCGCGGCCATGGCCACCGCACGTCGCAGGCCTGCGACGCGCTCGACGGCTATGTCGACGATGCCGCCGCCGTGCTGGACGCCTGCGCCGCGGGGCCGGCGCACCTGCTGGGCCATTCCATGGGCGGCGCCGTCGCGGCGTTGCTGGCGGCCCGGACGGCGCGCAGCCAGCCTGGGCGCATCGCGTCGCTGGCGCTCGTCTCGTCGCCGGCGGCGGGCCATCCCGCCTTTCTGCAGCGTGCCGCCGATGCACGCGGTGCAGGCACGGAAGCCAGCATCGATCCGACGATGGCCCGCTGGTTCGGCGAAGCCGGCCGCCTGGCCGACGCCTGGCCGCAACGCCATGCACGCGCGGCGCTGGCCGCCATGCAGGCCGACGGTCTCGCCGGCGCCTGGACCGCGCTCGCGGGGTTTGCGGGCTATCCGTCCATCGTGCAAAGCCTGCCTGCGACCGTCTGCATCACGGCGCAGGACGACCTGTCGACACCGCCCCGGGTCATGCAGCCGATCGTCGACGCGTTCGTGCGGGCCGGACGCGCCGCGGACGTGGCGCTGCAGGTCCTGCCGAGCGGTGGCCACATGGCGCCGCTGTTCGCCGCGCCCGAACTGGTCGCCGCACTCCGACACCACTGGCTGGCCCATGCCGCCGGTGGCGACACCCCTTCTTTCACGGACACAGAATGAGTACTTCCCATCCATCGCCCACCGCACCGGCAGCCACCGGCCGTGTCGCGGTCGTCACCGGCGGCGCCGCCGGCATCGGACAGGCCGTCGTCGGCGTGTTGCTGAGCCAGGGCTGGACCGTGGCCTCCGTCGACCTCGGTGTCGAGGGCGTGCCGGCCGGTGCGACCGCGCTCGTCGCCGATGTGCGCGACCAGTCGGCGCTCGACAGCGCGATCGGCGGCTTCGGCGAGGCGCACGGCCGCATCGACGTGCTGGTCAACAACGCCGGCGTGAGCTTCGTCGGGTCGATCGAGGACGGCAGCGAGGCCGACTGGCACCGCATCTACGACATCAACGTGGTCGGCCAGATGCGCGCGACCCGCGCGGCGCTGCCCTGGCTGCGGCGCTCGGGCGATGCGGCGATCGTCAACATGTCGTCGTGCACCGCCGTCAACGGGCTGCCGCAGCGCGCGCTGTACTCGGCCACCAAAGGCGCCGTGCAGTCGATGACCATGGCCATGGCGGCCGACCTGGTCACCGAAGGGATCCGCGTCAACTGCGTGAGCCCCGGAACGGTCGACACGCCCTTCATGGCCGAGCTGGCCGCCCGCGACGCGGACCCTGCCGCCAAGCGCGCCTCGTTCGAAGCCAGGCAGCCGACCGGCCGCATGGTGTCGCCGCAGGAAGTCGGCGAGGCCGTCCTCTACCTGGCCCGCGCCGGTGCGCATTCGAGCGTCGGCAGCGTGATCAACCTGGATGGCGGCATGACCGCGCTGCGGATGCCGCGCTGACCCGGCGCACGGCACCGCCCACACCTTTCACACCCAACACCTTCCTCAACACAAGAAAGCATTCGTCATGGACTTCAAGAACAAGGTCATCATCATCACCGGCTCCGGCCAGGGCATCGGCCGCGCGTACGCACTCGAATTCGCCAAGGCCGGCGGCTCGGTCGTCGTCGCCGATCTGAACGAAGAGCAGGCCAACAAGGTCGCGGCCGAAGTCGTTGCCGCCGACGGCAAGGCGATCGCCGTGAAGGTCGACGTCGCGAACAAGGCCAGCGCCCAGGCGATGGTCGACAAGGCAATCGAGGCCTTCGGCCGCGTCGACGTGCTGATCAACAACGCCGCCATCTTCTCGACCCTCAAGATGAAGCCCTTCGAGGAGATCGACGGCGACGAGTGGGACCGCGTGATGGCCGTGAACGCCCGCGGCGTGTTCTTCTGCGCCCAGGCGGCGGCCAAGCCGATGCGCGCGCAGGGCAGCGGCAAGATCGTGAACATCTCGTCGTCGGTCGTCGTGACCGGGCGCGCCAACTACGCGCACTACGTGGCATCGAAGGGCGCCGTGGTCGCGCTGACCCGCGCACTGGCCACCGAACTCGGCGACGCGGGCATCAACGTCAACGCCATCAGCCCGCACGGCATCGTGACCGAAGTGCCGCGCGACACGATCAAGCCCGAGCAGTGGGACGCGATCCTCGCGGCCCAGGCACTCAAGCGCAAGGGCGACGTGAGCGACATGATCGGCGCGACCATGTTCCTCGCGTCCGACGCCAGCAAGTACATCACCGGCCAGACGCTGAACGTCGACGCCGGGCTGCGCTTCAACTGATCCGGAACCCATCAGGAGACAACAGATGAGCAACACGCACACGGCACAGATCCAGCGCGAGACCGCCCGGCGCCATCGCATCGCGGTGATCGACGGCCCGAACATGTCCAACCTCGGCGCACGCAGCAAGAAGGTCTACGGAAAGATCGGTTCGCTCGACGAACTGAAGGCCTACGTCGCCGGCTTCGGCGAGCGGCTCGGCGTCGACGTCGAAGCCTTCTCGTCCAACCACCAGGGCGACATCCTGGAATACATCCACGCGTCGGCCGAACGCGTGGACGGCTACATCATCAATCCGGCCGGCCTCACCACGGTCGGCGAAGGCGTGCGCCATGCCCTCGAGGACACCGGCCGCCCCGTGATCGAAGTGCACTTCGCCAACATCAGCGCCGGTGCCGGCGGGTCCCGCGGCCTCGGCGGCGGCAGCATCCGGTCGAGCTTCACCCACACGGCCACCGGCATGTGCATGGGCATGCGCCAGTACAGCTACATCGGCGCGCTCACGGCCATGGTGCTGGCACTGGACGACGACGGCTTCCTCGGCCAGGCGGCCAGCGCGGCCTGACCTGACCTGAACTGACCCGTTCACCGAGTGCCGCCCGCCGATCCGGGCGGCACATCTAACCCCCTGCGTGTTTGCAGTCCTGGAGAAATCAATCATGAGACAACTGAATCGTCGCCACATCCTTTCCGGCTCCGCCGCCCTCGCCGGCACCGTGCTGCTGCCCCGCTTCGCGCAGGCCGCCGAGTACGAATTCAAGATCGCGAGCGACACGCCCGCAACCCACCCCTGCAACGTGCGCACGCTGGAAGCCGCGGCGCGCATCAAGGAAGAAACCGGCGGTCGCGTCGACATCAAGCTCTTCCCGAACAACCAGCTCGGCGGCGGCCCCGACATGCTGAACCAGCTGCGCTCCGGTGCGCTCGACTTCTTCATGTACTCCACGCAGCTGGTCGCGCCGCTGGTTCCGGCCTCGGCGCTGCCGGGTGTGGGCTTCGCCTTCAAGGACACGGCCACCGCGCTCAAGGCGCTCGACGGCGACGTCGGCGCCTACCTGCGCAAGCAGATCGAGAAGGCCGGCCTGATCACCATGCCCCACATCTGGACCAGCGGCTTCCGGCAGGTCACGAGCAGCACCGGCCCGATCCGCACGCCCGCCGACTTCGACAACTTCAAGATCCGCGTGCCGGCGAGCCCGATGTGGGTGTCGCTCTTCAAGGGCTTCGGTGCGAGCCCGACCGCGATCAACTTCGCGGAGCTCTACACGTCGCTGCAGACCAAGGTGGTGAACGGCCAGGAGAACCCGCTGGTGATCCTCGAGACCAACCGCCTCTATGAAGTCCAGCAGTTCTGCACGCTGACGAACCACATGTGGGACGGCTACTGGGTGCTCGGCAACCGCCGCTCGTTCGGTCGCATGCCGGCCGACGTGCAGGCCATCGTGACCAAGCACTTCGACCGTTCCGCACTCGACCAGCGCGAGGACATGGCCAAGCAGGACAGCATGCTGCGCCAGAGCCTGAGCGCCAAGGGCATGAAGTTCAACGAGATCGACGTGACGCCGTTCCGCGAGAAGCTCAAGCAGGCCGGCTACTACGCCGACTGGAAGGAGAAGTTCGGCGCCGAAGCCTGGACGCTGCTCGAGAAGTACGCCGGCAACCTGAGCTGAGTACAGCGGACCCGCCATGCAAGAACACACACTTCAGGGAAGTCCGCGCCGGGAAGGCGGCGCCCTGGCAACGATCGACCGATGGCTCGGCATCCTGGTCGAGATTCCCGCCGGCCTGCTGGTGCTGACCGAGGTGATCGTGCTGCTCACCGGCGTCGTCTGCCGCTACCTGCTGCACCGCCCGGTGATCTGGTCGGACGAGCTCGCCTCGATCCTGTTCCTCTGGCTGGCCATGCTGGGCGCGGTGGTCGCGTTCCGGCGCGGCGAGCACATGCGCATGACCGCCATGGTCAGCGGACTCACGCCGCCTCGGCGCGCGCTGTTCGACGTGATCGCCATCGCCGCGGCCCTGGCCTTCCTGGTGCTGATGATGGTGCCGTCGTACGAGTACGCGGCCGACGAGGCGTTCATCACCACGCCGGCGCTGGAGATCGCCAACTCGTGGCGCGCCGCCGCGTTGCCCGTGGGCATCGCGCTGATGATCGTGACCGCGCTGATCCGGCTGGTGCAGGTCGCCGATGCCAGGCTGGTCGCCAAGGCCATCGGCGGCGTGGTCGCGATCTGCGCCGTCATGTGGTTGCTGCAGCCCCTGCTCAAGGGCCTGGGCAACTTCAACCTCGTGATTTTCTTCGTGATCGTCGTGGCGGGCACCGTGCTGTCGGGCGTGCCGATCGCGTTCTGCTTCGGCCTCGCCACCTTCGGCTACCTGGCCGTGGCGACGACCATGCCGCTCACGGTGGTCGTGAGCCGCATGGACGAAGGCATGTCGCACCTGATCCTGCTGGCGGTTCCGCTGTTCGTGTTCCTCGGCCTGCTGATCGAGATGACGGGCATGGCGCGCGCGATGGTGCGCTTCCTGGCGAGCCTGCTCGGCCACGTCCGCGGCGGCCTGAGCTACGTGCTGGTCGGGGCGATGTACCTGGTGTCGGGCATCTCGGGCGCCAAGGCGGCCGACATGGCCGCGGTTGCACCCGTGCTCTTCCCCGAGATGGAGAAGCGCGGAGCCAAGCGCGGCGACCTCGTCGCCCTGCTGTCGGCGACCGGCGCCCAGACCGAGACGGTTCCGCCGAGCATCGTGCTGATCACGATCGGCTCCGTGACCGGCCTGTCGATCTCGGCGCTGTTCATCGGCGGGCTGCTGCCTGCCGTGGTCCTCGGTGCGGGGCTGTGCCTGGTCGTCTGGTGGCGCCATCGCGGCGAGAGCCTCGAAGGCGTGAAGCGTGCGAACGCACGCGAGATCGGCCGTTCGCTGCTGATCGCGCTGCCGGCCATCGCGCTGCCCTTCGTCATCCGCGCCGCGGTGATCGAAGGCGTGGCGACGGCGACCGAGGTCTCGACCATCGGCATCGCCTACGCCGTCGTCATGGGCCTGTTCGTCTACCGGCAGTTCGACTGGCGCCGGCTGCGGCCGATGCTCGTCGACACGGCATCGCTGTCGGGCGCGATCCTGCTGATCATCGGCGCGGCCACGGCGATGGCCTGGGCGCTGACGCAATCCGGGTTCTCGAACGCGCTGGCGGACTTCATGGGCGCGCTGCCGGGCGGCGGAACCACCTTCCTGGCGGTGTCGGTGCTGGCATTCATCATCCTCGGCAGCCTGCTCGAGGGGATTCCAGCGATCGTGCTCTTCGGTCCGCTGATGTTCCCGATCGCGCACAAGCTGGGCATCAACGACATCCACTACGCGATGGTCGTCGTGCTGTCGATGGGCCTCGGCCTGTTCGCACCGCCGTTCGGCGTGGGCTACTACGCCGCCTGCGCGATCAGCCGCATCCACCCCGACGAGGGCATGAAGCCCATCATCGGCTACATGGTCGCGCTGTTCATCGGGCTGGTCATCGTGACCGCGTTCCCGTGGTTCTCCACCGGCTTCCTGAAGTAGCCGTCTTTCGTTTCAAGTGCGCCCGGGGGGCGCACGCCTTGTCGGGTTACAGATGCCAAGCAGCCGTTCCAGTTCGTCGCCCCGCCGCAAGCAGCCGGTCCGCATCATCTTCGCGAGCTTCGCCGGGACGACGCTGGAGTTCTACGACTTCTTCATCTACGGGACGATGGCGGCGCTGGTCTTCAAGCAGCTGTTCTTCCCGGGCTACAGCGAGCTCGCAGGCACGCTCGCGGCCTTCGCCACCTTCGCCGTCGGGTTCCTGGCGCGACCGCTGGGCAGCGTGCTGTTCGGCTACTGGGGCGACAAGCTCGGGCGCCGCACGACGCTGATCATCTCGCTGAGCATGATGGGCGGCTCGACCGTGGGCATCGGCCTCGTGCCCTCCTTCGAATCCGTCGGCCTGTTCGCACCGATCCTGCTGACCGCCCTGCGCATCCTGCAGGGGCTCGCGCTGGGCGGCGAATGGGGCGGCGCGGCGCTGATGCTGGTGGAAAACGCGGCGCCGGGCCGCAAGGGCGTCATGGGCAGCGTCGTGCAGATGGGCGCGCCGGGCGGGCTGATCCTCGCGACCGGCATCACCAGCCTGAGCGCGCTGATCTCGGGCGACCAGTTCCTGGTGTGGGGCTGGCGCCTGCCCTTCATCGCCAGTGTGCTGCTGCTCGGCGTGGCCTACTGGATCCGCCGCGGCATCGACGAGTCGCCCGAGTTCCAGGAGATGCGCCTGGCGGCCAAGGCCCTGCCACGCGCGCCGATCGCCACCGTGCTGCAGCACAACTGGAAGGACCTGGCCAAGGCCTTCGGCATGGCCGCACCGGGCAACGCGGTATTCTTCATCGTCAGCACCTACACGCTGTCCTACGCGACCAGCCGGCTCGGCATGGACCGCGCAGCCCTTCTCAATGTCCTGATGCTCGCCGCCGCCATCTACCTCTTCACCATCCCGCTCTTCGGATGGATCGCCGACAAGACCAGCCCCGCCGCCGTGATCGCCTTCGGTTGCGCCGTGACTGTCGTCTTCAGCTACTTCTATTTCTCGCTGCTGAACTCGGGGTCTGTGTTCGCCACCTTCGTGGCCATGGCCATCGCGCTGGCCGTGATCCACGCGGCGATCCAGGCGCCCCAGGCGGCGCTGTTCTCGTCCCGCTACGACGTGTCGGTGCGCTACACCGGCGTGGCGCTGAGCCAGGCGATTCCGACCACGGTGGTCGGCGGGTCCGTGCCCTTCCTCGCCACGCTGTTCTTCGCCTGGACCGGCAACACGGTGCTGATCTCGGGCTACGTGATGCTGCTCGGCGTGCTGGGCCTGGTGTGCGCACTGATGAGCCGCGAAGGCCGCAGCGCATCGGCACCGGCCGCCCCGCGCCAGCCATGAGCTTCAGCGCGCGGGAAACGCGTCTGGCGTACGCGCTTCTCATCCTGGTGCCCACGATGTGGTCGATGAACTACATCGTCGCCCGCGTGGCGCCCGGCGTCATCGCACCGCACACGCTGGCGCTGGGACGCTGGGCCCTGGCCAGCGCCATCCTCTGCGTCGCCACGCACCGCGAGCTGTGGGCCCGCCGGGCCGAGATCCAGCGCGACTGGCTTCGCTACCTGGTGCTCGGCGCGCTCGGCATGCTGGTGTGCGGCGCCTGGGTGTACATCGCCGGCCGCAGCACGAGCACGATGAACATCGCGCTGATCTACGCCGCCGCGCCCGTGCTCATCCTGATCGGTTCGGTGCTCTGGCTGGGCGAACGGATGACGGGCGCCAGGCTGGCCGGCACGGTGCTGTCGCTGGTCGGCGTGGTTCACGTGACGGTCAAAGGCCATTGGAATTCGCTGGCGGGCGTGCATCTCTCGTCCGGCGACCTGTGGATCGTGTGCGCCACGCTCGGCTGGGCGGCCTACTCGCTGCTGTTGCGGATCTGGCCGAGCACGCTGTCGACCTTCGCGCGCGTGGCCGTCACGAGCTTCGCCGGCTCCTGCGTGCTGCTGCCGTTCGCGATCTGGGAGCATTCGACGCCGGGCCTGACCGCCTGGTCGCGGCAGGCCACGCTGCTGGTCGTGGTCTCGGCGCTCTTCCCCGGCGTGATCGCGTACTGGGCCTACGGGCGAGCCCAGCAGATTCTCGGCTCCGCGCGCGCGGCCACCAGCCTGTACATGGCGCCGCTGTTCGCAGCCGTCGCGGCCTACGTCGTCCTGGGTGAACGGCTCGAGGTCTTCCACATGGTCGGCGGCGCGCTGGTGCTGGGCGGGCTCGCGCTCGCAACCTGGAAGCGCAGCGTCGCGAGCGAAGCCGTCTGAGCCGGCCCGACGGCCGATCGGGCCGCGCAGGCTCGTTGGGCTCGGGCTCCCGGGCGTTCGCCGCTCAGTGCAGAAGCTGGCTCAGGAAGAGTCGCGTGCGCGCGTGCTTCGGATTGCCGAAGAACTCCGCCGGCGGCGCCTCTTCGACGATGGTGCCCTGGTCCATGAAGATCACGCGGTTGGCGACCTGCCGCGCAAAGCCCATCTCGTGCGTGACCGACAGCATGGTGGTGCCGTCTTCCGCGAGCGACACCATCGTGTCGAGCACTTCCTTCACCATCTCGGGGTCGAGTGCCGACGTGGGCTCGTCGAACAGCATGACCTTGGGGCTCATGCACAGCGCACGCGCGATGGCCACGCGCTGCTGCTGGCCGCCGGACAGTTGCGACGGGTACTTGTTGGCCTGGTCGGGGATCTTCACCTTCGTCAGGTAGCCCATCGCGACCTCCTTGGCTTCCTTCGGCGTGTACTTCTTGCTCCAGATCGGCGCGAGCGTGCAGTTCTCGAGGATCGTCAGGTGCGGGAACAGGTTGAAGTGCTGGAACACCATGCCCACGTCGCGGCGCACCGCGTCGATGCGGCGCATGTCGTTGGTGAGCTCGACGCGGTTGACGACGATGTGGCCCTGCTGGTGTTCTTCGAGCCGGTTGATGCAGCGCAGCAGCGTCGACTTGCCCGAGCCCGACGGGCCGCAGATCACGATGCGCTCGCCGCGCCGCACTTCGAGGTTGATGTCGCGCAGGACCTGGAAGTCGCCGTACCACTTCTGCACGTTCACCATGCGGATGACCAGCTCGGGGCCCGTCGCAGGGTCGTCGGTGACGGGCGTCGTCGTTTGCGCAGCGTTCATGGCAGTCATGGCGATCCTTCAGCGGGTTGGGCGATCTTCAGGCCGAGTTCGTCGACCAGGCGTTGAGCGGCGGCGATGCCTTCGGGGCCGAGCGGCAGCCGTGGCGGACGCGGCCCGCCGACGGGCAGGCCCATGGCCGTGAGCATCGCCTTGGTGCCGGCCACGTACGACTGGCCGGCCACGAAATCGATCATCGGGAAGTACTTGAACGACAGCGCGCGCGCCTGCGCCAGCTCGCCGGCCATCACCAGGTCGTAGAGCCGCGCCATCTCGGCCGGCGCGCCGTTCGACGGCACCGCCGCCCAGCCGACCGCGCCCTCGACATAGGACTCGAAGCCCATGATGCCGCCGAACACGTTCATGCGGCCGTCCGACAGCCGCATGATGTCGCGCACGCGGGTCACCTCGAGCGTCGACTCCTTGATGTAGCGGCAGTTGTCGATCTCCGAGAGCCGCGCGACCAGCCTGGGCTTCAGGTCGACGTTGGTCACCGCCGGGTTGTTGTAGACCATGATCGGAATGCCGATCGCGTCCGAGATGACCTTGTAGTGCTCGTACAGCTCGTCGTCGGTCGGCGTGCAATAGAACGGCGGCAGCACCATCACGCCATCGGCGCCCAGCGACTCGGCCATGCGGCTCTTGCGGGCGGCGACGCGGGTGTCTTCGGCCGTGGTGCCGATGATCACCGGCACGCGGCCGGCGCTGCGGTCGATCACGGTCCTGGCGACCAGCTCGATCTCGTCGTCGGTCATCGACAGGAACTCGCCGGTCGAGCCCAGCGGGATCAGCCCGTGGATGCCCGATTCGATCTGCCAGTCGACATAGCGCTCGAGCGCGGGCACGTCGACGGCGCCTTCGGCGTCGAAGGGCGTGACCATGATGGTGTAGGTGCCGCGGAAATCTTTCATGTCGGTGATGTCGGGTGGTCGGTGGTGATCAGCGGGCGTTGTCGAGCAGGCCGGCAGCGACCAGCGCGGCGCGGATGCGCTGGGTTTCGTCGTCGCTCACCGGCAGCAGCGGCAGCCGCGGCGCCGGATGCGACAGGCGGCCGAGCAGGTGCAGCGCGGTCTTCATGCGGTTGTGGATGTCGAGGTACGGCGCGCGATAGAACACGCGGCACAGGGGCACGAGCCGGTCGTTCACGGCACGCGCGGCATCGAGCCTGCCGGCCGCGACGGCTTCGTGCATTTCGACCAGCAGCGGCGCCACCACGCTGCCGATGCCCGACAGGATGCCGTCGGCACCGTAGGTGAGCGACGCGAAGAGCCAGCCGTTGTTGCTGGACAGCATGGTCACCGGGCGATCCAGCCGGCGCAGGGCGCGCAGGCTGTCTTCGTACAGCTCGGGCACGTCGCTGCCGTCCTTGATCGCGACGATCTCCGGCACCTCGTTGCACAGCCGCACCAGCATGTCCACCGAGAAGGCCTGGTTCGACGCGCGCGACAGCTGGAACAGCACGATGGGCAGCGACGACGCGCTGGCCACGTCCTTGACGTAGCGCAGGATCATTTCGGGCCGCAGCGCCGCGCCGCTGCCGAACATGGCTGGCGGAAACAACAGCAGGGCCGATGCGCCCGCTTCGGCCGCATCGACCGCCAGCGCACGGGCGTCGCGCGGGTCCTCGGCGACCACGCCGGCCACCACCGGCACCGAACCGGCGGCGGCGACCGCCATGCGCACGACGTGCGCCCGCTCCGCGCGGTTGAGCGACGAGGTCTCGCCGGCATGGCCGTTGACCACCACGGCGCGGACGCCACGCGTCGATGCGATCTCGCGGACATGCGCAGCGAGCGCCGCGTCGTCGATGGCGCCAGCGGGCGTGAAAGGGGTGAGTGTGGCGGGCCAGATGCCGCCCACGCCGGAAACGGGAAATGTCATGGGACTCGATCGGATAAGTGCCGGCGAGTATGCAACATCAATGCAATCGTTTGCAAATAACCGTCAGTTCCACCGGATTATTCATGACAGATTGTTGACCAACCATTCGCACAGGCCCTACATTCCGCTTATGCAATCGTTTGCAATAATTTTCATCGCCGAGGTCACCCAGTGACGGTCACGTTGCGCGACGTGGCGCGTGCCGCCGACGTGTCCATCGCCACCGCCTCGCGGGCGCTGGCGGGTTCCAGCCTGATCAACCAGGCCACGCAGAAGCACGTGGTCCAGGTCGCCGCGGCCATCGGCTACCGCACCAATACGGTGGCCCGCGCACTCAAGACGCGCAAGTCGCGCCTCATCGGCCTGACCGTCCACAACCTCGAGAACGCGTCCTTCCGCGTGCTCGCCTCGGTCGTGCAGGCGCGCATGCAGGCGCTCGGCTACCAGGTCATCCTGAGCATCAGCAACGACGATGCCGACCAGGAGCGCGAGATCCTCAAGACGCTCGTCGACCACAGCGTCGACGGGCTGATCGCCGTGCCGACCGGCAGCAACGGCGCCCAGCTGCTGGCCATGGAACACAGCGACATCCCGGTCATCTGCGCGGTGCGCCGCGTTGCCGGCGCCTCGCTCGAATCGATCCTGGCCGCCGACATGGAAGGCGCCTACGCCGGAACGCAGCATCTGCTGGGACTGGGTCATCGGCGGATCGGACTCATCGTTGGGCCTGGCGACACGACATCCGGCAAGGAACGTCTGGCGGGTTACACCCGGGCCATGCAGGAAGCGGGCCTGACCGTCGAACCCGGGCTCATCCACCGCGGCCGCTACCTGCCGGAAACCGGCGTGGCCGGTGCCAACAGCCTGCTGTCGCTCGCCTCGCCGCCCTCGGCGATCTTCGTGGCGAACCACGAATCCTCGGTCGGCGTGCTGCGCGTGATTTCAGAGCGCGGCCTGTCGGTTCCGTCGGACCTCTCGGTGCTCTTCTACGAAGACTCGCCGTGGTTCGAGTGGCAGCGCCCCGCGATCAGCGTGGTCGACAGCGGCGCGGCCGACATGGCCAACCTCGCGGTCGACCGTCTCATGTCCCGCCTCGGCGGCGTCGCCAACAGCGGGCGCGAATACCGCATCGGCTCGCGGCTCGTCGAGCGCGCCTCCTGCCGGGCCCTGCCCACTTTCTGAAGAATCGCATGCCTTACGTCGAGATCCTGGCGCCCAGCGCCGCCGCTACCCGAAAACGCCAACTGACCCAGACCGTCACCGACGGCATCGTGCGCGGCTTCGACGTCACGCCGTCGACCGTGACGATCTATTTCGTGCCGGTCGGCACCGAGGACTATGCGCATGCCGGCGAATTCGGCCTGCCGCCGTCCGGTGCCCGCGTGTTCGTCAAGTTGCACGCCTACCGGCGCAGCGCCAACCAGCGCCGGGCCGTGGCCGAAGCCATGACGCCGGCCATCGCCGCCTGCTTCGACACGCCGGCCCACAACGTCGCCATCTACTTCATCGACCGCGAACGCGACGAGGTCGCGCACGAAGGCCACCTGGCCAGCGACGAAGTCATCGAAACCTCCACTGCACCATGACCCATTTCCTTACCGAAGACCAGATCTCGGTGCGCGACACCGCGCGCCGTTTCGCCGAGAACGAGATCCTGCCGCGCGCCGCCGCGATCGACCGCGAAGACACCTTCGACCGCACGCTGTACCGCGGCATGGCCGAGCTCGGCCTGTTCGGCATCAGCCTGCCCGAATCGTCGGGCGGCTCGGCCCTGGACACCGTCAGCGTCTGCCTGGTGATGGAAGAACTGGCGCGCTGCTCGGCCGCCGTCGGCAATGCCTTCGCCATTCCCGTGGAGGCCGCCCTGTTCCTGCATCACCACGGCAACGAATCGCAGAAGGCGCTGATCCCCGGCATCCTCGACGGCTCGATCGTGTTCGCCACGGCCATGACCGAACCCGACTTCGGCTCCGACGCCGCCAGCATCCAGACCACCGCGCGTGCGACCGATGACGGCTGGGTGCTCAACGGCACCAAGGCCTGGGTCACGCTCGGCGGCGTGGCCGACCGCATCATGGTCTTCGCGCGCACCGGCAAGGACGCCGGCCACCGGTCGATCAGCTGCTTCCTGGTCGACGCATCGTCGCCCGGCGTGAGCCGCGGCAAGAACGAGGAACTGCTGGGCATGCACGGCCTGGAAGACTGCCAGATCGTGCTGCAGGACGTGCACGTGCCCAAGACCGCGCTGATCGGCGCCGAGAACCAGGCCTTCAAGACGGCCATGGGCAACTTCAACTTCAGCCGCCTGCTGATGTCGTCGATGGCGCTGGGCATGGCGCAGGCCGCCATGGAAGACGCGGTGGCCTACGCCACCACGCGCAAGCAGTTCGGCGAGCCGATCATCAACTTCCAGGCCATCCAGTTCATGGTGGCCGACATGTCGACCGACATCGCCGCCGCGCGCCTGCTCATCCACCACGCGTCGCGCGTGTTCGACGCCGGCCTGTCCTACGCCAAGGAAGCGGCGCAGGCCAAGCTGTTCACCACCGACATGGCGATGAAGCATGTGTCGAACGCCCTGCAGGTGCATGGCGGCAACGGCTATTCGCGCGACTACCGCATCGAACGCATCTTCCGCGACGTGCGCCTGGCGCAGATCTACGAAGGCACCAACCAGATCCAGCGCCTGATCATCTCGAAGCAGGTCGAGAAAGAACTGGCCTGAGGAGACGTCGACCATGATCCACTGCATCACCCCCGACGAAGCCGCCGCCCTGCTGAAGGACGGCGACATGGTGCTGGCCGGCGGCAACGGCGGTTCGGGCGTGCCCGAGGCGGTGTTCGAGGCCGTCGAGCGCCGCTTCCTGGCCGGCGACGGCCCGCACGGCATCACCCTCTTCCACATCACCGGCGTCGGTGCGCTGACCGAGAAGGGCCTGTGCCACTTCGCGCACAAGGGCCTGGTGCAGCGCGTGATCGGGGGCAACTTCGGCATGCAGCTGCCCTTCATGAAGCTGGTGCTCGACCAGGAACTCGAGGCCTACAACTTCCCGCAGGGCGTGATGACGCACATGTGCCGCGCGATGGCCGGCCGCCAGCCCGGCGTGCTGACGCACGTGGGCCTGGAAACCTACATGGACCCGCGCCAGGACGGCGGCCGCATGAACGAACGCACGACCGAGAAGCTGGTCGAACTCGTCAACATCGGCGGCAAGGACTACCTGTTCTACCGTGCGCCGGGCGTGCCGTCGGTCGCCTTGATCCGCGGCACCTCGGCAGACGAGGACGGCTACGTCAGCATGGAACACGAGGCCACCGCGCGCGAAGACCTGTCGATGGCGCAGGCCGTGCACAACGCCGGCGGCACCGTGATCTGCCAGGTCAAGCGCCTCGTCAAGCGCGGCACGCTGAACCCGCACATGGTGAAGATCCCGGGCTTCCTGATCGACCACTTCGTCGTGCAGCCCGACCAGATGCAGACGTACACGACGCAGTACGACCCCGCGCGCTGCGGCGAGACCATCGTGCCGAGTTCGAGCATTCCGCCCGACCGCCTCGACGCGCGCCGCGTGGTCGCACGCCGCGCCGCCTTCGAGCTGCGTCCGCGGGACGTGGTGAACCTCGGCGTCGGCATCTCGGCCATGATCCCGAACGTCGCGGCCGAGGAAGGCATCGACGAGATGATCACGCTCACCGTCGAGTCGGGCGCGGTCGGCGGCGTGCCGGGCCATGCGCGCGAATTCGGCACCTCGGTGAATCCGCGGGTCATCCTCGACCAGTCCTACCAGTTCGACTTCTACGACGGCGGCGGCCTGAGTTGCGCCTTCCTGTCCTTCGCGCAGGTCGACCGGCACGGCAACGTCAACGTCACCCGCTTCGGCAAGCGCTACGACGGCGCCGGCGGCTTCATCAACATCACGCAGAACACCCAGCGGCTGGTGTTCAACGGCTCGCTGACCGGTGGCGAATTCGACATCGGCGTGGCCGACGGCGGGCTAGCGATCCGCCGCGACGGCAAGTTCAAGAAGTTCGTGCCCGAGGTCGACCAGATCAGTTTCTCCGGCCACCTGGCGCGCGAGCGCGGGCAACGCGTGACCTTCATCACCGACCGCGCCGTGTTCGAGATGGAGGCCGACGGCATCGTGCTGACCGAGATCGCCCCGGGCGTGCGGCTGCAGGAAGACGTGCTTGACCAGATCGGCTTCCCGATCCGCATCAGCGACGCGCTGAAGACCATGGACGCGCGCATCTTCCGGCTCGGACCGATGGGCATGCGCGATGCCTTCATGGCCCAGTCCCCACGGCATATCGAGGTACCTGCAGCATGAGCGACACCCACGACATCTATTTCGACGACGTGGTCGTCGGCACCACCTTCACGACCGAGCCGCATGCGATCACGGCCGCCGACATCGCGCACTTCTGCGACCTGACGCGCGACCACCATCCGCTGCACACCGACGCGGACTATGCGTCGTCGCGCGGCTTCGGCGGCGTCATTGCACACGGTCTCTACGGCCTGGCGCTGATGGAAGGGCTCAAGACCGAGCTGAAGCTCTATCAGAACAGCTCGATCGCATCGCTCGGCTGGGACCGGGTTCGTTTCTTGCGACCGGTGATTGCCGGCGACACGGTGCGCGTGAGCTTCGAATTAACCGAGAAGCGCACGTCATCGCGTCCCGGCCGCGGCATCGTCATCGAGTCGCTGCGCCTGCTGAACCAGCGCGACGAATGCGTCATCGAGGCGCAGCACAGCGCGCTGCTGGCATGCCGGCCCGAGGCCTGAACCCTTCACCTTCACTTTCACCTTCCGACCCGTTTTCCGCCGTCCTTCCCAACCTCCGTCTCACGAAAGCACATCATGCAACTCACCAAACTGGCTCTTGCGCTCTTCATCGGCGCCGCGTTCTCGGCTTCGGCCCTGGCCCAGACCTGCACACCCAAGGTGGGCGCAGAACACCTCGTCACCGCAGGCAAGCTGCAGATGTCGATCAACCCCACGCTGCCGCCGCAGCAGTTCGTCGACGAGAAGGGCGAACTGCAAGGCCTGAACGTCGAACTCGGCAAGGCGATCGCGAAGAAGCTGTGCCTCGAACCGGTCTTCCTGCGCATGGACATGCCGCCGATGATTCCCGCGCTGCAGGCCGGCCGCTTCGACATGATCAACACCGGCATGTTCTGGACGGAAGAGCGCTCCAAGCTGATGTTCATGATCCCGTACGGCCAGCAGGCGATGAGCATCTACACCGTGCCCAACAGCACGCTGAAGATCACCAAGTTCGATGACCTGGCAGGCCACGTCGTCGGCATCGAGACCGGCACCTACCAGGAACGCAAGTCCCGCGAATACAACGCCGACATGGTCGCGCGCGGGTTGAAGGCGATCGACTTCCGCACCTTCTCCACCGCCTCGGAAACCACGGCCGCCCTGCGTGCCGGCCAGCTCGAAGCCGGCATCAACATCGACGAGACCGCCATCGCCTTCGCCGAACGCGGCATCGCGAAGATCTGGCTGAGCGGCATCAACGGCACGGACATCACCGTGACCTACCGCGACAAGACGACGGCCACGGCCGCCGCCGCGGCGCTGAACGAACTGAAGGCCGACGGCACCTACGACAAGCTGTTCGACAAGTTCAAGATGACCCGTCTGAAAGACACGACCTTCGCCATCCGCGGCCCCGGCCCGGCGCCGAAGTAAGCGGCACAGATAGAGCAAGAAGGAAATCCGGGCCGTGTTCAACGTCGATGCATTCCTGTCCTACCTGGTCAACCCCTACCTGCTCGGTGGGGTCGGGATCACGATCGGGCTGACGATCGCCACGATCCTCATCGGCCTGGCCCTCGCGCTGCCGCTGGCGCTGGCGAGCATGTCCACCAACAAGCTGCTGCGGGCGCCGGCCAAGTTCTACATCTGGGTCTTCCGCGGCACGCCGCTGCTGGTGCAGATCGTGATCATCTACACCGGCCTGCCGCAGCTGGGCGTGCGCTTCGATGTGCTGACCTCCGCCATCCTGGCGCTCAGCCTCAATGAGGCGGCCTACCTGTCGGAGACCATCCGCGCGGGCTTCTCGGCCGTCGCCAAGGGGCAGATCGAGGCAGCCAAGGCGCTCAGCCTGTCGAAGTTCGCCACGCTGCGGCTGGTCACGCTGCCGCAGGTCATCCGCATCATCATTCCGCCGCTCGGCAATTCGGTGAACGGCCTGCTGAAGGCGACGTCGCTCGCGTCCGTCATCTCGATGGAAGAGCTGATGCGCCGCAGCCAGGTGCTGATGCAGGCGAAGTTCGAGGTGCTGGAGCTGTACTGCGTGGCAGCCGTCTTCTATCTCGTGCTGACCTCGGTGTGGGACGTGGTGCAACGCCGCCTCGAACGGCACTACGGCAAGGGCTACGCACAAGCCGAGAAGAAGACGCCGGTGGCACGCACGGCGGCAACGCCAGCCTGACCGCCCCCGCGACCCGCCATGAACGATGGCGCCCGACGATGGCTTCGGCCACCTCGGGCGCTTTTTCGTTGGCTACGTTGGCTGCGCGGCGTCACCGTCGTCGTCGTCATCGCGCCGCCCGATCTGCGCCTGCATGTACTGCAGCGCATGCTGCATGAAGGCCTGCGCCAGGCGCGCACGCGGCTTGTCGCGCACGAACAGGCCGCACACCGGGATCGCGACGCGCGGCCGGAAACGGTGCACGTCGAAAGCCGGCTCCTTCGAAGGGTTGGAATAGCGCGCCGTCATCTCGTCGACGAAGCCGATGCCCAGGCCACGCGCCACGAGCGGACTCACGATGTTCGCGAAGCGCGCCTCGATGTCGGGGTGATAGTGGTCGGACGAGCGCTCGAAGGCCTGCGCGATCATCGCGCCGAGTGGGCTCGCGGGCCCCGGCCCGACGATGCGCCGGCCGCGCAAATCGAAGGGTGTCAGCACCGGCAGCCCGGCCAGTTCATGCCCCCTCGGCGTGATGCACATCATCTCGGCCTCGACCAACACCTCGCGCGCAAGGTTGGGGCGCATCGGCGGCTTCATCGCGATGCCGACGTCGGCACTGCCGCTCTCGACGCCTTCGAGCAGCGCGTCCATGCGCACCGATTCGATGGTGACCTGCACGTCCGGATGCTCGGCCATGAAGAGCGCGAGCACCGACGGCACGAGGTACTGCGACAGCTCGGCCGTCGCGTGGATGCGCAGCACGCCCGCACGGCCGGTGCGCAGGTCCCAGGCCTTGCGCTGGACCGCCTCGTGCACGACGAAGAGCGGCTCGGCATCGGCCATCAGGATCTGCGCGTCGGCCGTGGGGACCAGGCGGTTGCTCACGCGGTCGAACAGCGCGATGCCCAGCTTGGTCTCTGCCAGCTTGATCGCATTGCTCACCGCGGGCTGCGACATGCCCAGCTCCTCGGCCGCGCCGATGGTGGTCCGGCAACGCATGACCGCGCGCAGAACCTCGAGCTGGCGCAGGTTGATCAGGGAGCGGAATTGCGGGTCGGACATGGGGGTCGATTCATGCCCGAAAAAGGGGTCGGGCCACTTGATGATAGCGGCCGATTCGGTGCGCAACACGCACCATCACGACGTATATCGACTGCCTATAGTCCGCCCCCTCAACTGAATTGAGTGCGTTGCGCAGCGCTCGTTATTCTTTTCTTTTCGAGCCTTTGAAACACGTGTCCGAGTTCTTCTTTTTCTTTCAGGAATCATCATGAAATTTGCTCTTCTGCGCAGCGCGATCGCCATCGTCGCGCTGGCCGGTCCGCTCTCCGGCATGGTCGCTTCCGCCCAGACCTGCACACCGACCATTCCGAAGAGCGAGCTGATCTCGGAGGGCAAGATCCAGCTGTCGACCAATCCGACATTGCCGCCATTGCAATTCGTCGACGCGAGCGGTGAGCTCAAGGGCATGAACATCGAACTCGCGGCCGAGCTCGGCAAGCGCCTGTGCCTCAAAGCCGAGACGCTTCGCATGGACTTCCCCGCGATGATCCCGGCACTCAAGGCGGCGCGCTTCGACGGCATCAACACCGGCATGTTCTTCACCGAAGAGCGCTCCAAGGTGATGTGGACCATTCCGTACGCGATGGCCGCGATCGACATCGTCGCGCTGCCGGGCAGCAAGCGCACCGTTGCGTCGCCCGACGCGTTGACCGACATGAGCATCGGCGTCGAGGCCGACTCGTACCAGGAGCGCTGGCTGAAGGAGCGCGAGAAGGACAACGTCGCCAAGGGACGCAAGTCGCTGAAGATCCTGTCGTTCCCGACGGCCAGCGAAGTCATGGCCGGACTGCGCGCCGGTCAATTCGACATCGCCGCATTCCCCAATTACGCGGGCGGTGCCTTCGTGAAGGCCGGCCAGGCCACGATGCTGCTGCCGGCCCAGGGCGCATCGCCGACGATGATGAGCTTCCGCTCCAAGCCGGTCGCCGATGCGGTGGTCAAGGCCTTCAACGACATGATCAAGGACGGCACCTACGACCGCATCCTCGACCAATACGGCATGACCAAGCTGCCTGAGAAGGTCATCGCAATTCGCGGCACCGGGCCGGTCTGACCATCAGCGAAGCGACGCCACCCGCGCTTCGCCGGCGGCGATGAGCAGGTCGGTGTCGTTGGTGGCCAGCACGAAACGCATGCCGCTCGCAATGCGTCGCGTCAACAGCGACGCATCGGCCACGCCGCCCAGCCCTGGTTGCTTGCCGTGTTGGGCACAGGCCTTGATCACCGCATCGCAAGCCGACTCGATGGCGGGGTCGTCGACCTGTCCGGGAATGCCGAGTTCCAGCGACAGGTCGTTGCAGCCGATCATCAACACATCCACGCCAGGCACAGCCGCAATGCTTGCCGCATTGGCAATGGCACGCGGCGACTCCAGCATCACGACGCAAAGGATTTCGGCATTGGCGACGGCCATGGCTTCGGCCGCCGGATGGCGCACGTAATCGAAGTGCGGCTGCAGCGCGAAGAAGGAGCGCATGCCGACCGGCGGGTATTTGCAGGCGCGCACCGCGGCGGCGGCCTCCTCCGCGTCGTCCACATGCGGAATCACGATGCCCTGCGCGCCGCCGTCCAGCAGCCGCGCGATGTCCGGCGAGTTCTTGCCCGGCACCCGAACCAGCGGCGCGATGCCCAGTGGCAATGCAGCGGCCGAGATGTTCGCGGCGGCAGTAGCGTCGATCGCGGAATGCTCGATGTCGATGAACAAGAAGTCGAAGCCGCATCGGCGTGCCAGCCCCGCGGCCGCCGCGCCCACGACCTGCTGCACGCCCATGCCGAGTACCGCGCCGCCGGATTGCATCGTGCGGCGCGCCGTGTTCGGTCGGATCAATTCAATAGCCTCCGACTTCGCCGCGCTTCTGGAACTGGCCGCGCCCCGGCCGGCCGAGCCATTGCGCGCCGTCGACGATCAGCTCGCCGCGCGAGAACACCTTCTTCACCACGCCATGCACGTGCTTGCCTTCGAACAGGCTGTAGTCGACGTTGCTGTGGTGCGTGTGCGCCGAGATGGTCTGCGCGCCGTCCGGGTCGAACAGCACGATGTCGGCGTCGCTGCCCACCGCGATCGTGCCCTTGCGCGGGAACAGGCCGAACAGCTTGGCCGGCGCGGTGGCCGTCAGCTCGACGAAGCGGTTGAGCGTGATGCGCTTCGTGCGCACACCGCCGTCGTAGATCACCGTCATGCGGGTCTCGATGCCCGGCGCGCCGTTCGGGATCTTCGAGAAGTCGTGTCGGCCGTGCTCCTTCTGATGCACGCGGCCCATGTGGCCTTCCTTCATGCAGAACGGGCAGTGGTCGGTCGAGATGAGTTGCAGGTCGTCGGTCTTGAGCGCGGTCCAGAGCGCGTCTTGGGACTGCTTGTCGCGCAGCGGCGGCGTCATCACATGCTTGGCGATCGAGAAGTCGTCGCTGTCGTACACCGACTCGTCGAAGAAGAGGTAATGCGGACAGGTTTCGGCGAACACCGGAATGCCCGCATCGCGTGCTTCGACGACATGCTTGAGCGCCTCCTTGGCCGACAGATGCACGAAATACACCGGTGCATTGGCCAACTCGGCCAGCTTGATGCCGCGGTGCGTCGCCTCGCCTTCCAGAATGGCCGGCCGGGTGAGCGCGTGGTACCGCGGCGAGGTGTGGCCCTGCGCCAGCGCCTCACGGATCAGCAGCTCGATCACGTTGCCGTTCTCGGCATGCAGCGCGACCATGCCGCCGTGCTCGCCGACCAGCCGCATCGCCTGGAAGATGGCCGCGTCGTCGACCATCACCGTGCCCGGATAGGCCATGAACATCTTGAAGCTGCTCACGCCTTCATGGCGGATCGCGTGCTTCATGTCGCCCAGCACGGCGTCGTCGACGTGCGTGAGGATCACGTGGAAGCCGTAGTCGATGCTGGCGCCGATCGCGGCCTTGGACTGCGTGCGCGCGATGGCGTCGAGCGGGCTGTCGGTCTTGCCCTGGAAGGCGAAGTCGATGATCGTCGTCGTGCCGCCAAAGGCCGCAGCGCGCGTGCCGGACTCGTAGTCGTCGGCGGTGGTCGAGTCGCCGAAGGTGTTGTCGAGATGGGTGTGGACGTCGACACCGCCGGGCAGCACCAGCAGGCCGGCCGCATCGATCACCGGCGTGTCGGGGCCGACGTCGAGCCGCTTGCCGATGGCGGCGATCTGGCCGTCCTCGAGCAGGATGTCGGCGCGGTAGTCGTCGACGGCCGTGACGATGCGGCCGTTGCGGATCAGGGTCTTGGTCATGGTGTTGCTCATGCGACGGATTCGTCGGTTGTGGTCAGTCCCGCGGCTTTCAATGCCTGCGCCAGCATCGCGACTTCGCTGTCGGGCAGCGGGCCCATCGGCGGACGCATCGCGTCGCTCGGGATGCGTCCGAGCAATTTCAAGCAGGTCTTCAGCCGCGCATTGGCATGGCCGCCGGGCGCGGTGCCGTAGATGGCCTTGGCCAGCGGATAGATGCGGTCGTTGAACGCGCGCGCCGCGGCGAGATCGCCCGCCTGCATCGCGCGGTAGAGCCCGACGATCAGCTCGGGCGTGACGCAGGCCAGGCTCACCAGGCTGCCTTCGGTGCCGATCGCGAAGCAGGTCAGCAGGTGCTCGTCGCCCGAGGCCATCACCATCACTTCGGGCGCCACGCGGCGCACCAGGCGCAGGTTGGCTTCGTAGGCGGCGGCCTCCCAACTGCCTTCCTTGATGCCGATCACGTTGGGCAACTGCACCAGGCGCTCCAGCACGTCGGCGGTATAGCCGAGCGACCCGGCACGCACACCAGCCTGGTAGAGAAACAGCGGCAGCGAGCTGTTCGACGTGGCGATGCGGTGGTGGCGCACCGCCATGTCGGCGTCCTGCGAGAGCGCCCAGGAGAACGGCGGGAACACCAGCACCGCATCGCCGCCGACGGCTTCGGCGTCGTCGACATGGCGCTGCGCTTCGAGGCTGTCTTCGGCGTTGATGCCGCACACGAGCAGCGTGTGCGCCGGACAGGCCTGCCGCGCGATCTCGGTCACGCGGCGCTTGTCGTCGCGGCCCAGCATGAAGTTCTCGCCGGCGTGGCCGTTGATCAGCAGGCCGGTGATGCCGTCGACGCGGGAAACGGCCGAGAGATGCGATGCCAGCGTGACTTCGTCGATGCCTCCGTCGTCGAGCAGCGGGCAGACGGTGGCGGCATGGATGCCGCGGAAATGATCGAAGGACTCGGGGGGCATGGCGGCGCGGGGTGATGGACTGGGGTCACCTTAGCGGGGCGCTGCCCCGTGGGCCAATGCGGTTTGGGGGTGGGACTATAAGGGTGGTGAATAGCTTGGGTGCGACTGGAGCTATTGCGTACGTGCGCTGGTAGCGGCTGCCTGTGCGACCAGAACAACTTGCGTGACACAGCCGCTGCCAACGAGCCAGGGCACGGTTCATGAGCTGGAAAGATTCGGCCTTAGCCGACGGCACTCAGTACACCTTATTCGTATCTGACCGGCGCATGGACATTCGTGTGGAAATTAGAACCAAAGCACTAGAAGAGCAGGCAGCGCCGAACTGAACCTGGGCATTGCACCCCGCTCTATATTTCCGGATGTTACATTTGCACTAAATGAAATAAATCTTGTGGGGTCGATGCTTCTTAGCAGCGTGCTCCTCGCCGTCGGAGGAGAGCCGAATGCCAATCGAAGATATCTACAGCTTTCTCACGTATCCCAAGAACCACGAGAAAGCCAAAGAGGACATCGAGGGCATCCACATCGAACCAGATGAGGGCAAGCTCTCTGGCATGCTCGCCGATGTCTTTGACGGTCCCAGGACTAAGCGTGATGTTCCTATCCGTTTCGTTTCCAAGGACAAGCAGAACGCGACGCGCGCCGAACTTATGGCGTTCTTCGACGGCCCAAAGCTCGCAACCGCCCTGCTGTTCGCCAAGTCCCTCCAGGCGGCCACACCTGGAACCGCCGGTATGGGTCTGTTCTTCGTCTGCCTCGGCTCCGATGAGGGCAAACCCGGGAAGCGGGTAGTTCTTTCCCGCTTTGCCGCTGAAGAAGCCGTGGTCGCCAGCAAAAAGCGCGGCGCGCTGAGCGTAGAGTTCGTGGAGCAAGTATTCTTAAAGAACGCCCACAGCTATAAAGCAGTCACCTACTCGCACGAGGACGGAAAGAACGATGCGTGGAAGGGCGTCGCCACCGACCGCCAGCTCAATCATGGCGCCAAGGCCATCGCTGACTATTGGATCGTTGAGTTCCTTCGATCCGAGTTGACAACGACTGGGCCCGAGGGCACGCGCCGCCTCGCCTTAGCCATGAAGAACGCGAGTAAGACAGGCGATTTAGATACGCGCATGGAAATCGTCGCCGCGGCCAAGCTCGCGAAGAACATGCCTCCTGACGCCATGACAATCGATCAGTTCTGCCAGAAATTCGCCCTATCTCCCGCCGCTGCCGCCGCGGTCAAAGCCGCTGTCCAGCCAAGTCGCCTAATCGACGAGTCGTTTCGCTTCGATGCTGCAGAGTTCGTTAAGCATGTCCCCTATAAGCAGGTGCAGTTGGACAACGAGGTGACGATCATGGCGCCGACAGGCACCTTCGACGCGGTGCTTGAGCACCGCAAAGTGGGAAATGAGCACTCGTTTGCAACTCGCGGAAAGATCGTGGATGAAAAGCTGAGGTCTAACAGATGACAGACAGCGAACTACTAGCCGAATACACGCGCAGGCGCGCAACGGTTCTCGCGCCGCTGGCCGAGGGCTTGGCAAGCCATTTGACCGACCGCCTTAACGGTGTGGAACGCATTGATCGCATCAGTGCTAGGGCGAAGGCTCCTGATCGCTTTCTTGCCAAAGCAACCAAGCAGCATGGCGGCCAGCGCAAATACCGCGACCCGCTCAGCGAGATTCAGGATCAGGTCGCGGCACGCGTCACGGTGTTCTACCTGCAAGATGTCGACGCAGTC
Organism: Variovorax sp. GW821-FHT10B04; assembly: GCF_059415645.1. Taxonomy (NCBI): domain Bacteria; kingdom Pseudomonadati; phylum Pseudomonadota; class Betaproteobacteria; order Burkholderiales; family Comamonadaceae; genus Variovorax; species Variovorax sp. GW821-FHT10B04. Next base: position 228,934 of record NZ_JBWKNQ010000004.1, read on the forward strand.
GAGGCCGTGATAAAGCGTTACTTCGGCAGCATCGAAGAAATCACGATCAAAGAAGAGCCAAAGGCTTTCGGCTACGAGGGTCGCCATTTGATACTGGCGCTTCCCGAGGAACTGTTCGAAAGCGACGATCGCCCAGATGCCCCCGACTTTTTCGAGCTCCAGATCAAAACGTTGTTTCAACACGCGTGGAGCGAGGCCGAGCACGACTTGGGTTACAAGCCTTACGCCCCTCTTTCCGAACAGCAATCGCGCCAGATGGCCTTCACCGCGGCGCAGGCATGGGGTGCGGACCAAATCTTTGCCAAACTGTTTAGTGAAATAGAAGGTACGTCGTGAAACGCGCAGCCACTTAGGCCTATCTCCAACGCGGTAGTCAGCACGACAAAGGTGTTCGGATGTGTCCACGTGCGACCAGCTTTGCAAGAACTCCGGGTAAAAGCGACAAGCGTAACCTTCTGGTAAACGCCGTCAGTCTGATTGACTACACATGGCGAAATCAGAACAGTGACCGCGCTCATAGCAATTGCCGCCGGACACCCCGTAATCCGAAAGTCCCGTCTTGGGGGAACAAAGGTCCTTCGTCTAACCTCACTCGCCGAGCAATGAGCAGGTCGGCTCCTAGCCTTGTTGCTTGGCTCAAGGTTACAGAAGTACTGCCGATCGAACTCGAATGTGTGAGTTCTGACTGCACGCCATCAAAGCATGCAATTTTCCGCTCCCACTTGGATCCCGCTAGTAGCGTTCTTGCCGTCGAGGTTGGGCGTCTATTTCTACGGAATCGCACTGGCTAGCGCTGTGATATACGGCGGTAGTCCCGCAGCGAGCGCCTTTGTGCGAATCAATGCCGAATCTGTCTCACGCAGCCTTAGACGTCCAGTGGCAAGTGCAACCAACATTTCCGGGAGCGCATCACCCGTTCCAACAGGCCATCCCGCAATTTCGGCAAGCACGATCTCCAGGATGCGATTGCTGTACCCTGGATCCACTTCGTACATCAGATCGCTCTTTCTTGCCGCCCGAAGCAGGCATGCCTTGAGCACGCCATCGTTAAAGGTCATAAAGGCCTCCGGCGTCAAGAGAATGTGGCCATAAAAGGACTGACTTAGTGGGATGGCATCGTTACTCCTCCTGCTAAGACCGTTGCTGCCCGAACGTGCAGCGGCGAACAAATTAGATACAACAGCGAAGACGTCGGCGTGCGAGATGTCAGCGGTTCCAGCAGTCGTGTCAAGGTAGACAAAGTCTCGCTGAATGACGAGTGGGCCACTGCGACCGGGCCAGAAGAGTTCGTTCCGGGCAGTAATCTGTGTGGACAAAAGCTGGCGACGGGCCTCCAGCTCTGAAATCTTTTGATCTGCGAGATCGTTCAAAAGATCGAGCTCCTCAGCCCATGGGTTTTTGTCCGCGCAACGAGTTGGCAGTGCTAACTTGCGTGCGTCCCGATAAGTGAAGGTGTCCGCACCGCGCTCACCGAATCCGAGAAATATTTTGATGTCTTGATACTGCTCAGGCGTCTCTGCGATCGTCAGGGCAGAGACGTAGGCAACATTTCCGTTGTTAACTTTAGACCGGAGTGAGGCATTAATCTGGCGGGCAATCGTGTGACTCGAAAGACAGCCGAAGACAACCAGAACTCCTTGACCTTCGCTCAAAGCAGGATGAGCCGAAAGGTCTGGCCAGTCGATTACTCTAGCGTGTGTGACCGCGGCGCTGATGCCGGCTTCATCGATCAAGTTAGAAAGTTGGATCTCAGTGATACGCACACGTATCACCAGAGATAGTGGTTGAGGCAGATAGCGCCGGAGATTTCGGATTAAGTCTTTGCGGATTGCCGCGCAATTAAGGAGTTTCGCCTCATTGATCTCTATAGATGACGGTCGTGTTGCATCGGGCCGCATTACTACTTCAGTGGCCCCGACTTCGTATAGCTCCGTTAGGGTTGAACGAGTATCTTCAGCCTGTGTGGTTCGGACAAACTTCAACAGTCGATGATTGCGTTGCTGCAGGAGAAACTGATCACCCTCAAATTCCGCGAGTATGAAGTCGGAAGCGCATAGTGAGCATCCCACTGCTGGGTGATTCTGTATTGGCTGATAGCCGAAATCACGCTCTGGTGTCAACGTCAAGTCGCAGAGGACATTGTGCGGGCGAGCTGCTCCCACGGAGCAAAGGAAGAAGAGTGTCACGATCGAATCTTCGTTTGCCTGCTGAGCTTTGAGCGCCTCCGCGAGTGAGCCCGACGTCGTGGCTGAAATGAGGATCACGTCGTTCACAGACAGTCGTCGCATCTTCGACTGTCCGCCGTACGAGCTGAACGACCGTGTAGGCACATCGGCTTCCCAGATACCATGTTTTTTTGCCACGCGCATCATGGCATAGGCCAGCGAGAGTAGTGGCGCGGTGTCTACAAGGATGCGCTTCGGGGTACGCGGCGCAAGCGTCGCCAACGCGAAGATCGCAAGCAGTCCGCACGCGCTCGACGATGTGAGAGTGTTAGCTGCGCGCAAGAACTTGTCCGCGTGCTTGTTCGAGCTCTTTCGAAAGTGGACGCCTGGCGGTGCAACGACCAGCCCTCCGTTGGAATCGAACAGGTGGAACAGCCACCCTTCGCGCAGGGCGGGGTCCAAAGGCTTCGCGGGTCCAAACTGGACTTCTGCTGTGGCCACATTCCACTGCAGCATGCTCGTCGTTATCGAAACAGCTCGCGAGCCAGCTTCGACATTTATTTCGAGCAAGTAAAAGCGGCCAGTCTTGGCTGACATGTATGCAGTCGCCCTTTGCAGCGCCACGCCAGTCTTCAGCCTCTCCCGACAGGTCTGGTTGCTTAGGAACGGCGCAACAATAAAGATGTTGGCTGTACCAGCCCGCTGCTCGAACACTTGCTTGACATCGCTGCCGACAAGTGCGTCGTCGAAAGAGTCCAAGTCATAGACGAGCAGGCATGCCTCGCCGTTGTACTGGTTCTCCCGGTACCTCGTCCGCAGCCATAGGCCCTGCGTCTCGTTCTGATCGTTCATGCCAGGGGTACGACGACGCGTACAAGCGACCCACGAACGAGCTCACGGGGCAATGGGTAGGAAGCTATCTTTCGGTCGACATCCAAAAGAGATGCCTTAGGCATGCCAGGCCTAGTCTCAGATGTTTCAGGCTCGAGTTGGAGGCGAAGCTCGCCTTCTAGAAAACTTCGGTAGCCATGGATGCGTCCAGTGCGAACTTCAAGCATGCCCTGCATCTCTTTCAAAGCGCGAAGCACCTCGTAAAGCCCCATTCCGCGATGGCCGGGTCGCGAGTCAGGTATCGCCTTCGCATTCTCGGAATGCCGGCCCAGACACTTAAGGACGACGGCATACTCGACCTCAACAGGAACATTCGAGCCCAGCTCAAAACTTCGAACCGTGTCCGCCTGCTTGTCGCCAATGACGACCGGCTCGCCTCTTGCCTGGCCGCGAAGCAGCTGTCGTCGATAAGAGTTGTAGTAGCCGATGCCAGAGTCGAAGATAGTGAATTCTAGGCATGGAACTGGTGGTAGTTCAGTTGCGGCTGGCGTCGGCAATCTGCGATTCTCGAGAATGCGTTTTACCAGCAGGCCTCGAATGGAGTTGGGCCTGAGGACTTTGCCTTCGAAGTCCGTCTTGGCATGGTCATCGGTGTTCTCCAGCAGTTCACGAAGGATGACAGCCAACGCCAAGCGCAGCCTAGACAACTTCTCAGCCTTAAATCCCGCGCCGTGTTGGGCATACACAAGGTCGTCGACGAGCGACTCAAAGTCGACCTCGGGTCTAAGCCGCCGAGTCGACGGCTCGTAGAGGTCCATCGGAAGGCTCGGTCGCTCGAAGTCCAGGCACATGACGACCTGGCGATCAGTAAACATGTCAGCGCTGAGCTTATAACCTAGCACCTTGGCTCGGGCGCGGTCAAAAGCACCCGGCGGGAGATTTGCGTCCTCAGGTGCCGCATGGCTGGCATTATTCAGACACAGAGCCACAGCGGCCAGAGGATGAACCGAAGGCGAATCGAGCAAACGTCGCGCAGCGGCAGTGTGCCAAAAGACCTTTAAGGTGGCGGCGTGGTGCGCCAGCGTGATCAGGCGCTGTATAGCGAGCGCCTCAACTCCCGGTAGCTCGAAACGCTCATCGCTAAGGTAGCTTTCTGGAACGTCAATGCAAATTTCGCACCCGACCGCGAGAACCGGCGCCGCTACAGCAAGTTCGGAAAGCGACAGGTTGACAGGTGACGTGAGGCCAGACATATCTCGATCGTACGGCAGGCCGCTGAAATAATATCTACTTGCGGTGAAGCCGCGGCTCAATGCTCAAGCATTGTTCGCTTCGCAGGAGTGATGCATCAACCCAAGCGGACACTAAGCGGCCAAGCCAAACGGCCGTGGAAGACTGGTTCAGAGTCCGCAGGGCATCCTCTCCCTGCGCAAAAAATGGTCGTCTTACCGGCCGCCAGTGCTAAAGATCCGCACCAGTGGCAGATCCAATCAATCGTTCGGAACCAAGCTCTGACACAGCTTTGGGCCGGAACCGATCGAGCTGGCGAACCGCGATACGGCGCCGTCGCGCGCGAGTCTCGAAATCGCCAACCAAGCTCCCGTACAGCTCGCAAAGCGCTGCAGCCGGCTCCTTAGCAGCGAATGTCAGTCCAACACCTATCCACCCCACTGATAGTCCCCCTCAGATATTGAATAAGCCGCACCGCCCCAGATAAGCCACCCCGCATCTATCCTGAACCTGCCCCACCGCTTTCAGGACCCCGCATGCTCTCCGGCTTCAAAGTCATCAGCTTCAACCACTTCCACGCCGGCCCGATGGCAGCCCAGCTGCTCGCCGACATGGGCGCCGACGTGATCGCGGTCGAGCCGCTCGATGGCGCCTTCCACCGCAACTGGGCGGTCGCCAACCACTTCGTCGCAGGCCAGAGCGTGAACCTGCTGACCACCGGCCGCAACAAGCGCAGCCTCGCACTCGACATGAAGTCCGAGGCCGGCAAGGCCGTCGCGCGCAAGCTGGTCGAAGGCGCCGATGTGGTGATGGAGAACTTCCGCCCTGGCGCGATGGCGCGGCTGGGCCTCGGCTATGAACAGATCAAGGCTTTCAACCCGCGCATCGTCTACGCGTCGGTCAGCGGCTACGGCGCCAGCGGCCCCGACCGCGACCTGCCGGGCCAAGACCTGTTATTGCAGGCACGCTCCGGGTTCGCCGCACGCACCGGCCGCGCCGATGGGCCGCCGACGCCGGCCGGCCCGGTCATCGTTGACCAGCACGCCGCGTCGCTGCTGGCGATGGGCATCCTCGCCGCCTTGCTGTCGCGCGAGCGCACCGGGCAAGGCCGCCTGGTCGAAGGCAGCCTGCTGCAGTCGGCGATCGACCTCCAGGCCGAGTCGATGACCGCGTGGATGAACGGCGCGCGCTCCGAAACCTCGCGCGGGCCGCATGGCCTGGCGAGCTGGTGCGGCTCGGGGCCTTCGGGAATCCATGCAACGGCCGATGGCCACTTGGCGATCTCGATGGCGGCGCCGGCCGACCTGGCGGTGGCGCTCGACCTGCCGGCGCTGGCCGGGTTCGACACCGCCGACAGCTTCTCGAAAAGCGCCGAGATCACCCGCATCGTGGCCGAGCGCCTGCCCGCGCGCACCACCGCCGAATGGCTGCCGCTGCTCGCCGCGCGCGGCATCTGGCACATGCCGGTGAAGGATTACGACGAGCTGCGTGCCGACCCGCAGCTCGCGCATCTCGGCGTGTTCATCGATGCGGAAAGCGTCGAGGGCGCGCCGATCACGATGCTCAACCACCCGCTGCGCTACGACGGCGCGGCGCCGCCGGTGCGCTTCGCACCGCAGCAGCTCGGCAAGCAGACGCGAGAAGTGCTCGGCGAGCTGGGCTACGGCGCCGACGAGATCGACGCGCTGCTCGCCACCAAGGCCGTCGGCGAGCCGCCGGCGTCCGCTCCCAACTGATTCGAGACCACCATGTTCGACTTCTCCATTCCGTCCGACGCGCAACTGCTCGTCGACACCGTGCGCCGCTTCGTCACCCAGGAAGTGCAGCCGCTCGAGAACGAAACCGAAGCGCTCGGCCACGTGCCGCCCGACGCCTTGAAACGCGTGCGCGGCAAGGCGCAGGAGCTCGGCCTGTTCGCGATGAACATGCCGGAAGACTGCGGCGGCGGCGGGCTCGACAGCGTGACCATGTGCCTGGTCGAAGAGGAGTTCGGCAAGACCTCCGACGCGCTGATCCGCCGCGTGTTCGGCCAGGCCTATCCGATGCTGCTGGCCTGCAATGCAGCGCAACGCGAGACGTACCTGCTGCCCACCGTGAAGGGCGACAAGATCTGCGCGATGGCCATCACCGAGCCTGGCGCGGGGTCGGACGCCGCATCGATCTCGACCACCGCGCGGCTCGAAGGCGACCGCTGGGTACTCAACGGCGGCAAGCACTTCATCAGCGACGGCGACATCGCCGACTACGTGATCGTGATGGCGCTGACCGACAAGGAGAAGCGCGCGCGCGGCGGCATCACGCTGTTCCTGGTCGACAAGGGCACGCCCGGCTTCACGGTGAACCGCGTGCAGCCGATGATGGGCCACCGCGGCTACGGCCATGCGGAGCTGTCCTTCGACGAGTGCAGCATCCCGGTCGACGCGGTGCTGGGCGAGGTCGGCGGCGGCTTCAAGCTGATCATGAACAGCGTGGCCGGCATCCGGCTCGCGCACATCGGCGCGCGGGCGGTCGGCATGGCGTCGCGCGTGCTCGAGATGATGCGCACCTACGCCGCCGAGCGAAAGCAGTTCGGCCAGCCGATCGGCGACTTCCAGATGGTGCAGCAGATGATCGCGGACTCGGCCACCGAGATCTTCGCGGCGCGGATGATGGTGCTCAACACCGCCTGGGAGCTCGACCAGGGCCGCGAGCCGCGCGACAAGGTGTCGATGGTCAAGCTCTATGCGTCCGAGATGATCGGCCGCGTGGCCGACCGCGGCATCCAGGTGTTCGGCGGCATGGGTTTCTGCAAGGACCTGCCGCTGGAACGCATCTACCGCGACAGCCGCGTGACGCGCCTGTACGACGGCACGTCCGAGATCCACCGCATGCTGATCGCCAAGGCGGTCATCAAGAACGGCCTCGCGCTGTGACCCACGGTTTTCATCACACACCTGGAGCTTTGCAATGACTGCGCTCAACGTCGGCGACGCCATGTCGTTCCGCAAGACCCTCACCGTCGCCGAGCAGGCGATGTTCACCGGCATCAGCGGCAACATGGCGCCGCTCTATGTCGACAAGCGTGCCGCCGAGGCAGCGGGCTTCGACAACATGCTGGCCTTCGAATTGAACGCGGTGGCGCTCGCGACCACGGCGCTCAACCGGGTCGCCGGTACGGCCTGGCGACTGGGCGGATTGCAGATCGACTTCGCGCTGCCGGTGTTGGTCGGCGAGACCGTGGAGTCGCGCATCGAGGTGCTCGACGTGACGGACGCCAGCGTGTCGTGCAGCGTGCGCTGCACCAAGTCGACCGGCGAGCTGATGGCGCAGGGCACGGCGAAGCTGGTGCCGGTTGCGCCGGCATCGGCGCGCGGCTGAGGCGCGAGGCAAGAACGCATGTACGAACTCAAGCCATTCGACAGCCTGCATCTCGGCGACACGGTGTCGGTGCGCAAGACCATCACCGAGGCCGATGGCGCGCTCTACATCGCGGCCACCGGCGATTTCGGGCCGGTGCACGTCGACGACAGCTATGCCGAGACGACGCGCTTCGGCAAGCGGCTCGCGCCAGGCATCATGGTCGCGGGCATCTGCACCAGCGTGCTGACCGCCGAGTTGGCCGGCACGCTGGGTGTGTCGATCGAAGACCGCTTCTGGTTCACCGGGCCGGTGTTCTATGGCGACACGATCGAGTTCAAGGTATGGATCGCGCAGATGAACGCCGACACGCGCAGCGTCGTCTGGCAGGCCAGCGCGACCAATGAAGAAGGCAAGGAAGTGCTCAAGGCCGAAGCCACGCTGAAGTTTCCGCGCGTCAAGCCGAAGGTGGCGCCATGAGCGCCACACCGCAACCACTGCCGCAACCACTGCCGCAACTGCACATGGTGCGTGTCGACGTCGATCCGGCGCATGAAGACGCCTTCAACCGCTGGTACGACGAGGTGCACGTGCCCGCCCTGCTCGGCTGCCCGGGCTGGCTGTCGGCCAGACGCTTCGTCTCGCTCGAAGGCGGCCCGAAGTACGCGGCCATCTACGAAGTGGCGGGCGACTGGGTGTACGACACGCCAGAGTTCCATGCGGTGAAGGGCTTCATGGAATTCGCGCCGCACGTGAGCAATTTCATGCGCCAGCGGTTCGCTGCACTCGAGGCACCGGGGATTCCAGAGACGCCCGAGAATTGAGTCATGCGAATCCTTCGACCCGAACCCCTGACCGCCACCGCCTTCGCCCCCTTCGGCGACGTGATCGAGCTGGCCGGCGCCCGCCAGATCCCGATCAACGCCGGCACGACCACCCGCTTCCATGACCTCGCGAAGGTCGACGTGCTGGCCGAAGGCGGCCGCACCTTGATCAACCTGTTCCGCGCGCTGCCGCGCGAAGAGCCGGTGCAGCTCAGCCTGATGGAACGCCATCCGCTCGGCTCCCAGGCCTTCCTGCCGCTGGCGGATGCGACGTATCTCGTGGTGGTCGCCGAAGACGACAACGGCCGGCCAGGCGCGTTGCGTGCCTTCGTCAGCAACGGCTGGCAGGGCGTGAACTACGCGCGCAACGTGTGGCACCACCCGCTGCTCGCACTGGGCGAGGTGCGCGACTTCATCGTGGTCGACCGTGGCGGCGAAGGTGTCAACCTCGAAGAGTTCCCGCTGGAAGAAAGCGTGAGCATCGCGGCCGGTTGATGCGGACGCGCCCGGCACTCCAGGCGCCTTAGGGGCCTGGCCTCAGGGGCTTTACTGAGGCTGCAGGTTGATGCTCTTGGCGATCGCGCGGAACTTCGCGGTCTCGTTGACCAGGAGCTCATCGGCTTCCGGCAGCCCGTTGAGCGGCGCGATTTCAGAGCCGGTCGCCGCCAGCTGCTTGCGCGCCTCGGGGTCGCGCATGGCTTCGCCGATCGCCTTGTGGATCGTCTTCACCACGTCGTCCGGCGTGCCTTTCTTGACCATCAGGCCGGCCCACGTGCGATGGCTGAACGTCGGCAGCAGCTTGCCTTCGCCGAACGCCGGCACATCCTTGTCGAGCGGGCTCCGCGTCTCGCTCACCCAGCCGATCATCTTCATGCGGCCGGTGTCCGACATCGCGCGGAAGCTGGTCGCGTACGGCAGGATGGCGAAGTCCACGGTGTTGCCGCCCATGTCCTGTATCAACGGCGCCATGCCCTTGTAGGGCACATGCGTCAGCGTCATGCCGGTCTGCACCGCCATGCTCTCGGTGAGCATGTGATACATCGAGCCGACGCCCACGCTGCCGTAGCTCATCGGCGTGGCACCCGGCTTTCTGCCCAGCGCGATCAGCTCGTCGATGGTGTTGGCCGGAAGGTCCTTGCGGGCGACCAGCATGAGCGGGTTGATCGTCAGCTGGGTGACGAGCCTGAAGTCTTCCGCCCGCAACTTGACCGCCGAATTGGCCAATGGCGCCAGGATGATTTCGTTGGGCGAACCCAGGAAGAGCATGTAGCCGTCGGCCGGCGCGTTCAATATCTTCTGCGCGGCGAGCGCACCGCTGACGCCACCCAGGTTGTCGACGATGACCTGCTGCCCCAATGCCTTGGTCAACGGCCCGGCGAGCGCCCGGGCGATCGAGTCGGACAGGCCGCCCGCCGGATACGGAACCAGAAAGGTCACCGTCTTCGTCGGATACGGGTCTGCCGCAGCCGCCGTGGCTGCAGTCAGGACGAGAGGAACGGCCAGAAGGGCAAGGGCGAGCCGGCGGGTGATGGTCATGGGGCGTGTACTCAGTGGGCTTTGGTGAAGAATGACTGGGTCAGCGCCACCCAGAAGGCAGCGCCGGTGGCGAGACAGCGATCGTTGAAATCGAAGTGCGGGTTGTGCACGCTGCAGGGGCCGCAGGCCTGGCCGCCCGAATGGCCGTTGTCGCCGTTGCCGATCATCAGATAGCAGCCGGGGCGTTCCTGCAGCATGTAGGCGAAGTCTTCGCTGGCGCACAGCGGCGTGGCGTCGCCGGTCACCCGTACATCGCCGAAGAGTTCGCGTGCCACGCCGGCGGCGAACAGCGTCTCTCGCTCGCTGTTCACGAGCACGGGGTACCCGCGCTCGTAGTCGATCTCGCATTCGCAGGCGAAGCTGGCGGCCTGGCCGTGCGCGATCTCGCCGATGCGGCGCTCCAGCATCTCGCGGATGTCCGGCTGCAACGCGCGCACGCTGAGCTCCAGCTCGGCCGTCTCCGGAATGACGTTGTAGGTCTGCCCGGCGACCAGGCGCCCGACCGTGACCACCGCCGCGTCCTGCGGGTCGACGTTGCGCCCGACGATGCTCTGCAGGGCCAGGACGGTGGCCGCTGCCGGCAGCGACGGATCGATGGCCCGGTGCGGCATGGCCCCATGGCCGCCACGCCCCTTGAATCGGATGCGCGCCTTGTCGGAAGACGCGAGGAAGGGGCCGGTGCGAAAGAAGAGCTGCCCCGCGGGCTGATCGGGATGGTTGTGCATCGCGAACACGGCGTCGCAGGGAAAGCGCTCGAACAGCCCTTCCTCGATCATGCGGCTGGCGCCGCCCGCGCCACCGAGTTCTTCCGCGGGCTGGAAGATCAGGTGCAAGGTGCCGCCCCATGCCGCACCTTCGCGGCGCATGCGCGCCAGTGCCTGTGCCGCACCCAGCAACATCGCGGTGTGGCCGTCGTGGCCGCACGCGTGCATCTTTCCCGGTTGCAGGCTTGCCCAGGGAAGACCCGTTTCCTCCTGGATCGGCAACGCATCCATTTCAGCGCGCAGTCCCAGCCTTCGCTCGCCGGGCCCAAACGAGAGTGTCGCGACCAGGCCGGTTCCGGCGATGGCCGTCGTCACCGCGTAGCCCCATTCCCGCAGGCGCTGTGCCACCAGCGCACTGGTGCCGAACTCCTCGAAGCCCAATTCGGGATGGCGGTGAATGGCGCGGCGCCACTGGACCATCGCGTCCACTTCGTCGTCTTTCAGCATCGGGGTCGTCATATGCAGCGGATCGTAGGAACGCCCGTTCCAAACGTCCAATGCATTAATCTTTCTCTTATCATGAGTTTCAAACAGACTTCGGCGAAGCCACGATGACACTCGTTCAGCTCAGGCACTTCATCGCGCTCGCCGAGACCGGTTCGTTCAACAAGGCCGGCGAGCTGCTTCACCTGACACAGCCGGCGCTCAGCCGGAGCATTCGCGCCCTGGAAGAAGAGCTCGGACTGCCGCTGATGGACCGCGTGGGCCGGCGCAGCGAACTCACATCGTTCGGACTCGAGGTGCTGGCCCGTGCGCGAGCGCTGGTGCTCGAGGCCGGAGACCTGCGGGAGAGCGGGCGCCTGATGCGTGCGGGTCAGGCCGGCACGATGCGCGTGGGGATGGCTTCGGGCCCCGGCGCGATGCTGATGACGCCGCTGCTGATGCACATCGCCACGAACCATCCCAGGCTGCGCGTGAAGGTGGCGCGAGGCAGCACCGAGCTGCTGCTTCAGGCGCTGCGCGATCGCTCGCTCGATGCGCTGGTGCTCGAGGCGCGGTCACTGCGCCCGGCGACGGATCTCCAGACCACCCTGCTGCGCGACATGCGCGGCGCCTTCATGTGCCGCAAGGGGCATCCGCTGGCACGCCGGCGCACGGCCATCGACTTCGACACCTTGCGCCGCTATCCGCTCGCCTCCACGCCGCTGGGCGACGAGATCTCGCGCGAGCTGATGGAGCGTTACGGCCCCGACGCACACCCGTCTAAATCCGTCTCGCTCGAGTGCGAGGAACTGCCCAGCCTGGTCGATGTCGTGAGCCGCAGCGATGCGATCCTGCTGGCCATCCGCGCGGCCGCGCCCGACCTCGTGGAAGTGAAGATCGACCCACCGCTCAACGCGGTCGCGCGCTTCGGCCTGATCACCCTGCGTCGTCGCTCCGAGCCGCCCGCGCTGCCGATCCTGCGTCAGCTGATGGACGCGTTGATGCGCAGTTGAATCGCTCTTGCTGAGCACATCCCGGCGGGTGGATCACTTCCGCAAGTAGCTCTTGTTGCCGCCGCTGGTCATGCAGTACTGCCCACCACGCGGGCCGGTGCAGATGCCGCCGGTGCCACAGGCGCAATCGCCAGCCGCCGATGCCACCTGCGAAGCGCCGGTACCGCTCGAAGCGGGATTTGCGGTACTTCCGGTGCTGCCGGCTGCGTTCGACCGGCTGCTCTTCGCCTTGCTCGCGACACGGGCGGAGCCGGTCGCGAAGTGCACCGTGCCACCCTTGCTCCTGCTGCTCGAAGTCTCGGACGAATGACTTCCGCCGGAGCGATGCGAACTCGCATGCGACTTCGAGCTGTGGCTGTGCCCCTTCGCCAGGACAGGGGCAGCGGGCAACGCCAGCGCGATGGCCAGCACGAACGCGATCTTCATGGGATGTCTCCTTCACGCCAACGGGCGCGATCGATGGTCCCATGCGGCTGCTCGCGCGGACATCGCCTTTCCGGGGGATTGCCCTCGCGCCGCCATCAGGTCACGCGCCAGTCGGAATCGCCGGCAGCGCGCGCGCCTCTCGGGTAAACCCTCAATTCAAACGCCGTCCTTGTCGCCACAATCAGTGTACTGATCGACGACAGATCGATCCAGATCAAGGACAGCCCACGATGACGCGCGATATACGACAGACTCTCGACGAGAGTCCGATGACTCCTTTCCAATGGTTCGCCGTGACCATCTGCGTGATGCTCGTCATGCTCGATGGTTTCGACGTGCTCGTGATGGCCTTCACGGCGTCCGGCATCTCGGCCGAATGGAAGCTCAACGGTGCCGAGCTCGGCTTCCTGTTCAGCGCCGGACTGGTCGGGATGGCCGCCGGCTCCCTGTTCCTCGCACCGCTGGCCGACCGCTGGGGGCGCCAGGCGGTCATCCTGATCTGCCTCGTGGTCATCACCATCGGCATGGGCCTGTCCGCGCTGTCGCGCAGCAGCGTCGAACTCGGCCTCTTGCGTGCCTTCACGGGCATCGGCATCGGCGGCATGCTGGCGAGCGTCGGCGTGATCACGGCCGAATTCGCATCGGACAAATGGCGGAGCACGGCGGTCGGCCTGCAGGCCACGGGCTATCCGATCGGCGCGACCATCGGCGGCACCATCGCGGCCGTGCTGCTGGAGCACTACGGCTGGCGCTCGGTCTTCGCTTTCGGCAGCGTGGCGACGGCGCTGATGATCCCGGCAGTGCTCTGGTACCTGCCCGAGTCGCTCGACTTCCTCATGACGCGCCAGCCGGCCAAGGCCTTGTCCAAGGTGAACGCCCTGCTCCAGCGCATGCAGCAACCCGCGCTGGCCGAACTGCCGGCGCGCAGCGCCCGCGCCAAGACCTCCGGCGGCAGCATCGCGGGCCTGTTCGCGCCGAGCCTCCGGGCCTCGACGCTGTGCCTGTGGGCCGCCTTCTTCCTGCTGATGTTCAGCTTCTACTTCGCGCTGAGCTGGACGCCGAAGCTGCTGGTGTCGGCCGGCCTCTCCGCCAAGGAAGGCGTGACGGGCGGCGTGCTGCTCAACGTCGGCGGCATCGTCGGCGGCAGCGTGTTCGGCCTGCTGGCGGCGCGCGTGGCGCTGCGTCCGCTCACGGCCGTGTCGCTGGTCCTGACGGCGGTGGCGGTCGCGGCCTTCGGGCTCTACACCCAGGAGCTGGGCATGGCCTTCATGGTCGCCGGCGCGATCGGTGCCTTCATCTTCGCGTCGATGGCTGGGCTCTATGCCTTCGCGCCGGTGGTCTATCCCGCGTCGGTGCGCACCACCGGCCTCGGCTGGGCGATCGGCATCGGCCGGCTGGGCGCGGTGCTCGGCCCGCTGGTCGCTGGCATGCTGCTCGACGGCGGCTGGCCGGCCCCGCACCTGTACTACGTCTACGCCTTGCCGCTGCTGGCTGCCGCCGCCTCCGTGATGGCGCTGGGCCAGCAGGTCGGCAACGGCCCCGGCACACGCATCGCCGCCGCCGCGCACTGAACGCGCCCCCTTCCTTCTTCCGATTCCCCACGTCTAGGAATTCAACATGTTCCCGAAAAACGCCTGGTATGTCGCCTGCTCGAGCGACGAAGTCACCGACAAGCCGCTCGGCCGCACGGTCTGCAACGAACGCCTCGTGTTCTACCGCGACGCCGAAGGCAAGGTCGCCGCGCTGGAAGACTTCTGCCCGCACCGCGGCGCACCGCTGTCGCTCGGCCGCGTGGTCGAAGGCAAGCTCGTCTGCGGCTACCACGGCCTGGAGATGGGCTGCGACGGCAAGACCATCGCCATGCCCGGCCAGCGCGTGCGTGGCTTCCCGGCCATCCGCACCTTCCCGCTGATCGAACGCTACGGCTTCATCTGGATCTGGCCCGGTGAAGCCGCGCTGGCCGACGCCGCCAAGCTGCACCACCTGGAATGGGCCGAGAGCGACGAGTGGGCCTACGGCGGCGGGCTCTATCACATCAACTGCGACTACCGCCTGATGGTCGATAACCTGATGGACCTGACGCACGAGACCTACGTGCATTCCAGCAGCATCGGCCAGAAGGAGATCGACGAGACGCCGAGCGCGACCCGCGTGGAAGGCGACGAAGTGATCACCAGCCGCACGATGGAAAACATCATGGCGCCGCCGTTCTGGCGCATGGCGCTGCGCGGCAACGGCCTGGCCGACGACGTGCCGGTCGACCGCTGGCAGATCTGCCGCTTCACGCCGCCGAGCCACGTGATGATCGAGGTCGGCGTGGCCCACGCGGGCAAGGGCGGCTACGACGCGGACCCGGCCCACAAGGCCTCGAGCATCGTGGTCGACTTCATCACGCCGGAGACGGACACGTCGATCTGGTATTTCTGGGGCATGGCGCGCAACTTCCGGCCCGAGGACAAGGCGCTGACGGACAGCATCCGCGAAGGCCAGGGCCAGATCTTCAGCGAAGACCTGGAGATGCTCGAGCAGCAGCAGCGCAACCTGCTGGCCCACCCGACGCGCGGCCTGCTCAAGCTCAACATCGATGCCGGCGGCGTGCAGTCGCGCCGCGTGATCGAACGCATCCTCGCGCAGGAACAGCAGGCCACCACCGCTGCGCCTGTGGCCGCAGCCGCCTGATGCCCGACACCGCCAGACCACCACAGGCCACGATGACCGATACCTCCGAACTCAGCGTGCGGGTCGCGCGCAAGACCGCCGAAGCGCTCGACATCAGCAGCTTCGAGCTGGTGCGCACCGACGGCGGGCCGCTGCCCGCGTTCTCGGCCGGCTCGCACATCGACGTGCACCTGCCCTCGGGCCCGACGCGCCAGTACTCGCTGTGCAACGACGCGGGCGAGAACCACCGCTACCTGATCGGCGTGCTGCGCGACCCGGCGTCGCGCGGCGGCTCGCGGGCCATGCACGACGAGGTGCAGGAAGGCGACGTGCTGCGCATCAGCACGCCGAAGAACCACTTCGAACTGGCACACGACGCACAGCACAGCATCCTGCTGGCCGGTGGCATCGGCGTGACGCCGATCCTGTGCATGGCCGAACGGCTCGCAGCCATCGGCAAGCCTTTCGAGATGCACTACTGCACCCGCTCGCCCGAACGCACTGCCTTCCGGCAGCGCATCGCGGACGCGGCGTTCGCCGCGCAGGTGCAGTTCCATTTCGACGATGCCGCAGCCGAACAGAAACTGTCGATCGAGCGCGTGCTCGGCGAAGTCCGGCCCGGCACGCATCTGTATGTGTGCGGCCCCAAGGGTTTCATGGACTGGGTGCTCGGCGGCGCACGCGCGGCCGGCTGGCCCGAGGCCCAGCTGCACTACGAGTTCTTCGCTGCCGACGTGTCGCCTTCGGCCGACGACAGCAGCTTCGACGTCAAGCTCGCGAGCTCCGGCCGCGTGATCCGCATCCCGGCGGACCGCACCGTCGTTCAGGCGCTCGGCGATGCCGGCGTGGACGTGCAGGTGTCCTGCGAGCAGGGCGTGTGCGGCACCTGCCTCACGCGCGTGCTGGAGGGCGAGCCCGACCACAAGGACCTGTACCTCACGCCCGAGGAGCAGGCCGCCAACGACCAGTTCACGCCCTGCTGTTCACGGTCGCGCTCGCCGCTGCTGGTGCTCGATCTGTAGCGCATCGATGAAGGGAGTGATGGGAGAATCGCGCCGTCTCTTCCCGTCCCCCTCATCGTCTCCTGCCCGCGCATGTCGATCCATACGGCCGATCCTTCCTTCATCGATCTCCATGACCAGCCGGGTCACCTGATCCGCCGCGCGCATCAGATCTCGGTGTCGGTGTTTCTCGACGTCGTCGGCCGCGAGGTGACCCCGGTGCAGTACGCGATCCTGATGCTGCTGGCCGAGAAGCCCGGCATCGATCAGCTCACCGTGGCGCGCGAGGTGGCGATCGACACCTCGTCCTGCGCCGAGATCGCCGCCCGCCTCGAGGCCAAGGGGCTCATCCTGCGCACCGTGGCTGCGCGCGGCCAGCGCCGCCTGCAGCTCACCGATGGCGGGCAGGCGCTGCTCGACAGCCTGACGATGCCGATCCGGACGCTGCAGGAAACGCTGCTCGCAGGCCTGACCGCACAGGAAAGCGCCGACCTGCTGAACCTGCTGCGCAAGTTCGTGACCCACAACAACGAGCGCAGCCGCGCGCCGCTGCGGCGCCATGGCGCGGCGTCGGCGCCCTCGCCGAACTCAGAACCGTCCGCGTAGCGTGACCATCCAGTTGCGCGGCTCGCCGTAGTAGTTGCCGGACGTCGCGCTGCCCACGGTGCGGTAGTACCACTTGTCGAACGCGTTGTTGAGGTTCAGCGCGACCGTCCAGCGGGGGTCGATCCGATACTCGGTCATCAGGTTCCACACCGCATAGCCCGACTGGGTGTACGCGAACGGCACCGATCCGCCGGTCCAGTTCTGTGCCGTCGCATTCCAGGTTGCGGCGGTGCCGGAAACGTACTGCTTGCTGTTGATCGTGGCACCGCCGCCCACCTTCCAGGCCGAAGCTGCGCCTGGCAGTTGCCAGGTGCCGAAGAACTTCAGCGAATGCTTGGGCGTGATCGTGCTGAAGACCGCGTTGTCGGTCTCGTTGCGATTGTGGTTGTAGGTGTAGCCCGCGTACAGGTTCACACCGCGCGCCACCTCGCCGTTGACCTCCATGTCGAAGCCTTTGCTGACGACCTTGCCGGAGGTGAGGTAGCAACAGCTGCCGGCGTACAGGATGTCTTCGGCGGGGTAGCGGGTGTCGAGCACCGCGCGGTCCTTCTGCACGGTCCGGTAGAGCGCAAAGGCGGTGTTCAGCCTGCCGTTGAACAACTCGCCCTTGACGCCCAGTTCGGCCGTGCTTCCATGCATGGGGTCGAGCCCGACGCCGGGCGCGGGGCCTGCCTTGTAGCCGGCCTGCGGCTTGAAGATCTCGGCATAGCTCGCGTAGGCCGCCCATTCGGCATTGAGGTCATGGACGATGCCGCCGAAAGGAACGATCTTGGTCGGCTCGCTGTACTGGGTCGCGCTGGCGATGCGCCAGGTGTCGGTCACGTTCCAGTTGGCGTCGAGCAGCGTTCCATACACCTGCTTGTATTTGTACTTGTTGGCGCGAGCGCCCACGATGACTTTGGTGCCATCGGCCACTTCGAGCCGCAGCGTGCCGTATGCGCCGTACTGTTGGGTGTCGTTCGGGCTGTAGCTCCTGAAGAGCTCGCCGCGCTGCAAGCTGTTGGGCACCCACGGCGTGCTGGCGATGTCGAACACGTTGGCCACGGTCTTGCCGCTGCCCAGGTTCGTGTTGTAGCTGTTCCAGCTGCTGGTGATGTCCTGCATGTCGGCCCCCAGCAGCACTTCGTGCGTCCGGCCGAACAGGTCGAAGGCACCGCTCAGGTTGACGTCGACGAGCGACTGCTTGTTCGATATGGAGACGTCCGACCCCTTCCACGTGGCACCGCTCAGGGTGAGCGGATTGATCCCGCCCGAGACGAAACCCCCGACGATGTCGCCGTCATCGCGGGTGTGTGTCGCGTTGGCGCGCAGCGTCCAGCGGTCGGCCAGGCGCCAGGTGAGCTTGGCGAAGATTTCCTGGGACGTGTGATCGGAATAAGCCCAGGGCGCCGTGAATCCGGAGTTCCGGGACAGTCCCAGGTCCGCGCCATTGCTGTAGCGCGGAAGCCCGATGCTTCTGCCGTCTTCATGGACATGCTGTTCGCGCGCGCCGAATGCAAGCACCGCGGCGGGGCCGATGTCGGCCTCCAGCACGCCATAGAAGGTGGGCTTCTGCGTCGCGCGGTAATCGGTGAAGTACTTGCGGTCTTCGTAGGCGACCACGGCGCGTCCGCGCAGCTTGCCGTCGAAGGCCAGCGGACCGGAGGCATCGACTTCGGTGCGGTAGTTGTTCCAGCGCCCGGCGCTCGCGGTGAAGTTGAAATGCGGCGTGGCGGTGGGCATCTTGCGCACGAGGTTCACGGCGCCACCCGGATTGCCGGTGCCGTTGAGCAGGCCGGCCGCACCGCGCAGGACCTCGACCCGGTCGTACTCGCTCATGTCGAAGACCAGTTCGGCGTAGTTGTCGTACGAGGAGGACATGGGCGCACCGCCGTCCAGCTGGATGCTGTCGATCGCGAAGCCGCGCGAGTAGATCTCCTGCGAGCGCGAGTTGGTGTCCTGCACCGTGATGCCGACGATCTGTTCGGCCGCCTTGGTCAGGTCCGTGATGTTCTGGTCCTCGAGCCGTTGCTTGGTGAAGACGGACACTGACTGGGGATGCTCGCGCATCGCCTGGGCGGTCTTGCCGATGGTGATGACGTCGCTGGTGTACGAGCCGGTACCTTCGGTTTCGCCGTCGCGCTTGCCGGTCACCCGGACTTCTCGCAGCGAATACACGCTGTCGGCCTCCTGCGCGCGCTCGCCGGCGGCCGGCGCCGACACGCCGTTGCGCTGCAGCATCAACGCGCCGCTCGGTGTCCGTGCCAGCTGCAGGCCGCTGCCGGCCAGGGCACGCTGCGCCGCCTCCTCCACGCTCAGATTGCCTCGCACCGCGGGCGCCGACAGGCCCTGTACGAGCGCGGCGTCGATGGAAATCGCCTGCCCGCCTTCGGTGGCAATGCGTGCAAGCGTCGCGCCCAGCGGCTGGGCGGGAATGTCGTAGCCGCGCGCGGCGCCGCCCGGCGTCGGCTGGGGTTGTGCGGCTGCGATGGACGCACACAACAGCGCAATGCCGGCAGCCAGCACGGTGGGCCGCATCAGGCGACCGAAGGAGGGAATGGAATAGGCTCGATGCATGGGAGAAGGGGTTCCGGTTGGTGAGGAAACCAAGGTCCTCCCCTGCTTGTGCAACGAGCCGGAAAAAGCGTCAGCGATCCAGGAAAATTCTTCTCGCTGCCGGCTCCGACGCCTTCACGCCACGTCGATGCGCACCAGCCAGCCGCCCGAATGCCGATGCACGACCAACGGCAGGGTTTCACCGATGGTCAGCAGCGCACGATCGGTGTCGTCCAAGGGGTAACTGCCGTAGACGCGCAATCTCGCCGCTTCGGGGCTGATGCGGATGAACCCGCGCCGATAGGGCCGCAAGGCGGCGATGACTTCGCCCAACGGTCGATCGTGCACCTCCAGCTGTCCGCGCTGCCAGGCCGCCGCGGTGGCCGCCAGGCCCGGCGCCGGCTCGATGCCGGCCGGGCCGAACCAGGCCGCCTCTCCGGCCCGCAGCACGCGGTCGAGTCCGCTCGCCGAAGCCAGCGTGAGCGAGTCGCGCAACGCGACGGCCAGGCTGCGTTCCTCCTCCTGCCTCAGCAGGAAACGGGCTGCCCGCCCCGATCCGACAACCAGATGGCCGTGGGCACCGACCAGCAGAAAAGGGCGTGCGACCGCGACCGCATCCACGATGGCCTCGCCGCGCCGCAGTCGGACCTCGCGCTGGCGGCTCGTCATCGCGCCATCCGCCGCCGACCGTGCGTTGAGCAGCAGGCTGCTGCCGTCGGCCAGCATGAAGCTGCGGCGTTCGCCGGTTGCGGTGCGCCAGTCGGACAACAGGTCGCCAACGGGCACCAGCCTGTCGGCCAGCAGCCCCGTCGTCACGCCGACACCGCCGATGGCGAGTGCGCCCTGCAGCAGGCGCCTGCGCCGGCCCGACCTGACGGCACTGCCGGCCAGCGCCGCCGACAACGTGTCGGCCTGGCCAGGGTGGCGCTGATTGACACGCCTTGCCGGCGCGAATGCAGCGTCGACCGTGCCGGCCAGGTGCGACCAGGCGCGCTGATGCGCCGACGACCGGACGAGCCAGTCTTCCAGCGCCTGCCGATCGGTCGCCGTCGCTTCGCCGGAACGCATCAGCACCAGCCAGTCGATGGCTTCTTCGGTGACCGCGTCCAGGGCGCCGCCTGCAATGGCGCTCAACGTGCGATCCCGGTCGCCAGCGCGCAGGCACGCCAGCCCTGCACCATGTACTTGCGCACCATGCTGGCCGACACATCGAGGCGCAACGCGATCTCGGCATAGGTCAGGCCGTCGAGCTGACTCAGCAGGAAGGCCTGGCGTGCACGCGCGCTCATGCCGTCGAGCGCCGCGATCACCTGCGCCAGCGATTCGAGCAGCAGCGCCCTGTCCTCGGGTGACGGCGCCAGGCCATCGGGCAGGTGAAGGCACGCATCGACATAGGCCTGCTCCAGATCGCGCCGGCGCCAGAACTCATGGAGCACCCGCTTGGCCACGGTGGTCAGGAACGCGCGCGGCTCCCGGATGTCGGCAAGCCCACGGGCGCTGATGACCTTGACGAAGGTCTCCGACGCCACGTCTTCCGCATGCGCTCGATCGCGCAGGCGCTGATGGAGCCTGCCCAGCAGCCAGGGTTGATGGTCGACGAATAACGCTTGTGCGTGCCGCGCCTCTTCGGTCGCAAGCGGCAGGGATGACGAGGTCAAAACTACAGTCATGAGAATGAATCTCATTTGATTGTAGTGATCGACGGCCGGGCTACGGCTGCGCGCGCTTCCCCTGCGACGTCCCGAGTACGCCGGTGAAGAACTCGATCAGCCCGAAGGGTGCGCGCTCGCCAACGCAGAGTTCCAGCGTCTGGCGCGCGTCCACCGCCGCCGCTGCGCTGCGGCGGAACAGCGCGTCCTCGTAGGCGGCAAGCGCCGCCTCGATGTGGCCGGGGTGCGCCGCGATCGCCTGGCCGAGTTCGGCGCCGTCGAACATGGCGAGGTTCGCGCCGTCGCCGGACGGCGGCATCAGGTGGGCGGCGTCGCCGAGCAGCGTCACCCCGGCAACGCGCTCCCATCGGTGACCGTCCGGGAGCGCGTAGACCATGCGGGGAACGGGCGCGGTATCGCCATCGGTGATCAGCGCCGTGAGCGCCGGCGCCCAGCCGTCGAATTCGGCCGCGATCCGGGCCGTCGCCGCGGCGGCGTCGCCGAAGTCGATGCCGGCCACCCATTCGGCGGAGCGCTTCAGTTCGACGTAGGTGTGCAGGACGCCTCCCGCCTCGCGGTGCGCGACGATGCCCTTCCCCGGCGTCAGCGCGTACATGGCGCCGGCGCCCACTGCCGCCGCGGCCGCGGCGTGCCGCTCGTCCGCGTCGCGAAGGTACGTTTCGACGAAGGTCACGCCGACGTACGCGGGCTCTGCGTCCGACAGCAACGCCCGGACCTTCGACCAGGCGCCGTCCGCACCGACGAGAAGCTCGGTGTCGACGGCCGACCCGTTCGCAAAGCGCAAGGTGTGCCGGCCGTTGCCATGCGCCGAGACGTCGACGAGCTTCCTGCCCCACTGGATCGTCTCCGCGGGCAGCGATTCCAGGAGGATCCGGCGCAGGTCGCCGCGAAGCACCTCGGGGCGCTTGCCCGTGCCGTCGTCGGGCTCGTCCAGCAGCACCGCACCCTGCGGATCGAGCGCGCGCGAAGCCTCCGCGCCCTCGTGGATGATTTCGCGGAACGCGTCGATGAGGCCGGCCGCTTCGAGGGCGCGCTGTCCGTCATGCGCATGAATGTCGAGCTGGCCGCCCTGAGTGCGGGCGTCGGCCGACGGGTCGGCCTCGTAGATCGTTGCAGGGATGCCGTGGACGTGGAGGACGCGTGCCAGGACGAGCCCGCCCAGGCCCGCACCGACGATCGTGACGGGTGTCGTCATCATGAGCTTTCAAAAGGTAATTGGAACGGCGTTCCATACTCCGATGTTGGAACAACGTTCCATGCATGTCAAGATCGAGCGCATGGCCATGAAGAACAAGACAGAACCCCAGCCCCGGCGAGCCGAGCGACGCACGGACGGGCTCTCGAAGGCGCGGATCGTCGAAGCCGCGATCGGGATCCTCGACACGGACGGCGAAAACGCCCTGACCTTCCGCGCGCTCGCGGCACGCCTGGCAACGGGCAGCGGCGCGATCTACTGGCACGTCGCCAACAAGGACGAACTGCTCGCGGCGGCCACGGACGACGTCGTCTCGCGCGCGATGACCGACGTGTCCGGCGGCGCGGCGCCGGCGGACGCGATACGTGCGGTCGGCCTCGGGGTGTTCGACGCGATCGATGCCCATCCCTGGGTCGGCGCGCAGCTCTCCCGCGCGCCATGGCAACCCGCGATGGTGCAGATATTCGAAGGCGTCGGCGGCCAGTTGCAGACGCTCGGCGTTCCCCAGCGGGCGCAGTTCGACTGCGCGTCGGCGATGGTGAACTACATCCTCGGCGTCGCGGGGCAGAACGCCGCGAACGCCCGCCTGCACGCACCCGACACCGACCGAAGCGCGGTGCTCGGCACCGTCGCGGCACGGTGGGCGCAACTCGATCCTGCGGCGTATCCGTTCCTGCACCAGGTGGCGGCCCAGTTGCCCGCGCATGACGACCGCGCGCAATTCCTCGTCGGCATCGACCTGATCCTCGCGGGCATCACGGCTGTCCGATAGGCCGGCGTGCCGCGCGGTCGTCGCCTCCGGACGACTCGAACCAGCGACGGAGCGCTTCCGCCAATCCGTCCGTGCCGTTCCCTTCGCCGGCCCAGGCGACGCAGGCGTCGGGACGGATCAGCATCGAAGGCCCCGCATCGACGCGCAGGCAACGTACCTTGAGCGTGGCAGCGGCCACGAGCGCCGACGCCTGTCCACCGGCGGAGGCATCGAGCAGCACGCCCATGCCGTCCTGCATCGCGCCGTAAAGCGATGCCTGGTCGCCGATCGCACCGACCGCACCGATCGGCCTGTCGCCGATCAACCGCCCGACGTCCATGCGTTCGGAGCCGAAGTCGTAGCGCGTGGCGAGGCCGCTCGTCATCTCGCCGATGTGGCGGTTGACGTCATCGAGGTCCATGAGCCTTGCCACGAGGTCCCGCATCGCGCCCGCCTGCGGATCGGGCCGCATGATCGCGACCTGGGCCAGGGTGTTCGCCAGGACGGCTTCGGCCACGGGCCGCCGTTCGGCCGTGTAGGTGTCGAGCAGGCTCTCGGGCATCGCGCCACGGATGACCGCCGCGAGCTTCCAGCCGAGGTTGGCAGCGTCCACGAGGCCGAGGCTCATGCCCTGTCCACCGAATGGCGAATGGACGTGTGCCGCATCGCCTGCGAGCAGGACCCGGCCTCGGCGGTAGGTGTCGACCAGCCGCGTGTTGTCGGTCCATCGGCTGCCGCTTTCGAGCGCCTTCACGCGCACATCCGCGCCACTGATGCGGCGCAGCACGGACTCGATCTCCTCGCGCGTGACCGGCGCCTGCCGGTCTTCGGGCGGGCCGGTGAAATCCAGCATGAACAACCGCCCGGGAAAAGGCCCATGGGAAAACACGCCACCCGGCGTGCGGCGCCAGCCGCCGGGCAACAGACGCTCGGGGTGGTCGATCTCGGCGACCGCCTGGTAGAACGTCGAGGTCGGCGCCGTGCCCGGAAACTCGAAGCCCGCCATCTTGCGGACGAGGCTGCGCCCGCCGTCGCAGCCGACCAGGTAGCCGCAACGGACCCGGCTTGCGCCGCCGCCTTCGAGCGATGTCCACGCCACCTCGACACCGTCCGGCTGCTGGACGAGCCCATCGATCTCGCAGCCGCGGCGCACGTCGATGCCGAGCGCACGTGCACGATCGGCCAGCATGGCTTCGACGGCCTGCTGATCGACCGGGCGGGCGTGCCGCTCCGGTTCCCTTTGCGCCTCTTTCCGGATCAGGGACAGCCCGGCGAAGTGGCCGCTGATCTTCGACCCTTGGCCTCGCACGTCTGCGCCGCTGCGCACGATGAACGGCGCCATCGCCGCGAAGCTGCGCGCTTCGGCCTCGGCAACGGCGGTGGCCATTCCGCGGCGCTGCAACGACTCGCACGCCAGCGGCCCGATCCCGAACGCCTTCATCGCCGTGCTCGGCGCAGGCAGGCGTTCGAGCACGAGAACGCGCACGCCGCCCAGGGTCAACTCGATGGCGGCCAGGAGCCCGACCGGGCCTGCACCTGCAACCACCACATCAAACTGCTCTTTCATAGACTTGATTCCAATCTGTACTCAGTACATTAAATGTACTCAGTACAATGAAACGATGTCAATGCCGTCCGATCTCCGATCCCGCAAGCGCCTCGCCACGCGACAAGGCATCTCCAATGCGGCCACGCGCCTCTTCGCCGAACGCGGCTTCGACCAGGTGACGGTGGACGACATCGCGGCCGCGGCCGACGTCGGACGCATGACGGTGTTCAATCACTTTCCCCGCAAGGAAGACATGTTCTTCGACCGGGACGAAGAGGGCCGCGAAGTCCTGCGCGAGGCCTTGCGGCAACGCGATCCGCTGGTCTCTCCGGTCGACACGTTGAGCCTGCTCGCCCATCGATTGATCGCGGAACAGAGCCCTTACGTCCGGTTCACTGCAGAGAGCCAAGGCTTCATGGCGACGATCGAGGCCAGCGAAAGCCTCAAGGCGCGGGCCAGGACGATTCGCGACGAAATCGCGCGCGTCGTCGCGGTGGCCCTGTCCGAATGCGTCGGGCGGGAAGCGATCGATCCTGCCGCGCATCTCGCGGCCGATCTGTTGCTGGCGACGTGGACCGTGGCGCTCATCCAGGCGCATCGGCGCTTTCAGCTGACGCAGGACACGGAAGAATCGAAGGCCGTCTTTCTCGCCATCGTCGACAAGGGAACCCTGGGCCTGAAGGCCGCCATGGCCGGCACGCCCTACGTCTGAGCGGGCGACGCCAGTCCTCCCGGCGTACGACTCGCCGGCGGGATGGGCAGCGCCTGCGAACAGGACATCGCTGCCCGTACAATCGCCGCCGCTGCCTCGGTGCGTGACCCGTTCACCGCAGAAGCAGCCGTAAGCGTTTACGTCAACCAACGCATCACCAGCGGCACTTGCAGCCGACTGGCGGTGTGCGTTGGTCGCTTCGTCGCTCATCGTGTTCCGCCGGTCCTTGCACCGGTGCCGCGCTCATGTCTCAAGGAGTGGCGGTCGATGTCGAACGTCCTGAAAAATTCTTCCCTGCGCCAGCTGGTCTGGATGACCCTCGCGCTTTTCCTCACCTACCTGTCCGTCGCCATGGCGATGCCGGCCGTGGCCGTGCATGTCTCGCAGGCGCTCGGCATGGGCAATGTCGCATCGGGGCTCGCGGTGGGCATTGCGTTTCTCTCCACGATCCTCAGCCGCGGCTGGGCGGGCCGGCTCGCGGACGAGCGCGGCGGCAAAGTCGCCATGTTCCGCGGCCTGGGCCTGTATGCGATGGCCGGGCTGTTGTGCTGGGCATCGTCGCTGCCCGCGCTCGGCCTCGGCACCGGCCTCGCGTCCTACCTGGTCCTGCTGGCGGGCCGGCTCCTGCTGGGGCTCGGCGAAAGCTATGCGCTGGTCGGCATGCTGGCCTGGGCGATGGCCACGCTGGGGCCGGCACGCTCCGGGCTGGTGATGGCCCTGGTCGGCATCGGCATGTACGGTGCCTTCGCCGTCGGCGGCCCCCTCGGCCTGTGGCTGCTCCAGGGCCTTGGTTTCGCAGGCCTGATGCTGGCCGGCATGGCGCTGCCGCTGGTCAGTGCCCTGATGCTCTGGCGCACCGCGCCGGCGATGTCGGCCCCAGGCCAGCGCGCGCCGTTCACGCAGGTGCTCGGCCTCGTATGGAAACCGGGCGCCGTGGTCGGATTGCAGGGCGTCGGCTTTGCTGCGCTCGGCGCGTTCTTCCCGCTGTACTTCCTGGCCCACGGATGGGCCGGCGCGGGCTACGGCCTCACCTGCTTCGGCCTGGGCTTCGTGGCGGTGCGGCTGCTGGCGGGCTCGCTGCCGGACCGCGTGGGCGGAGCGCCCGTCGCACTGGTGTCGCTGCTCGTCGAGGCGCTGGGGCAGACACTGCTGTGGCTCGCACCGAATCCGGCCGTGGCGATGGTCGGCGCCCTCCTCACGGGCATGGGCTGCTCCATGGTCTTTCCGGCGATGGGGCTGGAAGCCGTCAAGCGCGTGCCGGCGCATCTGCGCGGCACCGCCATCGGCGGCTTCGCGGCGTTTCAGGACCTGGCCTACGGCGCCACCGGACCGATGGCCGGGTGGATCGCCGACCACTTCGGGCACTCGCAGGTGTTCCTGATCGGTGCCGTGGCCGCCGCCGTCGCGGCGTGCCTGGCCTGGCCCTTGCGCACGCGAAGGGCCGGGCGCGGATGAAATCTAAGCGGGGATGCTGAGTTTTTTGATGCTTGCGTTTCGGCCGGCTGCCTACCATCGAGTCATTCGTCGAAATGACCTGACATGTCGAACTCCCCCGCCACCTCCGCAAAGAAGCCCTTCAATCAGCCCCTGGGTGGCGACGCCGTGCCGCGCTTTGCCGGCATCGCGACGATGATGCGCCTGCCGTTCCAGGAGACGTCCGAAGGGCTCGACGCCTGCTTCGTCGGCGTGCCCTTCGACCTGGGCACGTCGAACCGCTCCGGCGCGCGCTTCGGTCCGCGCCAGGTGCGCAGCGAGTCGGTGCTGCTGCGCCCCTACAACATGGCGACGCGCGCCGCGCCTTTCGACTCGCTGCAGGTGGCCGACATCGGCGACGTCGCAACCAACGCGTACAACATCTTCGACTCGATCGATCGCATCGAGACCGCCTACGACGGCATCATCGCCAACGGATGCCGCCCCATCACCATCGGCGGCGACCACACCATCGCCTGGCCGATCCTGCGCGCGATGCACAAGCGCTACGGGCCGATCGGCGTGGTGCACGTCGACGCGCATGCGGACGTCAACGACACCATGGGCGGCGAGAAGATCGCGCACGGCACGCCCTTCCGCCGTGCGGTGGAAGAAGGCCTGCTCGACTGCAACCGCGTGGTGCAGATCGGCCTGCGCGGCAGCGGCTACCACGCCGACGACTTCGACTGGTGCCGCGAGCAGGGCTTTCGCGTGGTGCAGGCCGAGGAGTGCTGGCACAAGAGCCTGACGCCGCTCATGAAGGAAGTGGTCGAGCGCGTCGCGGGCCTGTCGGGGGATGCCCCGGTGTACCTGAGCTTCGACATCGACGGACTCGATCCGGCCTTCGCGCCCGGCACCGGCACGCCCGAGATCGGCGGACTCACGGTGCAACAGGGCATGGAGATCATCCGCGGCCTTCGCGGCTTGAACCTCGTGGGCGCAGACATCGTCGAGATCTCGCCGCCCTACGACCCGCAGGGCACCACGGCGCTGGTGGGCGCCAACCTGGCCTTCGAGATGCTGTGCGTCATGCCCGGCGTGGCCTACCGCACCTGAGCGCGGCGGCGCTGCACGGGCCGCGCTCCTTCAGGCGGCGCGGTGCACCTTGCTCCATATCCAGTCGATGAAGGCCGCCACCAGCGGACTGTCGCAGACCTCCTTGCGGCACACCATGTAGTAGGCGTGCTTGGCCGGCACGCTGTTCTCGAACAGCCGCACCAGCCGGCCTTCGGCCAGATCGTCTCCCACCAGCAGGCTGTCGCCGAGCGCGGCGCCCTGCCCGTGCACGGCCGCTTCCATCGCGATGTGGGCGTTGCCCATCTCGGTCATGCGGAACCCGGTCACCGGCATGCCCGCGGCCAGCAGCCAGCGCGTCCATTCGGTGCCGCCGTCCTCGCACAGCAGCAGGTGACTGCGCAGCTCATCGACCGGGATGCTCGGCTGGCCGTTGATCATGGCGGGGCTGCAGACCGGGAACAGCTCCACGTGCGTCAGCAGCCGCACCTCGCGATCGGGCCAGATGCCGGTGCCGTAGCGGATGCACAGATCGACCGACGGCGAGTACACCTCCTTGTCGTCGTTCGATGCGATCAGCTTGAGCTGCACGTCCGGATAGCTGGCCAGGAACTCGCCGATGTGGCGCGACAGCACGCGCGAGCTCAGCCCCACCGGCGTGGACACGACCAGGTTGCCGCCCATGACGGGATCGCCCAGCTTGGCCGCGGCCGACGCGATCATCTGGAAGGCCGAGCGCACCGACGGCAGCAGCGCCTCGCCATGCGGCGTGAGTTTCAGGCGCGTCTTGTTGCGGCTGAACAGCTGCACGCCGAGTGCCTCTTCCAGCGTTCTCAATTGATGGCTGACTGCGCTGGGCGTGACGTGCAGCTCGTCGGCCGCCTTCACGACCGTCAGGTGCCGGGCCGTTGCGTCGAAGGCGCGCAGGGCGTTCAAAGGCGGCAGCCGGTTCCTTCCGACCAGTCGCTTTCCGGGTTCAGGCATCGATGTCTTCTTCTTTTTTCAAGGGGGGAATGTGCGCACGCAAGGTTCGGGCCACAACTGGGATTTATCCCTGGTTTCAGGGACTCGAGGGCCTTTCGATGCTGAGATTTTTTAAGGTTCATCGTCGCTTAATTCTCGGTTTCCAGTCCCCGGGTTCGTCACTACGATCCGCTCATCTTCACGAAGGCATTGAATGGAAAACCAAGAAGCAAGCTCGACGAAACGCCTCTGGGGCGCACGTTTCAAATCGGAGCCTTCCGCAGCGCTGAAGGCGCTGTCCCGATCCGAGCCCAGCTTCTTCAGGCTCGCACCCTACGACCTCGCCGGCTCCCGCGCCCATGCACGCGAGCTCCATCGCGCTGGCGTGCTCACGGCCGACGAGCTTGCACAACTGTTCGAATGCGTCGACGCGGTCGAACGCGAGTACGTGGCCGGCGACCTGCATCCGTCGGAGGCCGACGAAGACGTCCACACATTCCTGGAACGCGTGCTGACGCAGCGGCTCGGCCCGATCGGCGGCAAGCTGCGCGCCGGCCGCTCGCGCAACGACCAGGCGGCCAACGACCTGAAGCTCTACCTGCGCGACAAGTCGCGCGCCATCGCCGCCATGGTGATCGACCTGCAGAACGCGCTGGTGTCGCAGGCCGAGCAGCACATCGCCACGGTCTCGACCGGCTTCACCCATCTGCAGCCTGCGCAGCCCGTGCTGTTCGCGCATCACCTGATGGCGCATGCCCAGGCCATCGGCCGCAACATCGACCGGCTGATCGACTGGGACCGCCGCAGCGCGCGCTCGCCGCTGGGCGCCGCCGCACTCGCGGGCTCCGCCATCTGCCGGTCGCCCGAACTGTCGGCCGCCGAGCTGGGCTACGACGCGCCATGCGAGAACTCGATCGACGCCGTCGCCGCACGCGACCATGTGTGCGAGTTCCTGTTCGTCACCAGCATGCTGACCGTCGAGCTGTCGCGGCTGTCGGAAGAAGTGGTGCTGTGGTCCTCGCGCCAGTTCCAGTGGGTCGTGCTGGACGACGGCTACTGCACCGGCAGTTCGATCATGCCGCAGAAGAAGAACCCGGACATCGCCGAGCTCAGCCGCGGCAAGGCCGGCCGGCTGATCGGCAACCTGGTCGGCATGCTGTCGGCCCTGAAGTCCCTGCCGCTCGCCTACAACCGCGACCTCGCGGAGGACAAGAGCGCGTCCTTCGACAGCATCGACACGCTGTCGCTCGTGCTGCCGGCGATGGCCGGGATGATCCGCACGATGCGCGTCGACGTCGACCAGTTGCGCCGCCATGCGCCGCTGGGCTTCACGCTGGCGACCGAGGTGGCCGACTGGCTCGCGATGTCGGGCGTGCCCTTCAGCGAGGCGCACGAGATCACCGGGGCTCTGGTGAAGTTCTGCGAGGCCCAGGGCATCGAGCTGGGCGACCTGTCGCCGGCGATGCTCGCCGAGGTCGACGCGCGGCTCCAGCCCGCGGTGCTGGACCGCCTGACGCTGGACGCGGCCATCGGTGCGCGCACCGGCCAGGGCGGCACCGCGCCGGCCCGCGTCGCCGAACAGATCGGCCGGCTGAAGGCCCGGCTCGGCGAGCAGTCCGCCTGGACCACCGACTACCGGGGGCCGCGATGCTAGGCGCCGGCAACAAGGCAGCCGATGTGCCGGCGGCGCCGGCCGAGTTCATCGACATCTCGCACCTGGAGCACGTGCCCCGGCGCTACTGGGGCCGCTACATCGCGACCGCGCTGATCGCGATCGCGGTGCTGCTGGTGCTCAACGCCTTCGCGCGCGGCAAGATCGAATGGCAGTACGTGGGGCGCTTCCTCACGGCGCAGTCGATCCTCACCGGCCTCGTGAACACGGTGGTCATGAGCATCCTCGCGATGGCGCTGGGCATCGCGCTCGGCGTGGTGACCGCGGTGATGCGCGTGTCGACCAATCCGGTACTGAGCTGGGTCGCACGCGGCTATGTGTGGCTGTTCCGCGGCACGCCGGTGATCCTGCAGCTGCTGCTCTGGTTCAACCTCGCGCTGGTGTTTCCGACGATCGGCATCCCCGGGCTCTGGGAGATGCGCACCGTCGACGTGATGACGCCCTTCCTCGCCGCATTGCTGGGCCTGGGCATCAACCAGGGCGCCTACACCTCGGAAGTGGTGCGCGCCGGCCTGCTGTCGGTGGACGTCGGCCAGTACGAGGCCGCCAAGTCGATCGGCATGCCGCGCCTGCTGGCCCTGCGCCGCGTGATCCTGCCGCAGGCCATGCGCGTGATCATTCCGCCGATCGGCAACGAGTTCGTCGGGATGATCAAGCTGACCTCGCTGGCCAGCGTGATCCAGTACGCCGAGATGCTGCACAGCGCACAGAACATCTACTACGCCAATGCCCGGGTGATCGAACTGCTGATCGTGGCCGGCATCTGGTACATCGTGGTCGTCACCGTGCTGTCGCTGCTGCAGTCGCGCGTCGAAGCCCGTTTCGCCCGCGGTGCGGGCCGCGCCACCGCAAGGCAGTGAACATGAACAACGAGATGCGTCCCATCGTCCGCGCCGTCGACGTGCGCAAGAGCTTCGGCGACTTCGTCGCGCTGCAGGGCATCACGCTGGACATCGCCGTCGGCGAAGTGCTGTGCGTCATCGGCCCGTCGGGCTCGGGCAAGAGCACCTTCCTGCGCTGCATCAACCAGCTCGAGACCGTCACCGGCGGCGCGCTGTGGGTCGACGGCGAGCTGGTCGGCTACCGCCGCGCGGGCAACAAGCTGCATGCGCTGTCGGAGAACGACGTCGCACGCCAGCGCCTGAAGACCGGCATGGTGTTCCAGCGCTTCAACCTGTTCCCGCACATGACGGTGCTGGAGAACGTGACCGAAGGCCCGCTGCGCGTGCAGCGCCGCGAACGCGACGAAGTCGTGAAGGAAGCGCGTGCGCTGCTGGAACGCGTCGGCCTGGCGCACAAGAGCGACGCCTTCCCGATCGAGCTGTCGGGCGGCCAGCAGCAGCGCGTGGCCATCGCCCGCGCACTCGCCATGCGGCCCCGGCTGATGCTGTTCGACGAGCCGACCTCGGCACTCGACCCGGAGCTGGTGGGCGAGGTGCTCGCGGTGATGCGCGACCTCGCATCGTCCGGCATGACCATGGTGGTCGTCACGCACGAGCTCGGCTTTGCGCGCGACGTCGCCACGCGGGTCCTGTTCATGGACAAGGGCCGGATCGTCGAGACCGGCGACCCCGCCACCGTGCTGTCGAACCCCAGCCATGCGCGCACGCGCGAATTCATTTCCGCCGTCCGCGGCTGACCGTTTTTTTACCCACCGGAGCCTTCCCATGTCCAGCAGCTCGATCACGGGTGTGACCCGTCTCACCCTCCTCGCCGCGGCACTCGTCGCGCTCCTGCCGATGGCACAGGCACAGACCGCGCGCGCCAAGGGCGCACCGATCACCGCCGCGGTCGTCGCCAACTACCCGCCGATGGAATTCAAGGACCCGGCCACCGGCAAGCTCACCGGCTTCGACATCGACCTGGGCGAAGCGCTCGCGGCCAAGGCCGGCACGACGATCAAGTGGGAGGAAACCAGCTTCGACCAGATGATGAGTTCGCTGGCCACCGGCCGGGTCGACATCATCCTGTCGGGCATGACCGACCTTCCGGCACGGCGCGAGGCGGTGCGCTTCATCGACTACCTGAAGACCGGCCCCCAGTTCTACGTGATGAAAGACCGCGCCGCGGACTTCGCGAGCATGGCCGCGCTGTGCGGCAAGAAGGTGGGCGCCAGCCGCCGCACGTCCTTCCCGGTCGAGATCGGCAAGTGGAGCGACGAGCAGTGCGTGAAGACCGGCAAGCCCGCCATCACGGTGGTCGGAACCGACGGCTCGGCCGATGCGCGCACGCAGTTGCGCCAGGGCCGGCTCGACGCCGCGGTGCAGGGCGGCGAAACCATGCCATACATCATGAGCCAGGAGCCGAACGCGTACATGACGGTGGGCAAGACCTTCGCCTTCCAGTACGTGGGCCTCGCGACCAACCGCAAGGACGATGCGCTGGGCACCGAGCTGGCCGGCGCGATGACCAAGCTGATCGCCGACGGCACCTACGCCAAGATCGCGGCCAAGTGGGGCTTGTCGGACTACGCGGTGCCGAAGCTGATCCTCGACAGCGCAGACTGACCATGCCTTTGCAGGAGAACGCAGCAGCCGCTCCGGGCGGGCGCTGGCCCGCCGGCGTGCAGTCGGCGGTCGCGCTGGCCTTCGACGTCGACGGGCCGACCGGCGGCGCGATGCTCGACGGCTCGATCTGGCGCAACCCCTCGTTCTTCACGCTGGGCGCCTACGGGCCGTGGCGCGCCGTCGGCTACCTGATGGACCTGCTCGACGAGCACCGCGTCCCGGCCACCTTCTTCGTGCCGAGCTGGGTGCTCGAGACATGGCCGGCACAGATCCGCGCCATCGTCGACCGGGGCCACGAGATCGGTTACCACGGCTACCAGCACGAGGCCTTCTGGCAGCTCACGCGCGAACGCCAGCAGCAGGTGATGGCGCAGTCGCTCGCGCTGTTCCGGCGGCATCTCGGGCTCACGCCCGTCGGCTTTCGCACGCCCTCGGGCGACTGGGGCGCCGACACGATCGAAGTGCTGCTCGATGCCGGCGTCACCTACTCGAGCTCGATGCGCGGCGACGACCGGCCTTACTTCATCACGCACGCGGCCAGCGGGCGCAGCCTGGTCGAGATTCCCGGCAAGTGGGAGCTCGACGATTACGCCTCGCTGGCCTATCAACGCAACCCGGACTATCCGGCCGGCCTCGACCGCATTGCGAGCTATGACACCACCTTCGACAACTGGCGGCGCGAGTTCGACGGCTCCCACCGCGAAGGGCTCTGCATGACGACGCTGTTCCATCCCAAGGTGTCGGGCAAGCCGGGCCGCATCCTGCTGCTGGAACGCCTGCTCACGCACATGCGCGCGCAGGACGGCGTCTGGTTCGCGCGCTGCGGCGAGGTCGCGCAATGGTGGCGGCAGCGCCACGCGGCGCCGGAGCCACGGGCATGACATCGACTCCCCTGAGCCCACCGCGCTGGCCCGAAGGCAAGCGCATGGCCTTCGTCATCACCGTCGACTTCTTCGACGACGCGGCGATCCTCGTGCAGGAGCCGCGCATGGCCGGCCGCGAGAAGAGCCTGTCGGTCTGGCAGTACGGCGCCAAGCGCGGCGTCGACCGCCTGCTCGATCTGTTCGACGCGCTGGGCGTGAAGAGCAGCTGGTTCGTGCCCGGCACGGTCGCACGTGCGCATGCCGACCTGGTGGCGCGCATCCACCACGCAGGCCACGAGATCGGCAACGCCTCGTTCGGCTGCGAGAACTTCGACACGCTGACGCTGGCACAGCAAGGCGACAGCTTGGTGGCCGCGCAGGCCGTGCTGGCGGAGATCACCGGCGAACGGCCGACCGGCTTCCGCTCGCCTTTCGGCAACTGGGCACCGGGCTTCACGCAGCATCTGCGCGACGCGGGCATCGCCTGGTCCTCGTCCTGGCGCGGCGACGACCTGCCCTACTTCCATCCGCCGGCCATCGGGCCGGACATGTCGGCCGCGCCGCTGGTCGAACTGCCTTTGCACTACGAGCTGGAAGACGAGCCCTACTTCTCGTTCAACCTGTTTCCGCCCGTGCCGGTCGGGCAGCCGCGCATCGCGTCGTACCGCGAGGTGCTCGGCAACTGGCAGCAGGACTTTGCCGGCTTCCGCCGCTTCGGCCTGTGCATGCCCTTGCGCCTGCACCCCGAGATCATCGGCACGGCCGGCCGCATCGACATGCTGCGCGAATTCCTCTCCGGCGTGCTCGCGCACCCCGATGTGTGGGTCGCGACCGGCCGCGAGGTCGGCGCCTGGTGGCGCAGCCAGCGCAGCGCCAACGAGCCGGCCCATCCGGTCGACATCCTGTCGCCGCTTCATCAGCCTTCTTCACAGCTTCCGCAGCGTCCAGCCGCATGACCGACAGCACCTCGTTTCGTCTCGCCCGCTTCTGCGCCGAGACCCGCTTCGACGACCTCCCGCCGGAGCTGGTGGCACGCACGCAGCGCCACATCCTCGACACCTTCGGCGCGACGCTGGCCGGCAGCGCGGCGGCCGAACCGCGCGAGGTGCTGCAGATGCTCTGCGCCGAACGCAGCAGCGGCAGCGCGCCCGTCTGGGGCACGGCGGAGCGGCTCGGCAGCCGTGACGCGGCCTTCGTCAACGGCGTGGCGGCGCATGCGCTGGAACTCGACGATACCGGCGGTTGCGACCATTCGGGCGCGGTCGTGCTGCCCGCGGCGATGGCCGCGCTGACGGTGCCCGGCCATCACGCGCCCCTCAGCGGCCGCGACCTGATCACCGCGGTCGCGATCGGCTACGACGTCGGCCGTCGCGTGCTCGAGGCCTGCGGCGGCTATTCGCCGCACAACGGCCAGGGCTGGCACTCGACGGCCACCTGCGGCACCTTTGCCGCCGCCGCGGCGTCGAGCCGGCTGCTGGGCCTCGACGCGGCGCAGACCATGGCCGCGTTCGGCCACGCCGCCAGCGCCAGCGGCGGACTCTGGGCCTTCATCCACGACGCGTCGCAGACCAAGCGGCTGCACGCCGGCCGCGCGGCCGAAGGCGGCCTGACGGCGGCCCTGCTCGCCGCGCGCGGCATCACCGGGCCGGCACAGGTGTTCGAGGACGTGTGGGGCGGCTTCTTCAACGCCTTCGCACCGCAGTCGCGCGAGCCCGAGGCGCTGCTGGCCGACCTCGGCAGCACCTGGAAGCTGCTGCGCTGCTCGATCAAGCCGCATGCATCCTGCCGCAGCAACCACGCCACCATCGACGCGGTCTGCCAGCTGATGGCGCGCCATGACGGCCTGGCCCAGCACGTCGCGCACATCGATGTGCGCCTGAGCAGCTTCGTGATGAACATGTGCGGCGGCCGCGACCTGTCGACGCTGTCGAGCGCGCAGATGAGCATGCCGTACGCGGTGGCGCTGGCCTGGGTGTTCGGCGACGCCGGCCTGGCGCGCTACCTGGCGCCCGCGCGCCGCGACGCACGGCTCGCCGCGGCGATGCCGCTCGTGCGCCTGCACGCCGACCCCGCCATGCCGGCACTGGAAGAGCCGACCGTCACCATCACGTCGACGACGGGCGAGACCGTGTCGCACCACGTGCCGATCGCGCTGGGCGCGCCGGCCAATCCGCTGAGCGATGCCGACCTGCAGCGAAAGTTTGCCGCGCTGGCCGGCGTCGCGCTGTCGAACGCGGGCGCCGCAGCGCTGGCCGAGCAGGTGCTGCACCTCGACCAGCTTGCCGACGCGCGTGCCCTGCTGCCGCTGCTGGCCGGCCAGGCCGCGCAGCATGAACTGATCCGCTGAACGCAGCGCCCGCAGCCGCTCCCGGCCTGCCCACGCCGCCATCCCGAATTCCTGCCTTTCCCAACCGCCCGCCCACAGAGCCTTCACCATGAAATCACTTCGCACCCTCACCCTCGGCGCCATCGTCGCCCTCGCACCGCTGGCGCTGCTGACAGCGGCCCATGGCCAGGCGCTGCCCGAGCGCATCGCCAAGGCCAGGACGATCAAGATCGCCGTCAATGCGATCTATCCGCCGATGGAATACAAGGACCCCGAAACCAGCAAGCTGATCGGCTTCGACGTCGACCTCGGCAATGCGCTGGCCAAGGAGCTCGGCGTCACGCTGGACTGGCAGGAGTCGGCCTTCGAGCAGTTGATTCCGTCGCTGCAGACCGGTCGCGTCGACATGATCCTCAGCGGCCTGAACGACCGCCCGGCCCGCCGCGAGACGCTGGACTTCGTCGACTACCTGAACTCGGGCGTGCAGTTCTACACGCTGGCATCGCGCACGGCGGTGAACCAGCCGCTCGATCTGTGCGGCAAGACCGTGGGCACGAGCCGCAGCACCGCATTCCCCGCCGAAATCAAGACCTGGAGCGACGCCAACTGCGTGGCGGCCGGCAAGCCGCCGATCACGGTAGAAGGAACATCGGACAACGCCGCCGCCCGCGCCCAGCTGAAGCAGGAGCGCTTCGAGGGCGGCGCCCAGGGCAGCGAGACCGTGCCCTACGCGATGACGCTGGAACCCGGCGTCTACAAGCCGGTCGGCGCGCCCTTCGGAGGCGCGCAGCAGGGCATCGCCTTCGCCAAGGCCGACACGCAGTTGCGCGACGCCGTGCTCGGCGCATTCCGCAAGCTGATCGCCAACGGCACCTACGCGTCGATCGTCGCCAAGTGGAACCTGCAGGCCAGCGCGGTGAAGCAGGCCGCGGTGAACGGCGTTCCCGCACCGTGACCGGCGGCACGCCCGGCGGCGAGTGGGCCACGCGCTGCGAGCTCGCGGCGCTCTATCGGCTGATTGCGCACTTCCGCATGACGGACCTGATCGACACGCACATCAGCGCGCGCGTGCCGGGGCCGGACAACCACTTCCTCATCAACCGCTATGGCGTGCTGTTCGAAGAGATGCGCGCATCGGACCTGGTGAAGGTCGACCTCGACGGCAACGTGGTCGACACCGCGTCGCCGGCGCGGCGCGTGAACCGGGCGGGCTTCACGATCCATTCGGCCGTGCACGCGGCGCGCAGCGACCTGCACTGGGTGATCCACACGCACACCGCCGCGGGCGGTGCGGTGTCGGCCCAGGAAGCCGGCCTGCTGCCCATCAGCCAGCACGCGCTGAAGTTCCATCGGCGCCTCGGTTACCACGACTACGAGGGCATTGCGCTCGACCTGTCGGAACGCGCCCGGCTGGTGGCCGATCTCGGGTCGTTCAACGCGATGATCCTGCGCAACCACGGCCTGCTGGTCGGCGGTGCGACGGTCGCCGACGCGTTCCACGAGATCTGGTTCCTGGAGCGCGCCTGCCAGCTCCAGGTGCAGGCACTCGCCGGTGGCACGCCGCTGCGCATGCCACCGGCGGACGTCTGCGCGCTGACGGCCGAGCAGTTCCTGAGCGCCGAGTCGGCCGAGATCGTGCAGCTCACCTGGCAGGCCGCGCTCCGGCTGCTGGACGGGCAGCGCAGCCAGTACGAGAGCTGATCCGCCAACGCCCCGCAGCCCAGCTCAGCCTCAAGGCCTCGGCGAACGGGCCACCGCGGCCACCATGTGTTCCGCCAGCGTCTCGTACAGCGGCCGGCTGATCATGCGCGACACCAGGCTGGCGAGCATCGCGCTGGCCATCAGGCTCAGCACCATCGAGTGGCCGTCGACCATCTCCATCACGATGATGAAGGCGGTCAGCGGGGCCTGCGTGACGGCCGCCAGGAAGCCGGCCATGCCCATGGCGATCAACGCCGGCCCGAGCGCCGGCCCGGTGAGCTGCGCGATGCCGTCGCCGATGCCCGCGCCGATCGACAGCGAGGGCGCGAAGATGCCGCCCGGCACGCCGCACCAGGCGGTGATCCAGGTCGCGATGAACTTCAGCAGCGTGTAGAGCGGCGTGAGCTCGTCGTGGCCGGCCAGCATCTGCTTGACGGCCTCGGAACCCGCGCCGAAGGTGGCGCCGCCCGTCACCAGGCCGATCACCGCGACGAGCAGGCCGCCGACGGCCGCGAAGCGCACCGGCCAGCGTGCGCGCCAGCGGTTGAGCCGCTGCGGTGCGCCGGTGAGCGAGGCGATCATCAGCCGCGCGAACAACCCGCCGGCCACACCGCTGACCAGTGCCACCAGCAGCCCGGGCCCGAGCACGTGCCAGCCCAGCGGCGGCACGCGGATGATGCCGAAGTAGCTCAGATTGCCGAAGGCCGAGACCGCGACCAGGCCGGCCAGCACGATGGCCGCGATGATCAGCCCGCTGGCGCGCGCCTCCAGCCGGCCTGAAAGCTCCTCGATCGCGAAGACCACGCCCGCCAGCGGCGCATTGAAGGCCGCCGCGATGCCGGCCGCACCGCCCGCCACCAGCAGCGAGCGGCTGTCCAGCGTGCTGCCGGGCGACAGCCAGCGCCGCGCATGCTGCATGACGCCGGCCGCCACCTGGACCGACGGGCCTTCGCGGCCGATCGACAGGCCCGCTGCGAAGCCGGCCGTGCCCAGCGCGATCTTCGCGACCGTCAACCGCAGCGAGGCGAACAGACTGCGGCTCTCGGGTGGCACCGCCGGGTCGAGCGCCGCCTTGATCTGCGGAATGCCCGAGCCGCCCGCGCCCGGAAACCAGCGCCGGGTGGTCCAGACGATGCCAGCGGTGAGTGCCGGCGTCCAGATCAGCACGGCCCACGGTTGCGCGTGGTGGAGCCGCTCGAACCCGCCGAAGGCCCATTCGGCCGCCATCGTGAAACCGACGACGAACAGGCCGGCCGCGATCGCGTAGCCCAGCACGATCGCGCGGTCGAGCCAGACGCGCCAGCTCGACAGTTCGTTGCGGAGGTTCTGGAAGAAGTCGGGTTCGTGATGCATTGCCGGGGATTCTGGCAGGCAGCCCGGTCGGGGGTGCAGCGGGCGCCATCGGCCGGCCGCGCCGCGACCGATGTCAGCAACCCAACGTCAGCTTCTTTTGCAATCAACCTACACACGAGCCGCGCGCTCGAGGGCATCTTGGTCAGCCATGACGCGGCGGCAGGACCTCATCGACATCATCCAGTCTCTCTCGGCGGAGGAAGGAACGCGCCAGCCCACGGCGGCCGATTGGCTCAGGTCGCAGGACGGCAAGGCCGCACCGAGCGCCCTCGCCGCCGACAACCATCACGATGAAAGCGATCCGGACCATGGCAGTTCAAGCGAGCAATGAAGACATGCGGCACCGCCAGGTGCGCCTTTGCCGCCTTTCAACTTCCGCCGACGGCGACGATGCTCCGGCGCAACGCGGCATGTGGCTGTCGGCGACCCAGAAGAACTGCGAAATGCTCCGGTGGTTCATGGACGTCGGCGTGCGCACCGATGGCCTCGAGTCGCATTGGATCGAAGAACGCCTGTCATCGGAAATGCCGGCGCACCGCACACTGCCGTCACGTCCAACGCTGTGCGTGCAGCTCGCCATGCCGACGCCGGCTAGTTCAAACCCGGCTCCACAGGCTGCCCGGCGAAGGTCTGCCGCCAGGCGGTCGGCGTGACGCCGAACGCCGCCCGGAAATGCTGGCGAAACGACACGGGCGAGCCGAAGCCGGCGAGGTCCGCGATGTTCTCGATGGCATGGTCCGACGTCTCCAGGTGACGCTGCGCCAACGCAAGCCTTTCCTTCAAGAGCCACTGGTGGACCGTGGTGCCCGTCAGCTGCCTGAAGCGCCGCGTGAAGGTGCGCCGGCTCATCACCATCCGGGCGGCCAGTGCGTCCAGCGAGTGGGGCAGCTTGAGCGTCGAACGGACTTCATCGAGCATGGCCGAGAGCCGTGAGTCCCGCGTCGATGCGGGGAGCGGCTGCTCGATGAACTGAGCCTGCCCGCCCTGGCGATGGGGGGACACGACGAGCCTCCGGGCCACGCGGTTGGCGATCGCGGTGCCATATTGCTGCCGCAGCAGATGCAGGCAGCAATCGATGGCCGCGGCCGTGCCCGCCGACGTGACGATGTCGCCTTCGTCCACGTACAGGACATCCGGATCGACCTTCACGTCGGGAAACCGCGCAGCGAAATCCGCCGCATAGGACCAGTGCGTGGTGGCGGTGCGGCCGGCCAGCAGGCCCGCCTCGCCCAGCACGAAAGCACCCAGGCAGAGGCCGACGATCTTGGCGCCGCGCCGATGCGCAGCCACCAGCGCACTCAGAAGTTCTTCGGGCGGGCGCCCGCCCGGGTCACGCCAGCTCGGCACGATGACGATCGAAGCCCGGCGCATCGCATGCAGGCTCTTGACGGCTTCGATCGTGAATCCGACGGTCGCTCGCAAGGGCCCGCGCTCGGCCGCACAGACCACCAGTTCGAAGGCCGGAACATCGGGGTGCGTCTCGCCAAAGATGGCGCAGGGTATTGCCAGATGGAAGGGACTGATGTGGTCGAACGCGACCACCGCGACCACAATTTTCTTCTCGCTCGCGTCCATGGTGCTCGCTCCTGTATTTGGCCCGATCTCATTCAATTATGTCACTTGGGCCACTCACTCGGTACATGCCCGCTCACCAGAATGTGGACCTGCGAACTGCAGCCATGAGCTTAGAAGCCAGGGGCATGAAGACGCCACGCCGTGAATGGCGCGACCCGGCATCGAGCGTCATTGCGCTGTTCGCATGAGACCTGCAGCCTCCCTTTCACGGAGGTGACGGGCCGTTTCACCCAACTGGAGAAAGTATGCGGGCTCAACCCTTCCTCAAAGCCATGGCGGCCATCGTCGCCTTCGTCTCGTGCACGCTCGTGGCGGCGCAGTCATTGCCATCGACCGCTCCGGCGCTCACACCCGCGCAGAGCGCCTGCGTGAATGCGGTCCGGCAGGACGTGGACGCCGCAAGAGCCCCCACGCGCCTGATTGCACCCGCCACGCCGCTCGATCTGGCGGCGCTGAAGGGCAGGACGATCTGGTACGTCGCGGTCACGTTCAACCAGTTCTCGTCCGACTGGGTGGCGGGCCTCCAGGAAGCCGCAGACCGCGCCGGCGTGCGCATCGTGACTTTCGACGGACAGGGTTCGGCCAGCCGCTTCAACGAAGGCATCACGCAAGCGGTTGCGCAAGGCGCCGCGGGCATCATCGTGGCGGCGATCGATCCGGCCGTGATCTCGGCGTCGTTGGCCGAAGCCAAGGCCGCAGGCATCCCGGTGATGAACGGCTTCAATGCGGACCCCAGGACTGCGGTGCCGAACGGCATGTTCGGCAACTTCACCTCGGACTTCACTGCCGACGGGGCTACCGGCGCCAAGTGGGCGCTGCTGGATTCCGGCTGCAAGGCGCGCATGGTGCTGATCACCTCGAGCTCGGTGGCGGTCTGGCAGAACATGGCCAACGGCGCGCGCGATGCGTTCGCCAGGTATTGCCGCGAGTGCTCGCTGAAGGTGCTCGACATCGACATCGCGAACATCGCCACCAACCTGGGCAGCCAGCTGCAGGCGGCGCTCCAGCAGGACCCGGGGGTGAACTACATCTTCTCGACCGGCGACAGCCTGGTGCCCTTCGTCTCGCCGATCGTCTCCACCGCCAATTCGCAGGCCAAGGTGCTCGGCCGCGACGGCCTGGCGGCCAGCATCGGGATGATCAAGGCGCGCTCCGGCCAGGACATGACGCTGGCCATGCCCGACTTCAAGTGGCTGGGCTGGCTCGCGTTCGACGACCTGGCACGAGCCATCCTCAAGCAGCCGCGCACCGGCTACACGATCCCGGCCCGGATCATCGACGCGACGAACATCGCCGATGGCTCGCAGGCCCGCCTGTTCCCGGCCTACGTCGGCTACCAGGCGGCATTCATCAATGCCTGGAAGCGCTGACCGGCGACATGCCGGCGGCGCGCACCCCATGCCTCCTCCCCTGCCACTCACTCCGCGCGGAATGTCCCCCATGCACGCCACCACCAGCGACGCGGCCGCGCCGCGCCTCGTCGTCGAAGCCGCCCATCGGTCGGCATCGCGAGCCTCCCCCCACGAACTCGTCGAGCGATGGTTCCTCGTGGGCGCACTGCTTCTTCTCGTCCTGATCTGCATGGCGAGCTTTCCGCAGTTCCGCACCTTCTCGCTCTTCATCACCATGCTCAACGCGCAGTCGCTGGTGCTGCTGCTGGCCCTGACCGCGACCATCGTGCTCAGGGCCGGCGACTTCGATCTCTCGATCTCGCAGACGATGGTGGCAAGCGGCGCGATCGCCGTCATGCTCGCCAAGGGCGACGCTCCGCTGCCGGTGGCCGTGCTCGCCGGGTTGCTGTTCGGCGTCGCGGTCGGCCTGGTGAACGCGCTGCTCGTGGTGAAGGTCGGTGTGGACTCGTTCGTCGCCACGCTGGGCATGTTCACGCTGACCGCGGGGTTGTGCTACCTGTTCACCGGCAGCAGGACCGTGACGGGCGTCCCGGCGGCCCTGACCGAAGCCGCGCGCACCAAGGCGTTCGGCCTGCCGTTGATCACCTGGTATGCGTGGGGCCTGGCCGCCGTGCTCTGGTACGTGTACGAGCGCACGCCGCTCGGGCGCTACTTCCTGTTCATCGGCGGCAACCGGCAGGCCGCGCGCCTCACCGGCATTCCGGTCGGCCGGCTCCGTGCCGCGGCGTATGTCGTGTCCAGCCTCCTGGCTTCGGTCATCGGACTGCTTTTCGCCGGCTACTTCGGCGCCATCGATCCGGGCGTGGGATCGCAATTCATGCTCCAGCCTTTCGCGGCGGCCTTTCTCGGCGCAACGGCCATCTCTGTCGGACGCTTCAATGCGCTCGGCACCGTGGCCGCGCTGTACCTGCTGACGGTCGGCATCACGGGCCTCCAGCTCCTGGGGGCGCAGACCTGGGTGACGAACGTCTTCTACGGCTGCGCCCTGATGACGGCGGTGACCGCCGCAAAGATGGCGGGCGGCCGGCGCGGCACCCACGCCCAACGTTGATCCGCAGGAACGGCGATGGACACAGCGCTTCGGATCACCGGCCTTTCCAAATCCTACGGCGGCACAGCCGCACTCACCGACTTCCGGATGGAGGTCCGCCCCGGCGAAATCCACGCCCTGCTGGGACAGAACGGTTGCGGCAAGAGCACGGTGGTCAAGATACTGACCGGCGTGGTCGCGCCGGATGCCGGTGCCATCGCGATCGGTGGCGATGCGCTCCGCCTGCCGGTCGTGTCGCCCGAGCGCGCGGGCATTGCCGTCGTGCACCAGGACGTCGGCCTCGTGGACGCGATGACGGTGCTGGAGAACCTGGGCGTCACGTCACACTACGGCACCGGGCTCCTGCGCCCGATCGACGTTCGCCGGGAACGGCGGATCTACCGCGACCTGATGGCGCAACTCGACATTGCGCTCGACCTCGACGCGCGCGTGTCGACGCTCAGGCCCGCGGAACGTTCGCTGCTGGGCATCGTCCGCGCCATGCGGATCGCCGGGGCGCGGGCCAGCAGGCGGCTGCTGATCCTCGATGAACCCACGGCCGCGCTTTCGGGCACGGAGTCCGCCAAGATCCTGCGTGTAATGCGCAGCGTGGCTGCGCTCGGGTCGTCCGTGGTGTTCATCAGCCACCGCCTCAGCGAGGTGATGGCCTGCTGCGACCGCACGACCGTCATGCGGGCGGGCCGCGACGTCGCGCACCTGGAGGTCGCACGGACCACACGCGCCGAACTGGTCGCGCTGATGCTCGGCAAGCCGCTCGGCGACTTCTATCCCACCCCGCCCGATGTCGACGCCACGAAGGCACCGCGGCTGATCCTGAAGCGGCTGTCGGGGCGGCGCATCCACGCGCTGGACCTGCAGCTCCATGCGGGCGAAGTCGTCGGCGTCGCGGGCCTCGCGGGCATGGGGCAGGAGGAACTGCCGGAGCTGTTGTCGGGCGCAGCGCCGGTGACCGGCGGCGCCTGCCTTCTCGACGGTGCGCCGGTGACCTTCGATTCGCCGCGCGCGGCCCTGCGCGCAGGCATCGCGATGGTGCCCGGCAATCGCATCCGAGACGGACTCTGGATCGCCGGCACGGCGGAAGAGAACGTGACCTTGCCGATCCTCGGGCAGCACACCTCGTGGCGCGGCATTGCCGCGGGTCCGCTGAAGGAAAGCGCGCAGCATTCGCTCCGGAACGTGGCGGTGCATCCGCACCGTCCGGACTACCCGATGGGCGCCTTCAGCGGCGGGAACCAGCAGAAGATCGTGCTGGCCAAATGGCTGCAGATCCATCCCCGCGTCCTGTTGCTGGACGAGCCGACACAAGGCGTGGATCCGGGTTCGGCCAAGCAGATCCTGGAGCACGTCATGCAGGCGGCCGCGCAAGGCGCCGCCGTTCTCGTCGTCTCGGGCGACTTCGAGCAGCTCGCCGCGATCTGCCATCGCGTCGTCGTCATCCAGCACGGCACCGGCATCGCGGAACTGGCGCGGGCGCAGCTGAGCGAAGCCGCGATC
Source organism: Variovorax sp. GW821-FHT10B04 (assembly GCF_059415645.1). Taxonomy (NCBI): domain Bacteria; kingdom Pseudomonadati; phylum Pseudomonadota; class Betaproteobacteria; order Burkholderiales; family Comamonadaceae; genus Variovorax; species Variovorax sp. GW821-FHT10B04. The sequence goes on from NZ_JBWKNQ010000004.1 coordinate 273,563, forward strand.
CTTCACGCGCTCGAGGCCCCGACGGCAGCGCCATCGCTGCATGAACCGATCGATGGAACAACCCGAATGAGAGGTGCGAGATGAGCGAAAGACTGCGCGGCAGATCCGCGTTCGTGACGGGCGCGGGCTCGGGCATCGGGCGCGCCACGGCGCTCAAGTTCGCGCGCGAAGGCGCGTCGGTGACGGCGGTCGACGTCGACGAGGACGCCGTCCACGAGACCGTGCGCGAGCTGCGCGGAGAGGGCCATCGCGGCCTGGCGAGAGTGGCCGACGTGCGCGATCGCCAGCAGATCAAGGACGCGGTCGCCGCGGCGCTCGCGGCCTTCGGCAAGCTCGATGCGCTCGTGAACAACGCCGGCGTCTTCGGCACGCCTGCGCCGCTGCTGGAGATGGACGAGAGCGTGTGGGACCGCGTGCTCGAGATCAATCTCCAGGGCACGTACCGCGTCACGCGGGCGGTGCTGCCGCACATCATCCTGGCCGGCGGCGGGACGGTCGTGAACGTGGCCTCGACGGCTTCGCACGTGGTCGGCGGAGGTGGCGCGGCCTACACCACGTCGAAGCACGCGATCCTGGGTTTCACTCGGCAACTGGCGCACGACTACGCGGCACGCGGCGTCCGCGTCAACGCGGTCTGCCCCGGCGCAGTGGACACCGGGCTCACGCAACCCATCTGGGTCGCCCACCCCGAGGCATTGGCAACCTACTCGCGCGTTCCTGCGGGGCGCATCGGAACGCCCGAGGAAATCGCCAACACCGTCGCCTACCTGAGCAGCGACGAAGCGGGCTTCATCCACGGCATCGGTCTCGTCATCGACGGCGGTCTGATGCTGTCCTAGTGCGGATCGATCACCGACAAGTTGGCCTGATTCTTTCGAACAATGTCATTCAGGCCACTCGTCCCGAACGCCTCGCACATCAACAATTCATCGTCATCAATCAACGGAACCCGACACCATGTCCCTGCAAAGCAAGAAGGCGCTGATCATCATCGACGCACAGAACGACTACTTTCCCGAGGGCAAATATCCGCTCTGGAACACGGAAGCCACGCTGGCCAACATCGAGTCGGCGATCGGCAAGGCACAGGCGAAGAAGATCCCGGTCGTGCTGGTACAGCACGTGGGCGACGCCGACAGCGCCAAGGCACCCTTCTTCAACGAAGGGTCGACCGGCGCCGAGCTTCACGCACGCGTCAAGGCGATCGCGCCCGATGCCATCGTCGTCAGGAAGGCGTTTGCGGACAGCTTTCATGAGACCGATCTCGCCGAGAAGCTGGAGAGCCTGGGTACCCAGGAACTGCTGATCGGCGGGATGATGACGCAGAACTGCGTCACGCACACGGCCGTGTCCAGGGCCGCCGAGCCGTACAAGGTCTCGATCCTGACGGACTGCACGACCAGCGTCGACCCGATGGTCCACATGATCGCGCTGCACGGCGTGTCGACCAGGGCAGCGCTGGTCGACGCGGCTTCCGCGATCTGACCGCGCGGACGCCATGAGCTATCCGAACCTGGCGCTCCATGTGGGCGGCCGATGGCTGAGCGCGGCGTCCGGCGGCACGCGCCGCGTCGTCAACCCGGCCGACGAGTCGACGCTGGGCACGCTGCCGCTCGCAGGCGCCAGCGAACTGAATGCGGCCGCGGAGTCCGCCGGCAAGGGCTTCGCGGCGTGGCGGCGCGTCAGTGCCCACGATCGCCACGCCACGCTGCGCAAGGCAGCGCAGCTCATGCGTGAACGCGCCGACACGATCGCGCTGGTGCTGACCCTCGAACAGGGCAAGCCCCTGGCAGAGGCGCAGCGCGAGGTGCGCCTGTCGGCGGACATCCTCGACTTTCAGGCGGAAGAAGCGAAGCGCCTGTACGGGCGCACCGTGGCGCCGCGTGTCGCGGGCATTCTCTCGCACACGGTGGTGCGCCAGCCGATCGGTCCGGTCGCGGCCTTCACGCCATGGAACTTCCCGGTGAACCTGCCGGTGCGCAAGCTGTCCAGCGCGCTGGCCGCCGGCTGCAGCGTGGTGCTGAAGCCCGACGAGGAAACGCCCGGCAGCTGCATGCTGATCGTGCAGGCCTTCCTCGATGCGGGCGTCGCGCCAGACGCCATCAACATGGTGTGCGGCGAGCCGCAGCAGGTCTCGTCGGTGCTCATCGAGCACGCCGGCATCCGCAAGGTCTCGATCACCGGCTCCGTCGCGGTAGGCAAGCTGCTGGCGGTGCAGGCGGCGGGCCACATGAAGCGCTTCTCCGGCGAACTCGGCGGCCATGCGCCCGTCATCGTCTGTGCGGACATGTGCGCGAGCGAACAGCTCTCGTTCGTGCTGAAGTCGTCGATTGCCGCCAGGTTCCGCAACGCCGGCCAGGTGTGCGCGTCGCCCATCCGGTTCTATGTGCCGCGCGCGCACGCCCAGGACTTTGCACGGCAGTTCGCGCTGGGGGCGAGCCAGTTGCGACTGGGCCCCGGCACGGACCCGCGGACCCAGATGGGGCCGCTCACCCACGCACGCCGTATCGACGACATGGCGCTCTTCGTCGAGGACGCGCTCGCGCGCGGCACGACGCTGCTGACGGGCGGCCACCGCGCGGACCGCCAGGGCTATTTCTTCGAACCCACGGTGTTCTTCGATGCCCCTCCCGACAGCCGGCTGATGCAGTCGGAACCCTTCGGCCCGATCGCGGTGATCCAGCCCTACGACACGCTGGACGGCGCCATCGGCGAAGCCAATGCGCTGCCGTTCGGACTGGGTGCCTACGCGTTCACGCGCGACCTGGACACCGCGCACCGCCTCGGCGAAGAGATCGAGGCCGGCATGGTCGGCATCAACCATTTCGGCGTGTCCCAGCCCGAGCTTCCATTCGGTGGATGGAAGCAGAGCGGCATCGGCCAGGAGATGGGGCTGGAGGGCATCCAGCACTACACGGAACTCAAGACCATCACCGTGGGCGCCTCGCATTGACGGCGTGCGCCGCCCTTCCATCGCATTGCAGACACCCGCTTTCCCGATCATGAACACCGAAGAACTGAAACAGATCAACGCCAGCCACATCTGGCATCCGATGGCGCATCCGGCCGCCATGCGGAAGACACCGCCCGACATCATCGCGCGCGGCAAGGGCAGCTGGATCTGGGACATCGACGGGCACAAGATGCTCGACGGCGTCGGCGGCCTGTGGAGCTGCAATCTCGGCCACAGCAATGCGAGCGTGCGCGACGCGATCGTGGCCCAGCTCGACGAGCTTCCGTTCTACAACGTCTTTCGCGGCACCACGCATCCGCGCGCGATCGAGCTGTCGACCCGGCTCGTGCAGATGATGCAGCCCGAGGACGTGAGCACGGTGGTCTTCGGCAGCGGAGGCTCGGATGCGGTCGAGGGCGCGCTCAAGCTGGCCCGGCAGTACTGGAAGATCAAGGGCCAGGCCGATCGCTTCAAGTTCATCAGCCTGAAGCAGGGCTACCACGGCGTGCACTTCGGCGGCATGAGCGTGAACGGCAACACCAATTTCCGGCGCGCGTACGAGCCCCTGCTGCCGGGCTGCTTTCATGTCGACACGCCCTGGCTCTACCGCAATCCCTACACGCAGGACCCGGCGCGCCTCGGCGAGATCTGCGCGGAACTGCTCGAGCGCGAGATCGTCTTCCAGGGCCCCGACACGGTGGCCGCGTTCATCGCCGAACCCATCCAGGGCGCTGGCGGCGTGATCGTGCCGCCCGACAACTACTGGCCGCTCGTACGCGCGGTCTGCGACAAATACGGCGTCCTGCTCATCGCGGACGAAGTCGTCACCGGATTCGGCCGCGGCGGCACCCTGTTCGGCACGCGCCTGTGGAACGTGAAGGCCGACATGTGGTGCTTGGCCAAAGGCATCACGTCCGGCTATGTGCCGCTCGGCGCCACGGCCATCGGTCGCAAGGTGGCCGAGGTCTTCGACGCCGACACCACGGGCGCCGGCGCCGTGTCGCACGGCTACACCTACGCGGCGCATCCGGTTGCCGCCGCAGCGGCGCTCGCCACGCTGGAACAGATCGAGGCGCTCGACGTGGTCGGCAATGCGGCGCGCGTGGGGGCGCATCTTCAAGCGCGCCTGCGCAGCTTCCCCGAGCGCTTCGGCTTCGTCGGCGATGTCCGGGGGCGCGGTCTCATGGCAGGCATCGAGATGGTGGCCGACCGGGCATCCAGGGCACCGCTGCCGCGTGGCAGCGACCTGCTCCTGCGCGTGGCGCGAGAGGCCTACCGGCGCGGCGCCATGGTGCGGGTTTCGGGGCCCAACCTCATCCTGTCGCCACCCCTCGTCATCACCCGGGAGGAAGTCGACTTCCTGGTCGACGTGCTGGAGGAATCCTGCCAGTCCGTGCAGAACGCCCCATGAGCACGGCACCGTCACCCACCGGCCGGCAACCGCACGCGCCTCGCGTCGCCTTGCGACCGCGCATCCTGGTCATCGGCACGCTCGACACCAAGGCCGACGAGATGCGCTACCTGAGCGACTGCATCGGTCGCAGCGGCGGCACGGCCATCGTCATGGACGTCGGCGTGCTCGGCCGCCCGACCCTGCCGGGCGAGATATCCAATGCCGACGTGGCCGCCGCCGCAGGCACCACGCTCGCCCGGCTCGTCGAGCGCGGCGACGAGAACGCGGCGATGACCGCCATGGCGCTTGGCGCCGTCCGCATCGCGGCCCATTGGCATGCGCTCGGACGGTTCGACGGCCTGCTCGCGCTGGGCGGGACCATGGGCACGGACCTCGCACTCGACGTGGCCGGTGCGCTCCCATTGGACGTGCCCAAGGTGATTCTTTCGACGATCGCCCATTCGCACCTGATTCCGCCCGAGCGCATCTCCCCGGACCTGATGGTTCGGCTGTGGGCCGGCGGGCTGTACGGTCTCAACCGCATCTGCAGATCGGCGCTGGCACAGGCTGCCGGTGCGGCCGTCGGCGCGTGCCTGGCCATCGGGCAGACGGACGCCGCGCCCGCGAGGCCGGTCATCGGCATGACGTCGCTGGGCTCGAGCGCACTGCGCTACATGAAGCTGCTGAAGCCAGCGCTCGAAGGCAGGGGCTACGAACTGGCGGTGTTCCACACCACCGGCATGGGTGGCCGCGCTTTCGAGGAACTCGCGGCCCGCCGCGCGTTCGTGGCGGTGATGGACTTCAGCCTGCAGGAAGTCGTCAACCACCTGGCCGGCTCGCCCGTGACGGCGGGCCCCGACCGGCTGCGGGCCGCCGGCCGCGCAGGCATTCCGCAACTCGTGGCGCCCGGTGCCACGGACATGGTCGATTTCCCCGCATGGCGTGGATGCCCCGATCGCTTCGAAGGCCGGGCCGTCCATCAGCACAACCGGCTGATCGCGTCGGTGTCCGTCGACGGCGGCACCCGCAGGGCCATTGCGCGGGACATCGGCCACCGTCTCTCCCAGGCGACGGGACCGACCTGCCTCCTGCTGCCCGAATTCGGCGTGGAAGAGTGGGACCGCGAAGGCCAGCCGCTGCACGACCCGGCGGGCCTGTCCGCCTTCCTCGACGAGATGCCCGGCGCCGTCGGGCCCGGCGTCGACGTTCTGCAGGTTGCCGCGCACATCAACGACGAGGCGTTCGCCGATGCGGCACTGGCGGTGTTCGACCGGTGGATCGCGTCGGGCATCGTGCCGCGCACGCAGGCCACTGCACAGGCCATCGCGCTCGCCTCATGAAAACAGCAGCATTGGTGCTCGACTTCGGCGGCGTGATCAGCAGAACCCTGTTCGAAACGCATCGCCAGACCGAAGCCGCACTCGGCCTGGCCGCCGGCACGCTCACTTGGCACGGCCCCTTCGATCCATCGTCCGATCCGCTGTGGCGGCAGATGCAGGCGGGCACCATCAGCGAACGCCGCTACTGGCACATCCGCACCCAGGAGGTGGGCCGCCTGCTCGACGAAGACTGGGACCGCATGGAAATCCTGGTCCGGCGCGCGCGCGGGGCGGACCCGGACTCGGTCATCCGGCCCGAGGCGCTCGACGCCATCCGTCATGCGCGGGAGCGTGGACACAAGCTGGCGATCCTCTCCAACGAACTCGACCTGTTCTACGGCGCGGACTTCCGCAGCCGGCTGCCCTTCCTCGATGGCTTCGACGTCGTGATCGATGCCACCTACACCGGCGTCCTCAAGCCCGAGGCGCGCGCCTATGCCGACTGCGCGCGGCAGCTCGGCCTGCCACCGTCGCGCTGCGTGATGGTCGATGACCAGCCGCGCAACGTGGCCGGCGCCGTCGCGGCCGGCATGCGCGCCATCCAGTTCGATGTCCGCGCACCGGCCGCTTCTTTCGAACAGGCGCTCGCCACGCTGGGCGCGCTGGCCGGTGGAAGCGCCGCAGCCAGCCCGTGACGAGATGACGCCCGCATCGGCGTCATTGCAGATGAATCAAGTCGAGACGAGAACCACCAGGACCCACACCATGAACACTGTCGCCACCAAGAAATTCGCCAGCCAGGCCGACCTCGAAGAGAAGAAGGTCACCTTCAGCCAGATCTCCGAACATGCCTGGGCCTACACCGCCGAAGGCGACCCGAACACCGGCATCGTCATCGGCGACGACGCGGTGCTGGTGGCCGACACGCAGGCCACGCCCGCCATGGCCGCCGACGTCATCCGCCGCATCCTCGAGGTGACCGACAAGCCCATCAAGTACGTCGTGCTCACGCATTACCACGCAGTGCGCGTGCTGGGCGCCAGCGCCTACGCGCCGCAGCAGATCCTGGCGAGCCAAGACACCTACGACCTGATCGTGGAGCGTGGCGAAGCCGACAAGGCCAGCGAGATCGGCCGCTTTCCGCGGCTGTTCCAGAACGTCGAGACGGTGCCGGCCGGCATGACCTGGCCCACCATGACTTTCACGGGCCGGATGACCGTGTGGCTGGGCAAGCTCGAAGTGCAGCTGCTCCAGCTCGGCCGCGGCCACACCAAGGGCGACACCGTGGTGTGGCTGCCCGGCGAAGGCGCCCTGCTGTCGGGCGACCTGGTCGAGTTCGGCGCCACGCCGTATGCGGGCGATGCCTACTTCAGGGACTGGCCGCACACGCTCGACAAGCTGGCGGCGCTGGGCCCGAGGGTGCTCGTCCCCGGACGCGGTGCGGCACTCACCACGCCCGCCGACGTGGCCAGGGGCCTGGCCGAGACACGCGGCTTCATCGCCGACGTGTACGCCAGCGTGAGCGAAGGCGCCAAGGCGGGCAAAGACCTGAACACGGTCTACCGGGAAACGTACGCCAGGCTCAAGCCGAAGTACGGCCATTGGGTGATCTTCGACCACTGCATGCCCTTCGACGTGACACGCTGCTACGACGAAGCCACGCAATACCCAGACCCGCGCGTGTGGACGGCCGACCGCGACGTCGAGATGTGGAAATCGCTCGAAGGCTGAACCAGAACCGCGGCAAGCACGGAGACACGACGTGACCGACTACCAACACCTGCGCTTCAGCTACGCGCGCCATGCCGATCAGGACGCGGCCGTGCCCGCCCGCCATCCGGTGGTGGTGGTGGGTGCGGGCCCCGTGGGCCTGGCGCTCGCGATCGATCTCGCGCTGCAGGGCGTGCGGGTCGTGCTGCTGGACAACGACGACAGGCTGTCGGCCGGGTCGCGAGCGATCTGCTTCGCCAAGCGCACGCTGGAGATCTTCGACCGCCTGGGCTGCGGCGACCGCATGGTCGACAAGGGCGTGTCGTGGAACGTCGGCCGCGTGTTCTTCAAGGACGAGCAGATCTACAGCTTCGACCTGCTGCCCGAAAGCGGGCACGCCCGCCCCGCCTTCATCAATCTGCAGCAGTACTACGTGGAAGGCTTCCTGGCCGAGCGCGCCGCGGCGCTGCCTCTGATCGACATCCGCTGGAGCCACGCGGTGGCGGGTGCCGTGCAGGACGGCGACCACGTGGCGTTGACGGTCGAAACGCCCGATGGTCCGTACCGGCTGAACGCCGATTACGTTGCCGCGTGCGACGGCAGCCGATCGGCGATGCGCCAACTGCTCGGCCTCGAAAGCAAGGGCCGCCAGTTCAGGGACCGCTTCCTGATCGCCGACGTGAAGATGCAGATGGACCGCCCGGCCGAGCGCTGGTTCTGGTTCGACCCGGCCTTTCACCGCAACCAGAGCGTGCTGCTGCACATGCAGCCCGACAACGTGTGGCGCATCGACTTCCAGCTCGGCTGGGACGCCGACCCCGACGAAGAGAAGAAGCCCGGGAAGATCATCCCGCGCGTGAAGGCGCTGCTGGGCGAGGACGCGCAGTTCGAGCTCGAATGGGCCAGCGTCTACACCTTCTCGTGCCTGCGCATGGGCGCCTTCCGCCAGGGCCGTGTGCTGTTCGCAGGCGACTCGGCGCACGGCGTTTCGCCCTTCGGCGCGCGGGGGGCCAATTCGGGCGTGCAGGACGCCGAGAACCTGGCCTGGAAGCTGGCCGCCGTACTGCGCGGCAGCGCCCCCGGTGCGCTGCTCGACAGCTATGGCAGCGAGCGCGAGTACGCGGCCGACGAGAACATCCTGAATTCGACGCGCGCTACCGACTTCATCACGCCCAAGAGCGAGATCAGCCACCTGTTCCGCGACGCGGTGCTGCAGCTCGCGAAGCGGCATGCCTTCGCGCGCGCGCTGGTCAACAGCGGACGCTTGTCAGTGCCGGCCACGCTGCATGGCTCGGCGCTCAACACGGCCGACCGCGACACTTTCGAAGGCCTGATGTCACCGGGTGCCGCGGCCTGCGACGCGCCGTGGGTGGCCGGCGGCGGCCGACCAGGCTGGCTGCTGCAGGCCATGTCCTCGATGCCCACCGCCTTCATTGCCCTCGTGTTCGGCGGCGACGGTGCTGGCGACGCCGCACACCGCGAGGTGGACACGGCCGCATCGGCCACGGACATCCCCGTGACGGTGGTGCGCATTCCGCTCGACCCCGCACACGCGCTGGCTGCGCAGCGCTACGACGCGAAGCCCGGCACCGTCTACCTGTTGCGCCCCGACCAGCATGTGTGCGCGCGTTGGCGCCGGGCCACCGCGCATGGCATTGGCGCAGCGCTGGAGCATGCGCTGGCCAGAGCCTGAGGACCGACACCACCATGACCACGACACTGATCACGCGCCCGAACTTCGACGCGCCCGACGACTTCTACGAAGCGCTGATCGAGGCGCACCAGGGCCTCTCGACCGCCGACAGCCATGCATTCAATGCGCGGCTGGTGCTGGTGCTCGCCAATCAGCTCGGAAGGCTCGACGTGTTGCGCGAGGCACTCCTGGCCGCGCGCGCCGCATAGGGTCGGCACGCTGCGCATGGACCGCCGCCACCCGCGGCGGCCGTCGCCGTGCGCCCTGGCACCAACTCAGCGCGGCGACCCGCCCAGCGCGCGGGCGGTCTCGATCACCAGCGGCGCGAAGCGCTGTGCGAAGGCCTCGGGCGTCCACTCGGCGCAGGTGCCCGCGATGTGCACGGCTGCGATCGGCTGGTGGTTGTGGTCGAGGATCGCGCAGGCCAGGGCGATCTCGCCGAGCAGGCTTTCTTCCAGCGAGACCGCATAGTTCATCGCCTTCGCCTCGGCGATCTTCTGCTTGATCCGGCCCTTGTCGGTTTCCGTCTTGGGCGTCAGCGCGACCAGCGTCGAACGCTCCAGGATGTCGTCCACCGCCTCTTCCGACATGAACGACATGACGGCGCGTCCGCCCGACGAGCAGTAGGTCGGGATACGGCGGCCGACCAGCGTCGCGAAGAAGGTCTGGCGCTTGGTCTGGCGGCGCAGCGCATAGATGATGGACAGGTCGTCGAACAGGCTCAGGTCGACCCGCTCGCCGGTTTCCTTCTGCAGCTCGGCCAGGATCGGCGTGGCGCGCTCGATCAGCGGCGTGCCGCGCAGGAAGTCGAAGGTGCGCTCCAGGATCTTCTTGCCGAGCACATAGCCGCGTCCGTTCGGCCCCTTCTCGAGATAACCCAGCGTGGCGAGCGTGTGCGCCATGCGCTGCGCCGTGCTGCGGTCCATGCCGGCCTGCTCGGCCAGTTCATTGAGGCTCAGCGGCCCCGGGCGCGTCCCCAGCGCCTCCAGCAATCCCATGCTCTTGGCGACCGACTGCACGAATAAGTGATCTGTGTTGGACAACCTGGCTCCTTCTCCGCTCGGTGCGAGCGCGCTCTGACGTCGATCATAAGCTGGCACAAATGATGCTTCCGTTGAAAATTAATGATCGAATGATATTATTATAGAATCAAACTGTATTACATAGAAATACAGTCGACCCAGATTGGTGATTCCGGACCGATCGAGGTGCGCTTTCCCCGTGACAGCTTTTTGTGACTCCCACCTGAGAAGGATCTTTGAAATGAAGCGAATCGTGATGCGTCGTGCGCTGCTGGCGCTGGCGGCTGCCGCCGTTGTCCCCTTTGCCGCCGCCCAGGGCGCCGGCGACCCGATCCGGCTCGGCGTGATGCTGCCGCTGACCGGCCCGGCCGCGCTGGCCGGCACCTCGATCCTCGAAGGCGTGCGCTTCGCCGCCGACGAGGCCAACGCCAAGGGCGGCGTCAACGGCCGCAAGGTGCAGCTCTTCATCGAGAACGACGAAGGTTCGTCGACCAAGGGCGTGACGGCGGTGCGCAAGCTGGTCGAGTCCGACAAGGTGATCGCGATCAGCGGCACCTATGTGAGCGCCGTGGCGCTGGCTGCGTCCAAGGTCAGCCGCGAGTTCAAGGTGCCGATGGTGTCCGCCGGCTCGACCTCGTCCAACGTGACCGAGGCCAACACGGCGGGCGACCCGTGGTTCTTCCGCGCCTTCCCCGGCAGCGACGAACAGGGCGAGCAGTCCGCACGCGACATCGTGAAGAAGCTCAACGCCAAGAAGGTCGCGCTGATCCAGGAGAACTCGATCTACGGTTCGTCCCTGGCCGACCAGATGAAGAAGGTGATCCCGCAGTACGGCGGCGAGATCGTCGGCACCGAGAGCTACAACCCCGACGAGCGCGACTTCTACACCGTGCTCACCAAGATCCGCACCAAGCAGCCCGACGCGATCTACATCGCCGGCCTGATGGACGCGGGCGCGCAGATCATCAAGCAGTCGCGTGAAGCCGGCCTGAAGGCCGAGCTGGTCGGCTCGGGTTCGATGATGAGCGACAAGCTGATCGAACTCGCCGGTCCCGCCTCCGAAGGCTTCGCCGTGTCGTCGATGTTCGAGCCGTCGACGCCGAACAAGGTCGGCCAGGCCTTCACGCAGGACTTCCGCCAGAAGATGAAGAAGGAACCCGACGTGTACAGCGCGCTGGGCTACGACTCGATGCACCTGCTGATCGAGGCCGCACGTCGCGCGCCGAAGCTCGATGGCGCATCGATGCAGGCCACGCTCAAGTCGATGAAGGACGTGCCGCTGGTGCAGGGTCCGGACGGCACCGTCGCCAAGTTCGACGACAAGGGCAGCGTGAGCTTCAAGATCGGCCTGGCCGTGGTGCGCAACGGCAAGCGCCAGTGGCTGCCGTTCGACTGATCGAACCCGGTTCCGTTCCGCAATGGATTTGCTCAGCCTGTTCCCGCAGTTCCTGGCCAACGGGCTGGTCAATGGCGCCAGCTACGTGCTGGTGGCCGTCGGCCTGACCCTGGTCTTCGGCATTCTCAACATCGTCAACTTCGCCCACGGCGAGTTCTACATGCTGGGCGGCTATGCGGCCGTCACGGCATCGGCGGTGTTCGGCCTGCCGCTCGTGCCGACGCTCATCGTCGTGATCGTCTGCCTCGCGACACTCGGCATGCTGGCCGAACGCGTGGTGTTCCGCCCGCTGGCCAAGCGCGACCCGAGCAACGCGATCATCGCGTCCTTTGGGCTCTCGGTGATGCTGCAGAACGGCGCGCTGCTCGCCTTCGGCGCACAGCCGCAGTCGCTCAAGACCGACCTGGCGAACGTGCCGGTGCAGATCGGCTCCGTCTTCCTGACCGGGCAGCGCGTGCTGATCGTCGCGGTCACGGTCGCGATCGTCACCGCACTGCTGCTGGTGCTGCGCTTCACCTGGACCGGCCGCGCCCTGCGCGCCATGGCACAGCACCCGACCGTCGCGCAGATCAGCGGCGTCAACGTGCGCAAGGTCGCCGTCATCACCTTCGCCATCGCGGCCGCCATGGCCGGCGTTGCGGGCGCGCTGATGTCTTCCGTCTTCCTGGTGCAGCCGACCTCGGGCGCGATGCTCGTGATGAAGTCCTTCACCGTGGTGATCCTGGGCGGCATGGGCAGCATCGGCGGTGCCGTGCTGGCCGGCGTGGGCCTGGGCGTCATCGAGTCGATGGTGTCGGGCTACATCGGCAACGAGCTGCGCGACATGATCGGCTTCTTCCTGGTGATCGCCATGCTCCTCATCCGGCCGCAAGGGCTGTTCGGCCAATCCACGGAGCGTTCCTGACATGCGCCAACTGATTGCCTTGCTGGTCGCCATCGGCGCACTGGCCCTGCTGCCCATGATGGGTCTGGGCGGCTACGTCCTGAACATCATGGTGATGATCTTCATCTTCGTCATGCTCGCCGTGAGCCTCGACCTGGTCATGGGCTGGGCCGGCCAGTTCTCTTTCGCGCATGCGGCCTTCTTCGGCATCGGGGCCTACACGGCCGCGATCCTGCAGCGCGACTTCGGCACCGGCTTCTGGTCGAACCTGCCCGCGGGCATGGTCGTCTCCGGCCTGTGCGGCCTGCTGCTCGGCCTGCCTGCGCTGCGCCTGCGCGGGCACTTCCTGGCGATCGTCACGATCGCCTTCCAGACCATCGTCTATCTCGCGCTCACGCAGTGGAAGTCGCTCACGGGCGGACAGTTCGGCATCGAGGTGCAGCCGGTCGAGGGCTTCGCGTCGATCGACCGCTTCTACTACCTCGCGCTCGGCCTGAGCGTGGCCAGCGTCGCCATCGGCTGGCTGCTCACGCACTCGCGGCTCGGCAAGGCCTGGCAGGCGGTGCGCGACGACGAGGTGCTGGCGCGTGCCATCGGCCTGAACACCACGGCCAGCAAGCTCGCCGCCTTCGTGCTCGCGTCGGCACTCGCCGGTGCGGCGGGCGTGCTGGTGGCGCACCACATCCGCGGCGTGACGCCGGACGACTTCACGGTGCTGAGCTCGGCCACGATCGTCGCGATGGTGGTGGTCGGCGGCCGCGGGACCATCTGGGGCCCGCTGCTGGGCGCCGTGGTGTTCACCGCGCTGCCCGAGGTGCTCGGATTCGCGGCGAACTACAAACTCATCATCTATGGCCTGCTCATGATCGTCATGGTCATCGTGATGCCCGAAGGCGTGTTCGGCGCCTGGGCCGGAAGGAAGAAGAAATGACGGCGCCACTGCTGCGATTCGACAACGTGACGCGCCGCTTCGGCGGCCTGGTGGCCCTCAACGGCATCAGCTTCGACGTGGGTGCCGGCGAGATCGTCGGCCTGATCGGGCCCAACGGCTCGGGCAAGTCGACGCTGGCGAACATCGTCACCGGCGTGCTGCCGCCGAGTTCCGGCGCGGTGTACATGGGCGATGCGCGGATCTCCGGCACGGCGCCCTGGCGCATCGCCCGCGCCGGCGTGGCGCGCACCTTCCAGATGCTGCGGCTGTTCCCGACCATGTCGGTGGCCGACAACATCGCGCTGGCGATGCAGCCCGGCCTGAAGACCGGCTACGGCGCATCGATCTTCCGGCTCGGCTCGGCCAGCCGCGAAGACGCATCGGTGCGGGCGAAGGCGATCGAGATGCTGTCGCTGTTCAACCTCGAGAAGTTCATCGACCAGCCGGCCACCGCGCTGTCGATCGGCCAGCAGCGCATGGTCGAGCTGGCGCGCGGCCTGGCGACGGCGCCGCGCGTGTTCGTGCTCGACGAGCCGGCCGCCGGCCTGTCGCCGCCGATGGTCGACCGGCTGATCGAGGTCATCCAGCGCATGCGTGCGGACTACGGCGTGACGGTGCTGCTGGTCGAGCACGTGATGCGCGTGGTGCAGGCCGTGTGCGACCGGGTGGTGGTGCTCGACTACGGCGAGAAGATCGCCGACGCGGCGCCATCGGTCGCCATCAACGACCCGCGCGTGGTCGAGGCCTATCTGGGTACGGGACGGGCAAAGCATGCTTGAAGTCAAGAACATCGAAGCCGGCTACGGCCGCTCCAAGGTGCTGTACGGCGTGTCCTTCTCGGTGCCGAAGAGCGGGCTCACCGCCGTGCTGGGCGGCAACGGTTCGGGCAAGTCGACCACGCTGAAGGCGCTGGCCGGCCTGGTGGTGCCGAGCTCGGGCGAGATCGTGCTCGACGGCCAGCGCATCGACGGCGTTCCCGCGCACCAGATGGCCGGCAACGGCCTGGTGCTGGTGCCGCAGGGCAAGGAGGTCTTCGCCGGCATGTCGGTCGAAGAGAACATCCTGATGGGCGCCTACCACCGGCGCCACGACAAGGCGCAGATCCGGCGCGACCTCGACGAGGTCTATGCCCTCTTCCCGCGCCTGGTCGTGCGCAAGAAGGCGCTGGCCGGGCTGCTGTCGGGCGGCGAGCGGCAGATGCTGTCGATCGGCCGCGCACTGCTGGCCAAGCCGCGCATGCTGCTGCTCGACGAACCGTCGGCCGCACTGTCGCCGAAGGTCGTGGGCGAGATCGCCGACATCATCCGCGGCCTGCGCAGCCGCGGCCTGTCGATCCTGCTGGTGGAGCAGAACGTCTCGATGGCGCTCGAGCTCGCCGACGAGATCCACATCCTGCGCGAAGGCCGCGTCGCGCATTCCTGCGTGAACGGGCCGGACGTCGACATGGCGTCGCTGCAGCAGTTCTATCTCGGCGCGGCGCCAGCCGCTGCCACCGCCGCCTGAAGGAGCGCACACCATGCGATTCAAGGACAAGAACGTGATCGTCACCGGCGCGGGCCGGGGCATCGGCCGGGCCACCGTGGAGCGCTTCGTCGCCGAGGGCGCGAAGGTGCTCGCGGTCGACCTGGACACCGGCGACCTGGGCACGCTGCCGGTGCGCAGCCTCGCCGTCGATCTGTCGGCCGACGACGCGCCGGCGCGCGTGGTCGCGGCCGCGCGCGAACTCGGCGGCCCGATCGACTTCCTGGTCAACAACGCCGGCATCGGCGGCTCCAAGGCGCTGGCGCTGTCGGACGACGCGCTGATCGACCGGATCCTCGGCGTCAACCTGCGCGCGGTGCTGCGGCTCACGCGCGACGTGTTGCCGCACCTGGCCGACGGCGGCAGCATCGTGAACGTCGCCTCGGTGTTCGGCGAGACCGGCTTCCCCGGCTCGACCGCCTATGCGGTGTCGAAGGCCGGCATCTCGCAGCTCACGCGGCAGCTGGTGTCCGACCTGTCGGCGCGCGGCATCCGCGTGAACGCCGTTGCGCCGGGCGTGATCCACACCGCGATGACGGCCCATCGGCTGACGAACGACGCGGACTACAACAAGGCGATGGTCGACGCCACGCCGCTGAAGGCGATCGGCACCGGCGCGCAGGTCGCGTCGGTCATCGCCTTTCTCTGCAGCGAAGACGCCTCCTATGTCACCGGCCAGGTGATCGCGGTCGACGGCGGCTGGCTCGCCTGCCATTCGCACGCCTGATGCCGCTGCAACCCCACAACCACAGCAAGGACAACCCATGAATCCCAATGATCCGGTGAACTGGCCGAACGGTGCGCGCTGCGCCGTGATGCTCGCCTTCGACTTCGACGCCGAAACGCTCTGGCTGTCGCGCGACCCGGCCAACGCCAAGCGGCCCGGCACGCTGTCGCAAGGCACCTATGGCGCCAAGGTCGGCGTGCCCAAGATCGTCGAGACGCTGCACGAAGCCGGCGTGCCCGCGACCTTCTTCGTGCCCGGCTGGACCGCCGAGCGCCACACCGACAAGGTCGAGCTGGTGCTCGCGCACGGCCATGAGGTCGGGCACCACGGCTACCTGCACGAGTGGATCGACCCCGACAAGCCGGAGCTAGAGGAAGAAGTCTTCGTGAAGGGCCTGGAGGCACTGCAGAAGACGGTCGGCGTCAAGCCGCTGGGCTACCGCTCGCCGGCCTGGGAAACCAGCCACAACATGGTGTCGCTGATCCAGAAGTACGGCCTGCGCTACGACAGCTCGCTGATGGACCAGATCAACCCGTACCGCCACGTGCTGGCCGACGGCACGCCCGGCCCGGTCGAGCTGCCGGTGCACTGGAGCCTGGACGATGCACCCTTCGCGCTGTTCTCGATCAAGACGCCGCGCACCATCGTGTCGAACCAGCAGATCCTGGAAGTCTGGAAGGACGAGTTCCGCGAGATCTACCGCTGGGGCGGCCTCTATTCGCTGACGATGCATCCGCAGGTGATCGGCCGGCCCGCGCGCATCGCCATGCTGCGCGAATTCATCGCCTGGATGCAGGGCTTCCCGAACGTGTGGTTTGCGCGTGGCGGCGAAGTGGCCGAAGCCTGGGCGCGCACGGAGGCCGCTGCCTGAGCCCCATGCAAGATCACGAATACGAGAGACTGGACGGCCTCGGCCTGGCGGCGCTGCTGCGCGCCGGCGAGGTGACGTCCGAGGAGTTGATGCAGTGCGCGATCCGGCTCGCGCAGCAACGCGCCCCCGCGCTCAATGCGCTGACCTATGCGCAGTACGAGGCGTCGCTGGCCGTGGCACGTGACTGGGCGCCGCGCGGCGCCTTCCGCGGCATTCCGTTCCTGCTGAAGGACTCGGGCCTGGCGTCGACGCGCCTGCCGTCGAGCCTGGGTTCGCGGCTGTTCGACGACATGCACTACACGCGCAACGCGACGCTGGTCGACCGCTTCGAGATGGCCGGCTTCATTCCCTTCGCCCGCTCGACCGTGCCCGAGCTCTGCATGGCGCCGACCACCGAGGCCGCGCGCAACCACGGCCCGACGCGCAACCCCTGGGACCGCACCCGTTCGGCCGGCGGATCGAGCGGCGGTGCGGCCGCCGCCGTGGCGTCCGGCATCGTGCCGGTGGCGCACGGCAGCGACGGTGGCGGCTCCATCCGCATTCCCGCATCGTGCTGCGGCCTGTTCGGCCTGAAGGCATCGCGCGGACTCGTGCCGATGGGGCCGTTCCGCGGCGAGGGCTGGGGCGGACTGGCCGTCGACGGCGTGCTGAGCCGAACGGTGCGCGACACCGCCGCGGCGATGGACGCCATCTCGGGCGCCGAGCCCGGCGCGCCGTACCTCGGGCCGGTGTTCGGCCAGTCCTTCATGGCGTCGCTGGACGAAGGCCTGCACCGCCCGCTGCGCATCGCCGTGTGGCGCAAGCCCTTCGGCGGGATCGACATCGCGCCGGAATGCCTGGAGGCGCTGGACGCCACCGTCCGGCTGTGCGCGTCGCTCGGGCACGAGATGGTCGAGATGGCCACGCCGGACTTCGACTACGACGCCTTCGTCGATGCGCACGCCGAGGTGCTGGCGGCCAACATCGTGCTGTCGGTCGACAACCGCCTCAAGGTGCTCGGCCGCGGCCTGCACGACGACGACCTGGAGCCGGCGATCCGCGACGGCTACGACATGGGCAAGTCGGTATCGGCCGCGACCTATGCGGCCGCGATCAACCGCTTCCATGCGATCGGCCGGCTGATGGACCAGTGCCTGTCCGGCGTCGACCTGCTGATGACGCCGGGCCTGGTGCAGTTGCCCGCGCCGCTCGGCGAGCTGGCCATGACCGGCAGCTTCCGCGACTTCCGCCGCCGCATGGGCCGCTACTCGACCTTCCTCGCGCTCACCAATGCGTCCGGGCAGCCGGCCGCGAGCCTGCCGACCCACTGGACCGCCGCCGGCCTGCCGGTCGGCACGCAGGTGATCGCGCGGCTCGGGCGCGACGACATCATTCTTCAACTGGCCGCCCAGATCGAGGCGACCGGCACCTGGCAACCCAACCGAGGAACCGCACCATGACCGACACCGTTTCCATCCGCCTCCTGAAGCCTGCCGACACCGATGCCTGGCGCGCCTTGTGGGAGGGCTACCAGCGCTTCTACAAGGTCGAGATCGCGCCCGCGGTGACCGACGGCACGTGGGCACGCCTGCTGGACGCCGCCGAGCCGATGCACTGTGCCGTCGCCGAACGCAACGGCGTGCTCGTCGGCCTGGTGCATTACATCTTCCATCGCTCCACCTGGACCTCGGGCGACTATGTCTACCTGCAGGACCTGTTCGTCCAGCCCGACCAGCGCGGCGGCGGACATGGGCGCAAGCTGATCGAGCACGTCTACGACGCGGCGCGGCAGCACGGCGCGTCGCGCGTGTACTGGCTCACGCACGAGACCAACGTCGATGCGATGAAGCTCTACGACAAGGTCGCCGAGCGCTCGGGCTTCGTCCAGTACCGCAAGGCCATGCCTTGACCATCGGGAGTCGCACATGACCGGACGCTTCGAAGGCCGCATCGCGGCCGTGAGCGGCGCCGCCAGCGGTCTCGGCAAGGCCACCGCGCTGGCACTGGCGCAACAGGGCGCGCGCGTGCTGCTGTTCGACCGCGACGCCGAAGGGCTCGCAGCGACGGCCGCCGGCTGTCCGGGCTCGGTGACGGTGGTCGGCGATGCCGCCTCGGCCGCGGACGTCGCGCGCGCCGCGGAGACGGCACGCCGCACGCTCGGCCCGGTCGAGTTGCTGGCGACCGCCGCCGGCATCCTCGGCCCGGCCAGGCCGGCGATCGAGCTCGAGGAGGCCGAGTGGGACCGGCTCTTCGCCGTCAACGTGAAGGGCCCGTGGCTGGCAGCGCGCGCCTTCGTGCCGCAGATGCGCGAAGTCGGGCGCGGCGCGATCGTGCTGTTCTCGTCGACCGCCGGGCTCGTCGGCTCGCCCTTCCTGTCGGCCTATTCGGCATCGAAGGGCGCGGTGACGATGCTCACGCGCAGCCTGGCGCTGAACCATGCGGCCGAGCGCATCCGCGTGAACTGCGTGTGCCCCGGCACCATCAACGGCCCGATGACCGAGGCCAGCTTCGCGCAGGCCGGCGAAGGCGACGCGCGGCTGGCGCGTGCGCAACGCATGCTGTCGGGCATTCCGCTGGGCCGCTTCGGCGAGGCGGACGAGATCGCGGCGGCGGTGCTCTACCTGCTGAGCGACGACGCCGCATTCACCACGGGCATCGCCCTGCCGGTGGACGGCGGGCGCGTCGCCTGAGCCCGCGACCTGCCCTTGCAGCTGCGCAGCGGGCTCACAGCCCGCTCTCCCTCGCCAGCACGCGCAGCACCTGGCGCGCCACCTTGGCCGAGAAGCTCTCGCCGCGCGCATCGACCGTCACCACGCCGCGGACGATCTGGTGCAGGTACACGGCATCGCGCTGCGGCGCCAGCGGCCGCATCAGCAGCGGGTACTGGCTCTGGTTGGGCACCGCCCTGCCCTTGTCGGTCACATTGACCGCGATCGGGCCACCGTTGACCGACTGGAGATAGGCCGAGTCGATCTCCTCCGCGGCGACCGACGACAGGCTCACCAGCCGCACCTTGAAGCTGGCCTGCCGCGGATCGTCGGGCACGAACCGGCCCTCGGCGCCGTCGCTCAGCCGCCAGGCATGCTGACCTTCGACATAGCCGCGCAAGTCCTGCGCACCGCCTTCGTCGACCACGCGCGCGAGCAGTTGGCGGCCGGTGATCCAGCGTCCGCGATGCAGTTCGGCGTCGAAGTCCGCCACCGTGCCGGCGAAGGGCGCCTTGACCTGCAGCAGCGCGCGCCGCTTGGCCAGGCCGCTGAGGTTTTCCTGTTCGGCCACCACGCCGCGCAGCAGCTCCTGCGTCTGCGCACGATCGATCTTGTCGGCCACCGAGCGCGACAGCCGCGCCTGCAGGAGCGCGAGCCGGATGCGCGCCTCGCGCTGCTCCTGCGCCAGCATCGGCGAGTCCAGCGTGAACAGCACCTGCCCTTCGCCGACGCGATCGCCGGGGCTCACATGCAGTTGCGCGAGCTGCGCGGCCTCGGGCGCGAACAACGGCTCCTCGCGCGTGGCGCCCAGCACGGCGGGCACCTTCACGCTCACGTCGAGCGGCAGGAAGGCCGCCACCAGCAGCAGGCCGATGAGCACGATGCCCGTCACGCCACGCCGGCTGAACGCAATGCGTTCCCTGATCCGCCACCAGTGACTCATCTCGCGCCACACCGGCATCGCGATGAACCAGCCGATCTCCACCGCGAACAGGAAGATGCCCGCGGCCTTGAAGAAGAAGTGATAGACCACCAGGGCGATGCCGAGAAAGAGCGACAGGCGATAGCACCACGTTCCCCATGCGAAGAACGCGAACAGCCGGGCGGTGCGCGGCGCCACGGGCTCGGGCATCGGCGCGCCCAGGCCGAACAGCCATTCGCGCAGCTTCCATTGGCCGAAGGCCTGGGCACGGCTGCTGAGGTTGGGCACGCCGACCATGTCCGACAGGAAGTAGTAGCCGTCGAAGCGCATGAACGGGCTCATGTTGATCGCCAGCGTGCTGATCCAGCTGGTGGTGGCGATCACGAAGGCCGCGCTGCGCACCGGCCCGTCGGGCAGGAAGGCCCACAGGAAGGTCGCGATGCTCGCCAGGCACAGCTCGGTGAGCACGCCGGCGCCGTCGACCAGCAGGCGCTGCCTGCGGGAGCGCAGCTTCCACGTGTCGGTGGTGTCCGTGTAGAGCACCGGCACCATCACCAGGAACGACACGCCCATGGTCGGCACGCGGCAGCCGTAGCGCGTGGCCGCATAGGCGTGGCCGAGTTCGTGCATCGTCTTGGTGAAGGCCAGGCTCAGGCCGTAGATGGCGACACCCTTGAGCGAGAAGAAGTACGGAAAGGTGTGCAGGAAGTCGTCCCACTGGCGCGAGACGAAGTACAGCCCCAGCAGCGCCAGCACCACCATGATCGACGCGAAGGTGCGCGTGAAGACCGGATCGACCCAGTGCACCGTGCGCCGCAGAAAGCGGTCGGGCTTGACCAGCGGTATGCGGATGAAGAGGTAGTGGTGCAGCAGCCATTTCCACCAGGCCTGGTCGTGCGCCCTGGCTTGCGCGTTCAGGCTCTTCACCGCGTCGCCCAGTGGCGCGCGCGTGAGGTTGTTGCTGGCCAGGAACTGCAGCAGCGCCTTGATCGCGCCGGACTCGGGCTCCGTGCCCTGCTGCTGCGCGAACAGCCGGCGTATCTCGCCGACCGTGCGACCGTGCCATGCCGACAGCAGCGCCAGTTCGACCTGCCCGATCTGGAAATAGGCATGGCGCACCGGGTCGAAGATGCTCCAGCTCGGCGCGCCGTCGAGCAGCGGCGAGCTGCGGTCGAAGCGCAGCTCCTCGCGCAGTTCGGGCAGCACCGCTTCGTCGGGCAGCTCGCCCTGGGCCATCGCAGGTCGGAGCGTACTCATGCCCGCCTACCAGCCGAGGCTCTGCCGTGCCACCGTGATCGGGCGGCGCAGCACATAGAAGAGCAGCGGCACCTTGCCGCCATACACCTGCGCGGTGCCGCGCGTGCCGATGCGCAGGCCGCGCAGCGCCTGCGCATCGGCGGCGCGCGCAGCGAGCCTGAAGGCCAGGCTGCTGCTCTCGGTCTTCTCGGCCTGGTAGCCGGCGCGCAGCAGATGCGCCTCGATCGGGCGCAGCGGATCGCTGTCGAGGTAGATCTTCACGCGCGCGCCGTCCTCGATCAGCAGGCTGTCCTGCACCGGCAGGAAGATGCTGAACTCGATGCGCTCGGCGTTGGCGATCTTCATGATCTGCTGGCCCGTCTCCACCGGCCGGCCCTGCCAGTCGCGGCGGTCCGAATACACCGCGATGCCGTCCACCGGCGCGCTCAGCACCGACTTGCCCATCAGGTCGCGTGCGTAGTCGTACTGCGCGGTCGCCAGCTCCAGTTCGGCCTTGTTGATCGCCACCTCGCGGTTGGCGTCGGCACTGTCGATCGCCGCCTGCGAGGTGCTCGCGAAGCGGGCCGTCGCCACCTGCATCTTGCGTTGCGCGAGCTCGAGCTCGTTGCGCAGCTTGGTGTCCTCGAAGCGCAGGATCGGCTGATGCGCCTTCACCGGCGTGTTGGGCGGCACCAAAATCTCGGCCACCACGCCGGTCAGCGGCGCCGCGATCACCGCGGGGTCGGCGGCGGCGACCTCCATCGGCGCCAGCGCACTCATCGACACCGGAAAGACGCAGGCCAGCAGCAACGCCGCCGCGATCAGCCAGCGCGTGCCGCGCCCGAAGCGCCAACCCTCCCAGAAGCGGGTGGGCCCGGCCAGTGCGGCCCAAGCGTGCGAGTAGGTCTCGGCCAGCCGGCGCGCCACCTTCTGCTGAGGATCGCTCCAGGGCTCGGCGGCGAACAGCAGCACGCCGCCCAGCGCGTCGCCCTCGTGCATGCGCAATGGCAGCCACAGCGCATGCGCGAACGGATAGGCCGAGGCATCGCGCTCCTCCGGATCGACATAGGCGTCGCGGCCGAAGGCCAGCGGCTCTTCGGTGCGCACCGCCTCCGCCGGCAGATGGGCGACCATGCGCTCGATCCAGCGGATCAGCGGCACGTTGCGGTCCACCGCGGCCAGGCTCGACACGCCGATGACGTGGAAAGCCGCATCCCCGTGCCGGCGCCGCAGGCAGAAGGCCTGGCGGAACGGCAGGATGCGCTTGGCCTCGTTGAGCAGATGAAAGATCAGCTCCTTCTCGGTCTGCTGGCGGCGGATCTCGGCCTCGAGTTCGAGCAGCACCAGCGTGCCGTCGCGCAGGCGCGGCGTGGCGTCGACCACGCGGGCGCCGCCGGCCGCACGCGGTGCCTGGCCTGTTGGGCCCGGCGCGGCGCCTTTCGCCGAAGCGCCGCCGATCTCCCCGAGCGGTGCGGCGCTCATGATGCGGCCCGCCGCGTCATGGCCTGGGCTCCGCACGTTGCCGCGACGCCGTGTTCTGCGCGAACTCGGCGCTGCCGCTCATGCCCGGCAGCACGGCCTCGCGGTTCCCGATGAACTGGCCGACCACGCGCACCGTCTGACTCACCGGGTCCACCGCGGCACCGAGCCGCGTGACCTTGCCTTCGTAGCTGCGCCCGGTCTCATCGATCCTGAACTGGAAGGCGCTGCCCTTTTGCAACCAGCTCAGCCAGGCGGAGGGCGCGATCAGGTGCATCTCGAGCTCGCTGTCGTTGAGCACCCGCGTGAGCTCCTTCCCGGCGGCCGCGTTCTCGTGCTGGTGCGAGATGTTCTCCACCACGATGCCCGAGAACGGCGCGACGATGGTGCAGTCGCGCATCTGCGCCTCCAGCGCGGTCGCCTCGGCGCCGGTCTGCTCCGACTTGGCCTTGGCGATCTGGACGTCGCTCTTGCCGATCGCGTTGTACTTGTCGAGCTCCACGCTTTGCGTGAGCACCTGGTTGCTCGCGCGGTTGGCGGCCCAGGCCGCGTTGGCTTCGGCGCGGATGCGCGAACAGTCGAACGCGACCAGCACGCTGCCCTTCTGGAAGCGCTCGCCCTCGCGGTAGGGCATCTGCGCGATGCGGGCGGCGATCTTGGCCGAGAACAGCACCTCGTCCTTCGCCTTGACGACGCCCCGCACGCCGCCGGCCTCGCCGCGCGGTGCATCGGTCGGCGCCATGGCGACCATGGCGGGCGGCATGCCGGGCGCGGCGGCCGCCGCGATCGCGGTCGACGCCGCAGGCGCCGGAGCAGGTGCCGATGCTGCCGGCACCGGCGGTACGGCCGGCGGCGCGGCAGCCACTGCCGGCGACGGCGGCCGCGCCGTCAGGCCATGGTCGCCCAGGTAGCCCCAGCCGATGGCCGCCAGCACGGCCATGAAGGCCAGGCAGATGGCGAGCGAGCGCAGCATCCCGCCGCCGGAAGATGGCTGAAGCCGTTCGGAAGGATGGGATTCATCGAGTTTCATGAGACAGGTCCCGGTGAAAAGGCGGAGCCGCGGCGCGGCGGGTCATGACGCGGCCATGCAGGCCACGGCGTTCCGGGTGCCGGTCGTGTCCTGCCTGCTCAGCCACAGCTGCTGCAGGCCGTTCGAAAGATCCTTCACCGAGTCGCGGGTGCTCACCTCGGGCGTGAAGCTGTCCAGCCCGATCGCGCTGTACACGTTGGCAAACGCGTTCTGCATGTCGGCATAGGCCAGGTCGTAGCGCACCTCCGACAGCAGGCCGTTCATCTCCTCGCGGATCATGCGTTGCCGGCTTTCCTGGTTGGCCTTGAAGGCCGACTGGATCTGCGTGGTGATGCCGGCCTGCACTTCGGCGTAGCGGCTGGCGGTGACCAGCGACTGCCGCGCAAAGGCGAACTGCGCGCGGCTCACGTGGACCTGCGTCATGACGGCCATCGTCAACGCGCGTTCGCGTTCTCCCAGCCACTCGGTCTGCGCCTCGATCACGCGCTTGTCGGCCGGGTAGCGGAAGATGCTCAGCAGGTTCCAGCTCGCGCGCACGCCGACGCCGGCCCAGTTGTTGTTGTAGAGGAAGTCGTTGGAGTCGTAGTTCGCGCCGATGAAGGTGCGCAGGCTCGGCAGGTTGCGCAGCAGCGCCACCGTGCCGTCGCTTTCGTTCATGCGCAGCCGGTAGGCGATCTCGCGCAGCTCGGAGCGGTTCTCGAGCGCGGCGGTCATCATGGATTCGCCCGACATGCAGAAGTCGGTCGACAGCGCGGTGCGCTGCGGCACGACCAGCGAGAACTCGGTGCCCGGCGCCAGGTTCATCAGCGCGGCGAGCTGCGCCTTGGCGATCACCAGCTCGCGCTGCAATGCCTGGATCTGGCGCTGCACGTCGATCAGGTCGCGCTGGTAGGTCAGCGCGGCCAGCGGGCTCGTGGTGCGGCGGCTGGCGAGCTCCTGCGAGTCGCCGAGCGCGCTGTCGACATCGCCGGCCAGCTGCATGAGCTTGGCGATCAGGCGCTCGGCACTGATGGCGCGCCAGTAGGCGGTGCGCACGTCTTCGACCATCCGGTTGGCGACCTTGCGGCGGCTCTCCAGCGAGATCAGGCGCATGTCCGCCGCCTGCTTGGCGCGCGCATAGGACACGCCGAAGTCCAGCACGTCCCAGCTCAGGCTCAGGTCGACCGCCGTGGTCTGGCGCTCGGTCGAGGTCGACGGTTCCAGCGACTGGCGCCCGCTCAGCAGCGAACGGCTGCTGGCACCGCTCTCGTTGTTGCGCGCATTGAAGCCGGCATTGGCCACCAGCTGCGGCAGCATGTCGAAGCGCGCCCGGTCGAGCTCCTGGCCGCGCACCGCTTCTTCCATCATCGCGACCTTGTAGTCGAGGTTGTATTTCAGCGCGCGTGCCATCGCCTCGTACAGGCTGATCGCATTGCTCACCGGCTCCTGCCCGGTGGTGAGCGTCTTCATGTTGCGGGTGATCCGCACCGTCAGCTGCGGTTTGGTCAGCGGCTCCGGCGTGACGGCGCAGCCCGCCAGCAGCGCGATCGCGGTGACGCCCAGGACGGCGGCGCGCAGCCGCGCCACCGGACGGCTGCGCGCCGGCGAGGTCTCGCGACGCTCACTACTGCCCTGGCGGCTCGTGCGGTGCGTGCTGTGCGTGCTGTGCGTGGGGTGGGTCGATGGCATGGCGGGCGTCCTTCCTTGAATTCGTTTCTCAAAGGGTGATATCCACGACCGGCTGTGCGCGCAGGGCGACAGCCAGTTGCTCCGTTTCGGTGGCCGACTGGCTGGCGTGGAAGGCGATCTGCTCACTGAAGAGCAGCCCGCCGACCTCGGCCGCCGGAAGGATCGCGGCGCGCAGCGATGGCACCGCCGTGCGCTGGGGCTGCGGTTGCGGCGGTGCAGGCGTGCGCTCGTTGCCGATGCGCGGATCGTTCGAGGCGTCGCCCGGCGGCGTCGAGCCCGGGCCCGCGGCACCGTCGGGCCGGTCCGCCGTGTCGCCGGCCAGCACCTGCTGGCCCGACTGGGTCGCATCGAAGATGCGCACGTCGCCCTGCCGGGAGAACATCGCGCGGATCGGGTCGAGCATCACGAAGCGGCGCTGCAGGCTTTCGACCATGTCGACGATCGGCGTGCTGCTGTCCAGGCGCGGCGTGCCGTTCAGCGAGCGCATGGCGTCGAGCGCGGTCCGCAGCGGCTCCCTGCCTTCCAGGAACTGGATGCCGTAGAGCGGACGGATCGCGTTGACCGCTTCGTCGATGTGCAGCGGCACCTCGATCGGCTTGAGTTCGTAGGCCTTGTAGCCCCACTCGGTGCGGATGTCCCAGCCCGCCGGCCAGTCGGGCTCGCCGATCGCCAGCAACTGGCCGACGTCGGCCGATGCGGGCGCCTCGGCCGGCGGCGCGGGTGGCTCGGGCGGTTCAGGCGGCTGCACTGCGGGCGACACGCTCAGGCTCACCGTGCCCGTCGCCGCCGCGCCATCGCGATCGACCGCGGTGTACGAGAAGCTCGGCGTGCCCGAGAAGCCCGGCTGCGGCGCGAAGCTCAACGTGCCGTCGGCATTGAGCGTGACCGTGCCGCCGGTCACCGCCACCGAGCCACCGACGGCGATCGGCACGCCGTTGATGTCGCGGATGGTCAGCGGACCGCCTTCGGGGTCGCTGTCGTTGGCGAGAACGTCGATCACCACGGTCGCGCCGTTCGCGGAGACCGCCATGTCGGGCCGCACCACCGGCGCGTCGTTCACAGCCGCGATGTCGATCGTGACGGTGTTCGGTGTGGCGTCGAACGCGCCGGCCGAGTCCTGCACCGAGAAGGTGAAGCTCGCATAGCCCGTGCCGTTGGCGTCCGCTGCAGGCACGAAACTCAACCGGCCCGCCGCGATGTCGGCTGCCGAGACGACCTGGCCCTGCACGACCGCCACGCCGTTCAGCAGCAGCGTGCCCTGGCTCGGCAGCGTGTCGATGCGCACGCTGGCCAGCGTCTGGCCGGTGTCGGCGTCCGCGAATGCAAAGTCGTTGAGGCCCAGCGTGAGCGGCGTGTCTTCGGTGCCGCTCAGCCTGACGTCGACGCTGTCGGGTGGCGTGTTGGCGCCGACGTTGACCGTCAACGTCGCCGTCGCCACGCCGCCATGGCCATCGCTCACCGTGTAGGTGATCACGACCGCGCCGCTCACGTTGGCGGCCGGCGTGAAATTCAGCGTGCCATCCGCGTTGACCGTGACCGTGCCCTGCGCGGGATCGTTCAGCGTGGCGCCGGTCACGGTCAGCGGGTCGCCGTCCACGTCGCTGTCGTTCGCCAGCACCGGGATGTTCGTCAGCGGCGTGTTGATCGGCGTGCTGGCCGTGTCGTTGCCGGCCACCGGCGCATCGTTCACCGCCGCGATGTCGATCGTGACGGTGTTCGGCGTGCTGTCGAACGCACCGCCCGAGTCCTGCACGGAGAAGGTGAAGCTGGCGTAGCCCGTGCCGTTGCCGTTGGCTGCAGGCACGAAGCTCAACCGGCCCGCCGCGATGTCCGCCGCCGAGACCACCTGGCCTTGCGCGACCGCCACGCCGTTGAGCAGCAGCGTGCCTCGGCCCGGCAAGGTGTCGATGCGCACGTTCGCCAAGATCTGGCCGTTGTCGGCATCGACGAAGTCGAAGGCTGCGGTCGTCAGCACGACCGGCGTGTCTTCGGTTCCCTGCACCGTCACGTCGGCGCTGTCCGGCGGCGTGTTCGCGCCGACATTGACCGTCAGCGTGGCAGTGTCCGTGCCGCCGTGGCCATCGCTCACCGTGTACGTGATGACCACCGGGCCGCTCACGTTCGTGGCGGGCGTGAAGTTCAGCGTGCCGTTCGGGTTGATCGTGACCGTGCCCTGCGTCGGATCGTTCAGCGTGGCGCCCGTCACCGTCAGCGCGTCACCGTCCACGTCGCTGTCGTTCGCCAGCACCGCGATGTTCAGGAGCGGCGTGTTGACAGGCGTGCTGGCGATGTCGTCGCCGGCCACCGGTGCGTCGTTGACCGCGCCGACGTTGACCGTCACCGTGGCCGTGGAGAAGCCACCCTGGCCGTCGCTCACCGTGTACGTGAAGCTGGCCGAGCCGTTGTAATCGGCGTTCGGCGTGAAGACCACGTTGCCGCCGGCCAGGCTCACCGTGCCGTTGACCGCGTCCTGCACGCTGATCAACGCCAGGGTGTCGCCGTCGACGTCGCTGTCGTTTGCCAGCAGCGCCGTCGCCGGGATCGTCAGCGGCGTGTCCTCGGCGGCGCTGAAGGTGTCCGGGCCGCCCACCGGCGCGTCGTTGACGGCCGCGATGTCGAAGGCGATCGTGTTCGGCGTGGCGTCGAACGCGCCACCCGAATCCTGCACCGAGAAGGTGAAGCTGGCGTAACCCGTGCCGTTGCCATCCGCACCCGGCACGAAGCTCAGCCGGCCCGCTGCGATGTCCGCGCGGGAGATCACCTGCCCCGCCGTGACGGCCGAGCCATTGAGCAGCAGCGTGCCATTGGCCGGCAGCGTGTCGACGCGCACGTTCGCCAAAGTCTGGCCGGCATCGGCATCGCTGAAACCGAAGTCCGCGACGTTCAGCGTCAGCGGCGTGTCTTCGGTTCCGCTCAGCGTGATGTCCGTGCTTTCAGGTGGCGTG
The DNA here is from genome assembly GCF_059415645.1 of Variovorax sp. GW821-FHT10B04. Lineage (NCBI taxonomy): Bacteria > Pseudomonadati > Pseudomonadota > Betaproteobacteria > Burkholderiales > Comamonadaceae > Variovorax > Variovorax sp. GW821-FHT10B04. The sequence goes on from NZ_JBWKNQ010000004.1 coordinate 301,949, forward strand.
TTGGTGCCGACGTTGACGATCAGGGTCGCCGTATCGGTACCGCCATGGCCGTCGCTCACCGTGTAGGTGATGACCACCGGGCCGCTCACGTTGGCAGCGGGGGTGAAGTTCAGCGTGCCATCGGCGTTGATCGTGACCGTGCCTTGCGCCGGGTCGTTCAAGGTCGCGGTCGTCACGGTCAGCGTGTCGCCATCGACGTCGCTGTCGTTCGCCATCACCGCGATGCTGGTCAGCGGCGTGTTGATCAGCGTGCTGGCAATGTCGTCGCCGGCGACTGGCGCATCGTTGACCGCGCCGACGTTGACAGTCACCGTCGCCGTGGAGAAGCCGCCCTGGCCGTCGCTGACGGTGTACGTGAAGCTGGCGGGGCCGTTGTAGTTCGCGTTCGGCGTGAAGACGACATTGCCACCCACCAAGCTGACCGCGCCATTGACGCCGTCCTGCACGCCGACCACCGTCAGCGCGTCGCCGTCGACATCGCTGTCGTTCGCCAGCAGCGCAGAGACCGAGATGCTCAGCGGCGTGTCCTCGACCGCGCTGAGCGTGTCGGGGTTCGCTACCGGCGCATCGTTGACGGCGGTGATGTCGAAGGTGAGCGTGTTCGGCGTGATGTCGAACGCGCCGCCCGAGTCCTGCACCGAGAAGGTGAAGCTGGCGTAACCCGTGCCATTGCCGTCCGCTCCCGGCACGAAGCTCAACCGGCCCGCTCCGATGTCCGCTGCCGAGACGACCTGGCCTGCCATGACGGCCGAACCGTTGAACAACAGCGTGCCGTTGGCAGGCAAGGTGTCGATGCGCACATTGGCCAGCGTCTGGCCCATGTCCGCATCGGCGAACGCGAAGTTCGACGGATTCAGGACGATCGGTGTGTCTTCCGTTCCTGTGACGGTCGCATCGACGCTGTCCGGTGGCGTGTTGGCGCCGACACTCACCGTCAAGGTCGCGGTCGCCGTGCCGCCACGGCCATCGCCGATCGTGTAAATGATCACGACCGGGCCTGCGACGTTGTTGGCCGGCGTGAAGTTGAGCGTGCCGTCTGCATTGATGGTCACCACGCCTTGCATCGGATCGTTCAGCGTGGCCGCGGTCACCGTCAGCATGTCGCCATCGACATCGCTGTCGTTCGCCAGTACAGCGATGTTGGTCAGCGGCGTGTTGATCGGCGTCGTTGCCAGATCGTTGGTCGCGATCGGCGCGTCGTTCACTGCGGCGACATTGACCGTCACGGTCGCGGTGGATGTGCCGCCTTGCCCATCGCTCACCGTGTAGCTGAAGCTGGCAGGGCCGTTGTAGTTGGTCGCCGGTGTGAACACCACGCTGCCGTTGAACAGCGTGACCGTGCCGTTGACGGCGTCCTGCACGCTGATGACCGTCAGTGTGTTGCCATCAGCATCTGTGTCGTTGCCCAGCAGCGTGCCGACAGGGATCGTCAGTGCCACGTCTTCGCTGGCGTTGACGATATCCGGCACAGCCAACGGCGCGTCGTTGACGGCCGCGATGTTGAAGGTGATCGTGTTCGGTGTTCCATCGAACGCGCCACCGGAATCCTGCACCGAGAAGCTGAAGCTCGCGTACGCCGGTCCGTTGCCATTCGCTGCCGGCACGAAGCTCAGCAGACCCTCCTGGATGTCGCTCGCCGAGATCACCTGGCCTGCAGAGACCGCAATGCCACCGAGCAGCAACGTGCCGTTGGCTGGCAGCGTATCGACGCGCACGTTCGCCAGCGTCTGGCCGCTGTCCGAATCGGTGAACGCGAAATCGCCCGTGGTGAGCGTCAGCGCCGTGTCTTCTGTGCCGTTCAACGTGATATCCGCACTTGCAGGTGGCGTGTTGGCGCCGACGTTGACCGTCAACGTCGCCGTGTCCGTGCCGCCGTGGCCATCGCTCACCGTGTAGGTAATGACGACCGGGCCGCTCACGTTGGTGGCGGGCGTGAAGTTCAGCGTGCCGTCGGCGTTGACCGTCACCGCACCCTGTGTCGGATCGTTCAGCGTCGCACCCGTCACGGTCAACGTGTCGCCATCGACATCGCTGTCGTTCGCAAGCACCGCGATGCCATTCAGCGGCGTGTTGATCGGCGTGCTCGCGATGTCGTCGCTGGCCACCGGCGCGTCGTTCACCGCGCTGACGTTGATCGTCACGGTCACCGTGGACGTTCCACCCTGGCCGTCGCTCACGGTGTAGCTGAAGCTGGCCGGGCCGTTGTAGTTCGCGTCCGGCGTGAACACCACATTGCCGCCGACCAGGGCGACCGTGCCATGGGTCGCGTCCTGCACGCTCGAGAGGGTCAACGTGTCGCCATCGGCATCGCTGTCGTTCGCCAGCAGTGTGGCGACCGGGATGCTCAACGGCGTGTCTTCGGTGGCGGCCACCGTGTCGGGGTTCGCCACCGGCGCGTCGTTGACGGCTGCGATGTCGAAGGTGATGGTGTTCGGCATGCTGTCGAACGCACCGCCCGAGTCCTGCACCGAGAAGGTGAAGCCGGCGTAACCCGTGCCATTGCCATTCGCACCCGGCACGAAGCTCAGGCGACCTGCATCGATGTCGGCCGACGACAGCACCTGGCCGGCCGTGACGGCTGCACCGTTGAGCAGCAGCGTGCCGTTGGCCGGCAGCGTGTCGATGCGCACGTTCGCCAAGACCTGGCCGGCGTCCGCGTCGCTGAAGGCGAAGTTCGCGCGGGTCAGCACGATCGGCGTGTCTTCGGTGCCGCCGATGGTCGTGTCCAGGCTGGTCGGTGGCGTGTTGGCGCCGACGTTCACCGTCAGCGTGGCGCTGTCGGTGCCGCCGTGGCCATCGCTCACCGTGTAGGTGATCTCGACCGGGCCGCTCACGTTGGCAGCGGGTGTGAAGTTCAGCGTGCCGTCGGCGTTGATCGTGACCGTACCTTGCGCCGGGTCGTTCAGCGTGGCACTGGTGACCGTCAAGGTGTCGCCATCGACGTCGCTGTCATTGGCCAGCACCGCGATGTTGGCCAGCGGTGTGTTGATCGGCGTGCTGGCGATGTCGTCGCCGGCGACTGGCACATCGTTGACTGCGCCGACGTTGACCGTCACCGTCGCCGTCGAGAAGCCGCCCTGGCCGTCGCTGACGGTGTACGTGAAGCTGGCGGGGCCGTTGTAGTTGGCGGCCGGCGTGAAGACGACATTGCCGCCAACCAGCGTCACCGTTCCGTTGACCGCGTCCTGCACGCTGACCACCGTCAACGGATCGCCGTCGATGTCCGTGTCATTGCCCAGCAAGGCGCCGGTGGCAATCGTCAGTGATGTGTCTTCAGTGGCGTTCACCGTGTCCGGCGATGCCGTCGGTGCATCGTTGGCCGCAGCCACGTTGACGGTCACGGTGACGGTCGACGTGCCACCTTGTCCGTCGCTTACCGTGTAGGTGAAGCTGGCAACGCCGTTGTAGTTGGCATTCGGTGTGAAGACGACATTGCCGCCCACCAGGCTCACCGTGCCGTTGGTCGCGTCCTGCACGCTGGTGATCGTCAGCGTGTCGCCATCCACATCCGTGTCATTGCCCAGCAGCGTCGCAGCCGAGACCGTCAGCGCGGTGTCCTCGACCGCGTTCAACGTATCCGGCGTGCCGACTGGTGCATCGTTGACCGCCGCGATGTCGAAGGTGATGGTGTTCGGTGTCGCGTCGAACGCACCGCCGGAGTCCTGCACCGAGAAGCCGAAGCGCGCATACGCCAAGCCATTGCCGTCTGCGCCGGGTACGAAGCTCAACCTGCCGGCACCGATGTCGGCGGCCGAGATCAGTTGGCCTTGCGCAACCGCGACGCCATTCAGCAACAGCGTGCCATTGGCCGGCAAGCTGTCGATGCGCACGTTCGCCAGGGTCTGTCCGTTGTCGGCGTCGACGAAATCGAAGGTTGCCGTGGTCAGCACGAGCTGCGTGTCTTCGGTGCCGCTCAGCGTGACGTCCGCGCTGTCCGGCGGTGTGTTCGTGCCGACATTGACGGTCAACGTGGCGGTGTCCGTGCCGCCGTGACCGTCGCTCACGGTATAGGTGATGAGTACCGGGCCGCTGACATTCGCTGCCGGTGTGAAGTTCAGCGTGCCATTGGGGTTGACCGTGACGGCGCCTTGCGTCGGATCATTCAGGGTCGCGCCCGTCACCGTCAGCACATCGCCGTCCACATCGCTGTCGTTCGCCAGCACCGCGATGCTGGTCAGCGGCGTGTTGATCGGTGTGCTCGCGATGTCGTCGCCGGCCACCGGCGCATCGTTGACTGCGCCGACGTTGACCGTCACCGTCGCCGTGGAGAAGCCGCCCTGGCCGTCGCTCACCGTGTACGTGAAGCTGGCCGGGCCGTTGTAGTCGGCGTTCGGCGTGAACACGACGTTGCCGCCCACCAGGCTCACCGTGCCGTTGGTTGCGTCCTGCACGCTGACGATCGTCAGCGGGTCGCCGTCGACGTCGCTGTCGTTCGCCAGCAGCGCCGCGGTCGGGATCGTCAGCGGCGTGTCCTCGACCGCGCTGAGCGTTTCGCCGTTCACTGCCGGCGCATCGTTGACCGCAGCGATGTCGATCGTGATGTTGTTCGGTGTCGCGTCGAACGCGCCGCCCGAATCCTGCACCGAGAAGCTGAAGCTCGCGTAGCCCGTGCCGTTGCCGTCAGCCGCCGGCGCGAAGACCAGCCGACCGGCGGTGATGTCGGAGACCGCGACGACCTGCCCCGCCGTGACGGCCGAGCCGTTGAACAACAGCGTGCCATTGGCCGGCAATGTATCGATGCGCACGTTCGCCAGGGTCTGGCCTGCATCGGCATCGCTGAAGCCGAAGTTCGCGACGCTCAGCGTCAACGGCGTGTCTTCGGTTCCGCTCAATCGCACGTCGACGCTTTCGGGCGGCGTGTTCGCGCCGACGTTCACCGTCAGCGTGGCGGTGTCGATGCCGCCGTGGCCGTCGCTCACCGTGTAGCTGATGACGACCGGGCCGCTCACGTTCGCGGCCGGCGTGAAGTTCAACGTGCCGTCGGCGTTGATGCTCACCGTGCCCTGCGTCGGATCGTTCAGCGTCGCGGCTGTCACGGTCAACGTATCGCCATCGACATCGCTGTCGTTGGCCAGCACCGGGATGTTGAGGAGCGGCGTGTTGATCGGTGTGGTCGCGACGTCGTCGCCGGCGACTGGCGCGTCGTTCACCGCGCTGACGTTGACCGTCACGGTGACCGTGGACGTTGCGCCCTGGCCATCGCTCACCGTGTACGTGAAGCTCGCCGGGCCGTTGTAGTTCGCGTTCGGCGTGAACACGACATTGCCACCCATCAGGCTCACCGTTCCGTTGACGCCGTCCTGCACGCTGACCACCGTCAGCAAGTCACCGTCGACATCGCTGTCATTCGCCAGCAGCGCAGAAGCCGGAATGGTCAGCGGCGTGTCTTCGGTGGCGGTCACCGTGTCGGGCGCCGCCACTGGCGCGTCGTTCACCGCCGTGATGTCGAAGGTGATCGTGTTCGGCGCCACGTCGAACGCGCCACCCGAATCCTGCACCGAGAAGGTGAAGCTGGCATAGCCCACACCATTGCCATCCGCGCCCGGCACGAAGCTCAGCCGGCCCGCGGCGATGTCCGCGCGGGAGATCACCTGCCCCGCCGTGACGGCCGCGCCATTGAACAGCAGCGTGCCGTTCACAGGCAGGCTGTCGATGCGCACGTTCGCCAGGGTCTGGCCCATGTCGGCATCGGCGAACGCGAAGTTCGACGGATTCAGCACGACCGGTGTGTCTTCCGTTCCCGTGACGGTCGCATCGACGCTGTCCGGTGGCGTGTTGGCGCCGACGTTGACTGTCAGCGTGGCGGTATCCGTGCCGCCGTGGCCATCGCTCACCGTGTAGCTGATGACGACCGGACCACTGACGTTGCCGGCCGGCGTGAAGTTCAATGTGCCATCGGCGTTGACTGTCACCGTGCCTTGCGTCGGATCCACCGTGGCGCTGGTCACGCTCAACGTGTCGCCATCGACATCGCTGTCGTTCGCCAGCACCGGGATGTTGAGGAGCGGCGTGTTGATCGGTGTTGTCGCGATGTCATCGTTCGCTACCGGCGCGTCGTTCACCGCCGCGACATTGACCGTCACCGTCGCAGTCGACGTACCGCCTTGACCATCGCTGACCGTGTACGTGAAGCTAACGGGGCCGTTGTAGTTGGCAGCCGGCGTGAACACCACGCTGCCGTTGAACAGCGTGACCGTGCCGTTGACGGCATCCTGCACGCTGATGATGGTCAGCGGATTGCCATCCACGTCGCTGTCGTTGCCCAGCAGCGTGCCGACGGGGATCGTCAGTGCCACGTCTTCGCTGGCATTGACGGTGTCCGGCGCAGCCACCGGCGCGTCGTTGACTGCGGCGATGTTGAAGGTGATGGTGTTGGGCACCGTGTCGAACGCACCACCCGAGTCCTGCACCGAGAAGCTGAAGCTCCCGTACGCCGGCCCGTTGCCATTCGCTGCCGGCACGAAGCTCAGCAGGCCACTTTGGATGTCGGCTGCCGAAACCACCTGGCCCGCGGTCACGGCATTGCCACCGAGCAGCAACGTTCCGTTCGCTGGCAAGGTATCGATGCGCACGTTCGCCAGCGTCTGCCCGCTGTCCGCATCGGTGAACGCGAAGTCGCCCACGCTGAGCGTGACCGGCGTGTCTTCCGTTCCGCTCAGGGTCGCATCGGCACTGGTCGGCGGCGTGTTCGCGCCGACGTTGACCGTCAGCGTGGCGGTATCCGTGCCGCCGTGGCCGTCGCTCACCGTGTAGCTGATGACGACCGGGCCGCTCACGTTGGTGGCGGGCGTGAAGTTCAGCGTGCCGTCGGCGTTGATGCTCACTGCGCCCTGCGTCGGATCGTTCAACGTCGCCGCTGTCACGGTCAACGTGTCACCATCGACATCGCTGTCGTTCGCGAGCACCGCGATGTTGAGAAGCGGCGTGTTGATGGCCGTGCTGGCAATGTCGTCGCCGGCGGCTGGCGCGTCGTTCACCGCCGCGACGTTGACCGTCACGGTTACCGTGGACGTGCCACCCTGGCCGTCGCTGACGGTGTACGTGAAGCTGGCGGGGCCGTTGTAGTTGGCGGCCGGCGTGAAGACCACGTCGCCGTTGACCAACGTCACTGTGCCGTGGGTCGCGTCCTGCACGCTGACGATCGTGAGCGTGTCGCCATCCACGTCGCTGTCGTTCGCCAACAGCGTGGCGGCGGGGATGGCCAGCGGCACGTCCTCCGTCGCTGACACGGCATCGGGATTGGCGACCGGTGCATCGTTGACCGGTGCGATGTCGAAGGTGATGGTGTTCGGCGTCGCGTCGAACGCACCGCCAGAGTCCTGCACCGAGAAGCTGAAGCGCGCATACGCCACGCCATTGCCGTCGGTGTCAGGCACGAAGCTCAGGTTGCCGGCAGTGATGTCGGCTGCCGAGATGACCTGGCCTGCACTCACCGCCACGCCGTTCAACAGCAGCGAACCGTTCGCGGGCAGCGTGTCGATGCGCACGTTCGCGAACGTCTGGCCGGCGTCCGCATCGCTGAAGGCGAAGTTCGCCGTCGTCAGCGTGACGGGCGTGTCTTCGGTGCCGGCAATCGTCGCGTCCAGGCTCGTCGGTGGCGTGTTGGCGCCGACGTTCACCGTCAGCGTCGCGCTGTCGGTGCCGCCGTGGCCATCGCTCACCGTGTAAGTGATGACGACAGGGCCGCTCACATTCGCGGCCGGCGTGAAGTTCAGCGTGCCATCGGCGTTGATGGCGATGCTGCCCTGCGTCGGATCGTTCAGCGTCGCGCTGGTGACCGTCAATGTGTCGCCATCGACGTCGCTGTCGTTGGCCAGCACTGCGATGTCGGTCAGCGGTGTGTTAATCAGCGTCGTGGCGATGTCGTTGGTCGCCACCGGCGCGTCGTTGACGGCTGCCACGACGACATTCACCGTCGCAGTGGAGAAGCCGCCCTGGCCGTCGCTCACGGTGTATGTGAAGCTGGCAGGGCCGTTGTAGTTGGCGTTCGGCGTGAAGACCACGTTGCCGCCGATCAGGCTCACGGAGCCGTTCACCGCGTCCTGCACGCTGACCACCGTCAGCGGATCTCCATCGATGTCCGTGTCGTTACCCAGCAAGGTGCCGGTAGCGATCGTCAGCGCCGTGTCTTCGGTGGCGTTCACCGTGTCCGGCGATGCCGTCGGCGCATCGTTGGCCGCAGCCACGTTGACGGTCACGGTGACGGTCGACGTGCCTCCTTGTCCGTCGCTTACCGTGTAGGTGAAGCTGGCAACGCCGTTGTAGTTGGCATTCGGTGTGAAGACGACATTGCCGCCGACGAGGCTCACTGTGCCGTTGGTCGCATCCTGCACGCCGGTGATCGTCAGCGTGTCGCCATCCACATCCGTGTCGTTGGCCAGCAGCGTCGCAGCCGAGACCGTCAGCGCAGTGTCCTCGACCGCGTTCAGCGTATCCGGCGATCCGACCGGAGCGTCATTCACGGCGGCGATGTCGATGGTGACGGTATTCGACGTGCTGTCGAACGCACCACCCGAGTCCTGCACCGAGAAGGTGAAGCTCGCATACGCCAGGCCATTGCCGTCGGCGCCGGGTACGAAGCTCAGCTTGCCGGCACCGATGTCGGCGGCCGACACCAGCTGGCCTTGCGCAACAGCGACGCCGTTCAGCAGCAGCGTGCCATTGACCGGCAAGCTGTCGATGCGCACGTTCGCCAGGCTCTGGCCGGCATCCGTTTCGTTGAATGCGAAATCGCTCGCGCTCAACGTGAGTGGCGTGTCTTCCGTGCCGCTCAGCCGCACGTCCGCGCTGTCCGGCGGCGTGTTGGCGCCGACATTGACGGTCAGCGTGGCGGTGTCCGTGCCGCCGTGGCCATCGCTCACCGTGTACGTGATGACGACCGGGCCGCTCACGTTCGTGGCAGGCGTGAAGTTCAGCGTGCCGTTCGGGTTGACCGTGACCGTACCCTGCGTCGGATCGTTCAGCGTGGCGCCCGTCACCGTCAGCGCGTCACCGTCCACGTCGCTGTCATTCGCCAGCACCGGGATGTTGAGGAGCGGCGTGTTGACAGGTGTGCTGGCGATGTCGTCGCCGGCCACCGGTGTGTCGTTGACCGCACCCACGTTGACCGTCACCGTGGCCGTGGAGAAGCCACCCTGGCCGTCGCTCACCGTGTACGTGAAGCTGGCCGGGCCGTTGTAATCGGCGTTCGGCGTGAAGACCACGTTGCCGCCCACCAGACTCACCGAGCCGTTCACCGCGTCCTGCACGCTGGTGATGGTCAACGTGTCGCCATCGACATCGCTGTCGTTCGCCAGCAGCGACGCGACCGGGATGCTCAGCGGCGTGTCCTCGACCGCGCTGAGCGCGTCGCCGTTCGCAACCGGCGCATCGTTGACGGCGGCGATGTCGAAGGTGATGGTGTTCGGTGTCGCGTCGAAGGCTCCACCCGAATCCTGCACGGAAAAGGTGAAGCTCGCATAGCCCGCCCCATTGCCGTCGGTCGCCGGGACAAAGCTCAACCTGCCGGCATCGATGTCGGCCGACGAGATGACCTGCCCGGCGGTGACGGCAGCGCCGTTCAACAGCAGCGTGCCATTGGCTGGCAGCGTGTCGATGCGCACGTTCGCCAAGACCTGGCCGGCATCCGCGTCGCTGAAGGCGAAGTTCGCGCGGGTCAGCACGACCGCCGTGTCTTCGGTGCCATTGATCGTGGTGTCGATGCTGTCCGGCGGCGTGTTGGCGCCGACGTTGACGGTCAGCGTCGCCGTGTCGATGCCGCCATGGCCATCGCTCACCGTGTAGGTGATGACGACCGGCCCGCTCACGTTCGTGGCGGGCGTGAAGTTCAGCGTGCCATCCGCGTTGATCGACACCGTGCCTTGCGTCGGGTCGTTCAAGGTCGCGGTCGTCACGGTCAGCGTGTCGCCATCGACATCGCCGTCGTTCGCCAGCACCGCGATGCTGGTCAGCGGCGTGTTGATCGGCGTACTGGCGATGTCGTCGCCGGCGACGGGCGCATCGTTGACTGCGCCGACGTTGACCGTCACCGTCGCCGTGGAGAAACCGCCTTGGCCGTCGCTCACCGTGTACGTGAAGCTCGCCGGGCCGTTGTAGTTCGCGTTCGGCGTGAAGACGACGTTGCCGCCCACCAAGGCGATCGAGCCGTTCGTCGCGTCCTGCACGCTGACGAGGGTCAACGTGTCGCCGTCGACATCGCTGTCGTTCGCCAGCAGCGCCGTCACGGGAATCGTGAGCGACACATCTTCAGTGGCGGTCACCGTGTCGGCGTTCGCGGCCGGCGCGTCGTTGACGGCGGTGATGTCGAAGGTGAGCGTGTTCGGCGTGGTGTCGAACGCGCCGCCAGAGTCCTGTACCGAGAAGCTGAAGCTGGCATAGCCCGCGCCGTTGCCATTCGCGCCCGGCACGAAGCTCAGCCGACCCGCCGCGATGTCCGCTGCCGAGACGACCTGGCCTGCCGCGACGGCCGAGCCATTGAACAGCAGCGTGCCGTTGGCAGGCAAGGTGTCGATGCGCACGTTGGCCAACGTCTGGCCCGTGTCCGCATCGGCGAACGCGAAGTTCGACGGGTTCAGGACGATCGGTGTGTCTTCGGTGCCGGAAATCGTCGCGTCGACGCTGTCCGGCGGCGTGTTGGCGCCGACGTTGACTGTCAGCGTCGCCGTGGAGGTTGCACCCTGGCCGTCGCTCACCGTGTAGGTGATCACGACCGGGCCGCTCACGTTCGTGCCTGGCGTGAAGTTGAGCGTGCCGTCTGCGTTGATGGTCACCACGCCTTGCGTCGGATCGTTCAGCGCGGCCGTGGTCACCGTCAGCGTGTCGCCATCGACATCGCTGTCGTTCGCCAGCACCGGGATGCTCGTCAGCGGCGTGTTGATCGGCGTCGTTGCCAGATCGTTGGTCGCGATCGGCGCGTCGTTCACCGCCGCAACATTGACCATCACGGTCGCGGTGGATGTGCCGCCTTGCCCATCGCTCACCGTGTAGCTGAAGCTGGCGGGGCCGTTGTAGTTGGCCGCTGGCGTGAACACCACGCTGCCGTTGAACAGCGTGACCGTGCCGTTCGTTGCGTCCTGCACGCTGATGATGGTCAGCAGATTGCCATCCACGTCGCTGTCATTGCCCAGCAACGTGCCGACCGGGATCGTCAGCGCCACGTCTTCGCTGGCGCTGACGGTGTCCGGCGCGGCCACCGGCGCGTCGTTGACGGCGGCGATGTTGAAGGTGATCGTGTTCGGCACCGTGTCGAACGCACCGCCCGAGTCCTGCACCGAGAACGTGAAGCTCGCGTACGCCGGTCCGTTGCCATTCGCGGCCGGCACGAAGCTCAGCAGACCCGCCTGGATATCGCTCGCCGAGATCACCTGGCCTGCAGAGACTGCAACGCCATCGAGCAGCAACGTTCCGTGCGCTGGCAAGGTATCGACGCGCACGTTCGCCAGCGTCTGGCCGCTGTCCGCGTCGGTGAACGCGAAGTCCGCCACCGTCAAGGTGACCGGTGTGTCCTCCGTTCCGCTCAGGGTCGCATCGGCACTGGTCGGCGGCGTGTTGGCACCCACATTGACGGTCAGCGTGGCGGTGGATGTGCCCCCATGGCCGTCGCTCACCGTATAGACGATCGCCACCGGGCCGCTCACGTTGGCAGCGGGCGTGAAGTTCAGCGTGCCGTCCGCGTTCACCGTCACCGCACCTTGAGTCGAGTCGTTCAACGTTGCACTCGCGACAGTCAGCGCGTCACCGTCCACATCGCTGTCGTTCGCCAGCACCGGAATGTTGAGGAGCGGCGTGTTGATCGGTGTCGTCGCCAGGTCGTCGCCGGCCACCGGCGCGTCGTTCACCGTCGCGACGTTGACCGTCACGGTCACCGTGGACGTTCCGCCCTGCCCGTCGCTTACCGTGTAGCTGAAGCTCGCAGGGCCGTTGTAGTTGGCGTTCGGCGTGAACACCACGTTGCCGCCGATCAGGCTCACTGAGCCGTTCACCGCGTCCTGCACGCTGGCGATAGTCAGCGGATTGCCGTCGACATCGACGTCGTTCGCCAGCAGCGTTGCAGCAGGAATCGTGAGCGTGGTGTCTTCCGTCGCTGCCACGGTGTCCGGGTTCGCCACTGGTGCGTCATTGACCGCAGCGATGTCGAAGGTGATGGTGTTGGGCGCCGCGTCGAACGCGCCACCCGAGTCCTGCACCGAGAAGTCGAAGCTCGCGTAAGCCGTGCCGTTGCCATCCGCAGCGGGCGCGAAGACCAGCCGGCCGGCGCTGATGTCGGTGGCCGAGACGATCTGCCCCGCCGTGACGGCCGAACCATTGAGCAGCAGCGTGCCATTGGCAGGCAGCGTGTCGATGCGCACGTTCGCCAGCGTCTGGCCTGCGTCCGCATCGCTGAAGGCGAAGTTGGCCGTCGTCAGCGTGACCGGCGTGTCTTCGGTGCCCGCGATCGTCGTGTCCAGGCTGGTCGGCGGCGTGTTGGCGCCGACGTTCACCGTCAGCGTCACGCTGTCGGTGCCGCCGTGGCCATCGCTCACCGTGTAGGTGATCGTCACCGGGCCGCTCACGTTGGCAGCGGGCGTGAAGTTCAACGTGCCGTCGGCATTGACGGTGACCGTGCCCTGCGACGGGTCGTTCAGCGTGGCGCTCGTCACGGTCAGCGTGTCGCCGTCGACGTCCGTGTCGTTCGCCAGCACCGCGATGCCATTCAGCGGCGTGTTGATCGGCGTACTCGCGATGTCGTCGCCGGCCACCGGCGCGTCGTTCACCGGCGCGATGTTGACGGTCACCGTCGCGGTCGACGTGCCACCCTGCCCGTCGCTCACCGTGTACGTGAAGCTGGCCGGACCGTTGTAGTTCGCGTTCGGCGTGAAGACGACATTGCCGCCGACCAAGGCGACCGTGCCATGGGTTGCGTCCTGCACGCTGACGATCGTCAGCGGGTCGCCGTCGACGTCGCTGTCGTTCGCGAGCAGCGTCGCGACCGGAATCGTCAACGCCGTGTCCTCGACCGCGCTGACCGTTTCCGCGTTCGCCACCGGCGCGTCGTTGACCGCCGCGATGTCGATCGTGATGGTGTTCGGCGTCGTGTCGAAGGCACCGCCGGAGTCCTGCACCGAGAAGCTGAAGCGCGCATAGGCCGCGCCGTTGCCGTTGGCGGCGGGCACGAAGCTCAGGCGCCCTGCGGCGATGTCGGCGGCCGACACGACCTGCCCGGCCGTCACAGCCGTACCGTCGAGCAGCAGCGTGCCATTGGCCGGCAACGTGTCGATGCGCACGTTGGCCAGCGCCTGGCCCGCGTCCGCGTCGCTGAACGCGAAATTCGTCGTCGTCAGCGTGACTGGCGTGTCCTCGGTTCCGGAGATCGTCGCGTCCAGGCTGGTCGGTGGCGTGTTGGCGCCGACGTTGACCGTCAGCGTGGCGGTGTCGATGCCACCGTGGCCGTCGCTCACCGTGTAGCTGATGACGACCGGGCCGCTCACGTTCGTGGCAGGCGTGAAGTTCAACGTGCCATCGGCATTGACCGAGACCGTGCCCTGCGTCGGGTCGTTCAGCGTCGCTGCTGTCACGGTCAACGTGTCGCCATCGACATCGCTGTCGTTCGCGAGCACGGCGATGTTGAGGAGCGGCGTGTTGATGGCCGTGCTGGCGATGTCGTCGCCGGCGACTGGCGCGTCGTTCACCGCGCCGACGTTGACCGTCACGGTGACCGTGGACGTTGTGCCCTGGCCATCGCTCACCGTGTACGTGAAGCTCGCCGGGCCGTTGTAGTTGGCGGCCGGCGTGAACACGACGTTGCCACCCACCAGGCTCACCGTTCCGTTGACGCCGTCCTGCACGCTGACCACCGTCAGCAAGTCACCATCGACATCGCTGTCATTCACCAGCAGCGCAGAGACCGGAATGGTCAGCGGCGTGTCTTCGGTGGCGGTCACCGTGTCGGGGGTCGCCACCGGCGCGTCGTTGACGGCCGCGATGTCGAAGCTGATCGTGTTCGGCGTGGCGTCGAACGCACCACCCGAATCCTGCACCGAGAAGGTGAAGCTGGCATAGCCCGCACCGTTGCCATCCGCACCCGGCACGAAGCTCAGCCGGCCCGCGGCGATGTCCGCGCGAGAAATGACTTGCCCTGCACCGACCGCCGACCCGTTGAGCAGCAGCGTGCCATTGGACGGCAGCGTGTCGATGCGCACGTTCGCCAAGGTCTGACCGGCATCGGCATCGCTGAAGCCGAAATTCGCGACGCTCAGCGTCAGCGGCGTGTCTTCCGTGCCGCTCAGCCGCACGTCGACGCTGTCCGGCGGTGTGTTGGCGCCGACGTTGACCGTCAGCGTCGCCGTGTCGTTGCCGCCATGCCCGTCGCTCACGGTGTAGCTGACGACGACAGGGCCGCTGATGTTGGCGGCCGGCGTGAAGTTCAGCGTGCCGTCGGCATTGACCGAGACCGTGCCCTGCGCCGGGTCGTTCAGCGTCGCGGCTGTCACCGTCAACGTGTCGCCATCCACGTCGCTGTCGTTCGCGAGCACCGGGATGTTGAGGAGCGGCGTGTTGATCGGCGTGCTGGCGATGTCGTCGCCCGCCACCGGCGCGTCGTTGACTGCACCGACGTTCACCGTGACGGTCACCGTGGACGCGCCACCGTTGCCGTCGCTCACCGTGTACGTGAAGCTCGCCGGCCCGTTGTAGTTCGCGTTCGGCGTGAAGACCACGTTGCCGCCCACCAGACTCACCGAGCCGTTCACCGCGTCCTGCACGCTGGTGATGGTCAGCGTGTCGCCATCGACATCGCTGTCGTTCGCGAGCAGCGTTGCAGCCGGCACCGTCAGCGGCGTGTCTTCCACCGCGTTCAGTGTGTCCGGCGCACCGACCGGTGCGTCGTTGACGGCGGCGATGTCGAAGGTGATGGTGTTCGGCGCCGTGTCGAACGCACCGCCCGAGTCCTGCACCGAGAAGCTGAAGCGTGCGTAGCCCGTGCCATTGCCATCGGCCGCCGGGACGAAGCGCAGCGCACCGGCCGCGATGTCGCTGGCCGCGATGAGCTGGCCGGTGGTCACGGCCATGCCGTTCAACTGCAGCGTGCCGTTGGCCGGCAGCGTGTCGATGCGCACGTTGGCCAGCGCCTGGCCCGCATCGGCGTCGCTGAAAGAGAAGCTCGTGCGATCGAAGACATAAGGCGTGTCCTCGGTGCCATTGAAGGTCGCATCGACGCTGCCGGGTGGCGTGTTGGCGCCGACGTTCACGGTCAGCGTCGCGGTGGCGGTGCCGCCGTTGCCGTCGCTCACCGTGTAGCTGATGCGCACCGGGCCGCTGACGTTCGCGGCCGGCGCGAAGTTCAGCGTGCCGTCGGCGTTGACGGTCACCGTCCCCTGCGCCGGATCGTCCAGCGCCGCGCTCGTCACGGTCAATGCATCGCCGTCGACGTCGCTGTCGTTCGCCAGCACGGGGATGTCGAGCAGCGGCGTGTTGATCGGCGTCGTCGCGATGTCGTTGCCGGCCACCGGTGCGTCGTTGACGGCGGCGACGTTGATCGTGACCGTCGCGGTCGACGTGCCGCCCTGGCCGTCGCTCACGGTGTACGTGAAGCTGGCCGGGCCGTTGTAGTTGGTGTTCGGCGTGAACACGACGTTGCCGCCCACCAGGCTCACCGTGCCGTTGACGCCGTCCTGCACGCTGACGATGGTCAGCGCGTCACCATCCACGTCGCTGTCGTTGGCCAGCAGCGTGGCGACCGGGATGGACAGCGGCGTGTCTTCGGTCGCAGCCACCGTGTCGGGGTTCGCCACCGGCGCGTCGTTGACGGCGGCGATGTCGAAGGTGATGGTGTTCGGCGCGGCGTCGAAGGCACCCCCCGAGTCCTGCACCGAGAACGTGAAGCTGGCGTAGCCCGTGCCGTTGCCATCCGCAGCAGGCGCGAAGACCAGCCGGCCGGCGGCGATGTCGGCGGCCGACACGATCTGACCCGCCGTGACGGCCGAGCCGTTGAGCAGCAAGGTGCCGTTGGCCGGCGTTGTGTCGATGCGCACGTTCGCCAGCGCCTGGCCCGCGTCCGCATCGGTGAAGGCGAAGTTGGCCGTGGTCAGCGTGACGGGCGTGTCCTCGGTGCCGCTCAGCGTGGCGTCCGCGCTGGTCGGCGGCGTGTTGGCGCCGACGTTCACGGTCAGCGTCGCGGTGGCGGTGCCGCCGTTGCCGTCGCTCACCGTGTAGCTGATGCGCACCGGGCCGCTGATGTTCGCGGCCGGGTTGAAGTCCAGCGTGCCGTCGGCATTGATGCTGACGCTGCCCAGCGCCGGGTCGACGCTGGCGCTGGTGACGGTCAGGGTGTCGCCGTCGACGTCGCTGTCGTTCGCCAGCACCGGGATGTTGGCGAGCGGCACATTGATCGGCGTGCTCGCGAGGTCGTTGCCGGCCACCGGTGCGTCGTTGACGGCGGCGACGGCCACGGTCACCGTGACCGTCGTGCTGCCGCCCTGGCCGTCGCTGACGGTGTAGGTGAAGCTGGCCGGGCCGTTGTAGTTGGCGTCGGGCGTGAACACCACGTTGGCACCGATCAGGCTGACCGTGCCATGGGTCGCGTCCTGCACGCTGGTGATCGTCAGCGTGTCGCCGTCGACGTCCGTGTCGTTGGCGAGCAGCGTCGCGGCGGCGATGGTCAGCGGCGTGTCTTCGGTCGCGGCGATCGCATCGGCCGTGCCGGACGGCGCATCGTTGACCGCCGCGATGTTCAGGGTGAGCATGTTCGGCGCCGCATCGAATGCGCCCGCGCTGTCCTGCACCGAGAAGGTGAAGCTCGCATACGGCGCGCCATTGCCGTCGGCTGCCGGAACGAAGCGCAGGTTGCCTGCCGCGATGTCCGCGGCCGAGATCACCTGGCCGGCCGTCACGGCGTTTCCGCCGAGCAGCAGACTGCCGTTGGCCGGCAGCGTGTCGATGCGCACGTTCGCCAGCGTCTGGCCGGCGTCGGCATCGCTGAAGGCGAAGTTCGCCGTACCCAGCGTGACCGGCGTGTCTTCGGTGCCCGCGACCGTCGCGTCCAGGCTGGTCGGCGCCGTGTTCTCGCCGACGTTGACCGTCAGCGTGGCCGTGGCCGTTCCGCCTTGGCCGTCGCTCACCGTGTACGTGATGACGACCGGGCCGCTCACGTTGGCGGCCGGCGCGAAGTTCAGCGTGCCGTCCGGGTTGATGCCGACCGTGCCCCGCGTCGGATCGTTCAGCGTGGCGCTGGTCACCGTCAACGTGTCGCCATCCACGTCGGTGTCGTTCGCCAGCACCGGGATGCTGGCGAGCGCCGTGTTGATCGGCGTGCTGGCCAGGTCGTTGCGGGCCACCGGCGCGTCGTTCACCGCGGCGACGTTGACCGACACCGTCGCGGTCGACGTGCCGCCCTGCCCGTCGCTCACGGTGTACGTGAAGCTCGCCGGACCGTTGTAGTTGGCGTTCGGCGTGAAGACGACGTTGCCACCCACCAGGCTGACCGTGCCGTTGGTCGCGCCCTGCACGCTGACGATGGTCAGTGTGTCGCCGTCCACGTCGGTGTCGTTGGCCAGCAGCGTCGCGACCGGAATGGACAACGGTGTGTCTTCGGTCGCAGCCACCGTGTCGGGCGCTGCCACGGGTGCGTCGTTGACTGCAGCGATGTCGAAGCTGATCGTGTTCGGCGTTGCGTCGAAGGAACCGCCCGAGTCCTGCACCGAAAAGTTGAAGCTGGCGTACGCCGTGCCGTTGCCGTCCGCAGCCGGCGTGAAGACCAGCCGACCGGCGGCGATGTCGGCGGCCGAGATGACTTGCCCTGCAACGACCGCGTTGCCGTTGAGCAGCAGCGCGCCGTTGGCCGGCACGGTGTCGATCCGTACATTGACCAGTGTCTGGCCCGCGTCCGCGTCGCTGAACGCAAAGTTCGCCGTCGTCAGCGTGACCGGCGTGTCCTCGGTGCCCGCGATCGTCGCGTCAAGGCTGGTCGGCGGCGTGTTGGCACCGACGTTCACCGTCAGCGTCGCCGTGTCGGTGCCGCCATGGCCATCGCTCACCGTGTAGGTGATCACAACCGGCCCGCTCACGTTGACGGCGGGCGTGAAGTTCAATGTGCCGTCGGCGTTGATCGACACCGTGCCCTGCGCCGGCGTGTTCAGCGTGGCGCTGGTGACCGTGAGCGCGTCGCCGTCCACGTCGCTGTCGTTCGCCAGCACCGGGATGCTGCTCAGCGGCACGTTGATCGGCGTGCTCGCGATGTCGTCGCCTGCCACTGGCGCGTCGTTCACCGGCGCGACGTTGACGGTCACCGTCGCGGTCGACGTGCCGCCCTGCCCGTCGCTCACGGTGTAGCTGAAGCTGGCCGGACCGTTGTAGTTGGCGTTCGGCGTGAAGACGACATTGCCCCCCACCAGGCTCACCGTGCCGTTGACGCCGTCCTGCACGCTGACGATCGCGAGCGTGTCGCCGTCCACATCGCTGTCGTTGGCCAGCAGCGTGGCCACGGGGATGGACAGCGGCGTGTCCTCGGTCGCCGCCACGGTGTCGGCACCAGCGACCGGCGCGTCGTTGACGGCCGCGATGTTGAAGCTGACCGTGTTCGGCGTGGTGTCGAATGCGCCTGCGCTGTCCTGCACCGAGAAGGTGAAGCTCGCATACGGCGCGCCGTTGCCGTCGGCACCCGGCACGAAGCGCAGGCGGCCCGCCGCGATGTCCGCGGCCGAGATCACCTGGCCCGCCACCACGGCCGCCCCGTCGAGCTGCAGCGCACCCGCGGCCGGCAGCGTGTCGATGCGCACGTTGGCGATGCCCTGGCCCGCATCCGCATCGCTGAAAGCGAAGTTCGCCAGGCCCAGCGGCACGACCGTGTCCTCGGTGCCGGACACGGTCGCATCGGCGCTTTGCGGCGGCGTGTTGGCCGCCACGTTGACCGTCAAAGTCGCGGTCGCCGTGCCGCCATGGCCATCGCTCACCGTGTAGCTGATGCGCACCGGGCCGGTCACGTTGCTGGCCGGCGTGAAGTTCAGCGTGCCGTCGGCGTTGATGCCCACCGTGCCCTGCGCCGGATTGTCCAGCGTGGCGCTGGTGACGCTCAGCGCGTCGCCGTCGACATCGCTGTCGTTCGCCAGCACGGCGATGTTGTTGAGCGCCACGTTGATCGGCGTGCTCGCCAGGTCGTCGTTGGCCACCGGCGCATCGTTCACCGGCGTGACGTTGATCGTCAGCGTCGACGTCGCGCTCGCCGTGCCGTCGCTGACCGTGTACGCGACCACCGGCACCGCGCCGTTGTAGTCGGCCGCCGGGGTGAAGGTGTACGCGCCATTGGCCGCGATCGTGAGCGTGCCCACGCCGTCGATGCGCGCGACCTGGCCTGGCGCATAGACCGTCGCGCTGCCGGCCACGCTGAAGCCGGTCACCGACAACACGTCGCCGTCGGCGTCGCTGTCGTTGCCCAGCACGTTGCCGGACAGCGGCGTGTCCTCGGCCGTGGTGCCGACGTCGGGGTTCGCCACCGGCACGTCGTTCACCGATGCGACGCTGAGGCTCAGCGTCGACGTGGCGCTGGCCGTGCCGTCGCTGACCGTGTAAGTCACCACCGGCACCGGGCCGTTGTAGTTCGCGGCCGGCGTGAAGACATAGCTGCCGTCGGCATTGAGCGTCAGGCTGCCCGCGCCCGAGATCGTCACGGTCTGGCCCGGCAGGTACGCGGTCGCATCGCCCGCCACGCTGAAGCCCGTGACGCTGAGCGCATCGCCGTCCACGTCCGAGTCGTTCGCCAGCACGTTGCCGCTGGCCACGGTGTCCTCGGCCGTGGCGACGGTGTCGGCGTTCGCGACAGGCGCGTCGTTGACGGCCGCGATGTCGAAGCTGAGCGTGTTCGGCGTGGCGTCGAACGCGCCCGCGCTGTCCTGCACCGAGAAGGTGAAGCTGGCGTAGCCCGTGCCGTTGCCGTCGGCGCCGGGCACGAAGCTCAGTCGCCCTGCGGCGATGTCGGCAGCCGAGACCACCTGGCCCGCCGCCACCGCATTGCCGCCGAGCAGCAGCGTGCCGTTGGCCGGCAGCGTGTCGATGCGCACGTTCGCCAGTGTCTGACCGGCGTCGGCATCGCTGAAGGCGAAGTTCGCCGTGCCCAGCGCGACGGGCGTGTCCTCGGTTCCGGCGATCGTCGCGTCCGCACTCGACGGCGGTGTGTTCGTGCCGACGTTCACCGTCAGCGTGGCGCTCGCCGTGCCGCCATGGCCATCGCTCACGGTGTAGCTGATCGCCACCGGGCCGCTGATGTTGGTGGCGGGCGTGAAGCGCAGCGTGCCGTCTGCATTGATGGCGACGGTGCCCTGCGCCGGGTCGTTCAGCGTCGCACTCGTCACCGTCAGCGTGTCGCCGTCCACGTCGCTGTCGTTCGCCAACACGGGGATGCTGGTCAGCGCCACGTTGATCGGCGTGCTCGCGATGTCGTCGGCGGCCACCGGCGCGTCGTTCACCGGCGTCACGTTGATCGACAGCGTCGACGTCGCGCTGGCCGCGCCGTCGGTGACCGTGTAGGTCACGACGGGCACCGCGCCGTTGTAGTCGGGTGCCGGCGTGAAGACGTAGCTGCCGTTGCCGTTGAGCGTCAGCGTGCCGACGTCGGCGATGGCCGCGGTCTGGCCCGCGGCGTAGACCGTGCCGCTGCCCGCCACCGTGAAGCCGGTGACCGTCAGCGTGTCGCCGTCCACGTCGCTGTCGTTGCCGAGCACGTTGCCCGTGGCCTGCGTGTCCTCGGCCACGGTGGCGGTGTCGGGGCGCGCGACTGGTGCATCGTTGATCGGCGCCACGCCGAGCGTCAGGGTAGCGGTCGCGGTGGCCGTGCCGTCGCTCACGGTGTAGGTCGCCACGGGCACCGGACCGTTGTAGTCGGCAGTCGGCACGAAGGTGTACGCCCCATCCGCACCGATGGTCAGCGTGCCGATGCCGGCAAGGGTCGCGGTCTGTCCGGCGGCGAAGGTCGTGCCGCCCACCACGAACTGCGTGACCGTCAGCGTGTCGTTGTCCGCATCGCTGTCGTTCGCCAGCACGTTGCCGGTGGCGACCGCGTCCTCGGCCGTGACGACGGTGTCGGCGTTCGCGACAGGCGCGTCGTTGACGGCCGCGATGTCGAAGCTGAGCGTGTTCGGCGCCGTGTCGAACGCACCGGCGCTGTCCTGCACCGAGAAGGTGAAGCTCGCATAGCCCGCGCCGTTGCCGTCGGCGCCGGGCACGAAGCTCAGTCGTCCTGCGGCGATGTCCGTGGCCGAGATCACCTGGCCGGCGGTCACCGCATCGCCGCCGAGCAGCAGCGCGCCGTTGGCCGGCAGCGTGTCGATGCGCACGTTCGCCAAGGTCTGGCCGGCGTCTGCATCGCTGAAGCCGAAGTTCGCCGTCGCCAGCGTGACCGGCGTGTCTTCCGTGCCGGCGATGGTCGCGTCCGCGCCGTTCGGTGCTGTGTTGGCGCCGACATTGACCGTCAGCGTCGCGGTGTCGGTACCGCCGTGGCCGTCGCTCACGGTGTAGGTGACGACGACCGGGCCCGTGACATTGGCCGCCGGGCTGAAGTTCAGCGAACCATCGGCATTGACGGTGACCGTGCCGCGCGCCGTGTCGACCGTGGCACTGGTCACGCTCAGCGTGTCGCCATCGACATCGCTGTCGTTCGCGAGCACGGCGATGTTGTTGAGCGGCACGTTGATCGGCGTGTTGGCGATGTCGTCGCCAGCCACCGGTGCGTCATTGACGGCTGCGACGTTGACCGTGACCGTCGCGGTCGACGTGCCGCCCTGGCCGTCGCTCACGGTGTAGCTGAAGCTGGCCGGACCGTTGTAGTTGGCGTTCGGCGTGAAGACGACGTTGCCACCGACCAGGCTGACCGTGCCGTTGGTCGCGCCCTGCACGCTGACGATGGTCAGCGTGTCGCCGTCCACATCGGTGTCGTTGGCCAGCAACGTGGCGACCGGGATGGACAGCGGCGTGTCTTCGGTCGCAGCCACCGTGTCGGGCGCTGCCACTGGGGTGTCGTTGACTGCAGCGATGTCGAAGCTGATCGTGTTCGGCGCCGTGTCGAACGCACCGGCGCTGTCTTGCACCGAGAAAGTGAAGCTGGCGTAGCCCGTGCCATTGCCGTCGGCGCCGGGCACGAAGCTCAATCGTCCTGCGGCGATGTCAGCGGCCGAGATGACCTGCCCTGCAACGACCGCGTTGCCGTTGAGCAGCAGCGTGCCGTTGCCCGGCACGGTGTCGATGCGCACGTTCGCCAGCGTCTGGCCCGCGTCCGCATCGCTGAACGCAAAGTTCGCCGTCGTCAGCGTGACCGGCGCGTCTTCGGTGCCCGCGATCGTCGCATCCAGGCTGGTCGGCGGCGTGTTGGCACCCACGTTCACTGTCAGCGTCGCCGTGTCTGTGCCACCGTGGCCGTCGCTCACGGTGTAGGTGATGACGACCGGACCCGTGACGTTGGCCGCCGAGCTGAAGTTCAGAGAACCGTCGGCATTGACGGTGACCGTACCGCGCGCCGGGTCGACCGTGGCGCTGGTCACGCTCAACGTATCGCCATCGACATCGCTGTCGTTCGCGAGCACGGCGATGTTGTCGAGCGGCACGTTGATCGGCGTGCTCGCCACGTCGTCGCCAGCCACCGGCGCGTCGTTCACCGCCGTGAGGTTGATGCTCAGCGTGGCCGTGGCACTGGCCGTGCCGTCGCTCACCGTGTAGGTGGCCACGGGCATCGGACCGTTGTAGTTGGCGACCGGCGTGAAGACGTAGCTGCCGTCCGCATTGATCGCCAGCGTGCCGACGCCTGCGATCACCGCGCTCTGGCCGGCCAGGTAGGCGGTGCCGCTGCCGGCGACGGTGAAGCCGGTGACGCTCAGCGCATCGCCGTCGGGGTCGCTGTCGTTGGCCAGCACGTTGCCGGTGACCGCGTTGTCTTCGGCCACGGTGCGCGTGTCATCGACGGCCAGCGGCGCGTCGTTGACGGCCGACACGCTGATCGACAGCGTCGCGGTCGACACCAGGCTGCCGTCGCTCACCATGTAGGTAGCGGTCGGCACCGCGCCGTTGTAGTTGGTGGCCGGGGTGAAGCGGTAGCTGCCGTCGGCGTTGATCACCAGCGTGCCGATGCCCGCCAGGGTGGCGGTGTCGCCCGCGGTGTAGGTGGTGCCGTCGACGGTGTACTGCGTGACCGCGAGCGGCGAGCCTTCGACGTCGCTGTCGTTCGCCAGCACGTTGCCGGTGGCGACCGTGTCCTCGGGCACGGTCACGCTGTCGGGGTTGGCGATCGGCGCGTCATTGACGGCTGCGACGTTGACCGACACCGTCGCGGTCGACGTGCCACCCTGGCCGTCGCTCACGGTGTAGGTGAAGCTCGCCGGGCCGTTGTAGTTGGCGTTCGGCGTGAAGACGACATTGCCGCCCACCAGGCTGACCGTGCCGTTGGTCGCGCCCTGCACGCTGACGATGGTCAGTGTGTCGCCGTCCACGTCGGTGTCGTTGGCCAGCAGCGTGGCGACCGGGATGGACAAGGGCGTGTCTTCGGTCGCAGCCACCGTGTCGCCCGTTGCCACCGGCGCGTCGTTGACGGACGCGATGTCGAAGCTGAGCGTGTTCGGCGCCGCGTCGAAGGCGCCGCCCGAGTCCTGCACCGAGAAACTGAAGCTGGCGTAGCCCGTGCCGTTGCCGTCGGCGCCCGGAACAAAACTCAACCGGCCCGCCGCGATGTCTGCAGCCGAGATGACCTGCCCTGCAACGACCGCGTTGCCGTTGAGCAGCAGCGTGCCGTTGGCCGGCACGGTGTCGATTCGCACGTTCGCCAGCGTCTGGCCCGCGTCCGCATCGCTGAACGCAAAGTTCGCCGTGGTCAGCGTGACCGGCGTGTCTTCGGTGCCGGCGATCGTCGCGTCCAGGCTGGTCGGCGGCGTGTTCGCACCGACGATCACCGTCAGCGTGGCCGTGTCGGTGCCGCCATGGCCATCGCTCACCGTGTAGGTGATCACGACCGGCCCGCTCACGTTGGCGGCGGGCGTGAAGTTCAATGTGCCGTCGGCGTTGATCGACACCGTGCCCTGCGCCGGCGTGTTCAGCGTGGCGCTGGTGACCGTGAGCGCGTCGCCGTCCACGTCGCTGTCGTTCGCCAGCACCGGGATGTTGCCGAGCGGCGTGTTGATCGGTGTGCTCGCCACATCGTCGGCGGCCACCGGTGCGTCATTGACGGCGGCCACGTTCACCGTGACCGTCACGGTCGAGTTGCCGCCCTGCCCGTCGCTCACCGTGTACGTGAAGCTGGCCGGACCGTTGTAGTCGGCGTTGGGCGTGAAGACGACATCGCCGTTCACCAGCGCGACCGTTCCGTTGACCGCTCCCTGCACGCTGGTGATGCTCAGCGTGTCGCCATCGACGTCGGTGTCGTTCGCCAGCAGCGACGCCGCGGAGATGGTCAGCGGCGTGTCCTCGACCGCGGCGACGGTGTCGGGGTTGGCCACGGGTGCGTCATTGACGGCCGTGACGTCGAAGCTGAAGCTGTTCGGTGTCGGGTCGGTGTTGCGGCCGCCGTTGGCGGTGCCGCCGTCGTCCACCACCTGGAAGGTGAAGCGGCCGATGCCCGAGCCGTTGACGTCCGCCGCCGGATTGAAGCGCAGCAGGCCGAGGCTGCTCGCCGCGATGACCTGGCCTTCGGCCACCGCCACGCCGTCGAGCGTCAGCACGCCTTCCGCCGCGGGCGGCAGCGTGGTGATCACCACCGCCTGCAGGCCGTTGGCCGGGTTGTCGCCCGCGTCGGTGATCGGGAAATCTGCCGCCGAGAAGGTGTAGGCCGTGTCTTCGCCGATGACGACGGTGCGGTCGGCACCCGCGGGAGCGTCGTTCACCGGCGCGATGGCGATGATGGCCGTGTCGGTGTCCGACCGCGGGCCGCCGGCACCGGTATTGCCGAGATCGCTGGTGACCATCGTCAGCGTGACGTTGCCGTTGGCGTCGGCCACCGGCAGGTAGTCGGGCCGCGCGGCGCTCGCCAGGTAGGCGTTGATGCTGGTCAGCGAGCCTTCGAGCACCAGCACGCCGGTGCCGCTGCCGGTCACGGCCACGCCGCCGCCCGACGCGGCGGTGAGCGTGCCCGCCGGCACGCTGAGCGTGACGCGCACCGTGCCGCCGTCGGCATCCACGTCGGAGATCTGCAGGCCGGTGAGGCCGACCGATGTGTCCTCGACCGTGCTCCAGCCGGCCGGCAGCGTGTTGACCGGCGCGTCGTTGACGGCGGTGACGCTCAGCGACAGCGTGCTGCTGGCGCTGGTCGCGCCATCGCTCACCGTGTAGCCCACCACCGGCACGCTGCCGTTGAAGTTCGCGGCCGGGTTGAACAGGTAGCCGCCGTCGGCGCCGATCGTCAGCGTGCCGATGCCCTGCAGCGTGGCCGTCTGGCCGGCGGCATAGACCGTGCCGTTGACCGTGAACTGGGTGACGCTGAGCGCGTCGCCGTCCACGTCGCTGTCGTTCGCCAGCACGTTGCCCGACAGCGGCGTGTCTTCGGCGGTGCTGCCGGTGTCCGCCGTCGCCACGGGCGCATCGTTCACCGCGGTGACGGTGATCGACAGCGTCGAGGTGTCGCCGCTCGAGCCATCGGTCATGGTGTACGTGACGACCGGCACCGTGCCGTTGTAGTCGGGCGCCGGCGCGAAGGTGTAGCTGCCGTCCGCGTTGATGACCAGCGTGCCCACGCCGCCGATCGTCGCGCTCTGGCCCGCCGTGTAGGCGGTGCCATCGCCCGCGACGGTGAAGCCGGTGACAGTCACCGGGCCGTCGACGCTGCTGGTGCCGACCAGCACCGAGCCCGAGACCGGCGTGTCCTCCGCGGTCGTGACGTTCTCGTCGCCGTCGCTGAAGGCGTCGTCCACCGGATTCACCGTGATGGTCAGCGTCGCCGTGTCGCCGCTGGAGCCATCGGTCATCGTGTATGTGACCACCGGCACCGGGCCGTTGTAGTTGGCGGCCGGCGTGAAGACGTAGCTGCCGTCGGCGTTGATGACCAGCGTGCCCACGCCGGCGATCGTGGCGGTCTCGCCCGCCGCATGGCCCGCGGGGTCGCCCGCGATGGTGAAGCCGGTGACCGTCACCGGGCCGTCGACGCTGGTCGTGCCGGTGAGCACCGAACCCATCAGCACCGTGTCTTCGTTGACGCTGACTGTCTCGTCGGCGTCGGCGAAGGCGTCGTCCACCGGCGTGACCTGGAGCGTCAGCGTCGCACTGGCGGTGGCTGTGCCATCGCTCACGGTGTAGGTCGCCACGGGCACCGGGCCGTTGTAGTCGGCGGCCGGCGTGAACACATAGGCGCCGCTGGCGGCAATGGTCAGCGTGCCGATGCCGGCCAGGTTGGCGGTCTGGCCCGCGGCGTAGGTCGTGCCGCCAACGGTGAACTGCGTCACGGCCAGCGCATCGCCGTCCACGTCGCTGTCGTTGGCCAGCACGTTGCCGGTCGCGACCGTGTCCTCGGCCAACGTGTTGCTGTCGGCCAGCGCCACCGGCGCATCGTTGACCGCGGCGATGTCGATCGTCAGCGTGTTCGGTGCGGCGTCGAAGGCGCCGGCGCTGTCCTGCACCGAGAAGCCGAAGCTCGCATAGGCCGCACCGTTGCCGTTCGCGGCCGGCACGAAGCTCAGCGCACCGCTCGCGATGTCGGCGGCAGAAATCGTCTGGCCCGTGACGACGGCGGCGCCGTTGTAGAGCAGCGTGCCATTGGCCGGCAGCGTGTCGATGCGCACGTTGGCCAGGCGCTGGTCGGCGTCGGCGTCGCTGAACGGGAAGTTCGCGGTCGACAGCGTGAGCGGCGTGTCTTCGGTGCCGGCAACCGTCGTGTCCGCGCTTTGCGGCGGCGTGTTGGCGCCGACGTTGACCGTCAGCGTCGCGCTGGCCGTGCCGCCGTTGCCGTCGCTCACGGTGTAGCGGATGAGCACCGCGCCGCTCACGTTGGCGGCGGGTGCGAAGCGCAGCGTGCCGTCGGGGTTGACGGCGACCGTGCCTTGCGCCGGGTCGTCGAGCGTCGCGCTGGTGACGGTCAGCGTGTCGCCGTCCACGTCGCTGTCATTGGCCAGCACCGGGATGCTTGCCAGCGGCGTGTTGATCGGCGTGCTCGCGACATCGTTGCCGGCCACCGGCGCGTCGTTCACCGCAGCGATGTTGACCGTGACCGTGGCGGTCGACGTGCCGCCGTGGCCGTCGCTCACCGTGTACGTGAAGCTGGCCGGGCCGTTGTAGTTGGCGTTCGGCGTGAAGACGACGTCGCCGTTGACCAGCGCGACCGTTCCGTTGACCGCGCCCTGCACGCTGGCGATGCTCAGCGTGTCGCCGTCGACATCCGTGTCGTTGCCCAGCAGCGTGGCGGCGGGAATGGTCAGCGGCGTGTCCTCGGTGGCACCGAGCGTGTCGTTGCCGGCCACCGGCGCGTCGTTCACCGGATTGACGGTGATGGTCAGCGTCGACGTGTCGCCGCTGGAACCATCGGTCATCGTGTACGTGACGACCGGCACCGGGCCGTTGTAGTTCGCCACCGGCGTGAAGGTGTAGCTGCCGTCGGCGTTGATGGCCAGCGCACCGACGTTCGCGATGGCCGCGGTCTGGCCTGCGCCGTAGTTCGTCGTGTCGCCCGCCACGGTGAAGCCGGTGACGGTCACCGGGCCGTCCACGCTGCTGGTGCCCGTGAGCACCGAGCCGGTCAGCGTCGAGTCCTCGTTCACGCTGACGTTCTCGTCGGCGTCGGAGAAGGGGTCGTCCACCGGCGTGACCTGGATCGTCAGCGTCGAGCTCGCGGTGGTGGTGCCGTCGCTCACCGTGTACGTGGTGACCGGCACCGGCCCGTTGTAGTTGGCGACCGGCGTGAAGGTGTAGCTGCCGTCGCTGCCGATCGTGAGCGTGCCGACGCCATCGATCACCGCCGTCTGGCCCGCCGTGTAGCTGAGGCCGTTGAGCGCGAACTGCGTCACCGTGAGCGTGTCGCCGTCCACGTCGCTGTCGTTGCCCAGCACGTTGCCGGTCGCGACCGTGTCCTCGGGGATGGTGGCGGTGTCGGCCAGCGCCACCGGCGCATCGTTGACCGCGGCGACGTTGATCGCGACCGTGGCGGTCGACGTGCCGCCATGGCCGTCGCTCACCGTGTAGCTGAAGCTGGCCGGTCCGTTGTAGTTGGCGTTCGGCGTGAAGACGACGTTGCCGTTGACCAGCGCGACCGTTCCGTTGACCGCGCCCTGCACACTGGCAATGCTCAGCGTGTCGCCGTCGACGTCCGTGTCGTTGGCCAGCAGCGTGGCGGCGGGGATGGTCAGCGGCGTGTCTTCGGTGGCGCCGAGCGTGTCGTTGGCGGCCACCGGCGCGTCGTTCACCGGATTGACGGTGATCGTCAGCGTCGACGTGTCGCCGCTGGAACCATCGGTCATCGTGTACGTGACGACCGGCACCGCGCCGTTGTAGTTGGCCGCCGGCGTGAAGGTGTAGCTGCCGTCGGCATCGATGAACAGCGTGCCCACGCCCGCGATGGCCGCGGTCTGGCCGGCGGAGAAGCTCCCGGCGATGCCCGCGACGGTGAAGCCCGTGACCGTCACCGGCCCGTCGACGCTGGACGTGCCGGTGAGCACCGAGCCGCTCAGCGGCGTGTCCTCGTTGGTGCTGACGACCTCGTCGGCATCGGCGAAGGCGTCGTCCACCGGCGTGATGCGGATCGTCAGCGTCGAGCTCGCGGTGGCGGTGCCGTCGCTCACCGTGTAGCCGACCACCGGCACCGGCCCGTTGTAGTTGGCCACCGGCGTGAAGACGTAGGCGCCGTTGGCCGCCACCGTCAGCGTGCCGATGCCCGCCAGCGTGGCCGTCTGCCCGGCCGCGAAGCTGTAGCCGTTGACGGTGAACTGCGTGACCGAGAGGATGTCGTTGTCGACATCGACGTCGTTGCCCAGCAGGTTGCCGGTGGCGGTCGTGTCCTCGTCGATCGTGGTGGTGTCGGCATTGGCCACCGGTGCGTCGTTGACCGGCGCGATGTCGAAGCCGAGGGTGTTCGGCGCGGCGTCGAAGGCGCCGGCCGAGTCCTGCACAGAGAAGGTGAAGCTCGCATAGCCCGTGCCGTTGCCGTCGGCAGCCGGCACGAAGCTCAGCCGGCCGGCCGCGATGTCGGCGGCGGTGATCACCTGGCCCGCACTCACCGCCGCGCCGTTGTAGAGCAGCGTGCCGTTGGCCGGCAGCGTGTCGATGCGCACGTTGGCCAGCGTCTGGCCCGCGTCGGCGTCGCTGAAGGCGAAGTTGCCGGTGCCCAGCACGACGGGCGTGTCCTCGGTACCGGAGACGGTCGCGTCGAGGCTGGTGGGCGGCGTGTTGGCGCCGACGTTGACCGTCAGCGTCGCGCTGGCCGTGCCGCCCTTGCCGTCGCTGATGGTGTAGTTGATCGACACCGCGCCGCTCACGTTGCTGGCGGGCGTGAAGTTCAACGTGCCGTTCGGGTTGATGCTGACGCTGCCCTGCGCCGGGTTCGCCAGCGTGGCGCTGGTGACGCTCAGCGTGTCGCCGTCCACGTCGCTGTCGTTGGCCAGCACCGGGATGTTGGCCAGCGGCGTGTTGATGGGCGTGCTCGCCACGTCGTTGCCGGCCACCGGTGCGTCGTTGACGGCGGTGACGTTGAAGCTGAAGGTGTTCGGCGTCGGATCGGTGTCCTGGCCGCCGTTGGCGGTGCCGCCGTCGTCGACCACCTGGAAGGTGAAGCTGCCCAGCCCGTTGCCGTTGACGTTGGCCGCCGGCGTGAAGGTCAGCAGGCCCAGGCTGCCCGCCGGAATGCGCTGCCCGGCCGTCACGGCCACGCCGTTCAGGCGCAGCACGCCATCGGTGGCCGGCGGCAGCGTGGTCACGATGACCGACTGCAACGCATTGGCGGGCGCGTCGCTGGCGTCGGTGATCGGGAAGTCCGCAGCCGAGAAGGTGTAGCTGCCGTCTTCCGCCAGGGTGACGGTGCGGTCGCTGCCCGACGGCGCATCGTTGACCGGGGCGATCACGATGACCGCGGTGTCGGTGTCGATCTGCACGCCGCCGGCACCGGTGCTGCCGAGGTCGCTGGTGGTCATGGTCAGCACCACGTTGCCGCTGGCGTCCTCGGTCGGCACGTAGTTCGGCTGCGACGCGCCGGCCAGGTAGGCGTTGATGCCGGCGAGCGAGCCTTCGAGCACCAGCGTGCCCGTGCCGCTGCCGCTGACGGTCACGCCATTGGCCGATGCGCCGGTGAGCGTGCCGGTCGGCACGCTGAGCGTGACGCGCATCGTGCCGTTGCCCGCATCCACGTCCGAGATCTGCAGGCCGGTGAGCGGCAGCGACGTGTCTTCGGCGGTGGTCCAGCTGGCCGGCAGCGTGTTGACCGGCGCATCGTTGACGGCGGTGAGCGTCAGCGTGAGGCTGGCGCTGGCGGTCGCCGTGCCGTCGCTCACGGTGTAGGTGGCGGTCGGCACCGGGCCGTTGTAGTTCGCGGCCGGCGTGAAGGTGTAGCTGCCGTCCGCCGCGATGCGCAGCGTGCCGACGCCCGCGACGCTGGCCGACTGGCCCGCCAGATAGGTCGTGCCGCCGAAGTCGAACTGGGTGACCGTCAGCGTGTCGCCGTCGATGTCGCTGTCGTTCAGCAGCACGTTGCCGCTCGCGGGCACGTCCTCGGCCGTGGTGCTGCTGTCGGCATTGGCGACCGGCGCATCGTTGACCGGGTTGACGGTGAGCGTCAGCGTCGATGTGTCGCCACTCGAGCCATCGGTCATCGCGTAGGTGACGACCGGCACCGCGCCGTTGTAGTTGGCAGCCGGCGTGAAGGTGTACGCGCCGTTGCTGCCGATCACCAGCGTGCCGACGTTCGCGATGGTCGCGGTCTGGCCGGCCGCGTAGCTGGTGGCATCGCCCGCCACGCTGAAGCCGGTGACGGTCACCGGGCCGTCGACGCTGGTCGTGCCGGTGAGCACCGAACCCGTCAGCGTCGTGTCCTCGTTCACGCTGACGTTTTCGTCGGCATCGCTGAACGGGTCGTCCACCGGGTTCACGGTGATCGTCAGTGTCGACGTGTCGCCGCTCGATCCGTCGGTCATGGTGTACGTGACCACCGGCACCGGGCCGTTGTAGTTGGCGACCGGCGTGAAGGTGTAGCTGCCGTCGGCGCCGATCACCAGCGTGCCGACGTTCGCGATGGTCGCGGTCTGGCCTGCGCTGTAGTTGGTCGCATCGCCGGCGACGTGGAAACCGGTGACGGTCACCGGGCCGTCGACGCTGGTCGTGCCGGTCAATACCGAGCCGGTCAACGTGGTGTCTTCGTTCACGCTGACGTTTTCGTCGGCATCAGTGAACGGATCGTCGACCGGGTTCACCGTGATCGTCAGCGTCGACGTGTCGCCGCTCGATCCATCGGTCATGCTGTACGTGACCACCGGCACCGGGCCGTTGTAATTGGCCGTGGGGATGAAGGTGTAGCTGCCGTTGGCATTGATGACCAGGCTGCCGACGTTCGCGATGCTCGCGGTCTGGCCCGCCGTGTAGCCCGTGGCATCGCCGGCGACCGTGAAGCCGGTGACCGTGACGGGGCCGTCCACGCTGGTCGTGCCGGTCAACACCGAACCGGTCAACGTGGTGTCTTCGTTCACGCTGACGTTTTCGTCGGCATCGGTGAACGGATCGTCCACCGGATTCACCGTGATCGTCAGCGTCGATGTGTCGCCGCTCGACCCGTCGGTCATGCTGTAGGTGACGACCGGTACCGCACCGTTGTAGTTCGCGACGGGCGTGAAGGTGTAGGCGCCGTTGGCGCCGAGGATCAGCGTGCCGACATTGGCAATGACGGCGGTCTGGCCCGCGAGGTAGGTGGTCGGGTCGCCCGCCACCGTGAAGCTCGTGACCGTGACCGGGCCGTCGACGCTGTTCGTGCCGGTGAGCACCGAGCCGGTCAGCGTCGTGTCCTCGTTCACGCTGACGTTTTCGTCGGCATCGGTGAACGGATCGTCCACCGGGTTCACGGTGATGGTCAGCGTCGACGTGTCGCCGCTCGACCCATCCGTCATGGTGTACGTGACGACCGGCACCGGACCGTTGTAGTTGGCCGCGGGGATGAAGGTGTACGCGCCGTTGCTGCCGATCACCAGCGTGCCGACGTTCGCAATGGTCGCGGTCTGGCCGGCGGCGTAATTCGTCGCATCGCCCGCGATGCTGAAGCCGGTGACGGTCACCGGGCCGTCGACGCTGGTCGTGCCGGTGAGCACCGAACCCGTCAGCGTCGTGTCTTCGTTCACGCTGACGTTTTCGTCGGCGTCGGTGAACGGGTCGTCCACCGGGTTCACCGTGATCGTCAGCGTCGACGTGTCGCCGCTCGACCCATCCGTCATCGTGTACGTCACCACCGGCACCGGGCCGTTGTAGTTGGCGACCGGCGTGAAGGTGTAGCTGCCGTCGGCATTGATGACCAGGTTGCCGACGTTCGCGATGGTCGCGGTCTGGCCCGCCGTGTAGCTCCTGGCGTCGCCCGCGATGGTGAAGCCGGTGACGGTGACGGGGCCATCGACGCTCGTGGTGCCGGTGAGCACCGAACCCGTCAGCGTCGTGTCCTCGTTGACGCTGACGCTCTCGTCGGCATCGGTGAACGGGTCGTCCACCGGATTCACCGTGATCGTCAGCGTCGACGTGTCGCCACTCGACCCATCCGTCATCGCATAGGTGACGACCGGCACCGGGCCGTTGTAGTTGGCCACCGGGATGAAGGTGTACGCGCCGTTGGCGTTGATCACCAGCGTGCCGACGCCTGCGATCGTGGCGGTCTGGCCCGCCGTGTAGTTCGTGGCATCGCCCGCGACGGTGAAGCCGGTGACCGTGACGGGGCCGTCCACGCTGGTCGTGCCGGTGAGCACCGAGCCTGTGAGCGTCGTGTCCTCGTTCACGCTCACCGTCTCATCGGCATCGGTGAACGGGTCGTCGACCGGGTTGACCGTGATCGTCAGCGTCGACGTGTCGCCGCTCGATCCGTCGGTCATCGTGTACGTGACCACCGGCACCGCGCCGTTGTAGTTGGCGGCCGGGACGAAGGTGTAGCTGCCGTTGGCATTGATCACCAGCGTGCCGACGCCCGCGATGGTGGCGCTCTGGCCGGCCGTGTAGTTCGTCGCGCTGCCCGCGACGGTGAAGCCGGTGACGGTCACCGGGCCGTCCACACTGGTCGTGCCGGTGAGCACGGAGCCGGTGAGCGTCGTGTCCTCGTTCACGCTCACCGTCTCGTCGGCGTCGGTGAACGGGTCGTCCACCGGGTTCACCGTGATCGTCAGCGTCGACGTGTCGCCGCTCGACCCATCCGTCATCGTGTATGTGACCACCGGCACCGGGCCGTTGTAGTTGGCGACCGGCGTGAAGGTGTAGCTGCCGTTGGCATTGATCACCAGCGTGCCGACGCCCGCGATGGTGGCGCTCTGGCCGGCCGTGTAGT
>NZ_JBWKNQ010000004.1:335458-619367 GCF_059415645.1 Variovorax sp. GW821-FHT10B04
GTAGCTGCCGTTGGCATTGATCACCAGCGTGCCGACGCCCGCGATGGTGGCGCTCTGGCCGGCCGTGTAGTTCGTCGCGTCGCCCGCCACGCTGAAGCCGGTGACGGTCACCGGGCCGTCCACGCTGGTCGTGCCGGTGAGCACCGAACCGGTCAACGTGGTGTCCTCGTTCACGCTGACGTTCTCGTCGGCGTCGGTGAACGGGTCGTCGACCGGCGTCACGTTGATCGTGAGTGTCGACGTGACGCTGGCCGCGCCGTCGCTGACCGTGTACGTCGCTACCGGGACCGGGCCGTTGTAGTTCGCGGCCGGCGTGAAGACGTAGGCGCCGTTGGCGGCGATCGTCAGCGTGCCGACGCCTGCCAGCGTGGCGGTCTGGCCTGCGGTGTAGGTCGTGCCACCGACCACGAACTGCGTCACCGTCAGCGTGTCGCCGTCCACGTCGCTGTCGTTGGTCAGCACGTTGCCGGTGGCGGTCGTGTCTTCGGCGATGGTGGCGCTGTCCGCCGTGGCCACGGGCGCGTCGTTGACGGCGGCGATGTTGAAGGTGAGCGTGTTCGGCGTGGTGTCGAACGCACCGGCGCTGTCCTGCACCGAGAAGTTGAAGCTCGCGTAAGCGGCGCCATTGCCGTTGGCGGCCGGCACGAACCGGAGTGCGCCGCCGTTGATGTCCGCAATGGTGACGACCTGCCCCGCACTCACGGCCACGCCGTTGAGCAGCAGCGTGCCGTTGGCCGGCAGCGTGTCGATGCGCACCGCAGCCAGCGTCTGGCCGTTGTCGGCGTCGCTGAAGAAGAAGCTGCCGCTGCCCAGCGTGACCGGCGTGTCCTCGGTGCCGTTGACCGTGGCGTTGGCGCTGTTCGGCGGTGTGTTGGCACCGACGTTGACCGTCAGCGTGGCGGTGGCCGTGCCGCCGTTGCCGTCGCTGATGGTGTAGCGGACGAGCACGGCGCCCGCGACGTTGCTGGCGGGGCTGAAGCTCAGCGTGCCGTTCGGGTTGATGGTGACCGTGCCCTGCGCCGGGTTGACCAGCGTGGCACTCGTGATGGTGAGCGTGTCGCCGTCCACGTCGCTGTCGTTCGCCAGCACCGGGATGTTCGCGAGCGGCGTGTTGATCGGCGTGCTGGCGACGTCGTCGCCGGCCACCGGCGCGTCGTTGACGGCCGCGACGTTGACCGTCACCGTGGCCGTCGACGTGCCGCCATTGCCATCGCTCACGGTGTAGGTGAAGCTCGCCGCGCCATTGAAGTTGGCCGCGGGCGTGAACAGCACGTTGCCGCCGGACAGGCTCACCGTGCCGTTGACGGCACCCTGCACGCTGGTGATGGTCAGCGTGTCGCCATCGACGTCGCTGTCGTTGCCCAGCAGCGTGGCCGCGGGGATCGTGAGCGCGGTGTCCTCGGTCGCGTTCACCGTGTCGTTGCCGGCGACCGGCGCGTCGTTGACCGGCGCGATGTTGAACCTGAAGGTGTTGGGCGTCGGGTCGGTGTTCTGCCCGCCGTTGGCCGTGCTGCCGCTGTCGACCACCTGGAAGGTGAAGCTGCCCAGCGCATTGCCGTTGACGTTCGCGGCCGGTGTGAAGGTCAGCAGGCCAAGGCTGCCGACCGGAATGCTTTGCCCCGCCACCACCGCCACACCATTCAGGCGCAGCACGCCTTGCGATGCCGATGGCAAGGTGGTGATGACCACCGACTGCAGCGTGTCGGCCGGCGTGTCGCTCGGGTCGGTGATCGGGAAGTCGGCTGCCGAGAAGGTGTAGGTCGCGTCTTCGTTGATGGCGACCGTGCGGTCCGCACCCGACGGCGCGTCGCTCACCGGCGTGATCGTGATGAGGGTGGTGTCGGTGTCCGTCAACGCGCCACCGGCGCCCGTGTTGCCCAGGTCGTTGGTAAGCATCGTCAGCGTTACGCTGCCGTTGGCATTGGCCACGGGCACGTAGCTCGGCCGCGCGGTGCTGGCCAGGTACGCATTGATGCTGGCCAGCGAACCGTCCAGCGTCAGCGTGCCCGTGCCGCTGCCGCCGACCGTCACGCCGCTGCCCGACGTCGCAGTCAGCGTGCCGCTGGGCACGCTCAAGGTCACGCGCACGTTGCCGGTGCCGGCGTCCACGTCCGTCACCTGCAGGCCGGTCAATGACAGCGAGGTGTCTTCGTTCGTCGTCCAGCCCGTCGGGATGGTGTTGATGGGCGCGTCGTTGACCGCGGTGACCGTCAGGGTCAACGTCGATGCCGCGGTGGCCGTGCCGTCGCTGACGGTATACGTCGCGACAGGCGGCGATCCGTTGTAGTTGGCGGCCGGCGTGAAGGTGTACGCGCCGTTGGCGTTGATCACCAGCGTGCCGACGCCGGCCAGCGTGGCGGTCTGTCCGGCGGTGTAGGTCGTGCCGTTGACCACGAACTGCGTCACGGTCAGCGTGTCGCCGTCCACGTCGCTGTCGTTGGTCAGCACGTTGCCGGTGGCGGTCGTGTCTTCGGCGATGGTGTTGGTGTCGGCGTTGCCGACCGGCGCATCGTTGACCGGCGCGATGTTGAAGGTGAAGGTGTTCGGCGTCGGGTCGGTGTTGATGCCGCCGTTGGCCGTGCCGCCGCTGTCGACCACCTGGAAGGTGAAGCTGCCCAAGCCGTTGCCGTTGATGTTCGCGGCCGGCGTGAAGGTCAGCAGCCCCAGACTGCCCACCGGAATGTTCTGCCCCGCGGTCACGGCCACGCCGTTCAGGCGCAGCACGCCTTGCGACGCCGGCGGCAGCGTGGTGATGATCACCGACTGCAACGTGTTGGCCGGTGTGTCGCTCGGGTCGGTGATCGGGAAATCGGCCGTCGAGAAGGTGTAGGCCACGTCCTCGTTGATCGCCACCGTGCGATCCGCGCCCGAAGGCGCGTCGTTGACGGACGCGATCGTGATGACGGCACTGTCGGTGTCCGTCAACGCGCCACCGGCGCCGGTGTTCCCCAGGTCGTTGGTGACCATCGTCAGCGTCACGCTGCCGTTGGCATTGGCCACGGGCACGTAGCTCGGCCGCGCGGTGCTCGCGAGGTACGCATTGATGCTGGCCAGCGAACCGTCCAGCGTCAGCGTGCCCGTGCCGCTGCCGCCGACCGTCACGCCGCTGCCCGACGTCGCAGTCAGCGTGCCGCTGGGCACGCTCAAGGTCACGCGCACGTTGCCGGTGCCGGCGTCGACGTCCGTCACCTGCAGGCCGGTGAGCGACAGCGAGGTGTCCTCGTTCGTCGTCCAGCCCGTCGGGATGGTGTTGATGGGCGCGTCGTTGACCGCGGTGACCGTCAGGGTCAGCGTCGACGTCGCGGTGGCCGTGCCATCGCTGACGGTGTAGGTCGCCACAGGCGGCGATCCGTTGTAGTTGGCGACCGGTGTGAAGGTGTATGCGCCGTTGGCGTTGATCACCAGCGTGCCGACGCCGGCCAGCGTGGCGGTCTGGCCTGCGGTGTAGGTCGTGCCGTTAACCACGAACTGCGTCACGGTCAGCGTGTCGCCGTCCACGTCGCTGTCGTTGGTCAGCACGTTGCCGGTGGCGGTCGTGTCTTCGGCGATCGTGTTGGTGTCGGCGTTGCCGACCGGCGCATCGTTGACCGGCGCGATGTTGAAGGTGAAGGTGTTGGGCGTCGGGTCGGTGTTGACACCGCCGTTGGCCGTGCCGCCGCTGTCGACCACCTGGAAGGTGAAGCTGCCCAGCCCGTTGCCGTTGATGTTGGCTGTCGGCGTGAAGGTCAGCTGGCCCAGGTTGGCGACGGCGATGGTCTGCCCTGCCGTCACGGCCACGCCATTCAGGCGCAGCACGCCCTGCGATGCCGGCGGCAGCGTGGTGACGATCACCGACTGCAGCGTGTTGGCCGGCGTGTCGCTCGGGTCGGTGATCGGGAAATCGGCCGTCGAGAAGGTGTAGGCCGTGTCTTCGTTGATCGCCACCGTGCGGTCGGCACCGGACGGCGCGTCGTTGACCGGCGTGATCGTGATGAGGGTGGTGTCGGTGTCCGTCAACGCGCCACCGGCGCCGGTGTTGCCCAGGTCGCTGGTGACCATCGTCAGCGTCACGCTGCCGTTGGCATTGGCCACGGGCACGTAGTTCGGCCGCGCGGTACTTGCCAGATAAGCGTTGATGCTGGCCAGCGAACCGTCCAGCGTCAGCGTGCCCGTGCCGCTGCCACCGACCGTCACGCCGCTGCCCGACGTCGCGGTCAGCGCGCCGCTCGGCACGCTCAAGGTCACGCGCACGTTGCCGGTGCCGGCGTCCACGTCCGTCACCTGCAGGCCGGTCAATGACAGCGAGGTGTCCTCGTTCGTCGTCCAGCCCGTGGGGAGGGTGTTGACCGGCGCATCGTTGACCGGCGTCACGTTGACGGTGGACGTCACCGTGTTGGAATTCGCGGCCGCATCGTTGACCGTGTAGCTCACGGTGCGGACCAGCGACGACGGGTTCTCCGAGCTGTTCGAATACTGCACCGCGCGCAGCGCGGCCTGCCATTGCGCCACGGTCGCGGTGTTGCCTGCGGAACTCAGCGACAGCACGCCGGTGGCCGCGTTGTAGCTGCCCGCGATGTTGCCCATGCTCGCCGGCACGTTCGTGAAGCCCAGCACGTCCTGCCCCGGCACGAAGTTGCCGCTGATCGCCACGGTGGCGCTCGCCAGCGTGGTGTTGTCGAGGTCGGCCACGGTGATGGCGCCGTTGATCGCTGCGGGGCTGCCGTTCTCGGTGTAGCTCAGTGTCGAGCCGGTCGCCAGCGTGGGCGCGTCGTTGACGGCCACGACGTTGACGGTCGACGCCAGGACGTTCGAATTGGCCGCGCTGTCGTTGACGGTGAAGCTCACCGTGCGCGCGACGGTCGACGGGTTGTCGCTGCTGTTCGAATACTGCACGGCGCGCAGCGCGGCCTGCCATTGCGCCACGGTCGCGGTGTTGCCGGCCGACGTCAGCGTCAGCACGCCGGTGGTGGCGTTGTAGCTGGACGCGATGTTGCCCATGGTCGCGGGCACGTTCGTGAAGGCCAGCACGTCCTGCCCCGCCGCGAAGCCGCCCGTGATCGCCACCGACGCGCTGGCCAGCGTGGTGTTGTCCACGTCGGACACCACGATCGCGCCGTTCACCGCGGTGCCCGTGCCGTTCTCGGTGTACGTGACGGTCGACCCGGTTGCGAGCACCGGCGCGTCGTTGACCGGCACCACGGTGATGTAGGTGTGCGCGGTGTTCGAACTGAAGCCGCCATCGCTGACGGTGACGGTGATGTCCCGCACCGGCGATGCGCTCGGGTTCTGGCTCGTGCTCTCGAAGGTGATCGACTGGATCAGGCTGGTGTAGACCGCCTTGGTGGCCGACCCGCTCAGGTTGATGGTGGTGACGCCGCTGGCCACGCTCACGCTGTAGGTCACGCCGTTGACGGTGCCGGTCGATCCGTTCGACAGCGCGGTGCCGCCGATGCGCAGCAGGTCGCCGGACTGGCCGTTGGTCAGCACGACCTGCGCCGACATCATGTTGGCCGAGTCGCTGTCGACGATCGACGCGTCGGTGTCGGCGATCGACACGGCCGTGCCGTCTTCCGTGAAGGTGGCCGTCCAGTCGCGGCCCGCGGTCGGGTCGACATAGGTCAGCACGCGCACGTTGTCGATGGCGACGTCGTCGGCCGCGGTGAGCAGCGCGCCGCCCGGCGCATAGCTGAACGCGAGCGCGCCGTTGTTGGCCACCGAATTGGGCAGGTTGATGGTGACGTCGGTGAAGCTGAAGGTGCCCTGCGTGCTCACAGCGATCGTGCTGTTCGGGCCCGAGGCGCCGTTGAAGTACGCGACCGTCGCGATGGTCGCGCCCGAGCGGCCGGTGGTGATCGTCGCGTAGACCACGCCGCCCACGCTCACCGTGAACACGCCGGACACGTTGGAGTCCGGCACCAGCAGGATGTTGTTGTTGTTCCAGCCGAAGCCGAACACGACCTGCGCCGCGCCGTTGATGCCCGGGCCGGACTGCAGCCCGCTGTAGCCCGACTGCGTCAGCGTGCCGTTGGTGGTGTCCGAGGTCCACTGGGCGCGGTCGTTCGAGAAGGTGGTGGAGCCGGTCGACGTCCAGCCGGTGCCGCCGCCGGTGAAGCCGCCGTTGGTCACGACGTCGGTGGTCGTGATGTCCGAGTTCAGGTCGACGATCGGCGGGTTCTTCGCATAGGCGAAGTCCAGCGTGAGGTCGGACGCGCCGATGGTCGCGAGCGACACCGCGCGCACCGCCGTGCCGTTGGTCGGCGCGCTGCCGCCGAGCACGTTGCCGGTGTCGGTCACGCGCACCACGTAGGCGCCCGGCAGCACGCCGGTGAAGCGGTAGTTGCCGCCCGCGTCCGTGGTGTCGGTGGCCAGCACGGTCTCGCCGGTGTCGGCGACGCCGTTGCCGTTGACGTCGTCCACCAGTTGCACGGTGACGTTGCCGATGCCGGTGTCGCCCGTGCCGAACACGCCGTCGCCGTTGTTGTCGTCGAAGATCTTGTCGCCGATCACGCCGGTGGCGGGCACGGCGCCCGCGCCGTCGGTCACGGTGCCGGTGATCGCGGTGGAACCATCGGTCGTCACGTTGGCGGTCGAGATCACCGCACCGGTGGTCGGGTTGATGTTCTGGATCGTCGTGCCGCCCAGCGCGTAGAGATTGCCGTTGGACGCGGTCGCCAGCTGGATCGACGTGGCGGTGTAGCTCACGTTGGTGAGCTGGTTGCCGGTCGTCAGGTCGTAGCGCACGAACGAGCGGCCGTTGTTGTCGTTGGAGCCGACGCTGATCAGCGCGTTGTTGGCCGTGTCGATCGCCAGGTCGCCCCAGTCCATGCCGCCCGACACCGCGCTCACCAGGACCGAGGTGCTGGCGATGGTGCGGCCGTCGGACGAGAAGTTCAGGCGGTAGATGCGGTCGGCGCTCGACGTGCCGGTGATGTTCTCGACCCCGAGATACATGGTGCCGTTGGCGAACGCCGCACCGCCGCCGCTCACGCCCTGCGAGCCCGCCACCACCACGCTGCCGGCGTCGGTGATGTCGGAGTCGATCAGGATGTGGGTGTTGTTGATGTAGTCGTACGCAAAGAGCGCACGCGAGGTGGTCGACGACCCGTCGAAGTAGTAGATGAGCCCGGCCGCCGCGTTGAGCGACAGCGCGTTGAGCGTGTTGCCGACCTGCACGCCGCCCACCGTGGCCGGCACGCTGGTGATGACGGTGGCGCGGCCGGTGCCGACGTCGATGCTCACGATGTCTCGGCCATACACGGCCAGCACCGCGCCGGTGCCGTTGTTGGCCGTGGCGTCGAGCGTGCTGTCGAACAGCGCCTGCGTGCGCTCGTCGACCACCACCGCCGTGTCGACCTGGCCGACGTGGTATTCGAGGTTCCAGTCGCCGCCCAGGCTGGCGGCGCCGGTCACGTCGTCGGACGCCGCGACATCGGCACCGGTCAGGCGCGCCAGGCTGTTGGTGAACTGCTGGCCGAGCACGCCTTCGGCGGTATCGCAGCCGTACAGCAGGATGTCGCCGTCGGCGCTCAGCGCCGCGCCGATGGCCGCGAGGTCGGCCGCCCGTGCGGACAGCGCCGCGTTGTCGTAGACCGCGTTGCCCAGCTGGATCTGCCCCGGATCGCCGTGCGACAGGATGTGGATCGCGCCGATGTCGGTGCGGCCCTGCAGCGCCTGTTCGATCTGCGCCAGGCCGTCGCTGTTGCGGTCGAGGAAGACCACTTCCGCCGAAGGATCGATGCCCTGCAGCAGGGTCGCGGCGTTCTCGACGCTGCCGTCGATGAAGACGATCTGCGTACCGCCGTGCGCCTGCGGGGCGTCCATTCCGGCCAGCGCGTCGCCCAGGTCCTGCGTGCGGGCGGCATCGGCCGCCGGCACGTCGGCATGTGCGGCGGGGTCGGCCGAAGCGGCGCCATGCGCTGCGGCCTTGTCGTCGGGCGCCGCGGCAGCCGGCGCCGCCGCGTGCTCGGCCTGTTGATGCGCGGCATTGGCGAGCGCGGCCTCGGCCTGCTGGTCGGCGGTCTGCTGCGCCAGCACGTCCGCGCCGGTGGCCACCGCCGCCGCGTCGAACATGTAGCGCGCTTCGAGCGCGATCGCTCGCAGGCCGAAACGCGGATCGGGTGTGGCCGCGGCCGCGGGACGGCCGGCGCGCTTGTCGGAACGAGGTGTCTTTCTGGCCATGGTTCAGATCCCGCGGGAAAGATTGGCGGCGCGCGCGCGTGCAGCGCGGAAAACCGCCATGCATCGGGCCACCGGATCGGAATTGGAGAAATGCGACTGCTGCCCAGTCACTGGGGAGAAGGGGCGCCATGGCGGCGCTCCATGCCTATAAGTAACACGAATTGCACATGTCACACGAATTACCTAATGCAGCGGATAAAAGGCAGCCGCCCGAAGGGAAAAGCCCCCCAAGTCGCCGAAAGAGGGGCATTTATCGTTTGTTAACCGATGCTTGGAAAGGCGTGTTTCATCAAACAAGTTGTTAGTTTTGAAACCGTGGTTCCGGGCGATAGACAATTCCTGGAGTCTGTATTAGTCAGCGCATCCATCAATAGACGAAGAAATTGAATCATTAGTATTTTTTGATTCATTTCCAGAGCAATGAACGCAATGCGCGTGTCTGCCGGCGAATTGCGGTGGTCAGAGAAATCCCTGATGCGCAGCCGTGTGAATTGCCGGCGCGCAACGCAATGGCACCAGCTGCCCTCTCTCTCGAACCGTCCGCGGTCGGTTTGAAACAAGGCGAACCTCACGTGCAAACGTAGTGATCGAAGGATGGCGACCTCGTCCTTACCATGACGCGACTCAACCTTCGCAGGTACGATTTGTGCTAGTCAGTGGTGCAAGCGACTTGCGATCTCAACCCGGTAAGTTGCAATGACCTCTGCTTTCAGCACCATCACGCATCGCCCTGCACTTCATGGGCGACCGCAGGCGCACCCACACCGTTGGACCCGGCGCGCAGCTTCATTCATCGCTTCGGTGGCGCTTCTCGCCTGCACCATTTCGGCGAATGCCCAGGCACCGGCCGCTCCGCTCAAGCCCGTGACCATCGCCATCGGCACGCAGGTGATCAACGTGGTGTACGCCTGGCTGACACTGCCGGTCGCTCTCGGCTATTGGCGCGACGCCGGCTACGACGTCAAGCTGATTCCGGTGTCGGGCTCCCTGGTCGCCGTTCAACAGATGGTGGGTGGAAGCGCCGATTTCGCCCAGTTGAATTCCACCGCCATCATCCAGGCCAACACCGAGAACGATGTGCCGGTCCGCGGCCTGATGGGAACCAACCCGGTGGACTGGGGCGTGGGCGTTCCGGCGAGCAGCAGCATCAAGGACATCAAGGATCTCAAGGGAAAGAAGATCGGCATCTTCAGTCTCGGCACGGGCGGTGTCCCGTTGCTCAAGGGCTACCTGAGGAACAACGGGATCAACCCGGACACGGACATCCAGCTGATTGCAACGGGCGCCGGCGCGCCCGCGCTGGAGGCGCTGAAGAACGATCGCGTGCAGGCGCTGATGTTCTGGGGCGCGGCGCTGGTCGGCTTCGAGAACGCGGGGCTGCCGCTCAGGGTCCTGCGCGATCCCAGCTGGCCGCAGATGCCGGACTTCACTTTTGCCACCACGCAGAAGACCATCGACGCCGACCCCGCCATGGTGGAAGCCATCTCGCGCGGCTCGGCGATGGCGACCCTGTTTGCACAGACCAATCCGGACTGCGCACGCCGCGTGCAATGGAAGGCCTTCCCGTCCACCAAGCCCACCGGCGCGGATGAGGCGACGCTCGTCAAATGGGACATGGCCTTGCTGCAGGCGCAGCTCAAGTCGATGCGCGAGGCGCACGAGCTGCACGGTGGCAAGCTCATCGGTGCGATGGACCCGGCGGCATACGGGCGCATGCAGGACTTCATGTTCCAGGAGAAGCTGATCAAGCGCAAGCTTCCCCCGCAATCGATGCTGATCTCGACGCCAGGCTTTGCAGCCGCCATCAATCGATTCGACCACGATGCGGTCATCGCCGCGGCCAAGGCCTGCAAGGGTGTCTGATCGCATGCAAACCTCGCTATCCGCGCCGGCGGCGGAACCACCCGCTTTCCGCTTCGCAGGTGTCAACAAGACATACCGCTCCAAGGACGGTGGCGATGTCGCGGCACTGCGCGACATCAATTTCGAAGTCCGAAAGGGCGAGTTCGTCACGGTGGTCGGGCCGAGCGGCTGCGGCAAGAGCACGCTGCTGCGCATCCTGGCGGGGCTGGCGTGGAGCAATGAAGGCGAAGTCGCGGTGTCCGGCCGGATCGTGGACGGCCCGGGCCGCGAGGTGGGCGTGGTGTTTCAGTCGCCGG
This sequence comes from Variovorax sp. GW821-FHT10B04, assembly GCF_059415645.1. NCBI lineage: Bacteria > Pseudomonadati > Pseudomonadota > Betaproteobacteria > Burkholderiales > Comamonadaceae > Variovorax > Variovorax sp. GW821-FHT10B04. The sequence goes on from NZ_JBWKNQ010000004.1 coordinate 345,775, forward strand.
TCCTGCTGCCTTGGCGCAATGTGCTGCAGAACGTGCTCGTGCCGGCCGAAGTGCAGAAGCGGGACCGTGCGACGGCCTTGGAGCGTGCCCGGCACTATCTCGACATGGTGGGCCTCTCCAGCTTCGAGACCAAATATCCCGGCGAGCTGTCGGGCGGCATGCAGCAGCGCGTCGGCATCGCGCGCGCACTGGTGAACGACCCCCTGCTCCTGCTGATGGACGAGCCCTTCGGTGCGCTCGATGCCATGACGCGCGAGTCGATGAACCTGGAGTTGCTCCGGCTCAAGGAGAAGACGGGCGCGACGATCATGCTGGTGACCCACAGCATTCCCGAAGCGGTGTTCCTCGGCGATCGTGTCGTCGTGATGTCGCCGCGACCCGGGCGGGTGACCCGCATCCTGACGGTGGATCTGCCCAATCCGCGCACCCTTGACCTGATCAACACCGAGCGCTTTGGAGCGTACGTCCGCGGCATCCGCGACGACCTTCATGCCTCGGGAGGACTCGACTGATGATGGACCCGACGATATCCGCCACCGCCCAGCGCCCGCCCACCATGACGCCAGCGGCGGACCGGCCGATGCGCGCGCTCCAGCCGTCCGCGAAGAGAACGCAACGCCGAAAAGCCAGCGCCCGGATGAGTCCCAACGCGCGACGGGTGCTGATCGCAGTCGTCTTCCTGTGCGTCGTTGCGCTGTGGCAGGCCGGCGTCGCGCTGTTCAAGGTCTCGCCATTGATCTTTCCGGGGCCGGCGAGCGTGGTGAACGCGCTGTTCGATGGCCTGGTCAGCGGCGAGATCCTGCGGCACCTCCTGGTGACGCTGGGCGAGATCCTTGCGGGCTTCGTCATCGGTGCCGCACTGGGGTTCGTCCTCGGCGCCGCGATCGGCCTGAGTGACCTGCTGGAGACCTTGCTGTATCCCTACGTCGTCGCTTTCCAGACGATGCCCAAGGTGGCGATCGCACCGCTCTTCGTGGTCTGGTTCGGCTTTGGCGCCACTTCGAAGATCGTGATCACCGCAACGATCGTCTTCTTCCCGCTGGTCGCCAACACCATCGTGGGCCTGCGCTCGGCACCCAAGGATCAGATCGACCTGATGACCGCGTGCACGGCGAACCAATGGCAGGTGTTCCGGATGATTCGGCTGCCGCACGCCTTGCCCTACGTGTTCGCCGGCCTGGACATCGGCATCGTGCTGGCCGTCATCGGTGCCATCGTCGGCGAGTTCGTCGGGGCGGAAGCGGGCCTGGGCTACCTGATTCTCCAGCGCAATTTCTCGATGGACACGGCGGGCGTATTCGCCATCCTGATCGTCCTGAGCCTGATCGGCCTCGGGCTCCACGCCGCGGTGAGCCGCCTGTCGAAGCGCGTCATCTTCTGGGCCGACTCATCCGCGGATCTGTCGCGCAGCAGTTGATGCGGCCAACGGCGATGACAGCGAAAGTGGAGTGAGCGCCAGATGGGACACCGCCGCGCCAAGCTGGGTCGCATCAGCGACCTCGATCTGCGCCTGCTGCGCGTCTTTCAAGCCGTTGCCGAATGCCGCGGCCTGGCGGCGGCGGAGCTGCGGCTTGGCATCAATCGCTCGACGATCAGCACCTACCTGTCCAACATCGAGACCCGCCTGGGCGTGCGGCTGTGCGAGCGGGGCCGCCACGGCTTTGAACTGACCGAGGACGGCGTCAAGGTCTACAAGGCCGCGACGGAATTGATGAAGTCGCTCAACGACTTCCAGGACGAGATCGAGTCCCTGGGCGATTCCGTGCGCGGGCGCCTGCGAGTCGCGGTGCTCGATTCGTTCATCTGGCTGAAGGAGCTCCGTTTTCAGGATGCGTTGTGCACGTTCACGAACGAGAACCCGGACGTGAACCTCGAGTTGTTCGTCTTTCATCCCGATGAGATCGAGCGACGCATCGACGAAGGCAAGCTGGATGTCGGCATTACCGCGGTGCACGATTATTCGAGCAAGTTCGACTACACGCCTTTGTTGAGGCGTTCGAGCTTTCTCTATTGCGGATCGAAGCATCCGTTATTCGGCATTCCAGACGCCGAGATATCGGAAGCCGACTTGAGAAACACGTCGTACCTGTCCCGCTGGTTCGATGCTGCACCGGTTCTGCTGGGGCACAACCCCGACGTGGCCCAGGTGGAGACCTTTCATATCGAAGCGACCGCGCATCTCATCCTGACGGGCAATTACGTGGGGTTTCTCCCGGAGCATTACGCCGAGCACTGGGTTCTGGAAGAAGAAATGAGGCCGGTGCGGCAGGACCTGTATCGCCTGGACTATCAATACGGCTTTTCAGTCAAGCAAGGCCGCCTGCTGTCCCCTGCCGCCATGGTGTTCATGGACTGCATCAGGGCCGCCGCGCAACCGGCGCGCGCCAGTCTCGAATCCAGGCGTCTGGTTTGAGACGGTCGGTTTGAGACTTGGCGAACCTGGCGTTCAAACGTTGTCATCGACGCCGCTCTTCACCGTTCGTACCATCGAATCACAGCTTTCCGCTTCAAGGCTGAAGTGGAACAGCCAGCAATCTTGCTGTGTATTCGAGGTAAATCCGGATGAGCGTCATGAATCAGGAATCCGTCAAAACGGATATCGGTGTCTTTCTTCCCGTATTCAGCCGAGGCTGGATCAAGTCCACCACTTCGCCTGCATTGACCGGCTCTTACAGCAGCAATCTCGCGATCGCGCTCCTGGCAGAACAAATGGGATTCGACTTCGCAATGAGTCCCGCCAATTGGCGCGGATACGGTGGCGAATCCAATTCGATGACATATTCTCTGGAGTCGCTGACCTGCATGGCGGCACTGGCGCAGGCGACGTCCAGAATCAATATCTGGGCCACCGCCCACATGATGGTCTTTCCGCCGGCGGTCGTCGCGAAGATCGTCGCCACCCTCGACCAGATCGCGCCCGGACGGATCGGCTTGAACGTCGTCACCGGCGCACGCCCGCAACTCATGCGCCAGATGGGACTTTGGCAGGACCTGAACCATGACGAACGCTACGACCTCGCCGACGAATGGGTCGCGCTGGTCCGCCGGATCTGGACTGAAGACAGCGTGACCCACAAGGGCAGGTTCTACGAGACGGAAGACTGTCAGATCTTTCCGAAGCCATCGAAGATTCCGCCGCTGATCTGCGCCGGCATGTCGGACCGAGGCTTCAAGTTCACCGCGCAGAACTGCAACGTCGCGTTCATGGCCGCGGACGACAGCGACAAGTTCATCGGGCGCGCCTTGCGGGCGAAGGAGATTGCCGTCGATAACCAGAACCCGGGCCTGAAGACCTTCGGCCTGTTCAACCTCGTGATCGGCGAGACGGACAAGGATGCGAAAGCGAAGGTCGATCTCTACAACGCCGGTGTCGACCTCGTCGCCGTCGCCCGCATGGCGGACGAATACAACGACGACAAGGAAGTCTCGAGCAACCAGGGCTCCAAGGTCTTCCTGGAGCAGGCCAAGGCCGCGTCGGCCTTGATGTCCAACACGATGTGGGGATCGCCCGACACCATCGCGGCACGGCTGGCGCATACGGTCCGGTCGGCCAGGCTCGACGGCGTGATGGTCGTCCTTGCCGACTACGACGAAGACCTGCGCGCCTTTGGCAACGAGGTCCTGCCCCGCATGCTGGAACTCGGGGTGCAAACCAACGCCGCACTGCGCGCAACGGCCTGACGCAGGTCGTGGCAAAGGCCTGGCCGGCACGTTGCAATCGACGATCGCCTTCCCGACGCATTGATGACGCGTTCATTCGGAGAAATCATGAGCAGAGATGACATGGTGCGGCTTCCCAAGAAATGGCCGAGCGAGAACTGGGAGTCGGCCTGGGTGCCGGGCATCCAGGTGGACAACACGATCTACGTGTCGGGCATCACCTCGACCAGCGTTGACGGAGAAGTCATCGGCATCGGCGACTTCAAGGCGCAGGCGACGCGTTGTCTGGAGAAGCTGCAGGACGTTCTCGGGCGTGCCGGCGCTTCCATGGACGATGTCGTGAAGTTGACGACGTACCTGACGCCGCAGGTCGACATGGCGGAGGTCGCCGACTACTTCAAGATCCGGGCGCCCTTCTTCGGTCCGCATGGACCTGCCAGCACCGGGGTGACGGTCCATTCGCTGCGCCGCAAGGAGTTCCTGATCGAGATCGATGCCATCGCGCATTGCCCACGGAAGTGACGGCCGTGCCGAAATCCATCCACACCATGGAACCCATCGATCCGCTCCGCTTCCGTTCGATCATGCGAACGCTCGTGAGCACGGTGACGGTCATCACGACCTCACGCCAAGACGGCATCCATGGCATGACCGCCACCGCCTTCGCATCGGTGTCCGCCGATCCGCCGACGGTCCTGATCGTTCTCAACAAGACCACCCGAACCCATCCGCTGATCAGCGCGAGCGGGCGCTTCGCCGTCAATCTGCTGGCCGAAGATCAGGCCGAGCTCGGAGACCGTTTCGCCGGCAAGCACGAGACGCCCTTCGACGGGATCGCGCATGAACTCAGCGCGCACGGCATTCCGCTGCTTGCCGGTGCGCTCGCGGCGCTCGAATGCGAAACGGTCCAGGAAGTGGACGCCGGAACGCACACGATCTTCATCGGACGTGTCCTGAGCGGCGCGCGCTCGGAAGCGGCGCCATTGGCCTACCACGACGGGCGCTACACATCGATCAAGGTCAGCGAGCCCGTCCCCGCGATGTGAGCGGCATGCCGGTCAGCCGAGCGTCCTGAACATGGTTCGGCGCGTGTTGGTGAAATGCGGCCGCACACGGCTGCTCCATTCGGTGCCGCGCACGGCGAGCCAGGGCGGCGACCCCAAGGTGTCGGGGCTGACCAGGTCATAGCAGGCGAGCGACAGCGGACCGTGATCGTGGTTGAGCATGCGCGCGGCGCGCACGTTGCCGGGCACCGACGCCAGGCCGGGCATGTGTTCGGTGTCGTACCAGCGCAGCAGCTCGTCGCGCCAGCCGGTCTCGGGGTCCATCTCGACCACGTAATGGAAGGCGGCCTGCGCGCCGTGGCTGGCACCGGGCAACACCAGCGCCTGTTCGAGTCGCGACACGCGCGGCTGCGCGTCTCGGGGCAGCGCCAGCGAGAAAGCGGCCAGCACGGCGGCCAGGTCGGACGTGTCGAGCAGTTGCCGCTGCGGCAACGCGATGTAGCCATAGGCGTCGCCTTCGGCGGCCGACCAGGCCATGCGCCGGATGCTGGCACCGGGCATGGCCGCAGCGGCGGCACGGCAGGCGTTCACGAAAGCGGCCGATGCCGCTTCGTCCAGCCGGGCCTGCAGGAGGATCTGATCGGTGGCTTGTCTGCGCATCGGCGTCTCCGGGTTCAGTGGCCGATGCGCAGCGCCACCAGGAAGCGCGACACCATGTTGTAGGCCGCCACGGTGGCGGTCAGGTCGACCAGCGCCTGGCCCTCGAAATGCTCGGCCACGCGCGCGAACAGCGCGTCGGGCACCTCGATGTCGCGGGTCATGGCGTCGGCGTATTCCAGTGCCACGCGCTCGGCCGGGCTCAGGCCCGAATCGACGGGCAGGCTGGCCGAGCGCAGGGCGTCGATCGTGGCCTGCGGCACGCCGCCTGCCAGCGCGTGGGGCACGTGAGCGTCGAACTCGTAGGGCGCGCGGTTGATCACGGCCACCCGCAGGATGATCATCTCGCGCAGGCCCGCCGGCAGGCTGTTGTGGTTGCGGATCGACGAGAGCATCTGCTCCCATCCGTGCGCGATCGGCGGGCTGTTGAGCAGCACCTGGTAGAGAACCGAGATGCGCCCGCGCGCACCCTCGATCTGCGTCTCGAGCGTGGCGAGGTCCGGATCGGTGCCGGGTTGGATGGCCTGGATGCGCATGCGTCTTCTCTCTTCCATTCAATCGGGCTTGATCTTCTTGGCCCGCACGATGCGGCCCCACTTGTCGCCGTCCTTCTTCAGCAAGGCAGCCAGTTCGGCCGGGCTGGACGGCGCGGGCTCCGCACCGGACGCGAGCAGCCGGCTGCGAACGTCCTCGTCGGCCAGCACCTTGCGCAGCGCGGCGCCGAGCTTGTCGATCTCGGCGGCCGGCACGGACCTGCCGGCGAAGATGGCATACCAGTTGTCCGAGTCGACGCCGGGCACGCCCATCTCGGCGAAGGTCTTCACCTCCGGCAGCAGCGGATTGCGCTTTTCGGCGGCAATGCCGATCGGCTTGAGCTTGCCGCTCTTGATGAAGGGCAGGAGCCCCGGGATGTCGCCGAAGAAGCCGTTGACGTGGCCGGCGATCACATCGGTGATCGCCGGAGCCGCGCCCCGGTAGGGCACATGCAGCAATGGCACCTTGGCCGCATCGGACAGCAGTTCCATCGCGAGGTGCGGCACGCTGCCGGTGCCCGACGAGGCCAGCGTCAATGGCTGCTTCGACGCTCGCGCCGCGGCCACGAAATCGGCCCCGTTGTTGTAGGGCGCGTTGGCCGGCACCACCAGCACCTCGACATTCCGCACCACCAGCGAGACCGGTTGCAGGTCTTTCTGCACGTCATAGGCCAGCTTCTCGTACAGCGACGGGTTGATGGCCACGGCACCGACGCTGGTCAGCCAGAGCGTGCTGCCGTCGGGTGCGGCATGCGAGACGTACTCGGCGGCGATGGCGCCATTGCCGCCGGCCCGGTTCTCGATGATGACCTGCTGGCCGATTTCTTTGCCCAGCTGCTCGGCCACTGCGCGGGCCACGAAGTCCACCGGTCCGCCGGGCGGAAAGGCGACCACCAGCCGCGTGACCTTGGCGCCCTGGGCCAAGGCCGCGGGCGCCGCAACGGCCAGGCAGGCCATGGCGGCAAGGCCGACGAAGGCTCGTCGGGCGAGAAAGGGAATCTGCATGGTGTCGTCTCCTGGAGTTCTTGTCGGAAATGGATCAGCCGCAGCGCACCGACATGCCGCCGTCCACGATGATTTCTGTGCCGGTGATGAACCGCGCCTCGTTCGATGCCAGGAACAGCGCGGCAGCCGCGGTGTCGCGCCCGTCACCCATGAAAGGCAAGGGGATGCGTGCCTGCCGTTGCGCGAGAAGGGCTTGCACGTCGCCCCCCGCACGCTGGCCGGCCAGCCGCACTTCGACCATCGGCGTGTGCAATTGCCCGGGCACGACGGTGTTGCAGCGGATGTTGCGGTCGGCGTACTGCACCGCCAGCACCCGCGAGAACTGGATCACCGCCGCCTTCGTCGCGGCATAAGCCACCTGCGCCGCGCCGGTCCAGCGCAGGCCGGAGGTGGACGACATGTTGACGATGGCGCCCGAGCCCTGACGCTCCATGAAGGGCAGCACGTGCTTGCAGCTCAGGAACACGCTCTTCAGGTTGTGGTCGACCTGCGCATCCCACACGTCTTCCGGCATCTCGACCGGCCCGCCCCTGGCCGAGCCGCCCACGTTGTTGACCAGCACGTCGATGCGGCCGAACCGTTCGGCGCACTGGGCGACCGCGGCGGCGATGGAGGCACTGTCCGTGACGTCGCACTGGCCGGTGACGAGCGTGCCGCCGGCGGCGGCGATCCGTTCGGCCGTCTCGACCAGCCGGCCCGGATCGCGGTCGGTGGCAAACACCAGCGCGCCTTCTTCTGCAAAACGCACGGCGATGGCGCGCCCGTTTCCCCAGCCCGGCCCGACCGAACCGGCACCGCTCACGAAGGCGACCTGGCCCTTCAGTCGGCCGGCGGGTTGGTAGTGGAATTCCATCTCTGCGCTCATGTCGTCGGGTCCTTCATTCGAATCGGTAGAAAGCGGCCGGATTGCCGACCAGCAGCCTGTCGCGCAGGCCGGCGTCCGGTGCGATGTCGGGCAGCAACTCGACCAGCGCGGCGTCATCGGGCACATGGGTGTGGCTGGGGTGCGGCCAGTCGGTGCCCCACAGGCAGCGGTCGCCGAAGGACTCCACCAGCCGGCGCGCCAGCGCCACGCCATGCGGGTAGGTGCTGGCGGTAGCGATGCGGTCCACGCCGCTCACCTTCACCCGGAACAGCGGATTGGCCATCAACCGGCAGAGACCGGCGAAGTCCTCGTGGTCGGGGCCCAGCGCGGCATCGACGCGCCCCATGTGGTCGATCACCACGGGCACCGCGCTCCGTGCCAGTGCGGCGCCCACCGTGTGGACCAGCCTGCTCTCGAAATGCACCTGCAGGTGCATGCCCAGCGGCGCCAGCCGCCGGGTCAGCGCGAGCACTTCGTCCAGCGGCGTGCCCGGCAGGTGCGCCATGAAATTGAAGCGGACACCCCGAAAACCGGCAGCGGCCAGCCGCGCCAGTTCGGCGTCGGACACCGAGGGCGGAACCAGCGCGATGCCCAGGTAGCGGCCGCCGCCGGCGGCGATGGCGTCCTCGACCACGCGGTTGTCCATGCCGTGCACGGCCGACTGCACGATCACGCAGCGGCCGATGCCCAGCGTGCGGTGCAAGGCGAACAGGGCTTCCTTCGGCGCATCCACCGGCGTGAAGCTGCGGCCTTCGGCATACGGAAACCGCGTGGCCGGACCGAAGACATGCACATGGCTGTCGCAGCTCAGCGGCGGCAGCGCAAAGCCCGGAGCCCTGGGTTCGACGTCGTAGGTGAGGATGGCTGGCATGCCGAAATTGTCCGGCCGTCCGAGTCACGAATCGATCGGATCCTTCGATATCAGCTATCCATAGAATGCATGCGGCGTTTGTGGACGCAAGGAAGCCTCATGGATCTGACACGGTTGCGCTACTTCGTCGCGGTAGTCGAAGGCGGCAGCTTCAGTCGCGCCGCCGCTGCGCTGCACCTCTCGCAGCCGGCGCTGAGCCGGCAGGTGCTGCTGCTGGAAGAAGAAGTCGGCCAGCGCCTGCTGGTGCGCAATGGCCGGGGTGCGTCGGCCAACGAGGCCGGGCTGGCGCTGCTGGCGCATGCGCGCGCCATCTTCGAGCTGGCCGACAAGGCGCGCGCCGACATGCGGGAGCGCCAGTCCAGTCCGCGTGGCCAGGTCACCGTGGGACTGCCGCCGCGTGTGGCACAGGTGCTCTCGGCCGATCTGGTCGAACGCTTTCGCGCGCAGTATCCCGACGCCACCGTGACCATCGTCGAATCGCTCAGCATCCGGTTGCGCGAGTGGCTCGTGGCGGGCACGCTGGACATGGCCATCCTCTTCGACCCGCCGCCCTCGCCGCAATTGGCCGAAGAGACGCTCGGCCGGGAACCGCTGTTGCTGTTCGGCCCCAAGCCCTTGCCACGCCGAGTCAAGCTGGCGGAACTGAGCGTTCTGCCACTGGTCATGCCCAGTGGCCCCAATGCCCTCAGGCAGCTGCTGGAAACGCACACCCGGCCGCGCGGCCTGGCGCTGGACATCGTGGCCGAGGTCGACTCGGTGTTGACCGTTCTTTCGCTGGTGGCGCGTGGCGTGGCCTACACGGTCTTGCCGGCCAGCGCGCGGCGGCTCTGGACCCATCCGCAGCCGCTGTATGAGGCCAGCATCGTCTCTCCTGCGATGCGGAACCGGGTGGTGCTGGCGATCCCCAAGGCACGCCCCACGACGCGGCCGGCGCGGCTGACGGCCGATCTGCTCCGGACGCTGGCGCTCAAGCAATACGGTAATTGAGAGAGCCGCATCTCAATGACTGCGCGCACCTTCCATCGCGCGCGCATTGGCATAGTCCAGGAAGTCCTCGACCTGCCCGCTCTTGTCGAAGACGGCATCCGCGCCCTGGGACAAGGCACGGTCGTTTGCCGCCTCTGCATAGTTGCTCAGCACCACCACGCGCTGGTGGGGCTGGCGCCGGGCACAGGCCTTGACCACCTCCATGCCCGAGCCTTCCGTGAGGAACAGATCGGCGACCACCAGGTCCCAGCTTTCGCCGTTGCGTGCCAGCCATTGCAAGGCCTGGTATTGCGATTCGGCCACGGCGATCACCTCGCAGGCGGTGGCGTCCTCGAGCATGTCCACCAACAGGCTTCGGACCGAAAAATCGTCCTCGACGAGGAACACGCGAAGCGTCATGGCAGCAGAAGGCAGATCGGCATCGAGATCGGTGCGTTGCGGCGAGCGACGGCAATGCGCGTCACGCCGAGGTCATGCAGGGACGGCCGAAACCGCCACCGCGCTCTTCTTCGAACGGAGGATCGCATCGACGCTCCATGGGCCAGCGCCCGCAGCGGCAAGGTACAGGAACACGAACGAGAACAGCACGGCGGACTCGCCCTGATTGAGCAGCGGCGCCCACGCGAATCCCTTGGGTGCATGCCCGATGAAATAGGCCAAGGCAAGCTCGCCCGACAGGATGAATGCGACCGGTCGAGTCCAGAACCCGATCAGCAACAGGACACCACCGACGACTTCCAGGATTCCCGCAAGTCCGATCAGGGAAACGATCTGGAGATTGTCGAAATAGGCGACATGAGGAAAGCCGAACAACTTGGCTGACCCATGCTGGAGCAGCAGGAACGCAGAGACGATGCGCAGGACGGACAGCGCGCGGGGTGCGAACGATTCAGGCTGGCGAAGCGACATGATGAGCCGATCAGGTAAGGGTGGGTCGGAGCCGACATGGCATGCGAACGCGTCGGATCTTATGGAGAGGATTCGCCCTCTCCAACGAAGGAATCCGTTTATGCAGATGCGTTCTGCGTGCGGTCTGCCATCCCTGCGAAGAGCCTGGTTGCGGCCCTGTCCTTTCCTGGGGATGCTTCGACATGCCGTGCACGATTCATTGCAACGCAATAGACTGGAATCGCGATGGCGGACTGCCGCCATTGCACGCGCCGTATGTCCATTCATCGCCATTTCCAATGAGCCACAACGCCCTCACCCTTTTCACGACACGCCGCAGCCAATACGCGCTGGGCAAGAATCTTTCCATCACCGAAGCCGAAGTCGACGCCCTGATTCGCCAGGCGATCCGTCTGGCGCCGTCGTCATTCAATTCGCAGAGTTCGCGTGCCGTCATCCTGTTCGGCGCAGCCAGCGAGAAGCTCTGGAAAGTCATCACGAAGGAGATCCTTCGTCCCCTGGTTCCGGCAGATGCATTCGCGTCGACCGATGCAAAGCTGAACTCCTTCGCGGCAGGTGCCGGAACGGTGCTTTTCTATGAAGACCAGGACGTGATCAAGGACCTGCAGCAGAAATATCCGCTGTATGCCGATAACTTCCCATCCTTCTCCGAGCACTCCACCGGCATGGCGCAATTCGCCGTCTGGACCGCGCTGGCCGAAGCCGGCATCGGTGCCAGCCTGCAGCATTACGCACCGCTGATCGACGCGCAGGTCGCCAGCACCTGGGACATTCCGGCCTCGTGGAAGCTGCGCGCCCAACTGCCCTTCGGCTCGAACGAGAAGGCGTTCAACGAGAAGAGCTTCATCGCCGACGACGTGCGGTTCAAGACGATCCGCTGAAGGTATGTCGACCGCCGCAAGGCGGCCGACAGTCCACCTTCACGAGGCCGGCAACTTCACCGGCCAGGTGCCTTGATGAACCGGAGCGTCATGCGGTCCGACTCTCCGATCGCCAGATAACGAGCGCGGTCGACCTCGCCGCCACGCAATGTCGGCGGCAATGCCCACACACCGTTCGCATGGTCGTGCGTGTCGCGTGGATTCGCGTTGATCTCGCTCGCACCGGCGAACTCGAAACCCGCCGCCCGGGCACGCGCGATCACGAAGTCCTGCGTGACGTAGCCGCTCTCGATCATCCGTTCGAGCGAGGTCCCGGGTGCGGCCCGATGCTCTTCGACGCCGAGCACACCGCCGGGCTTGAGCACATCGAAGAAGGCGCGCAACGTCTCGTCGAAATGGCCGTCCGCGATCCAGTTGTGGATGTTGCGGAAGGTGAGCACGGCATCGGCCCCGCCCGGCGGATGGATGTCGGTGAAGCGTGCGACAGGCAAGGTGCCGAGCACCACGCGCCGATAGACGGCCGGGTCGCTTGCCAGCTTCTGTTGAAAAGCGGCGCGCGCACGCCGCTGTTCCGCTGTGCCGTCGGCCGGGACATGCGCCGCATAGAGGCGCCCGCGCGGGTTCAGGAAGGCGGCCAGGATCTCGGTGTACCAGCCGCCGCCGGGGGCGATCTCGACGACGTTCCAATCCGGCCTCAGGCCGAAGAACGCGAGTGTCTCGAGTGGATGCCGAGCGGCATCGCGGGTGCGATTGGCCGCGCTGCGCTGCGGACCGTCGATGGCGGCCTGCAATGCAGCCGTTGCGGGCCCGGTCGTCTCGCTGTGCGCGCCGATAGCGTAAGGCGCCAGCAGGGCCGCTACCGCGCCCATGAGCAGCGTCCGGCGTCGATCGAAGAAGCGGTCAGGGGTCGATGGAGACAGTGAAGTGATCATTGAAAAGACATGGGAGCGGTGCGTGGACCCCCTACGCTACAGATGCACCCGGCACCGTGACGCGATCAGGGCTTTGTGGCGACGACCGCGTCGCTGATCTTGATGGCCTTCGGAATCAGCTTGAGCTCGAAGAAGGTATCGGCGATCTTCTGCTGGTCGGCCGCCACCTCGGCGGTGATCGGTTTGACGTTGAACTCGTAGCGCTGCAGGGCGAGCTCGACCACGTCGACGGGAAGCCCCTGCAGCGGCGCAATGAGTTCCGCCGCCTGATGCAGGTTCTTCTTCAACCAGATGCCTTGCGACACGGCGTCTTCGAACAGGGCTTCGATGACCTTCGGGTGCCTGGCAACGAAGCCGCGCTCGCCGAGGTAATACTGGTAGTTGCTCACCACGCCCGGTGTGCCGTCGGCCAGCACGCGTGCGCCGGTTGCCTTTTCTGCCGCGGCCTGGAACGGATCCCAGATCACCCATGCATCCACGTTCCTGCTTTCAAAGGCCGCGCGACCGTCGGCCGGCGCCAGATAGACGGGTTGGATGTCGCCGAGTTTCAGGCCGTTCTTCTCGAGCTGCTTCACGAGCAGGTAGTGCACGTTGCTGCCCTTGTTGAGCGCGACCTTCTTGCCCCTCAGCTCTGCCACCGACTGGATCGGCGAGTCCTTCGTGACCAGGATGGCCTCGGCGCGCGGCGACGCCGGGTCGAAGCCGAAATAGACGAACCTGGCGCCCGCGGCTTGCGCAAAGATCGGCGGTGCCTCGCCGACATAGCCCACGTCGACTGCGCCGACGTTCAGGCCTTCGAGCAGTTGCGGCCCCGCCGGGAATTCCACCCATTTGACGCCGAAGCCCAATGGGGCGAGCTTCTTCTCGAGTGTCCCTTGTGCCTTCTGCAGAACGAACAGGCTCGCGGACTTCTGGTAGCCGATGCGAAGCTCGCCTTTGGCTGCCTGCGCATGTGCGGCATTGGCCGTGAAGAGGCCGACGAGCAATGCCACGACGCACACCAGGAAGCCGCTCAGCGCGAGGTCGCGCAGGGCCTGCCTGACGGATCGACCGGGCGGGTCGATTTCGAAGTGTGTCGTCGTTGCGTGCAGCATGGTCGTTTGCGGCCGGAGCCGGATGGATGGATGGATCGAAGTCATTGGCCGATGGCTCTTCCCGGGAAGAGCGTAAGTGCCGCGCGATCCATGGACAACGACGCAGATTCCATGTGCTCAGAACGAAGTGAGCTATGGCTACACTGAACAAGCCGACACACGACACTGAGGTTCAATGCCAGATCTAGAGACGCTCGAACAGAAGATTGCAGACTTGGAAGTTGTCACGGCGAAGCTGCGCAACTCGCAGCGATCACGTGCCAAGAAGCTCGCGGCCCTGAAAGCCACCATCGCCGAACAGCAATTCACGCCGTTCGAACTTCTGGAAGTCGAGCGCTTCGAGAAACTGGTGGCAGTCAGGGCCGCCATCGAAAAGCATGGCTTCACCGCCTATGAGATCGGTGTGCTGTCGACCAAGGGGCCGCTGGAAAAGCATCTGGCGAGCCTGCCGTCACTGGACTGAAGACGACGGCAGACGCGGGCCGTTGATCGCCGCCGCTTGCGATCAAGACCTTCGGGCGGAATGCGCCGAGCGCCGTGAAAGCCCAAGCCGGGCTCTCACGGCACTGCGGCGTCGTGCGTCAGTCGAACACGCCGGTGAACGCCACGCGGCTCACCACACCCGAGCTGCTCGCGCCGAGGCCGACCGTCACGCTGTAGCGGCCGTCCTGCGCGGTGTGGCGGATCGAGCCGCCGATCGCGCTTTCGCTGCGGTAGTTGCCCAGGCCGACCGCAAAGCTGCTCTTGCCCGGCACCATCGGCGCGGCGTCCATGGCGGCCACGCTCGCGATGCCGGCATAGGCCCGGCGGGCGTTCTGGTCGATCTGCTGCTGCAGCCGGCCCGCGGTCTGGTCGGTGTAGGCCTTGGCCGCCGGCAGGCCCTGCGCGGCGACGCTGTCGGTATAGGCATTGGCCGAGGCCACGCCCTGGCTCACCAGGCCTTGCACCTGCCCGACGTTGGTCGCGTCGTCCGGCGCGCTGCCGGCCGCCACGCCGGTGACCTGGCGATTGCCCAGCGCCACTTCGCCCGCCGACGACTGCGGCGCCGCCATGCCCGCGGCGGTGTAACCCGTCTGGGCGCCGCGCGTGGTGGCGCTGCCCGCGCCGAGCGCCACGCTGTTGGCGTGCGAGGCGCTCGCGTTGCCGCCGATGGCCACGGCGTTGTCCGCGCTGGCGCGGGCGGATGCGCCCAGCGAGACCGTCTGGCTGGCATTGACGTACACGCCGGCGTCGGTGCCGATCGCGACGTTCGCGTTGCCGATGACGTTCTGGCCCGCACCCTGGCCCTGCGCGATGTTGCCGGAGCCGACCACCAACTGACCGGCGCCCGTGCCCAGCGATACGTTCTGGTTGCCTTGCACGCCCGCGCCGGCCCCCTGCCCCAAGGCCGTGTTGGCACTGCCGCTCACGCCGGCACCGGCCTGCGTGCCCATGGCGAGGTTGCTGGCGCCGGTCACGTTCACGCCCGAGCCCTGGCCGAAGCCGATGTTGTTGGACCCGGCCACGCCATTGCCCGCCCCGCTGCCGAAGGCCTGGTTCGTGTTGCCGTTGACGTTCTGACCGGCGTTGGTTCCGTAGGCATCGTTGTTGTTGCCCGTCACGTTGGTGCCGGCCCAGAAGCCGGTGCCGTTGTTGTAGTCGCCGGTGACGTTCTGGCCCGCGCTGCGGCCGAAGGACTGGTTCCAGCCGCCGACCACGTTGGTGCCCGCGTAGTAGCCGATCGCCTGGTTGGCGTTCTTGCCGCTCACGTTGGTGCCGGCGCCTTCGCCGATGGCGAGGTTCCAGTTGGTGCTGACGTTGTTGCCGGCGCCGTTCCCGGTGGCGATGTTGTTGCTGCCGACGACGCTCCGGCCCGCATTCGTCCCGGTGGCCACGTTGTAGGAACCCGTCACATCGGTGCCGGCCCAGAAGCCGGTGGCGTTGTTGTAGTTGCCGGTGACGTTCTGCCCGGAACTGCGGCCCATTGACTGGTTCCAGCCGCCGACCACGTTCTGCCCGGCGTTGTAGCCGATGGCCGTGTTGGCGTTGCCGCCGCTCACGTTGGTCCCGGCGGCTTCGCCGATGGCCAGGTTCCATTGCGTCGAGACGTTGTTGCCGGCATTGCCGCCGATCGCCTGGTTGTTCGACCCGGTGACGCCCGTGGCGCTGGCATTGGTGCCGATGCCCAGGTTCTTCGTCGTGGAATTCCACTGGATGGGCACGGTCTGCCCGATGGCGAGCCCCGCCATGCAGCTCAGGCCAAGTGCCGCGGCCAGGGGACGCAGGCGCGATGGCTTGCGGACCCGATGATGCGTGGAGATGTGCATATCTGCTTTCGACATCCGGCTCAGCTCTGGGCCGACAGGTGCAGCGCCATCGCCGGGTCGCTCACGCCGGGCTTGCCGGTTTCGACGCGGCCCGAGAAGCGGCGCTCGGCGTTGCCGGCCGTGACGGTGAAGTCGTACCAGTGGCCGCTGTCGTCCAGGTTCCAGTGCAGCATGCCGGTGTCGCCCGCTGCCACGTCGAGCGACCAGGGGCCGTCGGTCCGGTAGGCGTTGGACTTCACCGTGACCGTGCCTGCGGTCGTGCCGGTGTTGTGCACCTTCAGGTAGACCTGGCCGGTGGCCGGCTCGTAGCAGACCTGCGCCTCGGGCTTGAAGGTGGCGGTGTCGGCCGCGAGCGCATCGCCCTTGAAGCTGCGCACGAAGCCGTTGCTGCTGTAGACCCACAGCTCGTACTTGCCGCTGTCGGTGGCGCTGGTGTTCCAGTAGTCGGTGAGCTGCTTGCCCGCCTCCACCGTGTAGCGGCGCGGAATGCGGTCCAGGTGCAGCTTGTCGTACACGTGGAACACAGCGCCCTGCGTGCCGGTGTTCGCGAAGATCAGTTGCAGCAGCCCGCGCGACTCGACGCGTGCGCTGGTGTGCAGCTCGTAGGGCAGCGCACGCGAGAAGCGCGTGCCGGTCTCCTGGAACAGCGGCTGCGGCGTGCCGGGCGCGGTGGTCACCGGGGCCGTGGGCAGGAGCCGCTGCGCTGCATTGATCGCGGGATAGTTGCTGGTGTCGGGCAGCCTGGGCACGACCGGATCGTTCGGGCTGACGAAGTCGAAGCAGGTGGTGAGGTCGCCGCAGACCGCGCGATGCCATGGGCTGATGGCGTCCACGGTGATGCCGAAGCGCACCTCCAGGAATCTGGCCATCGAGGTGTGGTCGAACACCTGCGAGTTGACCCAGCCGCCCTTGCTCCAGGGCGACACCACGTACATCGGCACGCGCGAGCTCAGGCCCCACGGGCGAACCTTGCCGCTGGTGGTGTCCAGGGCGCTCAGGTAGCTGCCCACGGAAGCGTCGAAATACTCGCCGTCCAGCGGCACGGTGGACTTGCCCACCAGGCTGCCGTTGGCGTCGTACGAGGGCACCGCCGGCATGGCCAGGTGGTCGAAGAAGCCGTCGTTCTCGTCGAAGGTCACGAAGAGCGCCGTCTTGCTCCAGACCGCGGGGTTGGACGTCAGCGCGCTCAGCACGTCTGAGATGAAGTCGGCCGCGCCGGCAACGCCTTCGCTGCTGCCCGGATGTTCGGCCAGGGCCTGCGTGGGCAGCACCCACGAGACCTGCGGCAGGGCGTCGTTCATGACGTCCTGCTTGAGCTGGGCGAGGAAGTTGGTGGCGCCGTCGGCCGTTGCGGGGCCGCCCGTCAGGCCGTGCTCATAGATCGGCGAGCCCGGCTGCGCGGTGCGGAAGCTCTCGAAGGCCAGGCAGCCGTTCATGGCGCCCGTCCAGTTGTTGTTCATGTTCTGGTAGATGTGCCAGCTGATGCCGGCCTTCTGCAGCACGTCCGGCAGCGTGTCCCACTTGAACGAGTTGTTGACGTACTTGTAGTTGTAGGCACCGGTGCCGGGGTCCTTCTGGCCCGAGCCGTCCGCCTGCTGCACCCTGTCAGCGACCCAGTTCGACGGGCTGGGCCAGCAGCGCGAGTTGACGGGTTCCGAATCGCTGTCCGTGCTGTTGATGCCCTTCTTGCGCAGCTCCGGATTGAAGTTGGAGCCGGACCAGAACACGATGCGGTTCGGGTCGGTGCCGGTGAGGATGGAGCAGTGGTAGCCGTCGCAGAGCGTGAAGGCATCGGCCAGCGCGAACTGGAAAGGAATGTCCTCGCGCTGGTAATAGCCCATCGTCGCCTGGTTCTTGAACTGGATCCAGCGATCCATCTTTCCCTGGTTCCATGCGGCTTGCTGGTCGGGAAAATTGTGCGGCGTGCCGGACCCGATCAGCGCGTTGCTGATCCGCGAGTCGCGGCGGAAGGGCTGGATCTCGGCGCCGCCGCTGGGGTTGGGCTGGAAGTACACCGACTTGCCGCTGGCCAGCGGAATCGGGAAGCGGTCGCCGAAGCCGCGCACACCGCGCAGGGTGCCGAAGTAGTGGTCGAAGCTGCGGTTTTCCTGCATCAGGATGACGATGTGCTTGACGTCCTGGATGGTGCCGGTGTCGACCGCCGCCTCAATGGCGAGGGCCTGACGGATCGCGGGCGGCAGCATGGTGAGGGCCGAAGCCGCACCGACGGCGCCTGCCGACTTGCGGAAGAAATCGCGACGGGAGAGGTGGTTCATGGGTGTCTTTCAACGCGAGGACGAAACGGATGGATGGAAGGCAGGTGGATGCAGAAGGTCGCGCCTCAGGGCGCGCACTTCAGCACCGGGGCCGCCGGCTGCGTGGGCTGGTCCGGCGTGGTGGCCGGGGGCGTGGTGTCGGTGGGCGGCGACGTCGGCGCCCCGGCATCGCTGCCGCCACTGCCACCGCATGCAGCGAGGCTCAGGCACAGAAGAAGGCCGGCCGCGGCCGACGCGGCGAAGCCATACCGGGAGACACGTGGGGTCATGACAATTTCCTTTGATCGAAGAAGACGGGGACGACGGACGAACGAGAGACGGACGAGAGACAGGCGAAGCGGGGCCGAGCAGCCCCCTCGGGGTTGCACCGGCTCGAAGAAATCAGGGGTGGTGCGCCGCGAGGTCCACGGTGTGGACGCTCCGGCGCCGGGGTGGTCAGGGCTCAGGCATAGCGACTGCGCAGGCGCGCTGCAAGGCGGTCAAGAACCAGCACGGTGAGGAAGATCGCGATCAGGATCGTGCCCACGTGCGCGTAGTTGTACATGTCGTAGCGACCCTTGAGCTCCTGGCCGATGCCGCCCGCGCCGACCAGGCCCACCACGGTGGCCATGCGCACGTTGCGGTCGAGCACGTACAGCGTGTAGGCGATGAACTGCGGCATCACCTGCGGCAGCACCGCGAAGCGCATCACCTTGAGCTTGTTCGCCCCGATGGCGCGAAGCGCCTCCTGCGGCTTGTCGTCGGCGGTCTCGATGTCTTCCGCATAGAACTTGCCGAGGAAGCCCGCCGAGTGCAGCGCGAGCGCCAGCACGCCGGCGATGGGACCGAAGCCGTAGGCCAGCACCAGGAACAGCGCACTCACCAGCTCGGGCACCGCGCGGCACAGGCCGACCACGCTGCGCGCGAGCGTGTAGACGATGCGGTTCGGCGTGTAGTTCTTCGCGCTGCACCAGGCCAGCGGCGCACTCAGCACGATGGCCAGCAGCGTCGCCCAGATGGCGATCTCGAAGGTCTCGAGCATCTTCATCGCCACATGCCAGAGATAGCCGAGCGGCTCGACCAGCACTTCGCGGCTGTCGACCACCTCTTCGATCTGCAGCGTTTGTGGGTTGAGCTTGGGTTCGCGCGTCTCCACCGTTTCCACGTGCGAGAACCATGGCAGGCGGTTGCGGTCGAAGCCCTCGATGCGCGCCGTCTCGGTGCGTTCGGAAACCTGCGGCGGGAACAGCGAGCGCGCGATCGTGCCCAGGCCCGACAGCACCTGCGAATGCTCGCGCAGGCCGACGGCGGCCAGCACGCCCTCGCCGGTCAGCGACAGCATGCGGCCCATCTCCACGCGCTGGCCGGCGAAGAAGCCGGCCACCAGCACGAGCATCAGCACGGCCAGGCTGCGTGCGCCCCAGGGCCGTGGAAGCTCCCATGCGGATGCGGGGCGGTTCATGGCACCAGCTCCAGTGCGGCGGCGTGCAGCGGCCATGCGGCCTCGGGCTCCGTACTCTGGCTGCCGGGTCGCGCAGGCGCTGCGCCGCGGCCGTAGACCGCGTCGAACACCCGCGGATCGAAGGCGGCGGGCGGCCCGTCGAACACCACTTCGCCCTGGCGCAGCGCGACGATGCGGTCGGCGAACTCGCAGGCCAGCTCGATCTGATGCAGGCTGCACAGCACGGTGGTACCGCGCTCGCGCGCCTGCCCGCGCAGCAGGGACAGCACGTCGTGGCTGGTCTGCGGATCGAGGCTGGCCACGGGCTCGTCGGCCAGCACCAGCGGCGGCGCGAGCATGAAGGCGCGCGCGATGCCCACGCGCTGTTGCTGGCCACCCGAGAGTTCGCTCACGCGGCGCAGCAGGTGCTGCTCCTGAAGGCCCACCGACGCGACGAGTTCGCAGGCCGTTCGCCGTGCCTCGTCGGTGAACAGCCCCAGCAGTGCGCGCCAGGTCGGCATGGTCGGCAACGCGCCGGCGAGCACGTTCTCGGCCACCGTGGCGCGCAGCACCAGGTTGAACTGCTGGTGGATCATGCCGATGCGCGGCCGGATGCGGGCGAGCGAATCGGCCGCAATGTGCACGCCGTCGACCTGCACCGCACCCTCCGTGGGCCGGACCAGGCCGTTGGCCATGCGCAGCAGCGTCGACTTGCCTGCGCCGGAGGAGCCGAGCACCACGCAGAACTGGCCCGCGGGCACCTGCAGGGAGACGCCGCCGAGCGCCTGCGTGCCGTCGGCATAGCGCATGGCGACCGATTCGAAATTCAGCATGGCACCGTGCTCAGCGCTGTGCGGCCTTGGCCAGGATGCTGCCCTTGAGCTCGTCGGTGAGCAGGCCCAGCTTCTCCGCCGCGACGTTGAACTCGTCTTCCGAGAACTTGGTGTCGTAGCCGTCGATCTTGCCGCCGCCATAGCCGCGGATCATGTCGGGCGTGACGCCGGGCGCCTTGTTCACCGTCTGGAAGGCGTCCTTCAACTTGGCCTTCAGCGGCTCGGGCAGCTTGGAATTCAGCGCGAGCGGCGGATACGGAATGGCCATGCTCTTGGCGATCACCTTCACCGTCTTCGGATCGACCGCGCCCTGCTTGACGGCCTTCTCGAACGAGTCGAAGGAGAGCGACGCCACGTCGACCTGGTCCTGCACCAGCGCGGCCAGGCTGCTGGCGTGACTGCCGGTCATGCGGATGGCCGCGAGGTCGCGCGCGGGATCGATGCCCGCGTCCAGCAGCATCGCGACCTGGAAGGTGAAGCTCGAGGCCGAGTTGACGTCGCCGAAGGCCACGCGCTTGCCTTTGACGTCGTTGATCCCGGCGATGGGCGCGTTGGCCTTGGCGAACATGCCGGCGTAGTACACCGAGGCACCCTTCTCCACCCCCACGGCCAACAGCTGGGCGCAACCGCGCTTGTGGGCCTGCACGTAGGCCACGGGCCCGAAGAACGCGATGTCGGCGAGCTGGTTGCACATGCCCTCGACGACGGCGCCGTACGACTGGCCCACCTTCAGGTCGAAGTTCAGGCCGGTGGTGCGGGTGATGGCGTTGAACACCGGCGCGTAGTCGGCCTTGGTGCCCGACTCGGTGCCGCCGTCCGCAGGAATCAGCAGCACGCGCAGCGGATGTTCGCGCGAACCGTCGGCCACCGACTGGGCATGCGACGGCAGGGAGAGTGCCGCTGTCAGCGACATGGCGGCGGCAGCAAGGGCGAGGAGCTTTTTCATGGTGCGTTTCTTTCGTTTCAAGGCGGTGTTGAAGGGCCGATGTCCGGAACTTTAGAAACCCAAGATGACAAGCAAATGAAATTTGCTCAATCAAAACCAAGCAATTCTCTGAACATTGTTCAATACAATGCGCCGCCATGAGCACGAACCTCAAGACACAGAGCGCCCCTTCAGACAACGGCAGCCCGCGCGGCGTGGTCACCGACGCCCGCCTGGCGCGGGCTCGCCACCTGCTGGTCGACCTCGACGGCACCTTGGTGCGCCAGCAGGAGCCGATCGCCGGTGCGGCTGAATTGCTGGCGCATTTCGACGGGCGCTACGCCATCGTTTCGAACAACTCCACGCACACCGCGCCGGGCCTGGCGCAACGCCTGCGCCGCCTCGGATTTCGCGTACCGCCCGAACGCATCGTGCTGGCCGGCGAGCTCACCGTGCGGCAGTTGGCGCGCGAACACCCCGGTGCCCGCGTGCTGATGGCCGCGAGCCCCGCGCTGCAACGGCTGGCGCGTTCACTGGGCTGCCAGCAGGTGCAGGCCGGCGCCGACTTCGTGCTACTCGCGCTGGACATGCACTTCAGCCACGCGCGGCTGGCGCTGGTGGTCAACGAGCTGCTGCGCGGCGCACGCCTGATCGTGAGCAATGCCGACGCCACCCATCCCGGCCCGCAAGGCCGCGTGGTGCCCGAGACCGGCGCGCTGCTCGCGGCCGTGGTGGCGGCCAGCGGCGTTCAGCCCTGGCGCGTGACCGGCAAACCCGCGCCGCTGCTGTTCGAGGAAGGGCTGCGTTGCCTTGGCGCGCGCGCGGAAGACACGGTGGTGGTCGGCGACAACCCGCTCACCGACGCCGAGGGCGCCACCCGGCTGGGCATGGACTGCGTGCTGGTCGGAACGGCGAGCGGCGCGGTCGCGCCGTCGGTGGCCGGGCTGCTGGCCGGGCCCGAGGAGACTATTGCCGCGGCAGCCGAAACCGCAGCGGAGTCGTCTCAGTACCGCTTGAGCGACAGCACGTCGAAGGTCTGGCGCAACGTGCGCACGGAAGCGTCGTAGTCCGACAGCGCCAGGCAGGCGATCAGCACGTCGATGATGGCCAGCTGCGCGAGCCGGCTCGTCATCGCCTCGGTGCGGAAGTGGGTCTCGCGCGCCATCGTGAACAACAGGACGTCGGCGTAGGCCTGGATCGGCGACTTGCCGAAGTTGGTGATGCACACCGTGGAGGCGCCCGCCTCCTTGGCCAGACGCGTCGCCGTCACCGTCTCATGCGAACTGCCCGAATGCGAGATGGTGAGGACGGCCGTCTTCGCATCGGTGAGCGACGCACTGATGGCCTGCACGTGCGAGTCGACCGCCAGCTTCACGTTCAGGCCGATGCGCAGCATGCGGTAGTGCGCGTCCTCGGCGATGGTGGCCGAGCTGCCGATGCCGTAGATCTCGATGCGCTCGGCCTTGCGGAACAGCTTCACGGCGCGCTCCATCGCCTTGGCGTCGAGCGTGGCCTCGGTGTCGTGCAGCGTCTGAACGTTGCTCTGGAAGATCTTGCGGATCACCGCCGTGGCGTTGTCCTGCGGGTCGAGGTCTTCATGGATGAACTGCACCGGCCGCACCAGTTCCTGCGCGAGTGCGATCTTGATCTGCTGGAAGCCGGTGGCCCCGAGGTTCTTGCACAGGCCGACGATGCTGCCTTCGCTGGAGCCCGTGCGCTCGGCCACTTCGCTGACCGACATGTGCACCACCTCGCGCGCGTTCTTCACGATGAAGTCGGCGATGCGCTGGCCCACCGGGCCCAGTGATGACGACAGGGTCTGGATGCGTGCCAGCACGGCGGAGACCGATGCATCGGGAGTTTCGGCGGCGGGCAATGCGTGGCTCTTGTCTGCGGCGGCAGAAGCCTTGCCGGCAGGCGGCCTGGGGGTGCTGTTGCGCTTCATGGGCCGCGAGCTTACCCGCCCTCGATGGCGGTTCGGCGTCGCGGGCCCGGGGACGTGCGGCGTCAAGCAACTCTTTACACGGCGACTCGAATCTCCATCCGGGCGCCCATCCCCCGGCGACTTCTCAGACAGCGACCACCTGGTTGGCAAGCGTACCGACACCTTCCAGGCTGCAGACGATCTTGTCGCCGTTTCCGAGCCAGCGCCTCGGGTTCATCGCATAGCCCACGCCCGACGGAGTGCCCGTGGCGATCACGTCGCCGGGCTCCAGCGTCAGTCCGGCCGAGAGTGAAGCGATCGTCTCCGGTATGCGGAAGATCATGTCGCCGGTACTCGCGTCCTGACGCAACTCGCCATTGACGGAGAGTTGGATTCGCAGCGCATGCGGATCCGCGATCTCGTCCGCGGTCACGATCCACGGCCCCATGGGACAGAAGGTATCCAGCCCTTTTCCCTTGAACCATTGGTCGTGGCGTTTCTGCAGGTCGCGTGCCGAGACGTCATTGACGATCGTGTAGCCGAAGACGTGCTCATAGGCTCGATCGACCGGAATATCACGGCCCTGCCGGCCAATGACGACCGCCAACTCGACTTCATAGTCCAGTCGACGCGTGACCTTCTCGTCATAGCGGATGTCTGCATCGGGCCCCACGATGGAAGTCGCCGGCTTCGTGAAGAACTGGGCGTGCTGCGGCAACTCCGTTTCCTTGTCGCGAGAGACGTTGTCCTCATGGATATGCTCCGCGTAATTCCGGCCGAGACAGAACACGTTCTTCGGAGGTCGCGGAATGGGCGCGAGGAACCGCACGGTGCGCGCATCCTTGCGCGCCCAGGCAAAGGAGCTCCTGTTCTCCAGGACCTCGCGCGCGAGCGCCAACCCTGCCTCGCCGGCCGCAATGAGGTCCAGCATGGTGAGCGGATCTCCGTGACGCAGCCCTATCGATCCGGATCGATCGGCCGTCATGCTGGCGAGCACGGCGGAAAGGTCATAGACGCCATCATCGCAATACAACGCTGCAACTGCAGTGGGCGATTGATCTATCGTGACAAGCTTCATTGAATAGCCTTTGTGGTTCGAATTGGATAAATGGACGCTACGATCGGTGCATGGCACCTCGCGTCAAATCGGCCCAGCGCGTCGTCGAAGTCTTCGAGTACTTCGCACAACGGCGCGCTCCGGCAACGCTGACTCAGATCTGCTCGACGCTGGACTATCCCCCGTCGAGCACCTTCTCTTTGCTGAACACGCTGCGCGACCTGGGTTACCTGGACTACGCCTCGGAAGACCGCACCTTCGTTCCGACCGTGCGCGCGGCGCTCCTCGGCCTGTGGGTCAACGATGCGCTTTTGCAGAACGGAACGATCGTCCGTCTCATGTATGGACTCCGCGACGAAACCGGTTGCACGGCAGTGCTCGGTGTCCAAAGCGGCGACCAGGTGCAGTACATCCATGTCGTCAAGGGCACGGACGCCGCCGACCGCACCGACGTCGCCACCGGTGCCGTTCGACCCTTGCTCCGCAGTGCAATGGGACTGGTGATCCTGGCACTCAAGACGAAGGCGGAACTCCGCGGCCTGGTCAGTCGCCTCAATGCGCGCGAACAGCCGCAGAACCAGGTCCGGATGTCGGAGCTCCTGACACGGATCGACACCTACAAGAGCCAGGGGTATGCGAGCAGCGAGGGCTTGTTCACAGCGGGCTCGGGCACCATCACGATGCTCTTGGCCGCACCCCAGCATCAACCGCCGATGGTGATCGGCCTGGGCGGAAGGATCACGGCGCTGCGCGCCAACAGAGACCGGTTCGTCGACGCATTGAATGAGGTGGTCCGACAGCACCGGCATCACATGGAAGCGCTTCCGAACACCTTCGTTCCAGCGAACTCGCCTCGCAGACGATGACGACATCATTCGGCTTTCAGTCCTGCCGTATTGGCAACCTGGCGAAGCCGCTCGATCTGCGCCATCTGGTACTTGCGCATCTCCCCGGTGCGTTGGTTGAGCAGCTCGGATCCCACCTTGACGGCGAATTCCCGGCCTTCCTTCGACGTCAGGATCTTCTGAACTGCGTCCGCGAGTCGTTCGGCAATGGCATCGGGTACTTCGGTGCGCACCATGAGCGCCGACCAGCCATAGATCGAGTAGTCCGGATATAGCTCCTTGACTGTCGGGACTTCAGGAAAGTCAGGGTGGCGCTTGTCCCCGGTGACGGCGAGCAACCGCAGCTGCCGGCCCTTCACCAGGGCGGCCATCGATGTGACGCCATCGATGGCCGCATCGATCTGTTGCGCAGCCAGGTCGGTATTCATTTGACCCGTCGT
The DNA here is from genome assembly GCF_059415645.1 of Variovorax sp. GW821-FHT10B04. NCBI lineage: Bacteria > Pseudomonadati > Pseudomonadota > Betaproteobacteria > Burkholderiales > Comamonadaceae > Variovorax > Variovorax sp. GW821-FHT10B04. The sequence continues at coordinate 371,199 of NZ_JBWKNQ010000004.1, forward strand.
GCGATACGGCACGTGGGTGAACTCCACGCCCGCATGTTCAGACAGCCATTCCACGGCCAACCTGTAGCCGGCGCCGAAGTTGCCGAAGTTGACAGCCCGTGGTCTGCGCTTCGCTTCGGCCAGCAAGTCCTGCAAGGTCTTGATGTCCGACTTGTCGGCGACACCGATGCCAAGCATGCTGCGGCCGATGCCGGCGATCGGCTTGAAATCCTTCAACGGATCGTAGGGCAGGTCCTTGATCAGGATGGGATTGACCGCGAGATTGGTCCAGCTCCCAGCCACGATGGCATAGCCGTCGGCAGGTGCATTCTTGACGGTCATGATGCCGATCCGACCGTCTGCGCCGGGCTGGTTCTCGACGACGACGGGTTGCCCCAAAGCCATCGTCAGATGCTGCGATATGAATCGCGCCGACGTGTCGCTGGTGCTGCCTGCGGCAAAAGGCGATATCAGCCGAATCGGCCGCACGGGATAGGCCAGAGCCTCGGCGATGCCGGGAAATATCGCGCCCGCAACTGGCGTGACGGCCAACAACTTCAGGATGTCTCTCTTATTCATTTTTTTCCTCGACTTCACAATTGCATCGAACCAACGATTCGTTCAACGACCGAGGCTTCGCAGCCGATTTCCATCAGGACTTCGCGCGTGTGCTCGCCAAGCCGTGGGGGTGGCCTGCTTGCGCCGGCACCGTCGTGTGCGAAGAGAAAGCCGGTGCGAAGAACAGCGGCATCGGAAGCTCCAGGTATGGCCGTTGGCTGCAGCAATCCCCGCTGCGCGACGTGATCGAGATCGAGTGCCTGAGAAAGCGTGCGCACCGCACCGGCGGCGACGCCTGCTTCGTTCAAGCGATGCTCCCACTCGAGTGCGGAGTGGGCACGGAGTGCAACGATCACTTCCGCGCGCAGCGCTTCGGCATGAACCTGGCGACTGCGTCTGTCCTTGAATCGATCGTCGGCCACCAGATCCTGTCTTTCGATGACGCGGCACAGGTCTTCGAATTGCTCCTGCCTTACGGCACCGATGGTGATCTGCCCTTCACCCGTGGGAAAGGTATCGGCCGTCGGCGACTTGCTGTACCCCAGATTCCCCGTCCGGCGCGGCTGTACGCCGGCAATGAGGTAGGGCCCGACAATCGACATCATCATCACGAGAGACGCATCGAGCATGGCAATGTCGATGTACTGCCCCGTATTGCTCGAGTGACGTTGCAACAGCGCACTGGTGATTGCAAAGGCTGCGAGCAGTCCGGTGAAGGTGTCCACGATCGGGAATCCCACGCGCATGGGTGAATCACCGGGATCGCCGGAGACCTCCATCAATCCCGACATGCTCTGGATGATCTGGTCGATGGCCGGATTCCCACGCAAAGGCCCGGTTTGCCCAAAGCCCGATATCGAGCAATACACGAGTGCCGGATTGATCTCCTTGCACGCCGCCGGCCCCAGGCCCAGGCGCTCCATGACGCCCGGCCGGAAGTTCTCCACCAGCACATCCGCCCATCCCACCAGCTTCCTCGCCACATCCAGCTGTTCAGGATCCTTGAGGTCGAGGACGATCGATCGCTTTCCGGTGTTGACCGTGACGAACGATGGCGCCATTCCCTCGGCATGGCTTTCGCCGCCGTAATTTCGCATCGTGTCGCCTTTGCCCGACTCCACCTTGATGACATCGGCGCCCTGCATGCAGAGAAAGTGTGTCGCGATCGGTCCGGCCAGCACGTGGCTGAAGTCGAGGATGCGATAGTTGAAAAGTGCTTGATTCATGCCCTCGCACTCCGCCTCATGCATCGGTACGCGGATACGCGCCGGTGAACCTGGGCTTGCGCTTCTCCTTGAACGCGCGCTTTGCCTCGCGCCCATCCGGCGTCAGGCTCAGGTAGCGCTGCAGGCTGCCTCCCGACTCGAGATGGCTGCTGAATCCGGCAGAGTCCATGAGCAGGTTCGTCGCACTCTTGGTATAGCGGATTGCCAATGGAGGCAGTTCCACCAGCGCGTTGACATAGTCATCGACCGCGGCCTGAAATTCAGAAGCCGGAACACTGCGATTGATCAGGCCCCATTGCTGGGCTTGCGGTGCACCGAGCTTTCGTCCGAGCAGCGACAGCTCGAGCGACCGGACACGCCCGATCGACAACAGGAAGGCGCCGCCGGCATGGTTGCCGGCCTGGATCTCTCGCATCTGGAAGTACGCGGTATCGACCGCCACGATGAGATCGCAAGCCGCGGCGAGATAGGTCCCGCCGCCAATGGCGGGGCCATTGACCGCAGCAACGACGGGCTTGAAGTTGCGCTGGATGCGCTGCCGCGCCGCGACGTTCCATCGCCCATATGCATCCATGGCCTGCGCATCGGCGTCGCGCGTGAATCCAATATCCTGGCCGGCACTGAAGAAGTCGCCCTGTCCGGTCAAGACGATGCAACGGCACTCTGCGGCATTCTCTGCTTCGTCGAATGCGTGGACCAGCTCCTTGAAGGTGCCGAGATCGTGGGCATTCCGAACCTCGGGCCGATTCAGGACGATCCGCCAGACCGGTCCGTTCTTGTCGATGAGGATTGAATCGTACGTAGAAGACATTGGGTGTTCCGAGAAAGAACCCCAAGTATCTTCATCAATCGCTGTCGTTCGACGTCTTTCACATATGTGAAAGAGATTTCATGTATGTGAATCCGGGATGCATTGCCTCTTCGATGCAGGCGCCAGCTGCGCTCCCCGGTGAAACTCTTGTGAGACTCCGCGAGCGGCACGGCATGTGCCGTGCCACTGCGGGCTCTGTGTCATGGCCTCAGGACTCGGCCAGCAGATGCATCAGCGCGCGGGTGTCGGCTGTATCGAGGCCCGTGCGCCTTCCTCGGCCGGGCGCATGGTCGAGATGACCTTGCTGTTCACGCGCGAGCCGCTGACCACGTTCTGATCGGGCGCCCATGCGGCAGCCCGGGCCTGCAGGCGCACCGAGCTCTCGTTGGCGGTCGACGTGAACGGGTCGGCACCGCGCGAACCGCGGGTGACGTTCTGGTTCTGCGCATTGGCGGTTTCCACTGCCTGACGCTGTACGGCCACGGGGTCCTCGGTCGACGTGAAGGGGTCCGCGCCGCGGGAGCCGCGCGTGACGTTCTGATTGGGTGCGTGAGCGGCAGCCACGGCTTCTGCTTCGACTTCGGCGCGGCTGCGGCCTTGCGTCGGTTGGGCCTGCACGGCGCTGCAGGCAAGCAGCCAGGAAACTGCTGCGATGGCGAGGATGCGATGAGTGATGGAGTTGGTAGCGGAGTTCATGATGTCTTCCCTTTCAAAATACCGCGGGTTCGCGGCACATGGGGAGGAAGGTTATGGGCCTGACATGGCCTGCTGATGACTGCGTTAGAGACCATCATGTCTGGAGGGTGGTCGATGACGGCGCCAGCAAATGCGCGTGTTTCTCTTCAGGGGTCGCGCCGTATGCGGCATCCTTCGTCGTTTCAGGCGCCATCTCGATCGCCATCGGTCGAGCGAGTCAACTCTTCATGCCGCGTCAGACTCAGCTGCATCGCATCCAGCTTCGCCCGGACCAAACCCAGCGCATCGCTGCCGATCAGCAAGTGCTCCGGCGGCTCCTGCATCTCCACCAGGGCGAGGATGGCCGCCGCTGCCTTGCCAGGATCGCCCAGCTGCTTGCCGCTCTTGTCGATGCGCGATTGGCGGATGGGATCGAACAGGCTGTCGTAGTCGCCGATGGACCGCTCGCTGCGCACCATCGACCGGCCGGCCCAGTCTGTCCTGAAGGAGCCCGGGGCGACTGCGGTGACGGCGATGCCGAGGTCTTTCACTTCCTTCGCCAAGGTCTCGGAGATTCCTTCGAGGGCGAACTTGCTGCCGCAGTAATAGGCGATTCCGGGCATCGTGATGTAGCCGCCCATCGACGTGATGTTGATGATGTGGCCGCGCCGACGCTGGCGCATGAACGGCAGGAAGGCCTTGACGACTGCGACCGCACCAAAGACGTTGACGTCGAATTGCCGCCGCATCGCATCGAGCGGCGACTCTTCCAGAATGCCCTCGTGGCCATAGCCCGCGTTGTTGATCACGACATCCACCGGCCCGATCTCCGCTTCGACGGCGGCCGCCAGGGGCGCGACGGTGTCGAACTGCGTCACATCGAGCAGCCTCACATGGGCATCGCCCACGAGTTGCCTTTCGGATTCGATGGCCGCCTGCTCGGTACGAACCGTTCCGACGACCCGGTGACCCGCCCGCAGCGCTGCGTTGGCGATGGCACGGCCGAAGCCACTGCTGACGCCCGTGATGAAGAATGTCTTGGTGTTTTGCATGCACCGATTGTGAAATCGGGACTGTCGGCAGGCCATTTGCAATCGTCTGGATGACTTGCCTATTCCTATGAAAGCCATCGTCTTGCAGGCGATCGATCACTCGAATTGATGCACAGTACGCCGAATGAGCAAAGTGCAAGCATCAATGACCCATCGCCTCCGCAACGCGCACGAAGAGCGCCAGGCCCGCATGGTGATGCTCTTGAAACGACTCGCTCCGACGGAAGGCTACACGCCGACCGCCCTTGCGGACGTGCGCTTTCTGCGCTCCGACCGGCCATTGGCTTCGACCCCGGTGCTGTACGAACCCGGCATCGTCATCGTCTGCCAGGGACGCAAGCGCGGACTCTGGGCCGATCAGGTCTATCTCTACGACGCCCAGCATTACCTGGCGGTGTCCGTGCCGGTTCCGTTCACGATGGAAACCGACGCCAGCGCCGAAGAGCCCTTGCTCGCGATCTATTTCAGCCTCGATCTCACCGTGTTGGCCGGACTCGCATTGCAGGTCGATGAACTCATCGGGAGTTCGGGCGTGCCGCCGGTCGGCATGTTCTCGACACCGATGGACGACGCATTGGCGCAGACCGTCCTGCGCTTTCTCGAGGCGATGAGTTCGCCGGTCGAGGCTGTGTTGCTGGGCCCGGCGATCGTGCGCGAGATCTACTTTCGGGTGCTCATCGGAGAGCAAGGCGCATCGATGCGCGCGGCGCTCGCCAGCCGAGGTCAGTTCGGAAAGATCGCCAAAGCCGTCCGGCGCATCCACACCACCTTTGGCGACCGGCTCAGTGTCGACCGCCTGGCCCGTGAAGCGGGCATGAGCATTCCGACATTTCACACCCACTTTCGCGCGGTCACCCAGAACTCTCCGATGCAGTACCTCAAGTCGGTACGCCTTCATCAGGCCCGGCTGCTGATGCTGCGGAACGCGAAGACGGCGTCGGCGGCGAGCATCGAAGTGGGATACGAAAGCGCATCGCAGTTCAGCCGCGAGTTCAAGCGCTTCTTCGGACTCAGCCCCAGCGAAGAAGTCGCGCGCCTGAAGTCCGGCTTTACGATGCCTGCCGTGCGCGGAGAGCAGGCATGGGTGACGTCGCACTGACAGGTGCGCTCAGGCCTCTGCAGAACGGACGATCAAGCCAGGTTCGCTCCGGAGAGCCGCGCCCTCAGGTCGTCGAGCAGCCAACGCCCGGCACGCCCCGGCACGCGCTCGCGGAGATGCGCGGCGTGGATGGTCAGGCCGTCCGCCGGTGTCGGGTCTTCCGCGATCTCGATCGGCACGAGACGGCCGGTTGCCAGCGGCTCCTCGACGAGATGCAAGGGCATCCGGCACCAGCCGAAACCTGCCAGGAGAAAGTCGAGCCGCCGTCCGAGATCGACGAATCGCCACAACGTGTCGCCGGCCAATCCGTAATTCGGACTGCCCGGATCGGCCGGATCGGACAGGACGAGTTGCACATGGGGCGCCAGATCGTCGCGATCGGCCGGCCTCCCCAGCGCAGCGAGCGGATGGTCGCGCGACACCACCGCCTGCAGGCGGACGCGCATGAGCGGAAAAGCGACGACGTCGTCCGGCACCGCGGGGAGCAGCACGCAGACCGCCAGGGCGGCTGACCGGCTGCGCAGGCGTCGCAACGCGCCGCCCAGCGCTTCCGTCGAGAAGGTGACCGCGAGGTCCGGGAACGCGAGATTCAGCGCCCGGATGCTTTCGATCAGTGGTGCCGTCGGAATCAGCGGATCGATGGCCAGCGCCAGCTCGGGCTCGATACCGGCCCGCGTGCCGGCCGCCACGGCTTCGAACCTGGTGGCGGTCGCCAGGACCTTGCGTGCCTGATCGACCAGCACCCGTCCGATCTCGGTCAGCCGGGGGCGATGCCCGCTGCGGTCGAACAGAACGACACCCTGAACATTTTCCAGCGCGGCCACGGCCTGGCTGATCGCGGATTGCGCCCGGTAAAGCTGCCGCCCCGCAGCGGAGAAGCTGCCGGTATCGGCGATGGTGACGAGCACACGCAGTTGGTCGAGAGTGAGGCTGCCGATCATGATCAATCTATCCATCTGATGGAGATGATCATATTTTCATCTCTTCCGCAGGGGGTCTTGACGCCATAGATTCGCTCCTGTCACTGATCATCCATCCACGGAACAACAAGATGTCCAAGCTACTCGTCGTAGAAACCAGCCCCCGCGGTGCCGCCTCGGTATCGCGCCAGATGACGCGCCGCTTCGTCGCCGAATGGCAGGCCGCGCACCCACAGGGCGAGGTGGTCCTGCGCGATCTCGCCGAGATCGACCTTCCTCACGTGAACGCGCCTTGGCTGCAGGCCTACTTCACGCCGGAAGATCGGCAGTCGCCCGACATGAAGGAGGCGCTTCGCCTGTCGGATGTCCTCGTCGCCGAGATTCTTGCGGCCGATCATCTGGTCATCGCGACGCCCGTCTACAACTACAACGTGCCTGCCGCGCTCAAGGCGTGGATCGACCACATCGTTCGAAAGGGGCAGACGCTCGGCTTCGATGGCCAGGGTCTTGTCGCGGGCAAGAAGGCGACGGTGCTGATCGCTTCGGGCGGGGTCTATACCGAAGGCTCTCCCATCCGCGACCGGGACATCGCCGCGCCCTATCTCCGGCTGATTCTGGGTGTCATCGGCATCTCGGACGTGACGATCGTGGCGGGCGGCGGTGCGAAGGCCGTCGACATGGGCCAGGAAGGGATGGACGCATTCGTCGCCCGGCACGCAGACGCGATCGGGCAGGCAGCATCGGCATGAACGCGCTGCCGGGGAGCGCCCGAACCTTCAGAGCCGTTGTCGATAGCGGGTCGGCGTCTCGCCGAACGTGCGTCGAAACAGATGGATGAAGGCACTGGCGGTCGCGTAGCCGAGGTCGAGTGCGATGTGGGCCACCGGCATTCCGGCGGCAAGCATCTCCAGCGACCGCATCATGCGGGCGCGCTGTCGCCAGGTGGTGAAGTTGAAGCCGGTTTCGGCAACGAAACGCCGGCTCAGCGTGCGTGCGCTGACCGCGCCCCACTCGGCCCAGCGATCCAGGTCGCGCTCATCGGCGGGGTTGTCGATCAACGCCCGGGCGATCCGCTGGATCCGCGGATCGGTGGGCAGCGGCAACCCGAAGGGCTCGACCGGCAAGGTCCGGATTTCATTGAGGATCACCGCCGCCAGGTGCGCCTCGTCGGGCTCCAGTTCCCGCAGCGGGACGTCCACCGGCCAGGCGCATGCGCGCAGCACGGCCTCGCGCAACAAGCCGGAGGTTCGTATCGTGCAAGGCCGCTGAGGCAGTTGGGCACAGGCCGCTTCCGCCACGTAGGCGCTCCATCCATGGAACGCGCCGTGCGAACGCCCCGAATGCTCGTGGTGTGGCGGCAGCCAGACCGCATGGATGGCGGGCACCAGCCAGACGCCGTCTTCCACGCCGACCGACAACAGCCCGCGAAGCGAGCCGAACAACTGGCCACGCGCGTGGCGGTGCGGGCCGGAGCCCAGTTCATGGTCCTGCTTCTCTTCGACGGCGAACAGCACCGGTCCGTCTGCCGCCTCGACCCAGTCACGCAGGCTTTGCAAGGATTCAGGCATGGCGGATTCGAGCAATTGAATGGACCTGGCAGTTTATGGCCGCCAGCGCTTCGTCGATGCGCTGCACGTGCGCAAGCCGCGCAGGCCGAGACCGGCATGCCCTCCGGCAGGTCGGAAGGTTCGCCGCCACATGCCGCACTGGTGCGCGTTGCCCGTTCTCAGTGCGCATCTGCCAATGGAGCGATTCCGGCATCTCTTCAATCACACGCTTGGGGTCCGAATCAGTCGAAGCGGCCGGGCACACGTCTTGCTTGAGTTTGTTCATCCCGTTGAACTATGTTCTTGATATTGAACAAACCCACACCATGACGCTGCCTATCGACACCCTTGCCCTGTCCCGCCGATCGGTTCTCGCCGGCGGTGCCGCCCTCACGCTCGGCCTGGCCCTGCCGGCCCGCGCCGCCGGCACGATGACCTCCACGGTCTTCGGCGGCGTCTGGGAGAAGAACTACCGCGCCGCCATCGTCGACAGCTTCGAGAAGAAGCTGGGGGTGAAGGTCGCACTCAAGCTCGGCACCGCGAGCGAATGGCTGACCAGCGCCATGGTCAACCGCGGCAAGCCCGAGATCGACATGCTGCTGCTGCCCTACCCCGACAGCATCAAGGCGGTGCGCGCCGGCATCGGCCAGAAGCTGTCGGCGGACAAGATCCCGAACATCAAGGACGTGCATCCGATGTGGTTCGACCAGTTCCGCCAGGAGGCGGTCGGCCTGGACTATGTGGCCTACGGCATCGCCTACCGCACCGATCTCGTGAAGAAGGCGCCCGAATCCTGGAGCGACCTCTGGGACCCGGCGCTCAAGAGCAAGGTCACCTTGCCCGACATCGGCGTCTGGGGCAGCTGGGAGATGCTGGTCGCGGCGGCGCGCACCCGCGGCGGCAGCGAGTCGAACCTCGACCCTGGCTTCAAGGCGCTGCGCGACCTGAAGCCCAACGTGCGGCGCTTCTTCACCGGATCGACCGATGCGATGCAGATGCTCGACACCGGCGAGGTGTCGGTCGTGGCGATGACCACCAACATCCCGGCCTATGCGCTGATCGACAGCGGCAAGCCGGTGAAGTTCGTGTTCCCGAAGGACGGCGCGATGGTGGGCATGGTGTCCTATCACGTCACGAAGAATGCGGCCAACGCCGACCTGTGCATGCAGTTCATCAACCATGCGCTGAGCAAGGAAGCGCAGGAAGCCTTCTGCAATGCGGTCATCGCAGGGCCGACCAACAAGAACGCCAGGCTGAGCGGCCGCGCCGCCGAGCGCGTGCCCTCGCTCGACCAGTTGAAGCTGTTCGACTGGCAGAAGGTGATCCCGCAGATGTCGGAACTCACGGACCGCTGGAACCAGGAAATCGCAGGCTGATCCGATGCTGAGCACTTCTTTCGATGGGGCAGCCGCCCCTGCCTCGGCCTTGCCCGACCCGGCGCAGTCCGCGCTGGTGATCGTCGACGCGACGCCCGAGGCACTGCCCGCCGGTACGCCGGCCGCCGAGACGCTTCGGCGGCTGCTGACAGCCGCACGCCGCGCCCAGGCACTGATCCTTTTTCTGCAACCGGAACGCGACGACGCCGAAGCCGGGCTCGACGAAAGCCTGGCACCGCAGCCCGGCCCCAGCGAGTTCGTGATCCGCACGCTGGGCGGCAGCCCGTTCGGCACCAGCACCTTCGGCCTGGTGCTGCGCGCCAACGGCATCGCCGAACTGGTGCTCGCGGGCAGCGACGAGTCGCTCGGCATTTCCTGCACGGTACGCGACGCCGACGTGCGTGGATACCGCGCTCGCCGCGCCGATGGGCGCCATGCCGACGCGGCCGACGCAATCGCCGCCGCATGGACGGCCGCGCGGCCGGGTCCGCGCAACTGGCATGCCGACGCCAAGCAAGCCGCGCTGCTGCGCACGCTCGACGAGCGACTGGCGCCGCAACACACGGCCCTGGTGCTGATCGACGTGCAGAACGACTTCGTGAGCCCGGCCGGCGCCACCGGCCAGCGCGAGGCCATGCCGATGGTCGATCGCGCGACAGCGCGCATTCCCGTGCTGCTGCAGCACGCGCGCGACACCGGCTGCCTGGTGGTCCACGTGCGTGCCGAGTATGGCCAGCACGTGCGCCACGTCGGTTCGCCCTATCGCTTTCCGAGCACGCGCACACGCGAAGGCGCCGTCTGGAGCGCATCGGCCGCAGAGCTGCATGGCAACCACGAGTTTCCACCCGGCGAGGTCGAGGTCTGTCTGCGTGGCTCCTGGGGCGGCCAGGTGATCGATGCGGTCGCGCCGCTGCCGGGCGAACCGGTCATCACGAAGCATCGCTTCAGCGCGTTCATCGACACGCCGCTGGAAGCGCTGCTGCGCGCACGCGGCATCCGCACGCTGGTGTTCGCGGGCGTCACGACCAACTGCTGCATCGAATCCTCGGCACGCGATGCGTCGATGCTCGACTTCTATCTGGTGGTCGCCGAAGACTGCGTCGGCACCAAGAACTCGGTACGGCATCTGCATGAAGCTTCACTCGAGCAGCTGCGCACCTACTTCGCACTGGTCGAGCCGTCGGATCGCATCATCGACGCGTGGCAGACCCACGTGCCGGCAGCACTCGCCGCATCATGAGCGCGCGACTCGACATGTTGCCCGCCGCACCGCATCTGCCGCTCCCGCCGGAACCACGCGCGCCGCGCGTCCCGGTCGCGCTGTGGCTGCTGCTGCCGGCCTGCGCATTGCTGGTGCTCGGCATGCTGATCCCGGTCGGCCAGGTACTCTGGATGAGCCTGAACCCGCCCGAGGCCGGCGTGATGGCGCCGGGCATGGACCTCACGCTGCAGAACTACCAGCGCTACTTCGGCAGCGACTTCTACCTGGGCGTGCTGTTCAAGACGCTGTGGCTGTCGGGCCTGACGACGCTGATCACGGCCGCGCTCGGCATGCTGCTCGCGCTGTCGGTCTGGCGCGCGGCACCGCGCTGGCGCGGGCTGATGGTGATCGCGATCCTCGCGCCGCTGCTGGTGAGCATCGTGGCGCGCACCTATGGCTGGATCGTGGTGCTGGGCGACAAGGGCGTGCTCAACACGCTGCTGGTCGGCGTCGGCCTGCTCGACGAGCCGGTGAAGATCATGTACACGCCGGCCGCCGTGCTGATCGGCCTGGTGCACGTGTTCCTGCCCTTCATGGTGCTGTCGCTGCTCGGCTCGCTCGACCGCATCGATCCGTCACTCGGCGAGGCGGCCGGCTCGCTCGGCGCGAGCCGCTGGGCGACCTTCCGCCACGTGCTGCTGCCGCTGACGGTGCCCGGCCTGGCGAGCGGATCGATCATCGTCTTCAGCCTGGCCATGTCGTCCTACGTCACGCCGGCACTGATGGGCGGCAGCCGGTCCGGCGTGCTCACGACCTTCATCTACCAGCAGTTCTCGGTCACGATGAACTGGCACTTCGGCGCCACGCTGGTGGCGGTCCTGCTGGGCGCCACGTTGCTGGTGCTGTGCGCCATCCTGTCGTGGGCCGGCTGGCACACGCGCCACTGGAACGCCGCCAAATGAACGCGCTTCTTCATCGACTCGGACAGGCCACCACGGCCTTTCTCTATGTCTTCCTGCTCGCACCGCTGGTGTTCGTGGTGGTGGTGTCGCTCAACGGCGGCCCCGTCCCCAGCTTCCCGCCGCGCGACCTGTCGCTCAGGTGGTATGCGGTCGCACTGCAGTCCGAGAACTTCATGGGCGGCTTGGCGACCAGCGCCTGGCTGGCGCTGGCGGCCGCGCTGATCGCGGTGCCGATCGGCGTGGCGGCGGCCTTCGGCCTGTCGCGCGGCCAATGGCGCGGCAAGGCGGCGCTCGAGGCCTTCTTCCTGTCGCCGCTGATCGTGCCGGGCATCGTGATCGGCATTGCGGTGCTGGTCGCACTCGCAGGCATGGACTTCGCGACCGCGCCGCTGCGGCTGCTGCTCGGCCACACGCTGATCGTGCTGCCCTACACCGTGCGCACGGTGCTTGCCAGCCTGGCGCGGATGGACCCGTCGCTGGAGGAAGCCGGCCGCGTGTTCGGTGCCTCGCGCTGGCAGGTGCTGTGGCACGTCACGCTGCCGCAGTTGCGCGGCAGCATCGCGGCCGGCGCCATCCTGAGCTTCATCCTGTCCTTCGACGACGTGTCGGTCTCGCTGTTCCTGAGCAGTGCGCAGACCACCACGCTGCCGATCGCCATCATGTCCTACATGCAATACAACTTCGACCCCTCGATCGCCGCGATCTCGGCCATGCTGATCATCGCGACGCTGGGCGGTGCACTGGCCGTGGAACGCTTCTTCGGCCTCAAGAAAATCCTCGGGAGCTGACCATGGCCCATGTCTCGCTGAACCACCTGCACAAGAGCCACGGCGCCAACGTCGTGGTCAATGACATCTCGCTCGACATCCCGAGCGGCAAGTTCCTCACGCTGCTCGGCCCGAGCGGCTGCGGCAAGAGTTCGACGCTGCGCATCGTCGCCGGCCTGTCGCAACCCGATTCGGGCCGCGTGCTGATCGAAGGCCGCGACGTGACGCGCCTGGACGCACCCAGGCGCAACATCGGCATGGTGTTCCAGAGCCTTGCGCTGTTCCCGCACATGACGGTGCAGGACAACGTGGCCTTCGGCCTGAAGATGCGCGGCGTGCCTGCGGGCCAGCAGGCGCCGCGCGTGAAGCGTGCGCTCGACCTGGTGCACCTGGGCAGCTTCGGCGAACGCTATCCGCGCCAGCTGTCGGGCGGCCAGCAGCAGCGCGTGGCGCTGGCACGCGCACTGGTAGTCGAGCCCAGCATCCTGATCCTCGACGAGCCTTTCGGCGCGCTGGACCGCAAGCTGCGCGAGGCGATGCAGACCGAGCTCTACCGCATCACGCGGGAACTCGGCATCACCTCGCTCTTCGTCACGCACGACCAGGAAGAGGCGCTGATGCTCAGCGACAGCGTGGCCGTGATGAACCAGGGCCGCATCGAGCAGGTCGGCTCGCCGATCGAGCTCTTCGAACGCCCACGCAACCGCTTCGTGGCGGAGTTCATGGGCCTGTCGAACTTCGTGCGTGCGCAGGTGGTGGGCACACACGACGACGGCTGCACGTTGCAGGCCTTCGGCCATGCGTTCGAGGCGCCGTCCACGACGCTGCCGATCGGCCAGCCGGTCGAGGTCGCACTGCGGCCGGAACGCATCCGGCTGAGCGCAGCCGGTCCGCTCGGCGGCGATGGCGTGCAAGGCCAGGTGACGCAGGCGATCTACCACGGCAGTGCCTCCGACTACATGGTCCGCCTGCCCGACGGCAGCATGCTCAGCGTGCGCCAGGGCAACGACCAGGGCCTGTTGCAAGACGCGCTGCCCTTCGGCGTCGGCACGCCGGTGCGCGCGCAATGGCAGCGCTCGGCCGTGCACATCCTGCACGCATGAGCGCCACGCAACCGCCCGCGGGGCGGAGGCACCCTGTGGGCACAGCGCCGGCCGCCATGGCACCGCGCGAACGGCTGGCCGCGATCTGCATGGTCGTGCTGGTGGCGAGCACCTACCTGCGGCTGGTCTGGCCGTTCGACGCCCTGCTCGAACTCGCCTGCGCCGCGCTGCTCGGCTTCATGGCCGCCGTGTGGCCCGGCGTCGGCCGGCAGGCTCGCGTATTCGTCGTGCTGGGCGCGGTCGCCAGCGGTGCGGCCTTCCTGCTCAGCGATGCGGGTACGGCCGTACTGGCAGGCGCCGGCGTGCAGAGCGTGCAGTTCGCCACGCTGCTCGCCGCGCTCGCCACACTGCGGCTGCCGATGCGCCGGTCCCGCCTCATCGCGCGCGCCGCAGCCTGCCTGGTCGCGACCGGTGCACGGCGGCGCTACGCTGCGCTGTCCTTCGGCAGCCATCTGCTCAGCCTGATCTTCAGCTTCGGCGTGGTGCCGATGATGGGCGAGATGCTGCGGCGATCGGGCCTCGACGCGCGCACCAGCCCCGGCGCGCGCCAGATGCTGATGGCGGTGATCCGCGGGCTGTCGATGACCACGGCCTGGTCGCCGATGGCGATCAGCTTTGCGATCGTGAGCACCGCGCTGCCGCAGATGCGCCCGCTCGCCTTCATGGGCGCCGGCCTGCTGGCCGCGACCCTGGTGCTCGCGGGCGGCTGCCTGCTGCACAGGCCGATGCCGCTCGACCGGCAACCGCCCGCCGATGCGCCGCACGGCGACGTGCAGTCGCTGTTCATCATCCTCGGCATGGCCGCTGCGCTGTTCGGTGCGACGCTGCTGCTCTACCAGTTGTCCGGCCTGCCTTTCATCATGGCCTCGGCCACCACGCTGCCCTGCTTCAGCCTGCTCTGGCTGGCACTGGAACGCGATCCCGCACCGACCGCCGGGCCGGGGCTCCCCGCACGCTTCTTCCAGGTGCTCACGGAGATGCGCAGCGAGACCTTCATCTTCTCGGCGTCGACCTTCATCGGACAGGCGATCGTCGCGATCATCCTGGCCCATGCGGCAAGCGCCGGCGCGGGATGGCCGCCGCTGCTCGGGCCGCTGTCGCTTGCATTGCTGTGCGTGTGGCTGATCCCCGCAATCGCGATGCTGTCGATCGCGCCGACCATCGTCGTGCTGCTGCTCGCGCAACTGGTGGCGCACAGCGGCTTCGGCACGGCGACGCCGGTGACCTTCGCGTGTGCGCTGACGCTCGGCTGGTCGCTCGCCATCGGCATCTCGCCGGTCAGCGCGACGCTGCTGATCGCTGGCGGCATCACCGGTGTGTCGCCGCGCGAGATCGCCTTCGGCTGGAACCTGCGCTACACGTTGGCAGCCTCGGCGGCGGCCGGCGTGTTCATTGCGCTGCTTTATGCGATGGGCTGGTAAGCACCGACGTCGCGCTCAGGCCCGGCGCGGATAGCCCCCGTAGCCAGCCTGCGCGGCGATCTCGTCGCGCGCCTGCCGCAGCGCGGTCTCGATGCGCGCCTGCAGCGCCGCGTCGAGCCGGCTTGCGGGCACGGCGACCGACAGCGCCGCCAGCGGCGTGCCGAACGAGCCGAGGATCGGCAGCGCGAGCGACGACACCTCGCGCACCTGTCCGTGCGTCTGCACGGCCACGCCGCCATCGGCGATGCGTTCGAGCTGCGCAAGCAGTTCCCGCCGTGCAGCGGGATCGGCAGGGCCGCAGGCCGCGAGCGTCGGCGCCCATTGCTGCGGATCGCGGCAGGCCAGCAGCGCCAGGCCGCCCGCCGTCTCGGTGATGGCTGCGCGCTCACCCAGCGAGAAGGTGTAGGTCAGACGCCGCTTGCAGGCCTCGCGCCACAGCACGATCACCTCGTTGCCTTCGGCCTGGACCAGGAAGCAGCTTTCGTCGACGTCGACCACCAGACGGCTGAGCACGGGCTGGCTGATCTGCACGATGTCCATCTCGGCGAGATAGCGGCCCGCGATGCCGAGGATGCGCGAACCCAGCGAATAGGCACGACTCATCGCATCTCGCTGCAGGTAGCCGGACTGCACCAGCGTGTCCAGGATCAACGTGGTCGTGCTCTTGGGAATGCCGAGCCGCTCGGCGATGTCCGAATGCTTGAGCGATCGCGCAGCGGCCACGGTTTCGATGATGTCCAGCGCACGGATGGCGGCCCGCACTTGTTTGGTAGGACCTTCCGGCGCGGATTCGAGGGGAGAGTTGAGCGACACGTGACACCTTGATGCCTTCACATTGTCACGTAGGTCACGGCCGGGAATCCGCGCCGCGCGCTACGGCCTTGTTGGCGCTGTGCCGGCTCAATGCGCGAAGAAGTGCATCCCGCCATCCACCGGAATCACGGCACCGGTGATGTAGCGCGCCAGTGGCGAAGCCAGGAACGCCACGAGATGGCCGATGTCTTCCGGCTCGCCGAAATAGCCGATGGGAATGTGGCTTGCGATGAAGGCGCGCCGGCTTTCCTCGGTCGGATGCAGCTTGCCGAGGATCTGCTCGCTGTTGATGCGGCCGGGCGGGATCGTGTTGACGGTGACGCCCTGCGCCGCCACTTCGCACGACAGCCCCTTGGCCCACAGATGCAGCGCCGCCTTGGCGGCGCTCGCCGCATTCAGCGAGCGCGGCTCCATCGACCCGCTGATGTTGACGATGCGTCCCCACCGCCGCGCCTGCATGGCTGGCAACACGGCCTGTGCCAGTCTGCGCGCGGCGCTGAAATTCAGCGCGAAGGCTTCGTCCCAATCCGCGTCCGGCGCATCCTGCTGGATGAGCCGGGCACCGCCCGCGCTGTTGACCAGGATGTCGATCGGGCCGACGGCCGCCGTGGCCTCGGCCACCAGGCGCTTCACGTCGTTCGCATCGGTGATGTCCCCGGTCACGACGAAGGGCGCCTCGGCGCCGCTCCTGGCGATCTGGGCCGCCAGTTGCCCGAGCGCATCGCCGCGGCGCGCGGTGATGGCCACGCGCACGCCTTCCAATGCCAGCACCCTGGCCACGCCCGCTCCGATGCCGGCGCTGGCACCGGTGACCAGGGCTGTACGCCCCTTGAGATTCAAGTCCATCACGCCCTTTCGAATTCGCAAAACTGCAGAAGGGGGCAGTGTCATTTGAAATTTCCGAGAGATAAACTGCGGCCCGTTTGACTCATTCGAAATCAGGAGTTGCCAATGGACTTGCTCGACAGCATGCAGGTGTATGTCCTGGCCGTCGAAAAAGGCAGCTTGAGCGCAGCCGCCGCGGCGAGCGGCATCTCGGCGACGATGGCCGGCAACCATCTGCGCACGCTGGAAAAGCGCCTCGGCATGCAGCTGCTCCATCGGACCACCCGGCGCCAGCACCTCACGGCCCTGGGCGAGGACTACTACGTCCGGTGCAAGGAGATCCTCCGGCTGGTGGCCGAGACGGACACGCAGGCGCAGAACCTGCAATCGTCGCCTGCCGGAACGCTGCGCATCAGCGCGCCCGTGACCTTCGGCACCGAGGCGCTGATGCCGGCCTTGTCGGTGTACCTGGCGCGCTATCCGGCAGTGAGCGTCGACGTGTCGCTGAGCGACCGCGTGGTCGATCTGGTGGAAGAAGGCTTCGAGGCCGCGATCCGTATCGGCCAGCTGCCGGACTCGGCCCTGATCGCCAAGCCGCTCGCGCCTTACCGGTTGATGATCTGCGCCTCGCCCGACTACCTGGCGCGCAGAGGCTCGCCGAGCAAGCCGGAGGACCTGAGCCAGCACGAATGCCTGTCCTTCAACCCGGCCGCGCTGGCCGGCTGGCGAACGCACGGCACGGATGGGCGGTTTCGAATTCCCGTCTCCGGGCGGCTTCAGGTCAATCAGGGCCACGCACTGCGCGTGGCGGCCCTGCACGGCCTGGGCATCGTGCTGCAGCCCGCGATATTGCTCGAGGCCGACGTGGCCGCCGGGCATCTGGTGCGGCTGTTCCCCGCGCATGAACTGCCGAGCCGGCCGCTGAGCGTGGTCTATCCGAAAGACCGGTACCGGTCGCCAAAGCTGAAGACCTTCATCGATTTCATGGCGGAGCGTTTCGCCGTGGCGTCATGAGACACGAAACACGCCGGCCGCCTTGACGGAGCGAACGAATGCGGCCTGGCGGCTCAGCCGCCGTCCAACGCCGGCGGGCGCATGAGGTCTTCGTTGACCCCCATGATCTCGCTGGCCCGTTCGATGGCCTGCCACAGCGGTGCAGGCATCTTCATGATCTCTTCAGGCGAACTGGCACGTGCGATCCAGGAGCCGATCTGATGGTGCTGCTCGGACGTGAGCAAATCGAGGTTCAGCATCTCGTCGATGGTCTTCATCCTGGGCAATTGGTGCCTCTTCCATGTTATTCAACGACGAACGCGGTGCGGCGCCGCATGGACATGCCGGCACGGCCTCGGCGGGGAGTTCACGATGCCGCTCAAGCCGCCTCGAACGTGTCGCCCAGGATCCTGTTGCGCCCGCCCGACTTGCTCAGGTAGAGCTGGCGGTCGGCATGCTTGATCCAGAGATCGGCCGCCATGCCGGGCAGGCAGCGCGCGGTCGCGATGCCGATGCTCACGGTCACGTGCGAGCTGATGGTGGAACCCGTGTGGGGAATGCCCAGCGAATGCACCTGCGCATGGATCTCCCGGGCGATCGTCAGGGCCGCGTCCGAATCGGTGCCGGGCAGCACGCAGGCGAACTCTTCCCCGCCGTAGCGGGCGGCCAGGTCGGACGCGCGGCGAACGGCGCGCGAGAGTGCCGACGCGACCATCGTGATGCAGCGGTCGCCGGCCGGGTGCCCATAGGTGTCGTTGAACAGCTTGAAGAAGTCGATGTCGACCATCAACACCGACAGCCACTCGCCCGTGCGCGACAGCTGGGCCGTCTCGACCTCGAGCGTCTGCTCCAGGCGGCGGCGGTTGCTGAGACCGGTCAACGCATCGGTGACGGCCATCTGGGCCAGCTGGTCACGCAGCCGCTTGAGCTCGATGTGGTTGCGCACGCGCGCATGCAGCACGACCGGCTGGATCGGCTTCGTCACGTAGTCGATCGCGCCGAGAGAAAGCCCCTTGGCTTCCGCGTCCTGATCGTCCAGGCCGGTGGTGAAGATGATGGGCACGTCGGCCAGCAGCCGGTCGCTCTTCAGCGTGCGGCAGACCTCGTAGCCGTCGATGCCGGGCATCAGCACGTCGAGAAGGATCAGGTCGGGCAGCACGGACCGCGCGACCTCGATGGCCTGCTCGCCGGAAGTCGCGAAGCAGATCTCGTAGTCGTCCTCCAGCGCCGCATTCATGATCTCGATGTTCGAGACCTCGTCATCGACGATCAGTATCACGGCACGGTCAGTCATCGGAGCGCTCTTGGAATGGGGTTGAAGGTCCGGAGGCGACGCCGGTGGCGGAGCCTTCATCGAGAAGTCGCATGGCGCCGTCGTAGTCGAGCTTGTCGAGTGCGGCCTTGATCGGGTGCGTCCTTATCGTGTCGGGTGCCATGCCCAGCGCCAGACCCAGTTTTTCGAATGCGGTGCGCGCGCCCAGGCTGCGGCGCTTGAGCGCCATGCGGAACGCCTCGGTCGACGCTTCCGCGGCGGAGGCATCGACCGCCCCGCCCGCCTGCGGTCGAGCGGCCGGCGCGACCGGCGGCGCAAGGCTCCGGGCGGCCGCAAGCGCAGGCGCGATGTGCTGCGCCAACTCGTCGAGCAGGGCCTCGATGCCATCCAGCTCGCCGTCGCTCAGCATGGCCTCGATGCGGGCGGCGACATCGGAGACCGCGGGCACCTCCAGCGATGCGGCGACACCCTTGAGCGTGTGGGCCAGTCGTTTGGCTTCCGCCCGGCTGCCGCTGGCGATCTGGCTGCGCAAGGTCGGCACGGCCTCGGCGAAACCATCCGCAAAGCCGAGGATCAGCTTGCGCAGCAAGGGCCGTTTGCCGTTGACACGCTTCAGGGCGGCTTCGATGTCGAAAGGCGGCAGGCTGTCGGGCAGGTCGTCGACCTTCACGGCCACCGGTTCCGCAACGACGGTGCGCACCGGCGCACGCACTTCGCCGCCGGACCCGCGCGGCTTCAGCCAACGGTCGAGCGTGAGCACCAGCAGCGCGGGATCGACCGGCTTGGCGATGTGATCGTTCATGCCCGCCGCGAAGCAGCGCTGGCGCTCGGCCTCGTAGGCATGTGCCGTCATGGCGATGATCGGCAGCTTGTCGGCCGACCAATCCTGCCGGATGCGGATCGTGGCCTCGACGCCGTCCATCTCGGGCATCTGCACGTCCATCAGCACGGCGGCGTAGCGCGCCCCGTCCTCGGCCAGGCGCTCGCACGCGATGCGGCCGTTTTCCGCGGTGTCGACTTCCAGGCCAGCATCGGTCAGCAACTCGACGGCGATCTCGCGGTTGATGTCGTTGTCTTCGGCCAGCAGCACCCGCAACCCGCGCAGCGGCACCGTCACCATGGGGATCATCGCGTTCGTGACTTCCGCGCTGCCGGCCTTCGGCGCGCCGCCCGCAGAAAACAGGCCGGTGATCGTCTCGAGAAGCACGTTCGGGTCGACCGGTTTGACGAGGAAGGCGGCGATGTTGTTGGCCTCGGCCTCGCCCCTGAACTCGTCGTGCCGGTAGGCCGTGACGAGCAGCACGACCGGCAGGCGCGTCAACTTGGTGTTGGCGCGCATGGCCTTGACGGTTTCGATGCCGTCGAGGCCCGGCATCTTCCAGTCCATCAGGACCAGATCGTAGGGGTTCCCTGCCGTGGTCGCGATGTCCAGGGCGCCGAGCACTTCCTCGCCGGAGGCGACCAGGTCCACGGGCATCGAC
Organism: Variovorax sp. GW821-FHT10B04; assembly: GCF_059415645.1. Classification (NCBI taxonomy): domain Bacteria; kingdom Pseudomonadati; phylum Pseudomonadota; class Betaproteobacteria; order Burkholderiales; family Comamonadaceae; genus Variovorax; species Variovorax sp. GW821-FHT10B04. Next base: position 391,281 of record NZ_JBWKNQ010000004.1, read on the forward strand.
CAGGACGCGAAGACACCCTGCAGGATCTCCCGCGACGCGGGGTTGTCGTCCGCGATGAGGACGCGCAGATCCCGTATTTCCGCCGACGGCAGGCCGGTGGCCGGCACGGCGATGTCTTCGCCGATGCCCATCACGACCGTGAAGAAGAACGTGCTGCCGGCGCCCGGACGGCTCTCCGCGCGAATCGAACCACCCATCAGCTCGACGATCTGCTTGCTGATCGCCAGGCCCAGGCCGGTGCCGCCAAAGCGGCGGGTGGTCGAGCTGTCGGCCTGGCTGAACGAATTGAACAGCGCCGCCTGCTGCGCCTGCGTCATGCCGATGCCGGTGTCCTGCACGGACACGTTCAACGTGATGCCTTTCTCGCTCCGGGCCAGCACGTCCACCGACACGGTGACGGTGCCGTTCTCGGTGAACTTCACCGCATTGCTCACCAGATTCAGCACCACCTGATTGAAGCGGAGCTCGTCCCCCACCAGCGTTCGCGGCACGGCCTTGTCGATCACCGAGCGAACGACCACGCCCTTGGATTCCGCGTCCATCGCGGCCAGGTGCAGCTGGTTGTCGAGCGACATCTGGAGGCTGAAAGGCCGGGTCTCGAGCGTGAGCTTTCCGGCCTCGTTCTTGGAGAAGTCCAGGATGTCGTTGATCAGCCGCAGCAGCGCAACGGCGGCGCCGTTGATCTTGGAAACATAGGCCTTCTGCTTCGGCGTGAGGTCGGTGCGCAACGCCAGGTGGCAGAAGCCCAGGATCGCATTCATGGGCGTGCGTATCTCGTGGCTCATGTTCGCCAGGAACATGCTCTTGGCCCGATTGGCTTCCTCCGCCTCCTGCGTCCGCGCCTCGAGCGCCTCGTTCTTGGCCATGATCTCGGCACTCATCGCACCGATCCGGCCGAAGCTTTCGACCAGCGTGTCGCTCAGCCAGACGAGCACTGCCGTCTGGAAGGCGACGATCCCCGCATGGAGAAGAACCCGCGCCAGATCGCCCCCCGCCGGGAAGACGGCCTGAGGCAACAGAAAGTCCAGCAGCAGGTGGTGGAACGCGATCGCCCCCGCCGCGACGATGACCGCCCGCCGGTCGCACCAGGCGATCGTCAGCGCCAGCGTGGCGAAGAAGTACATGTGCATGTCCATCTGCCACGCCGACCCGGACATCAGGTAGACGAACAACGCCGGCTGCCCCATCAGGGCGACGGCGGAAAGATAGCGGGTGACGGGCGCGATGCCGTTGCGCCACCAGCTCAGGTGATAGGCGCCGGCCAGCACGACACCGGCGAGCGCCGCGGCCACCACCGACTTGCCCACCAGCAAGGCGACGATCGCCAGGATCGGCACATGCAGCCAGAACAGGATGATCAGGAAGCGCCCGAAACGGCCGCGGACCTTGTCGAGTTCGGCCGTCATGCGCGCCCTTCTCCCTTGGCCTGGCCGAAGCCGATGCAGCCGCGCAGCCGCACCGGATCGATCACCAGCCACGCGCCCGCGGCATACAGCTTGCGAACCGCGTCGGGTGCGCTGGAATGGACGATCAGCATGTTCGCCGGGCCGCCGGTGTCGACGATGCCGGCATCGACGGACTCGATGACGCCGATCGTCTGATGGCGGTTGAACCAGGGCGGCGCGACGACCGCATATTGGTCGTCGCTGCCGGATGGATACAACGTGGCGACGACCAGGCCGACAAGGAAGACGCCCAGCAGCGCCACGGCCGGCCAAAGCTCGCGGAACTCGAATGCCGTGTCGGCCTTTCGCCGGACTGCGCCGCGCACCACGCCCGGCTGACGAATTGATCGCATAAGAGTAATACAGAAGATTTAATTAAATTTCGTGACCCCGGTATTTCGGGTCAGGAAATTCGACTGCTGATTTTCCCCGCAGAAATAGTTTCACAAGGAAATATGCTGATACATCGATCATACGGTCGGCCGAAGCATCCGGGGTGAACAGGCAGAGGCCGAAAAAGGTAAATGGCGAGGCGATATGCAAATCAATGCGAAATCGGCCCTCCGCATATTTCAAATGCAGCGCCGGCACGGCCGCGGTATGGGGGCCCGTGCCGCCCAGTCGCTTGCGAGACGGCATCCGGCGGTGCGGCGCCGGTACGCTCGCGCCGATTCATTCGGCCCACAGGAGACACACATGAGAACCCGAATCACCACGCTGTTCGGCATCCGGCACCCGATCATCCAGGGCGGCATGCATTACGTCGGCTACGCCGAGATGGCCGCGGCCGTCTCCAACGCGGGCGGGCTCGGCATCATCACCGGGCTGACCCAGCGCACGCCCGACCTGCTCGCCAAGGAAATCGCGCGCTGCCGCGTCATGACCGACAAGCCCTTCGGCGTGAACCTGACCTTTCTGCCGACGGTCAGCTCACCCGATTACCCCGGCTATATCCGCGCGATCATCGACGGCGGCGTCAAGGCGGTCGAAACGGCGGGCAACAACCCGCAGAAATGGCTGCCCGCCTTGCACGAGGCCGGCGTCAAGGTGATCCACAAATGCACGTCGGTGCGCCATGCGCTGAAGGCCGAGTCGATCGGTTGCGACGCCGTCAGCGTGGACGGCTTCGAATGCGGCGGCCATCCTGGCGAGGACGACGTTCCGAACTTCATCCTGCTGCCGCGCGCCGCGGAAGAACTCAAGATCCCGTTCGTCGCATCCGGCGGCATGGCCGACGGGCGATCGCTGGTGGCTGCACTCGCGCTGGGCGCAGAAGGCATCAACATGGGCACCCGCTTCATTGCCACGCAGGAAGCGCCGGTGCACGAGAACGTCAAGCAGGCGATCCTGGCCGCCAGCGAACTCGACACCCGGCTGGTGATGCGGCCGCTGCGCAACACCGAGCGCGTGCTGAAGAACGCGGCAGTCGATCGTCTGCTCGAGAAGGAGCGCACGCTCGGCGCCGCGCTGAAGTTCGACGACATCATCGACGAGGTCGCCGGCGTCTACCCGAAGATCATGCGCGAGGGCGCCATGGACGCGGGTGCCTGGTCCTGCGGCATGGTGGCCGGCCTGATCCACGACGTGCCGACCGTCAAGGCACTGATCGACCGGATCATGGAGGAGGCGCACTCGATCATCCACGAGCGCCTGGCCGGTTTCGCCGACGCGGCCGCCTGAACGGCATCGACCGCCAAAGCTCAGGCGTCCAGTCCGGGCCCCGAGTAGTACGCCCTGGGCCGTATCAGTGCCCGGGACCGCCCCTGCTCCAGCGCATGGGCGATCCAGCCCACGCTCCGGGCGACCGCGAATACCGCGAGCGGCGCGTCGTGCGGCAGCCCATGGGCGCCGGCCATGGCGGCGAGCGCGAAATCCACGTTGGGAAGCGCGCCGGTCGCCCGCACGACCTCCGCCGCCAACGCCGTGAAATCCACTGGCGCCTCGAACACCAGCAGCAACGCCGCCGCACGCGGATCGCCATCCGGATACAGCGGATGGCCGAACGCCGGAAGCGGCATGCCCCATTGCAGGCGGCGCGCCACGGCCATCGCAACGCCCAGCACGCGGGCTTCTTCGAGCAGCACGCCGAGGTCGGCCGCAGCGCCGCCGTGCATCGGCCCCGTCAGCGTCGAAAGACCCGCCAACACCGCCGCGGCCAGGGACGCGCCGGTCGATGCCGCGACGCGCGCGGCAAAGGTGGACGCATTGAGTTCATGGTCCGCGAGCAGCACCAGCGCCTGGCGAATGGCCTCCGAGGCCTCGGGTCGTGCCCAGCGCGCGGCCATCTGCACATGCATCGAGGAACCGCCTTGCGCGCGCGCCGGGGAACACCCAAGCCAGGCCTGGGCGATCGAGGCGACCAGGCTGGCGGCCTCAGTGTGCAATTCGGCCGGCGGACGATCTCTTGCGGGCACACCGTCGGCAGCGGCTGCGGCCATGCGCAGCAGTGCACGGCGCAGGCCACCGCCCGCGGGCTCGACGCTGGCGGCGTCGGTCGCGTCGAAGCCGACCCGCGGCGCGTTCCACAGCAATGCCGCCACCTGCTCGAGTCCTGCGCCCGTGGCCGCAAGCTGCAACGCCGGTCGCCCGGCGTAATAGAGCCGGCCATCGGCAATCGTCGACACGGCAGATGACAAGACCGGTTCGCCCCACGCAACCGCCCGCAAGGCGACCTCGCGCGCCGGCGCAGCGCCGGACTTCCGGGTGGCCAGCCGCAGTACGTCGTCGCGGCTGTACAGGCGCCGGCGCGGATCGGCCGGGTCGGCCTTGCTGCGGATCCTGCCGCGGCTGACGCTGGCATACAGGCTTTGCGCCTGGACCCCGAGCAGCGCCAGCGCCGTGGGGGAATCCAGCCATGGCGACAGCTGCGCCGGCAACAGATTGATCGACTGCATCAAGATTGACCCTGTCCGGGGGGCACGAAAGAATCGACCGCATGACCCCTCAGCAGCAACATTACCGCATGTTCGCAGGCTACAACGCCTGGGCCAATCGCCGTCTGTACGACGCGGTCGCGGAGTTGCCGGCGCTGCAGTACCGGGCACACCGCGGCGTCTTCTTCGGATCGCTGGAAGGCACGCTGAATCACCTGCTCGCCACCGACCGGATCTGGATGCAGCGGTTCACCGGTGCCGGCTCGGCGCCGGATCGGCTGGATGCCGTCCTGTTCGACGACTTCGATGCGCTGCGTGCCGCACGCCAGGCCGAAGACGCCCGCATCCAGCGCTATGTGGACGGACTCGACGACCAGGCGCTGGCCGGCAGCATCTCGTACCGGCGCGTCAGCACACCCGAAGCGCAGGTGCAGCCACTGGCACCTGCGCTGGCGCATTGGTTCAATCACCAGACGCACCATCGAGGCCAGGCGCATGCGGTGCTCACCGGCCTTTCCGGACAGGCGCCGGAACTGGACCTGTTGTTCTATCAACGCCTGGTTGCACGAGGCACCGAACCGACCTGACGCTGACAACCGGATGGCCTGGTTTCAGCAGGGGTAGACAATCGACGTTTGCATTCCTCTGGAGCTCCATGGACCACGTCACTCTTCAAGCGACAGCGACGATCGCAGCAGCAGTCGTCACTCAAATGGGAGCGTCCAAGGTCATGACGCCGGAGTTGATTGCCGAGGCCGTTCATCTCGCGCATGCAGGGCTTCTGCTCGGCATCGAAACCATCGAAAAGACGGGCGCCGCGCGAAGGGACTGGTCTACCGGCCTGGTCAGGACGATCGACCCGAAGACGTGAGCAAGGCGGCTCAGTCCGCGCCCAGGTCCAGCGCATGCTGCGCCACGACCCATTCCTCATTGGTCGGCTCGACGACGACGCGCACCCGGCTTTCGGGGGCCGAGACGAGCGGCGCGTTGGCCAGGTTGGCGGCCGGGTCGATCGCCAGACCGAGAAACCCCAGGCCCGCGCAGATGCGCTCCCGAAGCACCGCGTTGTGCTCGCCGATGCCGGCCGTGAAGGCCAGCATGTCGATGCCGCCGAGCACCGCGACCAGCCCGCCGATCTCGCGCACGATGCGCCGGACGTAGAGCGCGAGCGCCGCTTCGGCGCGCGGGTTGTCGTGCTCGCAGCGCAGCAGCTCGCGCGGGTCGGACGACACGCCCGAGATGCCGAGCAGCCCGGACCCGTGGTACAGCAGGTGGCCGACCTGCTGCGACGTGAGCCCGCCCGTGTCCATCAGGTGGAGCACCGCGCCCGGGTCGAGCGCGCCGCAGCGCGTGCCCATCATCAGACCGTCGAGCGCAGAAAACCCCATGGTGGTGGCCACGCTGCGCAAGCCGTCCATCGCGCACAGGCTCGCGCCGCTGCCGAGATGGGCGACGATGGTCCGCCCCTTCGCGGCCTCGCCATGGCGCTCGGGCAGCGCGATCGACATGTACTCGTACGACAGGCCATGGAAGCCATAGCGCCGCAGGCCGCCGGTCCAGGCGTCCCACGACAGCGGCAGCATCTGCTCGACCTGGGGCAGCGTGTGGTGGAAGGCCGTGTCGAAGCATGCGATCTGCGGAAGATCGGGCCGCTCCGCCAGCAATGTTTCGATCGCCTCCAGCGCGAAGGGCTGATGCAGCGGCGCCAACGGAATCAGCCCGGCCAGTTCGTCGAGCACGGCGCGGTCGATGCGCAGCGGCGCGAAGTGCCGGCTGCCGCCATGCACGACCCGGTGCGCGACCGCCCCGATCGGCCGGCCGTCCAGCCAGCCGAGCACCCGCGACCGGATGTGCGCCAGCGCGCCGTGGTAGGGCTGCGCCGCGTCGAGCACGAGCGGCTCGGCCGCCTGGCCGCCCGCGCTGAAGGTCGGCGCCGAGCCGGTGATGCCCTCGACCTTGCCGCTCCAGGCCGGCTCGCGCGGCAGCGGGTCGATGCCCGCGTCGAACACCGCGAACTTGATGCTCGACGAGCCGCAGTTGAGCACCACGATGACGGCGCCGGTCGATGGGTTGTGCATGGTCTCTTTCATGGCGGGCTCGTTTCATGGTGGCGCGCCAGCAGCAGCGCGACGGCGCAGGATGCCAGGCGCGAGGCCTGCGAGTCGGCACGGCTGGTCAGCACGATCGGCACCCTGGCGCCCATCACGATGCCGGCGCTCGACGCGTTGCCCATGTACTCCAGCTGCTTGGCGAGCATGTTGCCGCTTTCCAGGTCGGGCACGACCAGCACGTCGGCCCGGCCCGCCACGTCCGACACGATGTTCTTGATGCGCGCGGCCGCGACGGACACGGCGTTGTCGAAGGCCAGCGGACCGTCCAGCAGCCCGCCGGTGATCTGGCCGCGATCGGCCATCTTGCACAGCGCGGCAGCGTCGAGCGTGGCCGGCATGTGCGGGTTGACCGTCTCCACCGCGGCGAGGATCGCGACGCGCGGCAGCGCCACGCCGGTCGCGTGCGCCAGGTCGATCGCGTTGCGCACGATGTCGGCCTTGGCGTCCAGGTCGGGCGCGATGTTGACCGCGGCGTCCGTGATGATGAAGGGCCGCGGGTAGGCGGCCGTCTGCATCAGGAAGCAGTGGCTCATGCGCCGCTTCGTGCGCAGGCCGCTGCCGGCGGCAACCACCGCGGCCAGCAGCTCGTCGGTGTGCAGGCTGCCTTTCATGAGCGCATCGACCTCGCTCCGCGCGGCGAGTTCCACGGCGCGCGCCGCGGCCGCATGGCTGTGCGGCACGTCTTCGACCGCGATGCCGGTCAGGTCGAGTCCGGCGGCAGCGGCCACGGCCACCAGCCTGGCGCGCGGCCCGACCAGCACGGGCACGATCAGGCCGGCGTCGCGCGCCGCCAGCGCGGCCGACAGGCTGACCGCATCGCAGGGATGCACCACCGCCACGCGGATCGATCCGAGCGAGCGCACCTGATCGAGCAGCGCGCGGTTGCCGTCGGCGGCACCGGCGGCCCACCGCACTTCGGGCAGCACGGTGCGCGGCCGCTCGACGCGCTCGGTCGGCGCGATCACCTCGGCCTCGCCCTCGATCACGCGCGTGCCATGCTGGTTGACGCACAGGCAGCTCAGTGTCAGCCGCTTGCGGTCCTCGTCGCGGGCGACGACGGTCACGCTGATGTCGAGCGTGTCGCCGATGCGCACGGGCGCGAGGAAGCGCATGGCCTGGCTCAGGTAGATGGTGCCGGGCCCGGGCAGCCGGGTGCCCAGCACCGCGGAGATCAGCGCCCCGCCCCACATGCCATGCGCGATCACGCCATGAAAGCGCGTGGACGCGGCGTAGTCCGGGTCGACGTGCTGCGGGTTGTCGTCCCCGGACATCACGGCAAAGAGCTGGATGTCTTCGGCGCTGAGCGTGCGGCGGATGCTCGCCGTGTCGTCCACCGCGATCTCGTCGAACAGCCGGTTGCGGATCAGCCGCAGCGCATCGGCGGGCGGCGGCGTGGAAGTGGATTCGATGTCGTTCATGTCATCTGCCCGATGGTCCGGCGGAAGCGGTTGAGCGCGAAGGCGAAGAAGCCCGCGCCGATGCCCGCGATGGCGAGCAACTGGGGCCAGACCACGTCGAGCCCCGCGCCGCGGTAGAGGATGGCCTGCGAGGCCGAGACGAAGTGCGTGGTCGGCGCGACCAGCATCACGTTCTGCACCAGCGCGGGCATGCTCTCGCGTGGCGTGGAGCCACCCGACAGCATCTGCAGCGGAAGCAGCACCAGGACCAGCAGCATGCCGAACTGCGGCATCGAGCGCGCCAGCGTTGCGAGGAAGATGCCGATCGAGGTGGTGGCGAACAGATGCAGCCCGGCCGCCAGCATGAAGAGCGCGATCGACCCTTGCACCGGCACCTGGAGCACGCCCTGCACCACGAACACCAGTGCGACGAGTGCCGCGAGCGCGACCACCAGGCCCATCGACCAGACCTTGGCAAGCATGATCTCGGCCGGCGTGACCGGCATCACGAGCAGATGCTCGATGGTGCCGTGCTCGCGCTCGCGGATCAGCGCCGCACCGGTCAGGATGATCGACAGCATCGTCACGTTGTTGATGATCTCCATCAGCGAGCCGAACCAGCCCTGCTCGAGATTCGGGTTGAAGCGCATGCGCAGCGCCAGGTCGACCGGTGGCGCCGCAGCGTCGCCATGGCGTTGGACGAACGCGCTCACCTCCTGCGCCACCATCTGCTGGATGTAGCCGCTGCCGGTGAAGGCCTGGCTCATGCGCGTGGCGTCGACGTTCAGCTGGGCCGCGGGCGCGCGGCCCGCCAGCACGTCGCGCTGGAAGTCGGGCGGGATGTCGAGCACGAAGGTGAAGTCGCCGTCATCCATGCCGGCATCGGCCTGCGCGGGCGTGATCATCACGGGCGTCCGGAAATGCGGCGGATAGAAAGCCGAGGCGATGCGCGCCGACAGCGGCGAGGCGTCCTCGTCGACGATCGCGATGGCGGCGTTGTGCAGCGTCTCCGGCATGGCCGTCGCGGCCACGTAGATCGACAGCGTGAAGGTGTAGACGATGAGCACCAGCATCGTCGGGTCGCGCACGAGGCTCCACAGCTCCTTGATGCCGAGGCGGTAGATGTTGGCAGCCGACGAACGCACCTCAGGACTCCTGCTTCTTCAACAGCAGCACCGCGAGCCCGAGGATCACCGGCACCGAGACGGCCAGCGGCCAGAACGATGGCATCAGGGCGTGGAAGCCAAGCGCCTTGTTGAAGACACCCCGGCTGATGGTGAGGAAGTGCGTGGCGGGATAGATGTGGCCGACGAACGCGCCCGCGCCTTCGAGCGAGGAGACCGGGTTGAGCAGGCCGGCGAACTGCACGCAAGGGATGAGCGTGCCGATCATCGTGACGAACAGCGCGGCGATCTGGCTGCGCGTGAAGGTGGAGGCGAGCAGGCCGATGCCGGTCGAGCACACCACCAGCAGCAGTGCCGCCAGCGCCAGCGTGGCGAAGCTGCCGGTCACGGGCACGTCGAACACCGCGATCGCCAGCACCACCAGCAGCAGGAAGTTGAACATCGCCAGCACGACGTAGGGCAGTTGCTTGCCGAGCAGGAACTCGGCGCGCGTGACCGGCGTGACGTAGAGGTTGAGGATCGAGCCCAGTTCCTTCTCGCGCACCACCGAGAGCGCCGCGAGCATCGCCGGGATCATCATCAGCAGCAGCGGGATCACCGCCGGCACCATGGCCGGCAGGCTGCGCACGTCGGGGTTGTAGCGGTAGCGCGTCTCCAGCGAACTGGCCGCCACCGGCGCCAGGCCCAGCCGATGGGTGGCCATGTCGGCCAGCCAGAGCTGATGCATGCCCTGCACGTAGCCGCGCACGGTTTCCGCCCGCATCGGCATCGCGCCGTCGACCCAGGCGCCGATCTGCACGCTGCTGCCGCGCTGGAGATCGCGCGCGAAGCCCGGCGGTATCTCGATGGCCAGGGCGAGTTCGCCGTCACGCATGCGGCGATCCAGCTCGGCGTAGTCGGCGATCGGCGGCTTCTCGATGAAGTAGCGCGAGCCCGAAAGGTTCAACGCATAGTTCTGGCTCAGCACGGTCTGGTCGCGGTCGAGCACCGCATAGGACAGGTTCTCGACGTCCATGCTGATGCCGTAGCCGATGATGAACATCAGGATGGCGGTGCCCAGCAGCGCCAGCGTGGCGCGCACCGGGTCGCGCTGCAGTTCCAGCATCTCGCGCAGCGTGTAGCTCCATGCGCGTGCGAAGCTGAAGGCAGCGCGCCGGCCTCCGCGCGGCGCGGGCGGCACGGACGGTGTTGCCGCCGCCGCCGCGTCCACCGGACCCGCCTCGCCGCGCGCGCCCGCTTCCTCCAGATAGCCGATGAAGGCCTGCTCCAGCGTGGCCGCGCCGCGCTGGCGGACCAGCGCGGCCGGCGCGTCGCTGACCAGCACGCGGCCCGCGTGCATCAGCGAGATCCGGTCGCAGCGCTCGGCCTCGTTCATGAAGTGGGTCGAGATGAAGATCGTCACCCGGTCGCCCCGCGCCAGGTCGGCCATCAGTTGCCAGAAAGTGTCGCGCGCGACCGGGTCGACGCCCGACGTCGGCTCGTCGAGGATCAGCAGCTCCGGCTGATGGACCATCGCCACCGCGAGCGACAGCCGCTGCCGGATGCCCAGCGGCAGGCCGTCGGGCAACGCATCGACCACGTCGCCGAGCCCGAAGCGGCGGACCATGGCGTCCACCCGCGCCGGGATGTCCGACTCCGCCACGCGGAACAGCCGCGCATGCAGCACCAGGTTCTGCCGCACGCTGAGCTCGGTGTAGAGCGAAAAGGCCTGCGACATGTAGCCCACACGCCGGCGCGTCTCGATATCCGACGAATCCACCTCGCGCCCGAACAGCCACGCCTGCCCTTCGCTGGCGGGCAGCAAGCCGGTCAGCATCTTCATGGTGGTCGACTTGCCGCAGCCGTTGGAGCCGAGGAAGCCGAAGATCTCGCCGCGCCGGATGCGGAAGCTCACATGGTCGACCGCGACGAAGTCGCCGAAGCGCATCGTCAGGTCCCTGGCCTCGATCGCGATCTCGCCATCGGCCGACGCGGCCAGCGGCGGTATCACCACCTCGCGGTGGCCCTGCCTGCGCGCCTCCGGCAACAGCGCGATGAAGGCCGACTCCAGCGTGCGGCTGCCGGTCTGCGCGAGCAGCCGGGCGGGCGTGCCGGTGGCGAGCACGCGGCCGGCGTCCATCGCGACCAGCCAGTCGAAGCGCTGCGCCTCTTCCATGTAGGCGGTCGCGACGATCACGCTCATGCCCGGCCGCTCGCCGCGGATGCGGTCGATCAGGTCCCAGAACTGGCTGCGCGCCAGCGGGTCGACGCCGGTGGTCGGCTCGTCGAGGATGAGCAGGTCGGGGTCGTGGATGAGCGCACAGCACAGGCCCAGCTTCTGCTTCATGCCGCCCGACAGCTTGCCCGCCGGCCGCGACAGGAAGGGGTACATGCCGGTGCTGCGCATCAGCGCGTCGATGCGGCGCCGGCGCTCCGCCGCACCGTGGCCGAACAGGCGGCCGAAGAACTGCAGGTTCTCCTCCACCGACAGCGTCGGGTACAGGTTGCGGCCGAGTCCCTGCGGCATGTAGGCGATGTGCGGGCAGACGGCATCGCGATGCCGCCGGTCCGCCATGTCGCCGCCGAGCACCTCGACCCGGCCGGCCTGCACCACGCGTGCGCCCGCCAGCAACGACAGCAGGCTGGACTTGCCGACGCCGTCCGGCCCGATCAGGCCGACCCTGCAGCCCGCGGGGATGACCAGGTCGATGCTGTCGAGCGCCACATTGGCGCCATAGCGCTGCTGCACGCTCGCCACGCGCGCGACGGCCGAACTCGGGCTCACGTCCACATTCACTCGGGCACCCTGGCTGCCAGCGTGGCCGGCCAGGCGGCCTGCGGATCGGTCCGCAGCCAGGCGACACCGGGCAGCCCGGTCTTCACCTGCCGCAGGTACTTGCGCAGCAGCTCGCGGTCGATCTGCGCCTTGACCCGGAACATCAGTTTCTGCCGCTCGCTCGCGGTCTCCACCGTCTTCGGCGTGAACTGCGCGGTGCTGGCGACGAAGGACACGCGCGCCGGGATCACGTAGGCCGGCGCGGCGTCGAGGATCACGCGCACCTCGCTGCCCAGCGCGACCTTGCCGACGGCCGTCTCGGGCAGGAAGAAGGTCATGTAGACATCGGCCAGGTCGACCAGGTTGAGCACCTTGCCGCCGGCCCCCAGCACCTCGCCCGGCTGAGCGATGCGGTATTGCACGCGGCCGTCGCGCGGCGCCTTGAGCTGGGTGTCGCCCAGGTCGGCATCGACGCGCGCGACCGTGGCCACGCCCGCCGTGAGCGACGACTCCGCACCGGTGACCTGCGCGCGCGCCGCGTCGACGCCGGCCTGGGCGGCCGTGACCTGTGCGCGTGCGGCGTCGAGCGCGGCCTGCACGCTGCGCACGCGTGCGCTGTCGTCGTCCAGCTCCTGCACCGATGCCGCGCCCTCGGCCGACAGCGTCTGCGAACGGGCCAGCCGCCGCCGCGCGGCATCGAGTTCGCTTTCGCGCTGGGCCACCACCGCCTGCGCCGCCGCCCGGTCGCTCTCGCGCACGGCGACCTGGGCGCGCGCCGTGGTGACGGCGTTGCGCGCCTGCTCGCGGTGGGCGCTGGCCTCGTCGCGCTGGGCCTGCAGCATGTCGACCTGCATGCGCGCAAGCACCTGCCCGGCCTGCACGAAATCGCCCTCGTTCACCAGGATCTCCTGCACGCGCCCGCCGAGCCGGGTGGCGACGTCGATCTCGGTCGCCTCGATGCGGCCATTGCCGCTGGCGAAGCCCTCGCCCGGGCCGGTCGGCTTGAAGCGCGCCCACGCCAGGTAGCCGGCGCCGACGACGGCCGCCGCGATCACGGCGGGGACGAGGATTTTCTTGATGGAGAGGCTCATGGGGTCCGCGTGGATTCGGTGGAAGACAGGGCCTGCGTGCCGCCGCCGAGTGCGGCGTACAGGCCGACGCGGGCGGAAAGCAATGCCCGGCGCGTCTGCACCAGTTGCTGCTCGGCCGACAGCAGGTCGCGTTGCGCGTCGAGCACCTCGAGGAACGCGGCCGCGCCGTTGTCGTAGCGCAGCTTGGCCAGCCGTGCGCGCTCGGCCTGGGCAGCACGGGCCTCCTGCTGGACGCGCACCTGTTCGGCCAGCCGCTGCCGGGCCGACAACGCATCGGCCACTTCGCGGAAAGCGGTCTGCACGGCCTTCTCGTAGCTGGCCACCGCGAGCTCGCGGCGGATTTCCGCCAGATCGAGTGCCGCACGATTGCGGCCCGCATCGAACAGCGGCAGCGACACGCTGGGCACGAAGGTCCAGGCGCGGCTACCGCCGGCGAACAGGCCGTCGAGCTCTGCGCTCGCGCTGCCCAGGCTGCCGGTCAGCATCACGCGTGGAAAGAAGGCGGCACGCGCGGCGCCGATGCTGGCGTGTGCGGCCTTCAACTGGTGCTCGGCCGCGACGATGTCGGGGCGGGCGCTCAACAGGTCGGAAGGCAGGCCGGCGCGCAGTTCGGGCATCACGGCCGCGTCGTCGCGCAACGGTGGCGGCAGCACGGGCAGGCCCGCATCGGTGCCGACCAGCAAGGCCAGCGCATGCGCCTGCGCGGCGCGGGCCTGCATCAACTGCACCTGCAGCGAGCGCGCCTGCGTCAGCAGCGTTTCGACCTGCAGCAGGTCGAGGCGCGACGTTGCGCCGACCTGCTCGCGGCGCCGGAAGATCCGGAACGATTCCTGCCGGCTGGCCACCGTCTGCTGCGCGATGGCGAGGCGCTCGTCCAGCTCGCGCAACGCGAGGTAGGCGTCGGCCACCTGTGCGACCAGCTGCACCGTGGCGGCCCTCCGCGCTTCTTCCGAGGCGAGGTAGTTCTCCAGTGCCGCGTCCTTGAGGCTGCGGACGCGGCCCCAGAAGTCCAGCTCCCAGGACGACAGGCCGACGCCGACCTCGTAGTCGCCGCCGACCACGGTGTGCCCGGTAACGTTGAGGTCGCCAGGGACGCGTGAGCGCGCGCCGCTCGCGCTGAGGCCGATGGTGGGCAGCAGGTCGGCGCGCTGGATGCCATAGGCCGCACGCGCCTCGTCGGCATGCAGGACCATCAGGCGCAGGTCGCGGTTGTGGTCGAGCGCGAGCGCGATCAGCGCCTGCAGTTGCGGATCGGCGAAATAGTCGCGCCAGGCGGTCGATGCGGCCGAGCCGGCACCATCGGGCGCCGCCTCGTCGGTGGCGCCGTATGCGGCGGGCACCGGCAGCGCCGGTGCCACGTAGGCCGGCGCCATGCTGGCGCAGCCCGCCATGGCAAGCGCCAGCACGAGCGCCGATGCCGATCCGATGGCCGCACCGGATGTCGAGGCGCGCATCATTTCTCCAGCACGTAGCACCCCGGCGCCGCGCCCAGAACGGGGAAGCCCTTGCCGGCAGCGCCCATGGACGGTGGCCGCGCCAACGCGGCGGAACGCGCCTGCAGCCAGGCATGCCAGGCCGGCCACCAGGAGCCCTCGACCGTCGGCGCCGCGGCCCGCCATGCGTCCGGCGCGACGGCGGCTCCGCCGGCCGGCCGGTCGTCCACCTGGTAGGAGCGATGGGGATGGCCAGGCTCGCTCACGATGCCCGCGTTGTGGCCGCCGCTGGTCAACACGAAGCGGATGTCCGACACCAGCTCGTGATGCAGCTTGTAGACCGAATGCCAAGGCGCGACATGGTCGGTGACGGTGCCGACCATGAAGACCGGCAGCACGATGTCGCTCAGCGCGATCGGACGGCCGTCCACGAGATAGCGGCCTTCGGCGAGGTCGTTGCCCAGGAACAGCCTGCGCAGGTACTGCGAATGCATCCGCGCCGGCATGCGCGTCGCGTCGGCGTTCCATGCCATGAGGTCGTTCATCGGTGCCCGTTCGCCGAGCAGGTACGCATGGACGACGCGCGACCAGATCAGCTCGTCGGGCCGAAGCATGGCGAAGGCGCCGGCCATCTGTGCGCCGCTCAGATAGCCGGCGCGTGCCATCTCGGCCTCGAGCACGCTGACCTGGGCCTCGTCGATGAACAGCCCCAGCTCGCCGGGTTCGGTGAAGTCGGTCTGCGCGGCGAGCAGCGTCATCGATGCGAGCCGCGTGTCGCCGTCGCGCGCCATGGCGGCCGCTGCGATGGCCAGGAGCGTGCCGCCCAGGCAATAGCCCGCGGCATGCACCTGGCGCTTCGGGACGATCGCGTTCACTGCCGCGAGGGCGGCGAAGACGCCGAGCTGGAGGTAGTCGTCCATGCCCAGGTCGCGGTCGCCCTCGTCCGGGTTCTTCCACGAGATGCAGAACACGGTGTGGCCCTGCGCCACCAGGTAGCCGATCAGCGAGTTCTGCGGCGACAGGTCGAGGATGTAGTACTTCATGATCCAGGCCGGCACGATCAGCACGGGCTCGGGATGCACCTTGTCCGTGGTCGGCTCGTACTGGATCAGCTCGATCAGGCGATTGCGCAGCACCACCTTGCCGGGCGTGAGCGCCACGTCCTTCCCGGGGACGAAGGCCTGCGTTCCCGGCGGCGCGGCGCCGGCCGCCGCCTGCTGCAGGTCTTCCAGCGCGTTGCGCATGCCGCGCGCGAGGTTGGCGCCGCCCTGCGCGGCGGTGCGCGACAGCACCACCGGATTGGTCGCGAACTGGTTGACCGGCGACAGCATGTCGAGCCACTGGCGAGCGCCGAACGAGACCAGCTCCGCGTGATGCTTCTCGACGCCCCAGACGCCGTGCGCAGCCGCGTCCCACCAACGCTCGCTCGATGTGAACGCCTGCTGCATGAGGTTGAAGGGCCACAGCGACCATTCCGGCGCCGCGAAGCGCGGATCGGCCGAATGCGCCGAGGCGCCCGCCGCCGCACCGACGCCGGCCGCAGCCCACTGAAGCGCGTCATCCGTGGCGAGAGCGGCGAGGTCCAGCATCTTGCCGGGCGATGCGGCCAGATGCAGCGCCCAGTCGGCCGCGGCGAGAAAGGCAGAAGCGCCGGAGAGCGCGGACGTCGCTTGCGCCATCGCCGCGTGCAACGGCGGGTCGATGCGTTCCGCGGCACCGGGCAGGGAGGGAGTCGTCGAAGCAGTCGGCATGGCGGCGTGGAGGTCAGGGTTGCGGAGGCGACCTGCGGGCGGACAGGGCCGCACGGTGGAGCGTCGCTCGCGGGTGCCGAAGCAATGTAAGAAGCGCCACCCGCCAGGCGCTTGATGCAGATCAACCCATTCGGCATCGGCGCCGCTCGGCGCACCGGCAACGGCATCGGCCAACGGCTTGACGCACGTCAAGGCCACGGCCCGGTCGGCCTTCACATACTGGCCGCATCCCTCACATCAAGGAATGCACATGTACCAGCGAATTCTTGTGCCGGTCGACGGCAGCACGACATCGAATCGCGGCCTGCAGGAGGCCATCCGCCTCGCGGCGCTGACCGGCGGCCGGATCCGCCTGCTCCACGTGGTCGACGAACTGTCCTTCGCGCTCGCGATGAACGGCTACGTCGGCTATGCCGGCAACTGGATGGAAGACCTGCAGAAGGATGGCGCGCGCGTCCTGGCCGACGCGCTGGCCGAAGTGACGGCGGCCGGCATCGCGGTCGACACCGTGCAGCACGACAACTTCGAGGGCTCGGTGCATGAAGTGATCACGGCCGAGGCCATCGACTGGCCCGCCGATCTGATCGTGCTGGGCACGCACGGCCGGCGCGGCGTCGGCCGGCTGGTGCTGGGCAGCAGCGCCGAGAACGTGCTGCGCTACGCCACGGTGCCGGTGCTGCTGGTGCGCGCGCCGGAAGCGGCCAAGGCCGCAGCGAGCGCCGCCGTCGACGAAGCCGCCGCACCGCTGCGCGTGAGCCTGCCCACCGGCGCGCTGTCGATCGAATGACCCTCGACACCAGGAGCACGCCATGCAGACCATGAAAGCCGCCGTCGTCCATACCTTCGGCCAACCGCTGCAGATCGAGGAGGTTCCGGTCCCCGAGGTTCAGCCCGGGCAGGTCCTGGTCAAGGTGATCGCCTCGGGCGTGTGCCACACCGACCTGCATGCCGCCGACGGCGACTGGCCGGTCAAGCCCAGCCTGCCCTTCATCCCGGGCCATGAGGGCGTGGGCTACGTCGCAGCGGTCGGTGCGGGCGTTCGGCTCGTGAAGGAAGGCGACCGCGTCGGCGTGCCCTGGCTGCACACCGCCTGCGGCCATTGCGAGCACTGCATCACCGGCTGGGAGACGCTGTGCGACGGCCAGCAGATGACCGGCTACACCGTGAACGGCGGCTACGCCGAATACGTGCTGGCCGACCCCGGCTACGTCGGCCAGTTGCCGGACAACGTCGGCTTCTCGGAGATCGCGCCGGTGCTGTGCGCGGGCGTGACGGTCTACAAGGGCCTGAAGGTGCTCGACTGCAAGCCCGGCGACTGGGTCGCCATATCGGGCATCGGCGGGCTCGGCCACCTGGCCGTGCAGTACGCGCGGGCCATGGGCTTCCATGTGATCGCCGTGGACATCGACGACACCAAGCTCGCGCTCGCCACCCGGCTCGGCGCCGAGATGGTGATCAACGCGGCGCGACAGGACCCGGTGCTGGAAGTGCAGCGCAGCCTGCGCGGCGCGCACGGCGTGCTGGTGACCGCCGTGTCGCGTCCGGCGTTCGCGCAGGCGCTGGGCATGCTGCACAAGCGCGGCACGATGTCGCTGGTCGGCCTGCCGCCGGGCGACTTCGCACTGCCGATCTTCGACGTGGTGCTCAACGCCAAGACCGTGCGCGGCTCGATCGTCGGCACGCGCAAGGACCTGCAGGAGGCGCTGGCCTTCGCCGGCGAAGGCAAGGTGCACACGATCTATGCGGAAGACCGCATCGACAACATCAACGCCGTGCTCGACCGCATGCGCCAGGGCGCGATCGAAGGCCGCATCGTGATGCGCATGACCGACGACGCGCTGTAGCCGGCAGGTGCCGGACGCCCGGGACGGGCCGCTCCGGGCCACTCCGGGCCACTCATCGTCACAATCGTCTCGAGCTGCGGCTAACATGCCGCAGTGACTTCTCCTACCCATCTCGCCGTTCTGGACGACGAAGCAGACATCACGCTGCTGCTGGCCAACTACCTCCAGATGCATGGTTTCCGGGTCAGCCAGCTGCATTCGGGCCGCGCGCTCATGGACCTGATGGCGCGCGACGCGCCGGCGCTGGTGCTGCTCGACCTCGGGCTGCCTGGCGAGGACGGCTTCGAGATCGCACGCAAGCTGCGCGAGCACTGGCATTGCGGGCTGATCATCGTGACCGGCCGCGGCGATGCGGTCGACAAGGTGGTCGGCCTGGAGGTCGGTGCCGACGACTACGTGACCAAGCCTTTCGAATTGCGCGAACTGCTGGCACGCGTGAAGGCGGTGCTGCGCCGGACCGCGCCGCCGTCCGCCACGACCGGCCCGGCGCCATCGCAGCCGCCCGGCGCCGTCGCACCCACGCGGCTGCGTTTCGAAGGCTGGCTGCTCGACACCGGCGCGCGGCGGCTGCTCGACGCGAACGGCCATGAAGTGGCGCTGACCACCGGCGAATTCGACCTGCTCTGCGTGCTGGCCGAATGTCCCGGCCGGGTGCTGTCGCGCGACTTCCTGCTCGAGCGCACGCGTGGCCGCGATGCCGGCCCGTTCGACCGGACGATCGACGTGCAGGTCGGCCGGCTGCGCCGCAAGCTCGAGGCCGGCACGGACGCCCAGGCGCTGATCAAGTCGGTCCGCGGCGCCGGCTACCTGTTCGCACCGCGCGTCGAGGCGGCCTGATGGAACGCATCCCGCTCGGGCCGGGCTTCGACGACGGCAAGGTCTTTCGGTCGGTCTTCGCGGCCTACCCGGACGCGCTGCTGTTGGTCGACCAGCAAGGGTTGATCGTGCTGGCCAACCCGGCCGCGCTCGACCTGCTCGGCTACACCGGCGACGAACTGATCGGGCTCGACGTCGAACAGCTGGTGCCCGACGCCGTGCGCCCGCGCCATGCGACCTACCGCCACGGCTACGCCAAGGCGCCGCGCGCGCGCCCGATGGGCCGGCAACTCGACCTCACGGCCAGGCGGCGCGACGGCAGCGAAGTGATGGTCGAGATCGCGCTGAGCCCGCTGCACAAGGACGGCCTGCCCTACGTGGTGGCCGCGATCCGCGGCATCGACGGCTATCCGCGCGTCCAGGCGGCGCTGAAGCGGGCGCGCTATGCCGAGCACCTGGCCCATTTCGGCCGGCTGATGGTCGACGCGTCCGACTCCCATGCGCTGCTGCTGCAGGTGCCGGCCATCGTGACCGATGCGCTCGAGGTCGACACGGCCGTCATCCTGATGCTGGAACCGAACGGACTGGCCTTCCGCATCACGGCCGGCACCGGGCTGCCGCCGGGCACGGCGATCGGCGACCTGGTCGCCGGCGACATGGAGCGGCTCTCCCGCGGCGTGGTCGCCGAAGGCAGGTCGAAGGTGATCCGCGACCTGGCCGAAGAGAGCGGCATCGTCGTGCCGATCTCCGACCGCGGCCGGGTCATCGGCACGCTGACCGTCGGCGCCCGCGCCGCCGAGCGCTTCGGCGACGACGAGGAGCGCTTTCTCGATTCGCTGTCGAGCATGCTGGCCACGCTGCTGCAACGCGAGAAGAGCGAAGAGGCATTGCGCCATTCGCAGCGCCTGGAAAGCGTCGGCCAGCTCACCGGCGGCATCGCGCACGACTTCAACAACCTGCTCACCGTCATCTCGGGCAACCTGCAGGTGCTGGAAGACGTGCCGGGCTGCGCGGACGATCCGTCGATCCGGCCGCTGATCGCGTCGGCGATGCGCGCCACCCGCCGCGGTGCGGAACTCACCGGCAAGCTGCTGGCCTTCTCGCGCCGCCAGGTGCTGCAGCCGGCGGTGATCGACGCCCGCGCGCTGCTCGAATCGCTGACCGACATGCTGCGCCGCACGCTCGACCAGCGCATCGCGATCCATGTGGAAGCCGAAGACGCGCTGTGCATGGCCGACCCGGTGCAGCTCGAATCGGCGCTCCTGAACATCGCCATCAACGCACGCGACGCGATGCCCCAGGGCGGCACGCTGTCCTTTGCCTGCCGCATCGTGGCCGCGTTGCCGCCACCGCTCACGCTGGACGAGCCCGAGCGCGCCGGGCAGGCCTATGTCGCGATCTCGGTCGCGGACACCGGCGAAGGCATGTCGGAAGCGGTCAAGGCGCGTGCCTTCGAACCCTTCTTCACCACCAAGGACGCGGGCCGCGGAACCGGCCTCGGCCTGGCCACGGTGTATGGCTTTGCAAGGCAGTCGCACGGTGCCCTGGGCCTGCAGAGCGCGATCGGCATCGGGACGACGCTGACGCTGTACCTGCCGCTGGTGCGGGACGAGGCCCTGGACGACGACGCCGCTGCGGCCACGTCGTCCGGCCCGCTCTCGACGCCGGCCGGCCTGCCACCGGGGCTGCGTGTGCTGGTGGTCGAGGACGATGCGGAAGTCCGCGGCATCGTGCAGAAGTTCCTGGTCTCGATGGGTTGCGAAGCACGGTTCTGTGCCACCGCGGAAGAGGCGCTGCCGGTGCTGGCTTCGGACGTACCGCTCGGCCTGCTGCTCACCGACATCGCGCTCGGCGCCGGCCTGCGCGGCACCGAGCTCGCCGACGCAGCGAAGAAGCTCCGGCCCGGACTGCCGGTGCTGCTGATGTCGGGCTTTTCCACCGACCTGCTCGGCACACCGGGCGCCTGGGAGCTGCTGCGCAAGCCCTACACCCGGGCCGAGCTCGAGTCGGCCATCCGCAAGGTGCTGCGCACCGCGCAGTGAGTCGATGCGTCAGTGAAGCGTGCCGGCCGGCGCCGCCGCCGCCGAGGCGCGCTGCATGAAGGCGGTGAGCGCGCCGACCTCGGGGATGTGGATGTCGCGCCGGCACTTTTCCGGAAAGCGGATGACGTCGCTGCGGGCCATGCGCGACAGTGCGCGGCTCACCGTCTCGAGCGTCATGCCCAGGTAGTTGCCGATTTCGGCGCGGGTCATGCGCAGCATGATCTTGTCGGCCCGCAGTCCGCGCTGCGCCACGTTGTCCGCCCAGTAGCGCAGGAAGCCGGCCACCCGTGCGTCCGCGGGCAGCGTGCACAGCGACAGCATCGAGTCGTGGTCGCGCGCGAGTTCGCGGCTCATGGCCTGGTGCAGCGCCGCCAGCACCGCGGGCTTCGCGATGCAGGCCTGCAGCAGCGCGTCGTAGCGGATCGCCCAGACCTCGCCGGTGTCCATCGCCACCGCGTCGCAGCCGTACTGGCCGCCGGCGATGCCGTCCAGGCCGAGCCAGTCGCCGCGGAAGTGCAAACCGACGACCTGCTCGCGGCCTTCTTCGGACATGTTGACGAGCTTGAAGAAACCCGAGTTCACGACATACAGGTGGACGAAGCGCTGGCCCGCCTGGCAGACCGTGTCGCCCGCATGCACCACGTGGCGCTGGATCGGCAGGCTGTCCTCCAGCAGCTTCAGCATGCCGGCGATGCGTTGGGGCGCGGACGGCGGAACCGATGCCGGGGCCGATGCGGAGGTGGGTGCGAAGGTGGAGGTCATGTGGCGGGCTCTCGGTGCGTCTGGTATGGATGCAAGCGTAGGAGCCGCGTGCAACAGGACGGACAACGACGCGGGCCGCTCGGTAACAGATGCGCACGTCTTCGTGTCCGCTTTGTATCGGCCATGCCGCGCGCAGGCGCTTGACGCAGGTCAAGGGAGGTGCATCGGCCGCCCGATATTCTGCGAACCCTGATGTTTCACGGCTCCATCGTTTCGTCCTTCCGCGTGACCGCGTCCGGCCCGCCGCTCACCGAGGCCGCCGTGCGGGGCATCGTCGAGCGCGCGACCCGGCTGAAGGCCGCATCGGCCGCCGGCATCGCCGACAAGCCGCTGCGCGGCAAGAACATCGCGCTGCTGCGGCAGGTGCTCGGCGACCCGCCGCCGCTGCAGCGCGCCGCGGCCGAACTCGGTGCGCAGGTCGCGCAACTGTTGATGAACAACCCGCTGCCGCCGCGCGCCGAACTCGCGGGCCTCGCACAGATGCTGGGCCGCCTCTACGACGCGGTGGACTGCGGCGGCCTGGACGCGGCCCTGGCCGCGATGCTGCACGAGGTGGCCGGCGTCACGGTGTACGACGGGCTCGGCGACGACGCCCATCCGGCCCGCGCGCTGGCCGGCCTGATGTGCGTGCAGGACGACGTCGCGGAACTGGCCGACAACCACCGCTTCGTGCTGCAGGCGCTGTTGATCAGCACGCTGGAAGGCTGACGACCCCACGGCGCGGAAGCCCGCGACGGCGCCGCGCGGCAAACCACCGTTCGGCGGTGTGCATGCGCCGCCCGGCCGAATGCGACACCGCTTGCATCGCCATGTCACATCCGCTTGGCCCAATGCCGTGCGATGGCAGCGCAACTGCCATTTCCTCACGACTCCGGAAAGAAGCAGGCCATGGACAGAAGACAGATTCTCAAGCTGGGTGGTTTCATCACCGCCTCGGTGGCGACCTTGGGCGGCCTGTCGGCCTGCGGCGGCGGCAACGGCGATGCATCGCCGGCGCCCGCCAGTCCGACGCCGGACGTGCCCGACGTGCCCGATGTGCCGTCCACGCCTGCAACACCCGCGGCGACGGGCAGCAACTGGCAGTTTCCGCAGAGCGTGGCCTCGGGCGACCCGAAGCCGGACGGCATCCTGCTCTGGACCCGCGTGCTCGCGGCCGACGCACTGGCCGAGAGCACCGCCGCCGTGGACGCCAGCTTCACGATCCGCCTGCGCGTGACGGCCGCGGACAACGCGTCGTTGCTCGGCAGCAGCACGGCGCTGGCGGGCGCGCTCGTCCTGGACGCCACCGTGCCGGTGTCGGGGCAGTTCGACAACACCGTGCGCCACAAGATCACCGGGCTGGCCGCCGCACAGACCTATTACTACCAGTTCGCCGCCGGCGACGTGCTCTCGCGCGTGGGCTGCTTCCGCACCGCGCCGGCGACGGACGCGGAGGTCGCACAGCTGAAGTTCGCCTTCCTGAGCTGCCAGGACTGGAGCGTCAACCACTGGGGCGCGTTCACCGCGCTCGCCGCAGAAAAGCTCGACTTCGTCGTCCACCTGGGCGACTACATCTACGAGACCGTCGGAGAAGCATTCCAGACCGGCGCCGTCGAGTCGGCGCATCCGGCGCTGCAGTTGCCCGACGGCAGCTTCAAGAGCGGCGGCAGTGGCGCGAAGTACGCCAGTTCGCTCGCCGACTACCGCTATCTCTACAAGCGCTACCGCAGCGACCCGCGCCTGCAGGCCGTGCACGAGCGCTTCGCGATGGTGGCGATCTGGGACGACCACGAGTTCAGCGACGACTGCTGGGGCGACGCGGAGACCTACGACACGACCGAACAGCACCAGCCGGCACGGCGCCGCAGCGCGAGCCGCGCCTGGTTCGAGTTCATGCCCGCCGATGTGGTGTTCGACGCGACCGACACGCAGGACATCTTCAACATCCGGATCTACCGCGAGTTCCGCTTCGGCTCGCTGGCCCATCTCGTCATGACCGACGAGCGCCTGTACCGCAGCGACCACGTGATTCCCGAATCGACCATCAATCCGGCGACCGGCCTGGCGCTCGGCAGCATCGGTGCGCGCTACATGGTGCCGGCGGCCACGCTGGCCGCCGCGGAGGCGCAGAAGATGTCGCTGGCCGGCACCGACACGCTGGCGCTCACGTCCATCCTCGGCCAGACGCAGCGCACCTGGTGGCAGGACACGATGAAGACCTCCACGGCGACCTGGAAGCTCTGGGGCAACGAGGTGTCGCTGCTGCGCATGGGTGTCGACGGCACGAACGCCATCGCCACGCTGATCGCCCTGCAATCGGTGAGCACGCTGGCCAGCGGCATCGCGAGCGCCCTGGCATCGACCGCCGGCAACGTGCCGGTGGCGGCGGCCATCGTCGGCGCGGTGACGGCTGGCGCGGCACAGGCCACCGCCGGCGCCGCCGCGCAAGCCATTGCGGTGGCGGATGCCACGGCAGCGAACACCCTGTCCGCCGCGACCGGCGCCGGACTCAACGCCACGCAGGCGGCCACCGCCGTCACGGCCTTCGCCGCTGCGAAGCAGGCGGCGGCGGGCGGCACGTCGGCCCAGGTGGCCGCTGGCGCACAGGCGGTGGCGTTCGGCCTGGTCAAGCCCGAGGTGCTGGCCAACAAGCAGGACTCGGCCTTCGTGATCGCCAGCGGCCTGCAGGCGGCGCTCACGCCGTTCTTCCAGAAGTTCGTGCTCAACGCCGACCAATGGGACGGCTACAACGCCGAGCGCAAGGCGCTGATGAAGCATCTGGGCGACAACGGCATCCGCAACGTGGTCGCGCTGACAGGCGACATCCACGCCTTCTATGCGGGCACCGTGAACAGCGACTTCGACGCGGCCGGCGGCGGCACGCCGGTGATGGTCGATCTGGTCACCGCGGGCATCAGCTCGGACTCGTTCTTCAGCTACCTCAAGGATGCCGTCGGCAGCCTGTCGGCGAGCCTGGCGACGCTGGTCTTCTACCCGCTGTCGATCCCGGTGGCGGCGTTGGGGGCGACACCCGTCCAGGTCGATGTGAACCTGCTGGACCACACGCTCAGGGCGGCGTCGGTGACGGCGGCCACGCTGGCGGAATCACTGCGCGTCCGGCTGCGCAGCGCACTGGCCGCGCGGGGCGTGGCCGAAGCGCAGCTCGACGCCACGACCAGCGCCGTGCTGGCCGACCTGCAGGCCGACAGCACCTTCCTGCAGCAATTGCTGCCGCTGTGCCAGCAACTCGCCGCGCTCGACAGCAACCCGTGGCTGAAGCACGCCAGCACGGATGCACAGGGCTACGCGGTGGTCACGCTGACGCCAGCCACGCTGCAATGCGACTTCAAGCAGGTGAACCGGCTGGTCGGAACGCAGGCGCCGGCGACGCAGATCGCCAATCAGGTCCGGGTGACCGTGCAGAAGGACCTGGCGGCCGCCACCGTGAGCTGAGCCGCGGCGCGTCGGCATGCCGCGATAACGGCGATGGCGTCGATAGCGGCGATGGCGGCCGGCCGACGGGTGGTCGCGTCAGTCCGCGTCGCGCTTGGGCCGTCCGGCCTTCAGGGGCACCAGCGCGTTGAGCGCGACCATGAGCTGCGCCGAGGTCAGCGCCTGGAGGGCGTGCAGGCCTGCGCGCAGCAGCTCGCTCTTCTTGGTCGGACGCTTGAGCAGCAGCGCGCGGTTCTTGAGGCTGGCGATCAGCGCGAAGTCCGCCTGGGGCATCGTGAAGCTGTCGCGCACGAGCTTCTCCTTGGGCTTGGCAGCGAGCTTGAGGCTCTTGACCTGCGACTTGGGCGTCGGGGCGGCTTCCACCTTCTTGGCTGGCTTCGGTGCCTTCGCCACGGGCTGCTTCGCCACCACGGGCTTCACGTCTGCAGGCTTCGCCGCACTCTTCACGGGCGCCGGCGCGGCCACGGGCTTGGGTGCGGCCTTGGTTACCGGCTTGGTCACGGGTTTGGCTACGGGCTTGGCCGCCGGCTTCGGGGTGGACTTGACCACGGGCTTGGGCGCGGCAGGCTTGCTGACCGTCTTGCCGACGGCCTTCACCGCCGTCTTCGCGGCACTCTTGACCGGCACGGGTTTCGTCGTCGCCAGCGGCTTCTTTGCCGCAACCTTCTTGGCGACGGGCGTCTTGGCAGCGGGTGCCTTGGTTGCGGCTGTCTTGGCTACGGCCGACTTGGCAGGCGCGGCTTTTTCGACCTTCGCCACCTTGGCGACGGCTGCACCGACGTCAGCCGCGGTCGCCGGGATGGCTGCGACAACGGGAGCGTCCGTCGATACGGAAGGAATCGGCTGGGTGCTTGCGGAAACTTGAGGATCGATCATGATGATTGCTTATTGGTATAAATCATTTATACCATAACAACGCGATGCATCGACCTCCAGCGAGCTACGGGAGATGCAACGCAAGTCGCTCTCCCAACGTCCGCCGCGCAGCCGGTCCTGCCCGAAAATGCCGGGGAGCGCGCCCCCGCCGTGCGCCAAG
Organism: Variovorax sp. GW821-FHT10B04; assembly: GCF_059415645.1. Lineage (NCBI taxonomy): Bacteria > Pseudomonadati > Pseudomonadota > Betaproteobacteria > Burkholderiales > Comamonadaceae > Variovorax > Variovorax sp. GW821-FHT10B04. Next base: position 417,193 of record NZ_JBWKNQ010000004.1, read on the forward strand.
GCCCGCGCGCCGCTTGCTGGATCGTCGAGGATGTTTGCACGATGCTCCGGCAGCCGCGCCGGAAGCGAGACAAGCGACGTTCGGCTGTCTAAGCTCTCGTCCATGCTGACCTACACCGCCCCCATCTCGCGCAACGAACGCCCGCTCGATCAGATGCAGACGACGGTCATGCGGGCGGAACTCGCCGCGATCATCGATCGCCTGACGCGGGTCGATGGCGCACGCGAGACCGCCATACCGCGTCTTTCGCTGGCGCGGGCATCGCAGTCGCAGCACCCTGTCCACACCATGCACGAGCCCGCCTTCTGCATGCTGGCGCAAGGCAGCAAGCGCGTCCTGCTGGGCGAGGAGGTCTATGTCTACGACAACAACCGCTACCTCGTGGTGGCGCAGAACCTGCCGGTCTCCGGCCAGGTGATCGACGCGTCGCCGGAGGCCCCGTACCTCGGCCTGCGGCTGGGCTTCGACGTGAAGGAGATCGCCGCGCTCGCGCTGGAGTTCGGGCTCGGCGATGCCGATACGGCCCGCGCCTCGCGGCGCGGCATCTTCACCGACGAGTTGTCCGCGACGCTGCTCGATCCGCTGCTGCGCCTGGTCAGGTTGCTCGATTCGCCGGAGGATGCGGCCGCACTGGCGCCGCTGTATGCGCGGGAGATCCTCTACCGGCTGCTCAAGTCGCCCGACGGCTGGCGGCTGGCCCAGATGGCGCTGGTGGACAGCCAGAGCCAGCGGATCGCACAGGCCATCAGCATCCTGTCGCAGCGCTTCCGCGAACCGCTGCGCATCGAAGAGCTGGCCGACCGGGTTCACATGAGCGTGTCGTCGCTGCATCAGCACTTCAAGGCGGTCACGTCGATGACGCCTCTGCAGTTCCAGAAGCAGCTGCGCCTGCAGGAATCGCGCCGGATCATGATCGGCGAGCACATCGATGCGGCCACGGCCGGGCACCGCGTGGGCTACGAAAGCCAGTCGCAGTTCAACCGCGAGTACAGCCGCTTCTTCGGCCTGCCGCCCGCGCGCGACATCAAGCGTCTGCGCGAGCTCCAGCTGGGCAGCGCGCCGACCTGACGGCGCGTCGAAGCCCACCGAGGCCGTCTTCCCGGCACTTCCCGGCAGTTCCGAGCACGTCGCAGCACGGCCCCGGCGCTGGCGGCGACGCGCAAGAAAACCCGCCCTTCCATCTGAAAGCACCCGGACTGGTGCGACGGACGCAACCTGCCCGTCCACCGGCCCGCACATTGCGAGGACCCCATGAAGATCCATCTGAAACTGGACGGCAAGGCCATTCCTGCCACCCTCGTCGACAGCGAAGCGGCGCGCGCGTTCGCCGCGATGCTGCCGCTGACGATCACGCTGCACGACCTGTTCGGCCGGGAGAAGTTCGGCGAGCTACCCGGCGCGCTATCCGGCAGCGTCCCCCGCGCAAGCACGCAGACGCGCGACTGCGGGCCGGGCGACATGATCTGCTGGTCGGCCGGGCCCGACCTGGCCCTCTTCCACGGGCATGAGCGCAAGCCCGTCACCGGCGGCTTCCACTTCCTGGGGACGATCGACGCGGGCGCCGAGGCGCTTGCCGCGGCGGGTCCGCTGGAAGTGACCATCGAGAAAGGCATCCATCTCGAAGCGGACGGCGACGACGACCATGGCCCGCCGTCGGCTCACCGCGCAGGTGGCTGCGACAGAACCCAGGCCGCCAACGACCGGGACTCCACTTCGGTCATCCGCGGCTGACGCGGCATGATCACGCGCCCCCATTCGCCGACGCTGCCACCGCGGATCCTGGCCGCCGTCCGCTCCGGCGCCGAAGGGTCGTTGCGATAGCGCTCGGCGATCTGCGCAAAGCCCGGACCGACCTGCTTGCGAACCATGCCGTGGCATGCCATGCAACCGTAGGCATGGCGGAGCCGGGTCGCTTCGTCCGGCTCCTCGGCGCGGGCGGCCACCGCAACGATGGCCATCCACGTGAAAAGAATGGCCTTGCGCCATGCGGTCGACTGCACTTGCATGGCGGGCATTGAACCACGCGAGCCGGACCGCAACCCCCATCTCCACAGAGGGTGGGGACATCCGCAGCGCGTTGGAATTTCGGCCTCTTCCCCATAGAATGATAATTATTCTCATCCATGACGCATTGAGGCAGCCGACGCATGTCCAAGGATCTCGACGCCCTCTTTCGCGCCTACCACAGCGAGTTGAAGAGTCGCGCCTACGGACGGCTCCGGGATCCGCATGCGGCGGCCGACGTGGTGCAGGACGCGTTCGTCCGCTACGCCAGCATGCCGGCCGACCAGCGCGCAGGCGCGATCGAGAATCCACGCTTCTTCCTCTGGCGGATCGTCGACAACCTGGTCCTGGACCTCGGCCGCTATCGCCGCCGCTGGGGTGCGCCGGTCGAACTCGACGGGCTCTCGGAAGAGCTCGTGGACGTTCGCCCGACGCCGGAGCAGGCCTTGTCGCTGCGCCAGCAGATCGCCGTGCTCGATGCCGCGCTGCACGAGTTGCCGCCCAACTGCCGCCAGGCGCTGCTGCTGAACCGGCTGGAAGGCATGGGCCATCTGCAGATCGCCCAGCAGCTGCAGGTGTCGGCCAGCATGGTGTCCAAGTACATCATGCAGGCGCTCAAGCACTGCGCGGCGCGGCTCGGGTTCGACGCCTGAGGGACGCCAAGCCCGCCTGAACCCGGCGGAATCGCTAACCGAAGTTTTTTTGTGCGGCGCACTGTCGAACCGCGCCGGCCGGACGTCTATGGAAACGAGGCTGCCTTCACACAGCCATTGGCCCGCCCCACTTTCCAGACCTTCGACCCATGCCGAGTCCCGAGAATTCCATCGCCCCGTCTCCCCGCGGCGCCACAGCCTCGACGGTCGCCGGGGACGATGCCGCGTCGCTGAACGACGCCGCGCTCGAATGGATCGTGCGCCTGCATGCCGGCGATGCGGATGACGCCGACTGGCAGGCCTACGACGACTGGAAGCGGCAGGACCCCGATGCGCAGGCCGCCGCCCTGCAGGCCGAGCGGCTCTGGCAGGCGCTCGGCCCTGCGCTCGAGAAGCCTCGGCAGCGGCGCACCCGGCGCCAGGCCGGCGCGCTGGCCGCGGTGGCGGTCGTCGCGCTGACGGGCGCGCTCGGCCTCGGCGCCTTCGGTCCGCCCGCGACCCTGCTCGCCGACGTGCGCACGGGCGTCGGCGAGCGCCGGACCGTGGCCCTCGCCGACGGCTCGAAGGTCATGCTCGATGCGGCATCGGCCATCGACATCTCCTTCGACGAAGGCCATCGCCGGCTGCGCCTGCTGTCGGGCCAGGTGCATGTGCAGGTGGCGCCGGACGCTGCCCGGCCGTTCGAGGTCGAGGCGCTCGGCGGCACCATGCGGGCGCTGGGCACCGGCTTCATCGTGCACCGCGGCGCCGACGCGGTCGACGTCGCCGTCACCGAGCACAGCGTGCGCGTGCGAGGCCCGGCGGACGACGCATCGGGCGGTGCAACGGTGCAGACCGGCGAACAGGTCCGCTATGCCGCGGACGGCCGCGTGTCCGCACCGCAGCCGGCCGACCTCGACGTGCTGACGGCCTGGCAGCGCGGCCGCATCGTGTTCGTCGACCGACCGCTGGCCGAGGTGATGACGGAGCTCGAACGCTACCGGCCGGGCGTGGTGCTGCTGCGCGGCGACGCCGTCCGCGGGCTCTCGGTGACCGGCTCCTTCGACAGCACCGACACCGACGCGCTGCTCGACGAGCTCCAGGCCACCTTGCCGGTGCGCGTGCGTCGGCTGCCCTGGGTCACGGTCGTCGAGGCCGCGGCGGCACCGTCGCGCGCGCCCCTGCCGCCGCGCCGTTAAAAAAAAACGCATCGGCACTGTCGAAGTCCCTTCCTCCCGCGTCTTCATATGCAAGTGATTCTTGTTTGTGTCTTAGCGCATCGGCAACACGCCGAACGGAGGGGAACGATTTGCCAACCATCAAGCCGACCGGACGGCCGCGACGCCGGCCGGGGCCATGGCCCACGGGCTCGGCCATGCGCCCTGCCGCCAGCCTCGCGCCCTGGGTCTTCGCCATTGCGGCGCTGCTGCCGCCGGCCCACGTCCATGCCCAGCCGACGGCCAGTGCCGCGGTCCAGAACTTCGACATACCGGCCGGTGCGCTCGCGCCTGCGCTGACGCGCTTCGTCGAGATCTCGGGTCTCCGGCTGCTCGCGCCTGCCGAACTCCTGCGCGGCCGCAGCACACGCGGCGTGCAGGGATGGCTGCCGGCGAACCAGGCGCTGGACCAGTTGCTGGCAGGCACCGGGCTGGTCCAGCGCATCACCATCGCGGGCACGGTGACGGTCGAGGCACTGCCGCCACCCGTGCCATCCGCACCGGCCTCGCCCACGTCGGCGGACCGCGCCACGCCCGACGTGACGAGCTTCGCGACCGTCACGGTCACGGCCAGCCAGCAGCGGCCCGACCCGGTCTACGAGACGCCCGGCTCCGCTTCGGTCGTGACCCGCGAGGCGATCGACCGGCTGCCGCCGCGCAATGCGAGCGACGTGCTGGCCGACGTCGCCGGGGTCTACACGGCCAACGACCGCCAGAACCCGGCACTGGCCGTGAACATCCGCGGCATGCAGGACTTCGGCCGCGTCAACGTCACGATCGACGGCGCGCGGCAGAACTACCAGCAGACCGGCCACGGCAACAACGGCTCGGTCTATCTCGACCCCGAGCTGCTGTCCGGCGCGGACGTGACCAAGGGGCCGGTCTCCACGGTCGGCGGTGCCGGCGTGATCGCCGGCGTGGTGAACTTTCGCACGCTCGACACCGACGACCTGCTCGCGAAAGACCAGCGTGCCGGCGGCCGCGCGAACCTCACGACCGGCAGCAACGCCTACCACTTCGCGGGCAGCGCGGTGGGCGCCTGGCGCGCCAACGATGCGCTGGACCTCGTGGCCGGCGTCAGCCACAAGAAGGTGGGCGCCTTCGACGCCGGCAAGCACGGCAGCACGCCGCTGGACGAACAGCAGTACCTGGTGGGCCCGCCCGACGAGGTGCACTACTCCGGCCAGGACCAATGGTCGGGCCTGCTCAAGGCGACCGCGCGCATCGCGCCGGGCCATGAACTGAAGCTCGGCTACATCGGCTTCGACGCGAAGTTCGACACCGGCGCCGGCACGCTCGCCAGCAACGGCGCGGGCCCGGCCGTCGGCACCGCCAACCACGTGCGCACCGACACCGTGACCGCCAACCACAGCTGGCTCAACGGCAGCGACTGGATCGACCTGCAGACGAACCTCTACTACACGCGCACCCGCAACCAGCAGACGCCCTTCAGCGGCGCGACCTCCAGCGACATCGAGACCGACAACCAGACCGCCACCTTCGGCGGCAGCATCGCCAACACCTCGCGCTTCGCGCTGCCCGGCCTTGCCGCGGCGCTGACCTACGGCGGCGAGTACGTGCACGACAAGACCCGCGCGCGCTCCGACCTCGGCAGCGCGAGCGACCCCGGCCTGTCCGTCGGCGCCACGCCGGAAGGCACGCGCACGCTGTCCAGCGCCTTCACCAGCCTGAAGCTGGAACGCGGCGACTGGCTCGAACTCACCGGCGGCGTGCGCTACGACCGCTACGAGATCGAAGGCGGTGGCAACCTCTACAACGGCCAGATCGACAACGGCGTGGGCACGAGCCCGCGCTACACCAGCGTGTTCACGCCCGTGACGCTGCAACGCCACGGCGGCCGGCTGCTGCCGAGCCTCGGCGCGGCCATCAAGCCGACGCCCGACTGGCAGCTCTACACGCACTGGGGCAAGGGCTCGCGCCCGCCGGCCATCACCGAATCGCTGATGTCGGGCACGCATCCGGGCATCACCTTCCCGCTGCTGCCCAACCCCTATCTGCTGCCCGAGCGCTCGACCTCGTGGGAAATCGGCTCCAGCCTCAAGCGCGACGGCCTGTTCGCGCCGCAGGACAAGGCCCGGCTCAAGCTCGCCTGGTTCAACAACCAGGTCGACGACTACATGATGATGGCCCGCGTCATGGCGCCGGGCGACACGCAGGAGCAGGCCTACCGCTACGCCTTCGTCAACCTGCAGGACCGCGTGCGCTTCCGCGGCCTGGAGCTGCAGGCCGACTACGACGCGGGCACCGCCTTCGCCGGCTTCAACCTGACGCGCACGCTGTCCGACCTGGGCGACGCGCGCTACGACCCCTTCCCGTTCGGCAGCACCACCGGCTACCCCGCCACCACGCAGGCCGGCACCAAGGCCGGACTGATCTTCTTCCAGCTGCCGCCACGCACCAAGTACGCGCTGAGCGGCGGCGTGCGGCTGTTCGACCGCAAGCTCACGCTGGGCGCACGCTGGCAGTTCTCGTCGGGCCTGCCGCTGCCGATCGCCGACTACGGCATCGTCAACAGCTGGTCGGCCTACCACGTCGTCGACCTCTGGGCCACCTGGGAAGTGAGCCGCGCCCTGACGCTGCGGCTGGCGCTGCAGAACCTGCGCGACCGCCGCTACGCCGAGCCGATGGGCAACCAGCTCTATCTCGCACCCGGACGCAGCGCGCTGCTGTCCGCGACCTTCAAGTTCTGAGGACACGCCGCATGACGACCCCTTCCCTTTTCCGCGGCAGCGGCGCATGGCGCGCGCTCGGCTGCGCGCTGCTGGCCGGGCTGCTGCCGGCCATCGCGGTGCAGGCGCAGACCGTGGACCCCGACATCCGCCTCACGGTGATGACCGACTTCCGGCTGGTCTACCCGGGGCTGGTGAACCTGTCCGCACCTTCCGGGCCGCCGCTGCTGGCGGACGACGGCCAGCTGTACGGACTGTCGAACCACCCCGACTGCTCCTTGCGCGGACCGGGCATCTATCGCACCGCCGCGGCGGCCGGCAGCAGCTACACGGTCTCGCAGCTCTGCACGAGAACGGACGCCGTGCCGCGCTACGACATGCAGACCTTCGTCGGTCCGCTGGTGAAGAACAGCAAGGGCCAGATGTTCGGGCTGGCCTACGACGGCAACAGCGCCCGCGCCGATTCGGTGGTGCAGCAGGGCGCGATCTTCCGGTTCACCCCGGGCAGCTGGGCCACGCCGGAGATCGTCGCGGCGGCCGGCACGGTGGTGTTCCCGCGCGGCGGCCTGGTGATGGGGCCGGACGACAGCGTCTATGGCATGGACGAAGGGCCGGACGATGGCAGCCGGACCGGCCGCATCTTCAAGATCGATGCCGCGGGCCGATTCAGCGTGCTGCACAGCTTCGATCCATCCAGCGAAGGCGGACCCCCGGTGTCCCTGGCGATCGGCTCCGACGGCTGGCTCTATGGCACGACCGAGTACGGCAGCATCCCTGCCTACGGCGCCCTCTACAGGATGCGGACCGACGGCACCGGCTACACCACGCTGCGCGCCTTCCAGGCGAACGAGAGTTTCCCGTGGCTGCCGTCATTTTCCGCAGTGCGCAACAGCGCCAGTGTGAACAAGCTGTCGCCCGGTCTGCTGGAGGTCGGCACGGACTGGCTCTATGGCAGCCTGAGCGGCATCAGCGACGGAGGTTCGATCTACCGCATCCGCAAGGACGGCAGCGACTTCTCGGTCGTCCACGGCTTTTCGGGCATCGGCGCGACCGACCCCGCCGCGCCAGCCGGTCCGATGGTGCTGGCCGCCGACGGCAACCTGTACGGCACGACCGCACGCGGCGGCGCGAACGGCGACGGCACGCTGTTCCGCATCGTCACGGCCCGGGCCGGCCAGCCGGGCTCGGCCTTCGAGCTGCTGCATTCGTTCGCGCTCGCGGTCGATGGCAAGGTACCGACCGGCCTTACGCTGGGCAGCGATGGCCGCCTGTATGGCTCCACCGTGGACGGCGGTCCGCCCTACCAGTACCAGGGCACCCGCAACATCATCTATGTGCCGAACGCCTACGGCACGGTGTTCCAGGTCGAACTCGACGCGACGCGGCCGGGCGCGACGCTGAGCCTCGCGGCGAGCCCGACCTCGATGACCGTCGGCGACATCGCCACGCTCACCTGGAGCAGCGAGAACACCGGCAGCTGCACCGCCAGCGGCGCCTGGAGCGGCAGCCGCGCCGCGAGCGGCAGCGAGCGCATCACGACCACCGCGCACGGCAACTTCACCTACACGCTGACCTGCACCGACGCGCTCAAGGGCGGCAGCGTCTCCGCAGCCGCGACGCTCAACGTGAACCCGCCGGCCACGGTGGTCCAGCCGGCCCAGTCCGTGGGCAACGGCGGCGGCGGCCCGCTCAGCGCGCTGCTGCTGGCCGCGCTCGGCCTGCCGGTCGCACTGCGGCTGGCTGTGCGGCGCCGGCGGGCGCGCCGGGCCGCCGCAACCGCAACCGATCACCGCGATGAATGCCGACCGGAGGACATGGGCGCCTGACGCTTCACCCCGGCTTTCCTGTTTTTCAACATTTCATTGGAGTAACTCATATGGCTATCGTGATCAATGTGACCAACTCGGCAGGCACCAACACCTCGGTGTCGGCCTTCCTGGGCGGCTATGCATCGGCCGGCTGGGGCGGCTTTGCGGGCAACGCCATTCCCGGCCAGCCCTATTCGGGCACGCAGTACGTCAGTGCCGAAGGCACGGGTTCCGGCGGCGGCTACGGCGCGATCGTCGGTGCCGGCAACGGCAGCAGCGACCAGTTGATCTATGACATCGGCGTGCACGTGCTGACGGGCTACGTCAGCAAGATCGCCTTCGGCGAAGACGCGACGCTGTCGAGCGGACAGTACGCGCTGTCGGGTTCGCTGCCCGCCTTCACCATCGACGGGCTGACGCTGAGCGGCAGCAACTACAGCGGCCTTGGCGGCTCCACCGCCAACGACGTGCACGCCGTGACCTACGGGATCATGACGCAGAACGCGGCGCCGCTGGAGGCCGTGCTCAACGCCAACAACCTCACGATCAACGGCAACACCGGCAACGACACGCTGCAGGGCTACAACGGCAACGACACCCTGTCGGGTGGCGCGGGCAACGACACGCTCATCGGCGGCGCCGGCAACGACACCCTCACGGGCGGCAGCGGCAACGACGTCTTCAGCTTCTCCAGCGGCTTCGGCCTTGACACGGTGACCGACTTCAAGGTCTCGGGCACCGACAAGCTGCAGTTCTCGAGCAGCCTGTTCGCCACCGCCTCCGCAGCCGTCGCCGCCTTCAACGCCGGCACCTCGACGCTGACCTACGACGCGAACAACAAGATCGTGCTGACGGGCGTCACCAGCCTGTCCGCCTCCGACATCGTGATCGTCTGATCGTCTGATCGCCTGAGCCCCGCGCGCCGCACGCACCGATGGCATCGGCCATGGGCGTGCGGCGCCTCGGGCCACCCCATTTCTCGCTTCTCCAGGAACACACCATGTCCCGACGCTCGCCCGCATCGCGCGGCCCGGTCGCCGACGCCTTGCGCGGCTACGGCGCCGCCTTCCGCACCGTGGGCGTCTTCAGTGCCGTCATCAACCTGCTGATGCTGGTGCCGTCCGTCTACATGCTGCAGGTGTACGACCGCGTGCTGCCGTCGCGCAACGAGATGACGCTGACCATGCTCACGCTGATGATGCTGGGCCTGTATGGGCTGATGGCCGCGCTCGACTGGCTGCGCGGCCTGCTCGTCATCCGCGTGGGCAGCCAGCTCGACCGGCAGCTCAATGGCCGCGTGTATGCCGCCACCTTCGAGGCCAACCTGCGCGGCCGCGGGCTCGACGCCGGCCAGACGCTGGGCGACCTGACCACCCTGCGCCAGTTCGTCACCGGCAGCGCGCTGTTCGCCTTCTTCGACGCGCCATGGTTCCCGGTGTACCTGGCCGTCATCTTTCTCTTCGACCCGTGGATGGGCGTGTTCGCGCTGGCCGGCGCGGCGGTGCTGATGGCGCTCGCCTGGCTCAACGAGCGGCTGTCGGCGGCACCGCTGGCCGAAGCCGGCGCGCTGTCGATCCAGGCCGGCGGCGTGGCCTCGGCCAGCCTGCGCAACGCCGAGGTGATCGCCGCCATGGGCATGCTGCGCCATCTGCATGGCCGCTGGCTGCACCTGCACGGCCGCTTCGTCGCCTTCCAGCAGCAGGCCAGCGAGAAGGCCGCGGCGGTCGGCGCGCTGACGCGGCTGGTGCGCATGGCGCTGCAGTCGCTGGTGCTGGGCTTCGGCGCACTGCTCGTCATCGAAGGCCGCATCACGGCCGGGATGATGATCGCGGCCTCGATCCTGATGGGCCGCGTGCTGTCGCCGATCGAGCAGGTGATCGGCGTCTGGAAGCAGTGGTCGGTCGCGCGCCAGGCCTGGCAGCGGCTCGACCGGCTGCTGGCCGAGCAGCCGGAACGGCCCGCCGCCATGGCCCTGCCGCGCCCGTCGGGCCGGCTGGGTGTCGAAGGCCTGGTCGGTGCGCCGCCGGGGGCGCGCAGCGCCGTGCTGACGCCGCTGAGCTTCACGCTGGAGCCCGGCGAGATCCTCGGCGTGATGGGCCCTTCGGGCGCCGGCAAGTCGACGCTGGCACGGCTGCTGATCGGCATCTGGCCAGCGGCGTCGGGGCGCGTGCGCCTGGACGGCGTCGACATCTTCCAGTGGGACAAGGACGAGCTCGGCCCGTCGCTGGGTTACCTGCCGCAGGACGTGGAACTCTTCGCCGGCACGCTGGCCGAGAACATCGCGCGCTTCGGCGAGGTCGATGCCGCGCGCGTGGTCGAGGCCGCCCAGCTGGCCGGCGTGCACGAGCTGGTGCTGCGCCTGCCGCAGGGCTACGACACGCGGCTGGGCGACGGCGGCGCCGGGCTCTCCGGCGGCCAGCGCCAGCGCGTCGGGCTGGCGCGCGCGCTGTATGGCCGACCGGTGCTGGTGGTGCTGGACGAACCCGACGCCAGCCTCGACGACGCCGGCGAAGCCGCGCTGTGCGACGCGCTGGCCGCGCTCAAGCGCATGGGCACGACCGTGGTGGCGATCACGCACCGCGGCGCGCTGCTGGGGCGCACCGACCGCCTGCTGCTGCTGCGGCCCGCGCTGCCGGCGGTGTTCGGCCCGACCGCCCAGGTCCAGGCCGCACTGGCCACCGCCGCGCGCCAGGTCGCCGAACAGCAGCGGCCCGCCACGCCACCGAACACGGGCACGGCGCTGCCCACCGCCAAGGGATTCGCATGAGACTGCTTCCACGCGACGGCACCGGTGGTGCCACGCCGCGCCCGTCCGGCGCCACCGGCGGTGGCGCGCCGCAGCCCTTCTCCACGCCAGCGCGGCCGGCCGCCGACGCGCAGCCCGACGCCGCCATGGACGAGCGCGCCTTTGCGCGCCGCGGCTGGTGGGTCGTGCTGATCGGCGTGGCGGGCTTCATCGGCTGGGCCGCGATCGCGCCGCTCGACAAGGGCGTGCCGGTGCAGGGCACGGTCAAGGTCGCGGGCAACCGCAAGGCGCTGCAGGCGCCCGTCGGTGGCCTGGTCGGCCGCATCCTGGTGCGCGACGGCACCGTGGTCCGGCCCGGCGATGCGCTGCTGCAGCTCGACGACACCGCGGCCCGCGCCGCGACCGACGCGCTGCATCGCCAACTGCTGCATGCGCAGACCACTGAAGCGCGGCTCGAAGCCGAACGCGACGGCCTGCCCGCACCGGTGTTCCCGGCCGACCTGGCGCAGACCTCGTCCGACAGCATCGGCCCGCAGGAAGCGGCCGTGCGCGCGGAATCCGCCATCGCGCTGCAGCGCCAGCTGTTCACGTCGCGCCGCCAGGCCTTCCTGAGCGAGATGAACGCGATGCAAGAGGCGATCGGTGCACGCGATGCCGAACTCGCCGGGCTGCACGAGACCCGGCAGGCGCGCCGCCAGCAGGTCGACGCGCTGCGCGAGCAGGCCGGCAGCCTGCAGGCGCTGGCCCGCGACGGCTACGTGCCGCGCAACCGCCTGCTGGAAACCGAGCGCCTGCTGGCACAGGCCAACGGCGCACTGGCGGAGGACGCCGGCCGCATCGGCCAGTTGCTGCGCCAGGTCGCCGAGCAGAAGCTGCGCATCGTGCAGCGTCGCGAGGAGCGCCAGGCCGAAGTCCGCAGCCAGCTCGCCGAGGCGCGCCTGACCGCGGGCCCGCTGGCCGACCGGCTGCGCACCGCCGAATTCGAGCTCGCGCACACGGTGGTGCGCTCGCCGGTCGCGGGCACGGTGGTGGGCCTGGCCGTGTTCACCGAAGGCGGCTATGTGCGCGCCGGCGATCCGCTGATGGAGATCGTGCCGACGAACCTGCCGCTGGTGGTCGAGGCCCAGGCGCCGGTGCATCTGATCGACACGCTGCACGCCGGCCTGCCGGTGGAGCTGCTGTTCCCGGCGTTCAACCAGAACCGCACGCCGAGGATCGCCGCCGAGGTCAAGGTGGTCGGCGCCGACCGGCTGGTCGACGCGCGCAGCGGCGTGCCCTACTACCCGCTGCAGATCGAGGTGACGGCCGAAGGCATGCGCGCGCTGGCCGGCCTGGACCTGCGCGCCGGCATGCCGGCAGAGGCCTTCGTGCGGACCGGCGAACGCACGCTGCTGTCGTACCTGTTCAAGCCGCTGATGGACCGCGCCCACGTCGCGCTGTCGGAAGAATGAGCGCCGCGCGCTCCACGCTGCGCCACCGCTACGCCGTCGGCCTGCTGGCGCTGGCGACGCTGCTGCCGGCCCACGCGCTGGACCTGCTGGAGGCCTACGCGCTGGCGGTCGCCCACGACCCGACGCTGCAGGCCGCCGCGGCCAGCCGCGAAGCCGGCCAGGAGGCGCAGACGATCGGCCGCGCCGGCCTGCTGCCGCAGGTCTCGCTGACCTATTCGAACAGCCCGCGCAACCGGCAGGACGCACGCGTGACCGAGACCGACATCTTCGGCAACGTGCAGGAGAACAGCCAGAAGCGCGACTACACCAGCTACACCGGCTCGCTGGTGCTGCGACAGGCGCTGTACGACCCGGCCGCGCTGGCGCGCTACCGGCAGGGCCAGGCGCAGGCGTTGCTCGCCGACGCCCAGTGGCAGGGCCAGGCCCAGGCGATGGCCGTGCGGCTCGGCAAGGCCTACACCGACGCGCTGCAGGCACGCGAGCAACTGCTGCTGGCCGAAGCCCAGCGCCGCGCCTATGCGGAGCAGCTCGCGCGCAACACGCAGGCCTTTCGCCATGGCGACGGCACGCGCACCGACATGGCCGAGACCAGCGCGCGCCTCGGCCTTGCGCAGGCGCAGGAGATCGAAGCCGCCGACACGCTCGACGTGGCCGAGCGCGCGCTCGAGGCCATCGTCGGTGTGCCGCTCGCCAGCGTGGGCGCGCTGCACGGGCTCGCGCCCGACTTCCGGCCGCCGGTCGAGACGCTGTCGTTCGACGCCTGGCGCGTGCAGGCGCTGGCCGACAACGCGGACCTGGCCGCGCAACGCCAGAACCTGGCCATCGCCGAGCAGGAGATCCGCCGGCAGGCCGCCGGCCACCTGCCGCGCGCCGAGCTGTTCGCGATGCATTCGCAGAACCGCTCGGACATCGCGAGCACCTACAACCAGCGCTACCGCACCGACAGCGTCGGCATCCAGTTCGTGGTGCCGCTGTATGCGGGCGGCAGCGTGTCCGCGGCGGCCCGCCAGGCGGCGCAGCAACGCGAGAGCGCACGCCACCTGCTCGATGCGAAGACCGCCGACCTGCTGGTCGACCTGCGGCGCCAATGGCGCCTGAGCGCCAGCGGGCCGGAGCGCATCGCGGCCCAGGCCGAGGCCGTCGCCAGTGCCGAGGCCGCGCTCGAAGGCACGCGCCGCAGCGTCGAGGGCGGCGAGCGCATCAACCTCGACGTGCTCAACGCCGAGCAGCAGCTGTACGCCGCACGCCGCGACCTGGCGCGTGCCCGGCACGACCTGCTGCTGGCCCGGCTCACCCTGCGCCAGCGCGCCGGTGCATTGACCGAGACCGACATGGCCGAGCTCAACCATTTCTTCACCCGGCCGCTGCCGCCGGCAGCCGGCACGTCCACATCAACCACATCCACCACCCATCCCCGGAGGGAAATTCCATGACCGTGTCTTCTTCATCCGCGCAACCGCGCCGGCTGCGCCGCCTCGGCCTGCTGCTCTTGGCGGGCGCCGCATTCGTCGGGCTGGCCGCGCAGGCGCCGGCCCAGACGCTGCCCACCGTCGTGCACCTGCATTCGTTCACGGGCCAGGCCGGTGCCGGCGCGTCGCCGCTTTCACCACCGGCCTACAACGCGGCGGACGGCCGCGTCTACGGTGTGGCCAACCGGCGCGGCGCCGGGTCGAACAGCGGCTTCGTCTACACGCTGAACCCGGCAGGCACCGATGCCGCCGGCATCGACTTCAAGGGCAGCAACAGCGGCCTGGCCAACACCTTCAGCAGCGTGACGGCCACCGGCGACGGCTCGTTCCACGCCGGCTCGTCCATTGCCGGCGTCTACCGCTTCACGGCCGGCAACCTCGTCCCGACGGCCGTGACCACCACGACGACCGGCACAGGCCTGAAGGGCCTCTGGGCATCCGACGGCGCGGCCGGCCTGTACTTCCTGACGACCAACCTCGACACGCCTCATCTGTACCACTACACCGCGGCCGGCGTCACCACCGACCTGGTGACATGGGCCACGCGTGAAGGCAACCCCGCGGCCGTGATCGCGTCGTCCGACGGCTGGCTCTACGGCGTGAACGACGCCTATGCGCTGGGCACCAGCAAGGGCTTCATCTACCGCGTGAAGCCCGATGGCACCGGCTATGCGCTGATGCGCAGCTTCGACGATGCGTCCGGCTATCCGGTCGCGCTCGGCGGCGGCCTTTCGGCCGATGCGACGGCGGTGTTCTCGGGCCTGGTGGACGGCAACGACGGCTGGCTGTACGGCACGACCTATGGCTCGGTCAGCGGCGCCGGCAACGGCCTACCGGCCGATGGGCTGGGCAAGGTCTACCGGATCGGCAAGACCGCCGGCACCGGCGGGACCTACGCGTTCGAGGTGCTGCACACCTTCACCGGCGGCACGACGGACGGCGAGCGCGCAGCGGGCGCGCTGGTGCTCGCGGGCGACGGCAATATCTACGGCACGACGCGCGGCGGTGGCGCCAACACCGACGCCGGCACGCTGTTCCGCATCGTCGTGGCGAACGCGGCCGACAGCACCAGGTCCTTCGGCTACGAGCTGCTGCATTCGTTCAACGAGACCGTCGACGGCCGCAGCCCGGTCGGCCTGTCGATCGGCACCGGCGCCGTGCTCTACGGCGCCACGCAGAGCGGTGGCACGATCGCCGGGAACATCGGCGTCAATCTGAGCGGCACGGTGTTCCGGGTCGACGTGCCGATCCCGGCCAAGGTCACCGCCTTCTCGGCCTCCGCCGACAGCGTCACCGTGGGCGACAGCATCAGTCTGACCTGGACGACCCAGGGCGCGCTGACCTGCACGGCCGGCGGCAGCAACGGCGGCGTGTGGACCGGCGCCAAGGCCGCCAGCGGCAGCGCCATCGCCACGGCGGCGCTCACGGTGGTCGGCGCCAACACCTTCACGCTGACCTGCGCCGATGCCGCCGGAACGGCCGGCGCGACCGCCACGGTCAACGTGACGGTGAACGCGGCACCGACCACGCCCACGACGCCGACCATGCCGACCGAACCCACGACGCCCACCACCCCGACGACCCCCACCACGCCGGCCACCTCGTCGGGCGGTGGCGGCGGCGGGCCGCTGAGCGCCCTGCTGCTCGCGCCGCTGGCCGGCCTGTGGCTGCTGCGCCGCCGCCAACGGACGGCCGAACGTATCCACGCACGCTGAGGAGATTCACATGAGCACCCCCACGACCGCCGCATCCGCCCTGCTGTCGGAGCGCCTGCGCAACGAGACCGCGGCACAGCACCAGCACATGCACGACCTGATGGCCAAGGCCGACCCCTTCGCCGACCGCGCGCGCTACGCCCGCTTCACCGCCGTGCAGTACCTGTTCCAGCACGACGTCGAGCAGCTCTTCGCCGATCCGGCGCTGCGTGCGGCAGTGCCCGACATCGACCTGCGCGGCCGGCAGGCGGCGGCGCTGGCCGACCTGCAGGACCTCGGCGCGGCGCTGCCCGACGAGGCGCTCGGCAGCACAGGCGTGGCGATGCCCGAGTCGCTCGGCTGGCTCTACGTGTCCGAAGGGTCGACGCTGGGCGCCGCCTTTCTGCTGAAGGAAGCCAAGGCGAAGCTCGGGCTGTCGGAGACCTTCGGTGCACGCAACCTGGCGGCCTACCCCGAAGGCCGCGGCAAGGCCTGGAACCGCTTCGTCGCGTCCCTGGACCGATGGCACGACCGCGCGGAACAGGACGCCGTCCTGCGCGGCGCGCACCAGGCCTTCGGCCGCTTCGACCAGTTGCTGCATCGCCATTTCGGGCTGCGATGACGTCCTCCGGCCGGCCGCCTGCGGCCATCCGGCCCGCGCCATGGCGCTGGGCATGCCTCGGTACCGTGCTGGGTGCCTTGCTGACGCTGGCCGCACAGGTGCCGGCCGGCTGGGCCGCACCCTGGATCGCGCGGGCCAGCGGCGGCCACGTGCTGCTGGAAGCGGCGCGAGGCACGCTGTGGCACGGCTCGGCGCTGGCCGTGCTGGCCGGCGGACCCGGCAGCACGGCCCGGCAGGCGCTGCCGGGGCGCCTGTCGTGGAAGCTCGGTCTGACACTGTGGGCCGATGGCGCAGACGGCCGTGCGAGCCCGGCCATCGACGTGACGCTGACACAGGCGTGCTGCCTGCAAGGCCCGGCGCGGCTGCGGCTGTTCCCGCTGGGCGGCGGCACGCTTCACGTCGACGCGCTGGACTGGCAAGGCCCGGCGGCCATTGCGCAGGGGCTCGGCACGCCGTGGAACACGCTCGGCTTCCAGGGCACGCTGCGGGTCACGGCGCATGCCTTGCAATTGCGCCGGCCGGCAGGCCTGCTGCAGGTCGATGGCCGGCTGTCGCTGACGGCGGTGGCGCTCTCGTCGCGCATCTCGCAACTGCCGTCGCTGGGCAGCTACCGCTTCGACGTCGACGGCCAGGACGCGCTGCGCGGCGAGCCGATGCGCTTCACGCTCGCGACCATCGAAGGGCCGCTGCGGCTCACGGGCCAGGGCGTGTGGATGGCCGGGCAGTTGCGCTTCAACGGCCAGGCGCAGGCGGAGCAAGGCCACGGCGCCGCACTGGCGCACGTGCTGCGGCTGATCGGCAACCGCGACGGCGCGGTCACGCTGCGCGTGCTGGGCTGAGCTGAACCGAGCTGAACGAAAGCCCGGCCCGCGTTAGCCGAGATCCGAGAAGACCCACGGCTCGACGGCGCGGCGCCGCTTCTCGTAGGCCGCGATCTCTTCGGCCCGCGCCAGCGTCAGGCCGATGTCGTCCAGCCCGTTCAGCAGGCAGTGCTTGCGGAACGGGTCGATGCCGAAGCCGAGCGCCCGGCCGTCGGGCCTGCGCACGGTCTGGCCCGTCAGATCGACCGCGAGCCGGAAGCCCGGCGCCGCCGCCACGTCGGCGAACAGCGCGTCGACCTCGGCGGCGTCCAGCACGATCGGCAGCATCCCGTTCTTCAGGCAGTTGCCGTGGAAGATGTCGGCGAAGCTCGGTGCGATCAGCACGCGGATGCCCCAGTCGTGCAGCGCCCACGGCGCATGCTCACGGCTCGACCCGCAGCCGAAGTTGGCCCGCGCGAGCAGGATGCTGGCGCCCTGGTAGCGCGGCTGGTTCAGCACGAAGCCGGGGTCGGGCGAACGCGCCGCCACGTCCTGCCCCGGCTCGCCGTGGTCGAGGTAGCGCCAGGCGTCGAACAGGTTCGGGCCGAAACCGGTGCGCCGGATCGACTTCATGAACTGCTTGGGAAGGATGGCGTCGGTGTCGACGTTGGCCCGGTCCACCGGCACGACCAGCCCGTTGCATGAAACGAAGGGTTCCATCACGCCGCCTCCAGCGCCACGATCGATGCCGGGTCCGCGAAGTGCCCGGCGATCGCGGTCGCCGCGGCCATCGCCGGACTGACCAGATGGCTGCGCCCGCCCGCGCCCTGGCGGCCTTCGAAGTTACGGTTCGACGTGGACGCGCAGCGCTCGCCCGGCGCCAGCCGGTCGTCGTTCATGCCCAGGCACATCGAGCAGCCGGGCTCGCGCCATTCGAAGCCGGCGTCGATGAAGACCCGGTCCAGCCCCTCGGCCTCGGCCTGCGCCTTGACCAGGCCGGAGCCGGGCACCGCCAGCGCCAGCGCGATCGACGGCGCGATGCGGCGCCCGCGCAGCACGTCGGCCGCAGCGCGGAAGTCCTCGATGCGCGCGTTGGTGCAGGAGCCGATGAAGATCTTCTGCGGCCGGATGTCCGCCATCGGCGTGCCGGCCTCGAGCGCCATGTACGCCAGCGCGCGCCGCATGTCCTCGCGCCGCACCGGGTCGCGCTCGCCGGCCGGGTCGGGCACCCGGCCATCGACCGGCACGACCATCTCGGGCGAGGTGCCCCAGGTCACCATCGGCACCACGGCCGCGGCGTCGATTTCGACCACGGCGTCGAAGGGCGCGCCGGCATCGCTTGCGAGCGTGCGCCAGTAGGCGACGGCACGCGTCCAGTCCTCGCCCCGCGGCGCGAACGGCCGGCCCTTCAGGTAGTCGATGGTGCGGTCGTCCACCGCGATCAGCCCGACGCGCGCGCCGGCCTCGATCGCCATGTTGCAGACCGTCATACGGCCTTCCATCGACAGCGCACGGATCGCACTGCCGCCGAACTCGATGCCGTAGCCGGTGCCGCCCGCGGTGCCGAGCCGGCCGATGACATGAAGAATCAGATCCTTGGCCGTGACGCCCGGCCGCAGCGCGCCGTCGACCCGCACCAGCATCGCCTTCATCCGCGCGAGCGACAGGCACTGCGTCGCGAGCACGTGCTCGACCTCGGAAGTGCCGACGCCGAAGGCCAGCGCGGCGAAGGCGCCGTGCGTGCTGGTGTGCGAGTCGCCCGCGACCACGGTCATGCCCGGCAGCGTGGCGCCCTGCTCCGGCCCGATCACGTGGATGATTCCCTGGCGGTGGTCCGCAAGGCCGAATTCCGTCACGCCGAACTCGGCGCAGTTGCGGTCGAGCTGCTCGACCTGCAGGCGGGACAGCGGGTCGGCGATGCCGCCCGACCGCGCGGTGGTCGGCACGTTGTGGTCGGCCGTCGCGAGCACGGTGCCGGGCCGCCAGGCGCGCCGGCCGGCCAGGCGCAGGCCCTCGAAGGCCTGCGGGCTCGTGACCTCGTAGACCAGGTGGCGGTCGACGTAGAGCAGCGACGGCCCCTCGTCCGTTCCCGGTCCGTCGGGCCCGTCGACCACGTGGCTGTCCCAGAGCTTCTGCAGCAGCGTGCGCGCGCTCATGCCGGGCTCCCGGCCAGCCGCTGCTGCGGATCGCGCGAGCGCACGCCCTCGGGCACCGGATAGCGCCGGGTCGACGGCCCGGCCTTGAGCACCTGGCTCGGCACCGCGTGGCCGACCAGGCCGGGCATCTGCGCCGCCAGCGCGAGCAGCGCGTCGAGGTCAACGCCGGTGTCGCAGCCCATCGCCTGGAACATGTGGACCAGGTCTTCGGTGCAGACGTTGCCGCTGGCGCCGGGCGCGAAAGGGCAGCCGCCGAGGCCGCCGAGCGAGGCATCGAAACGGTCGACGCCCGCATCCAGCGCGGCCAGCGCATTGGCCAGGCCCATGGCGCGCGTGTCGTGGAAATGGGCGGTCAGCACGAGCGCCGGCCAGCGCTCGCGCACCGCCGCGCACAGGCGCCCGACCTGCGCCGGGTTGGCCATGCCGGTGGTGTCGCACAGCGTGACGCGGCCGATGCCCATGTCGACGAAGCGTTGCACCAGCGACAGCACCGCGGCCTCGGGCACGTCGCCCTCGAACGGGCAGCCGAAGGCCGTGGACAGCGACGCGTTGACCTGCGCATGGCCGGCCGTGAGCGCCACCACTTCGGCGAACTGCGCGAGCGACTGCGCGGGCGTCATGCGCAGGTTCGCGAGGTTGTGGGTCTCGCTGGCGGACATCACGAGGTTCAGCTCGTCGACCTTGCAGCCGAGCGCACGTTCCGCGCCGCGCATGTTGGGCACCAGCGCCGCGTATTCGACGCCGGGCACCCGCACGATCTGCCGCATCACGGCCTCCGCATCGGCCAGCGCGGGAATCGCCTTGGGCGAGGTGAAGGACGTGACCTCGATCTTCGCGAGGCCGGTGCGGCTCAGGCCGTCGATCAGCGCGACCTTCTGCGCGGTCGGCACGAAGTGCGGCTCGATCTGGAAGCCGTCGCGCACGGAGACTTCCTGGATGAAGAGACGCCGGCCTGCGCGGGCGGGCTGGCGGGATGCGGCTGGCGGCATGGGGGGTTCCGTGGTTGCGGTACGTCGATGGCATGGACCTTAGGCGCGGCCCCGCGTGCCGTCAGTCCACCTCCAAGGGGACCGTTGCGCTGTCCCGCCGCGGGGGGACTGAGCGCCGCGCGAACACGGTCTACATTGGTTCGGACAGGGTCCAAGGCCATCCGGCCGACCACGACCCGCCACTCCATCACGGAACACCGCATGACCCGGACCATCACCCTCAAGGGCCTCAACCACGTCGCCTGGCGCTGTATCGACGCCGAACAGACGCGCCATTTCTACGAAGACCTGCTCGGCCTGCCGCTGGCCCACACGGTGCAGTCCGACGTGGTGCCGTCGACCGGCGAAGAGGCGCCCTATTTCCACATCTTCTTCGAGATGGGCGACGGCTCGTACATCGCCTTCTTCGACATCCGCGACGGCAAGGGCGCGACCGTCAGTGCCGACATGCCGGCCTGGGTGCATCACTTCGCGTTCGAGGTCGACACCGAGGCCGACGTGCTCGCGATGAAGGAACGGCTGGAAGCCGGCGGCGTGGAAGTGCTCGGCGTGACCGACCACCACTTCATCCGCTCGATCTATTTCTTCGACCCGAACGGCCTGCGGCTCGAAGTCACGGTGCGGGTGGAAACCCAGGACTACATGGACCGCGCGAAGTCGAAAGCGCATGCGGCGCTGCGCCAGTGGACGCAGGAGAAGGAAGCAGCGGCTGCGGTCTGAGGCGGGCGATTTACTTTTTTTATCTTCAGGGGATAATTATCCTCAGGAAGATAAAAAAGGATAGAAATGACCTTCCACCGGCCGGCGCTCGCTGCAGACATGGCTCAGCAGCTCCTGCACCCCAAGGGGCTCACCAAGAACAGCATTCGATCGGGGCTGTTCCTGGGCGGACTGCGTCGAATTGGCAAGACGACCTTCCTGCGGGGTGACCTGATCCCCGCGTTGGAAGCGGAAGGTGCCATTGTTGTGTACGTCGATCTGTGGAGCAACACTGCGGCCAGGCCGACCGACCTTCTCCTGGCCGCGGTGCGCAAGACGCTGCAGGAACTGGAACGCCCGGACTCCAAGGTGCTGGGCGTGCTGAAACGGTTGAAGGGGCTGGACGTCGGCGCAGCGGGCTTCAAATTCGGCTTCAGCCTGGCCGAACTGGGCAAGACCGAGGGCAGCACGCTGGCCGGCGCCTTTGCAGAGTTGGTGGGCAAGGCCAAGACCGATGTCGTCGTCATCATCGACGAGATCCAGCACGCTCTCAATACAGACGATGGCGGCAACATGCTCCTTGCGTTGAAGGCTGCGCGCGACGAGGTCAACACCAAGCCGGATACGCCCGGGTATTTCCTCTTCCTCGGTACCGGATCGCATCGCGCTCGGGTTCGCGAACTCACGATCAAGGGCAAGCAGGCTTTCAACGGTGCGATGTCGGACGACTTCCCCCTTCTCGAAAAGGACTTCGTCGAGTGGCTGTTGAAGGAGGCGGATCTGGGCGAGCGAGCGCCGTCCCTCGACGTGGCGTTCGAGTGCTTCACCCGCCTCGGGCGGCGACCCGAAGAGCTGACGAAAGCCCTGATCGCGCTCCAGAACATGCCCGTCTTCTCGAACGCGGATCAGGACCTGCGGGCGATCACGGAAGGCGTCAGGCAGTCGGCCGCAGCAGTCGAACTGGCTCGAGTGGAAGATCTCGGTCCCCTTGCACAGGCCGTCTTCAACTACGTGTGCGACGAAGGCGGGCAAGGTGTCAAGGGGCTGTTCTCGGGTGCAACGCTCGAGGCCTACGGGCGCGCCCTTGGCCGACCGGTCGCCTCCGAGGAGGTGCAGAAGGTCGCCGTTCTGCTTCTCGACGAGAACATCCTCGCCCGCGACGGCCACGGCATCTACGGTGTCAGCGATCCCTTCGTGATCGAAGCCTACCGCGGCCGGGCCAGCATCCGTGAGACGCTCGAGGGCTCGGACTCAGCCAAACGCATCACGCTGGCGGCCGACGGCTCCAGGCCAACGGAATAGGTCTCGGATCAGTACCCGGCCGTCATCACTTGGCGCCGCCAGCGCGCGGCCGACAGCTCTTCGATGAACGCCGCCGCAAAGTCGGCATGAGAGATGCGGCTGCGCCCCTGCGCATCCGCCACCAGCATGCTGCCGCGACGGAAGTTGCCGGTGCGCGGGCCGTCGGCGATCTCGGCTGCGGGCCGACGAGTGCGATCTTCACGTCACGCCCGCGGCCCGCAGGCGCTCGCGCTCCGCGGCATCGATGCCGAGCGCGGCCAGCACGGCGTCGGTGTGCTCGCCGAGCTTCGGTCCGACCCAGCGCGTTTCGCCCGGCGTGGCGCTGAGCTTGGGCACGATGCCCGGCAGGTCGATCGGCTGGCCATCGGGCAGCGTGTTGCGCTGGATCATGTCGCGCGCCTTGAAGTGCGGGTCCTGCGCGATGTCGGCCGCGGTGTAGACCCGGCCGCTCGGCACCGAGGCGGCGTCGAGCACGTCGAGCACCTCGTCCAGGCCGCGCTGCATCGTCCACGCGGAGATCGCCGCATCGAGCTCGGCATTGCGCGCCGCGCGGCCGTCGTTGCGCGCCAGCCCCGGATCGCTGCCCAGGTCGTCGCGGCCGATCGCAGCCATCAGGCGGCGGAAGATGCCGTCGCCGTTGCCCGCGATCACCACGTAGTGCCCATCCCCGCACAGGTAGGTGTTGGACGGCGAGATGCCCGGCAGGCTGCTGCCCGAACGCTCGCGCACGTGGCCGAACTCGGCGTATTCGGGCACCAGGCTTTCCATGACGGCGAACACGGCCTCGTACAGCGCCACGTCGATGAACTGGCCGGTGCCGCGGTTGACCTTCACGTGGTGCATGGCCAGCAGCGCGCCGATGGTGCCGTAGAGCGATGCGAGCGTGTCGCCCAGGCTCACGCCCACACGCACCGGCGGCCGGTCGGGGAAGCCGGTGACGTGGCGCAGCCCGCCCATGCATTCAGCGATCGCCGCGAAGCCGGGCTTCTGGCTGTACGGGCCCGACTGCCCGTAGCCCGAGATGCGCACCATCACCAGCTTCGGGTTGAGGGCCGACAGCTGCTCCCAGCCCAGGCCCCATTTCTCGAGCGTGCCGGGGCGGAAGTTCTCGATGACGATGTCGGCCTGGGCGGCAAGGCGCCGCACGATGTCGCGGGCCTCCTCGCGCTTCAGGTCGAGCGTGACGGACTTCTTGTTGCGGCTCTGCGTGTACCACCACAGTGAGGTGCCGTCGTGCAGCTTGCGCCAGGTGCGCAGCGGATCACCGCCGTCGGGCGGCTCGATCTTGATGACCTCGGCACCGAACTGCGCGAGCAGCGCGCTGGCGTAGGGGCCCGCGATCAGCGAGCCGAGTTCCAGCACCTTCACGCCGTCGAGCGTGCCGGGCGCGAAGCCGGGAAGCGCCGAAACGGAAGCCGAAGCCGGTGCCTGCGGAGCGGATGAGGAAGAGTTGGAGGAAGGGTTCTCGGTCGACATGGCTGCGAGCGTAGCGGCTCGCGTGCCGCCGGTCCGCCCCCTTGCCAGGGGACAGTGGGGGACAACAGCGGACAGCAGCGAGACCGCTCAGCGCAACCCGGCCGCGTGCCGCAGCAGGCCGCGCCGCATCACCAGGCAGATGACGGCGATGCCCGCCGCCGCGACGCCGAACAGGCCGCGATAGCCGCCCAGGTCGACCACCGCCGCGCCGACCGACACGCCCACGAAGATGCCGGAGAACAGGCTCGCCGCGAACAGCGACATCGCCGTGCCGCGCAACGCCGGCGCCATCTGCGAGGCCTGCGTGTTGAGCATGTTCTGCAGCATGTAGTAGCCCATGCCGGCCACCAGGCAGACCGGCAGCACCACCAGCCAGTGGCCGGCGAAGGCCATGACGGCATACGACAGCGCCACCATCGCGCCGCCGATGGCCACCAGCGTCGGCTGCGTCGCCATCCGCAGCAGCGCACCCGCGCGCCATGCATACAGCAGGCCGCCGACGCCGTAGGCCACCACCACGCCCGCCGACGCCTGCAGGCCGAGTCCGAACTCATGGTGCAGAAAGGCGGGGATGAAGGTGACCGCCGCGAACGCGAAGGCCGCCTGCACGATCGTCACGGCCAGCAGCCAGCGCACCCAGGGGTCGCGCAGCACCTGGCGCATGCCGGCGAGCAGCCCGGGCCCTGCCGCGGCGCCGGGCATTGCGGCCGGCCGCGCGCGCATGCCGGCCGGCGGACGCAGCACCATGGCCGCGCCGACGCTGGCGAACAGCAGCGCGAAGACGCTGAAGGCCCAGCGCCAGCCCAGCGTGTCCGCGAACAGCCCCGACAGCCACTGCCCGGCGATCATCCCGCTGATGGTCGCCGTGAGGAAGCGCGCGAGCACCACCTGGCGCTGCGCGAAGGGCACGGCGTCGCCGATCAGCGCCATCGACAACGGGATGATGGCCGCGGCCGTGGCGCCTGACAGCACGCGGGCCGCGATCAGCATGTCCAGGCTGCCCGCCGCCGCGGCCAGCAGATTGCCGAGCGTGCACGCCAGCGTGGCGAGCGACACCACGCGCCACTTGCCGAAGCGGTCGCCCAGCGCGCCGTAGACGAGCTGCAGCAACCCGTAGGCCAGCGCATAGCCCGATGTCGCGAAGGCCGCGCGGCCCAGGCCGACGCCGAACTCGGACGCCAGCGCCGGCAGCATCGCGTCGCACAGGCGCAGCGCCGCGCTGCTGGCAAAGGACGCGATGCCGATCGGCAGCAGAAAGCCGAGGCCGGCGCCCGAGAGTGCCGGAGCGGCTGGTGCAGCCTGCGCGGTATCAACGGGCACGCGGGCCACGGTGCGTCAGGCCGCGCCGGCCGCCGCGGTCGCCTGGGGCGCCTGTGCTTGCGCCGTGAGGGAGTAGCCCGAGAACAGCGACATCATCCCGCCGTCGACGTTCATGATCAGCCCGTGCACATAGCCGGCCTGCGCCGACGCCATGAAGGCGATCGCCTCGGCCTGCTCGCGCACGGCGGCGGGCCGGCCGAGCGGAATGCGGGCGCGGCGGTCGGCCCACATCACCGGGTTGCGCGCCGCCACCTCCTGCACCATCGGCGTCTCGGTGATGCCGGGGCACAGGCAGTTCACGCGGATGCCGAAGCGGCCCCATTCGACCGCCAGCGACTTGGTGATGCCGACCACCGCGTGCTTCGACGCGACATAGCCCACGTTGTTCGGAATGGCGGCCAGCCCGGCGGGCGATGCGACGTTGACGATCGCGCCCGCGCGCCGCGGCAGCATGCTGGCGCGGGCCACGGCCTGCGCCCAGAAGAACACGCCGTCGGCGTTCACCGCCATGATCTTCCGCCAGGCCGCGGCGCTGACGTCCTCGGCCGGCTGGTAGTCGATCATGCCGGCGTTGTTCACCAGCACGTCGATGCGCCCGTGGCGCGCCATCACCTGCTGCACGTTGGTCTGCACGGAGTCCGGGTCCGACACGTCGCCCGGCAGCGCGAAGGCCTGGCCGCCCGATGCGCGGATGGCGGCCGCGGCCGCTTCGGCGGCTTCCGGCCGCCAGTCGTTGACGGCCACCACGGCACCCTCGGCCGCAAAGAGCTGCGCGGTGCTTTCGCCGATGCCGCTGGCCGCGCCGGTCACCACGACCACCTGGTCCTTGAATCGCATGTCCTCGGGTCCTTCGTTGAAATATCAGTTGAGCACCAGGCGTGGCGCGGCCTGTGCGCCCGCACCGAAGAAGATCTGGCCCTTCCACTCGCTCCACAGCGTCAGGTACCAGGTCAGCAGCTCGCGGCCGCAGCCGATCTGCAGGCGCTGGTAGGCGCGCTTGCGGTAGGTCTTGACGCTCTCTTCGCCGATCGACAGGTCGAGCGCGATGCCGATGGTCGACAGGCCGTAGAGCACGCGCGCGCAGACCTGCGCCTCGCGGCGCGGCAGGTCGGTCATCGCCAGCATGCAGCTCTCGATCTCGGGCAGCGAGGTGAGCGCCAGCGCGATGTTGGGGCGGTGCAGCACGATGTCCGCATGCTTGGCCAGCAGCGACACCAGCACCTCGGCCACCGAGCCCAGCCGGTGGATGTCGCCGTCGGTGAAGGCGCCGTGCACGTCGGAGCGCAGGATGCTCAGGCCGAAGGCGCTCTCGCGGCGCTTGCCGGCGATCACCAGCCGTTCGCGGATGTGCGGGTAGATGTTCTCGCGCAGGTCGGTGTCGGCCAGGTCGTCGATGTCGACGCGGATGATCACCGGCTCCTTGAGCCGCACGCGGCTCTGTGCCTCGCACATCGCCGGGTCCTTGCGCCAGTACTGCTGGTCGACGTAGCGGGTGGCCTGCTGGCGGGCCGCGTTGGTGCCGTCGTGGCTGCCGACCACGACCTGGCTCAGCGAATCGGTGCCGAACTGGAACACGGCGCAGTGGTCGGCGCCGCACATCTGGTGCAGGTAGGCGAGCAGCTGCGGCCCGAAACGGTCGCTGCCGATCGCCTCGATGATGTCGGGCAGCTCGGGCGCGGCGGCGTGTTCGACGGCCAGGGTGGTGACTGTGTCGGTGGTTCTGTTCATCGCGTCTCCTTCGTGGGTCGGCCTGCCGGCCATCCGCTTTTCTTTGTCGACGGCCATTGCATCACCAACCAGGCCGCGGCCGTGTCCCCGCATGGGGGGGCAGGAAAACCCGGCAGGGGGAAACCCTTGTTCCCCGCCAAGGGGACTGACCGTCGTGGCCCGCGCATCGATCATCCAGAGCGACCATGAAGACCTGCGCATGAGCCCGCCCGCCGTCACCGCGATCCTGGAACAGCATCAGGCGCTGGGCGCGGTGCTGCGGTCGTTCCGCCTGCAGGTCGAACGCGCCCGGCGCAGCGGCGCGCCACCCGACTTCGGCATGCTGCGCGCCATGCTCTTCTATCTGGACGAGGTGCCGGCGCAGCTGCACCACACCAAGGAAAGCACCCACCTGTTCCCGAGGCTGCGCGAGCGCTGCCCACCGCTGCGGCCGGTGCTCGACCGGCTGGACGCCGAACACGCGCGCGGCGAGATCGCGATCCGCGAACTCGAGCGCGCGCTGCTGGCCTTCGAGGTCATGGGCGAGTCGCGCCGCGGCGCCTTCGAGGCCGCGGCCGAACGCTACGTTTCCACCTATATCGGCCACATGGAAGTCGAGGAAGACTATGTCATTCCGGTCGCGCTCGACTGCCTGACCGCAGGCGATTGGGCAGAGCTCGACGCGGCCTTCTCGGTCGACCACGATCCGGCCGAACGCGACATCGCCGAAGCCTGCCGCGAACTGCTGCGGCGGGTTCTCTTCCAGGGCAGCCTGCCCTCCTTCTGCAGATAGATCCATGCAAACCATCGACACACCCGTGCTCATCGTCGGCGGCGGCGGCTGCGGCCTGACCTCCTCCATCTTCCTGTCCCGCCTGGGTGTCCGCAGCCTGCTGGTCGAACGCCATCCGGCACCGGGCCGGCTGCCCAAGGCGCGCTACATCAGCCAGCGCACCATGGAGATCCTGCGGCAGTTCGGCGTGGCCGACAGCGTCTATGCGCGCTCCATGCCGCTGGCCCACATCTCGCACATCCGATGGTGCACCAGCCTGGCCGGCGACGGCCCGCTGGACCGCCGCACGTTCTACCGGATCGAGTCCTTCGGCGGCGGCTCGCTGACGCACTACGCGAAGGACAGCCCGTGCGAATCGACGCTCTATCCGCAGGTGCGGCTGGAGCCGCTGCTGCGCGGCATCGCCGAAGCCGAGACGGGCGCCGACGTGCGCTACAACCACGAGCTCGAATCCTTCACGCAGGACGCCGACGGCGTGAACGCCATCGTGCGCGATCGGGCCACCGGCCAGCAAACCCGCGTGCGGGCGCGCTACCTGGTGGGCGCCGATGGCGGCAAGACCGTCGGCCCGGCGGTCGGCGCCCGCTTCGAGGGCGCGACCGACCTCGCCCACATGGTCACCGTGTACTTCAAGGCGGACCTGTCGGCCTGGTGGGACGACGACCATTCGATGACCACCTGGTTCGTGAACCCGGAAGGCGGCTCGTGGGCCAGCGGCGTGCTCGGCCAGCTCGGCCCGACGCGCTTCGGCCGGCATTCCGAGGAATGGATGTTCCATTTCAGCTTTCGGCCCGACGACCCGTCGCGCTTCGAGGAAGCCTCGCTGCTGCCGCGCATGCGCGAGCTGCTGAAGATCCCCGACCTGTCGCCCGAGATCATCGGCATCGGCCACTGGACGGTCGAAGGCGTGCTGGTCGACCGCTACCGCTGGGGCCGCGCGCTGCTGGCCGGCGACGCGGCGCACCGCCATCCGCCGACCACCGGGCTCGGGCTGAACTCGGCGATCCAGGACGCCCACAACCTGGCCTGGAAGCTGGCCGCGGTGATCCACGGCCAGGCACCCGACAGCCTGCTCGATGCCTATGAGGCGGAGCGCCGGCCGGTGGCCGCGGCCAACGTGCAGTGGGCGCTGATGACCTTCCAGAACCACGCGCTGACCGATGGCGGCATCGGCCTGGTGCGCGGCGATCCGGCCACCTCGCGCGCCAACTTCGCCCGCTTCTTCGCCGACGACGCCGAAGGCCGCACCCGGCGCGCGCGCCTGAACCAGGTGATGGAACTGCAGCGCATGGAATGGCAGGCGCACGACATCGAACTGGGCTTTCACTACGAGCAGGGTGCGGTGTCGCCCGACGCCACGCCGACGCCGCTGCGCGACCCGTTGGGCCAGGTCTACGTGCCGACCACGCGGCCAGGCCATCGGCTGCCGCACGCCTGGGTCGAACGCGACGGCCAGCGCCTATCCACGCTCGACCTCGTGCAGCCCGGCCGCTTCCTGCTGCTGATCGGCCGCGGCGACCATGGCTGGCGCGAGGCCGCGGCCCGGATCGCACGCCGCGGCGGCCTGCCGATCGACGTCGTCGAGATCTCCGACAGCGGTGACGTGCGCGACCCTGCCAACGGCTGGCGCCATCTGCGCGAGGTATCCGCCGAAGGCGCACTGCTGGTGCGGCCGGACCAGCACGTCGGCTGGCGCAGCATCGGCGCCGCCGCATCGCCGGACGCGGCGCTGGCCGCCGCCTTCACGCGGCTGCTGAAGCGCGACTTTCACGGGACAGCCACGTCGCCCGACATGACCGAGATGACCGAGATGACCGACGGAGCCGACACCGCGGTGCACGCGACCGACGCGGTACTCGTCGACTGAACGCGGCGGCCCGCACCGCACGACCGCATCCCACGACCCACAACGATCAGAACAGGAGACATCCATGCGCACCCGTACTTTCCTCGCTGCCGCCCTGGCCGCCGCACTCGCGCCGCTGCCCGCCATCGGCTTCGCGCAGGCCGCCTGGCCGAACCAGCCGATCCGCCTCGTCGTGCCCTACCCGGCCGGCGGCGGCACCGACTTCTTCGCACGGGTGGTCGCGCCCGGCATGGGCGAGGCGCTGGGCCAGCCGATCGTGATCGAGAACAAGCCCGGTGCGTCGGGGATCATCGGTGCGACCGCGGTCGCCAAGCAGTACCCGGCCGACGGCTACACCTTCCTGCTCGGCGACATGACGACCTATGCGGTCAACCCCAGCATGTTCGAGAAGCTCTCGTACGACCCGCAGAAGGACCTGGCGCCGGTCACCCTCACCGCCAAGTTCGACTTCCTGCTGGTGGTCAACCCGAACGTGCTGCCGGTGAACAACGTGAACGAGCTGGTGGCCGCCGCGGCCAAGGTGCCGGCCGGCCTCAACTACGGTTCGCCGAGCGTGGGCACGACCCACCACCTGGCGACCGAGCTGCTGGCGAAGGACACCGGCGCCAACCTGGTCGCCATCACCTACAAGGGCGGCGGCCCGGCCGTGCAGGACCTGCTCGGCGGCCAGGTCGGCCTGATGTTTCTCGACCGTGCCACGGCCAAACCGCACCTCGAGAGCGGCAAGCTGCGCCCGATCGCCGCGGCGGGCGCCACGCGCATCGCCGCCTACCCCAACGTGCCGACGGTGGCCGAGCAGGGCCTGAAGGGTTTCGCGGTCGAAGGCTGGCAGGGCTTCACGGTGCGCGCAGGCACACCCGAGCTGGTCATCAAGGCACTGGCCGCCGCCTACGCCAAGACCATCGCGTCACCCGAGATCCGCCGCAAGCTGTCGGAAGCCGGCATCGACGCCGTCGCCAGCACGCCGGAGCAGTTCACGGCGTACATGCAGGGGGAGACCGTGCGCTGGCGCACGGTGATCAAGGAGCGGGGGATCAAGGCGGAGTAGGACGCACGGCAGCACTCGCCTCACGCGTCGTCGTGCGCGAGCGACGTGGACAGCGCGCGGTATGCGTCGGCCTGGGCGAGCAAGGTCTTGGCCTTGGCCTCGAACACCTCCACCGCATCGGCACCGCCCGCGAACCGGCTCGGTGGCTCGTCCAGGCTGCCGAGCTGCACGATGGCGCGGGCCAGCTTCGCCGAGTCACCCCCTTGCTTGCCGTTCATGCCGCGCCAGGCGTCGATGGTGGATTGGCTCCGGTCCGCGTAGTCCGCGATGTGGGGCTGGGCGAAGGTCGTGGACCCGGCCGTGAGCAGTTCGGTCCGGAAGAAACCGGGCTCGACCAGCATCGTGCGGATGCCGAAGGGCGCGAGTTCGGGCACGAGCGACTCGGTCCATCCTTCCAGGCCGAACTTGGCTGCCGCATAGGCGGTGCAGAACATGCCCCCGGTGATCCCCGCCGTCGACGAAATGTTCAGCAGCAGCCCCGAGCGCTGACCGCGCATCGCGGGCAGCACCGCGCGTGCGACGTTCATCGGGCCGAACAGCAGGGTGTCGAGCTGGCTGCGGACTTGGGCGTCGCTCAGTTCCTCGAAGAAGCCGGCGTGGAAATTGCCGGCGTTGTTCACAAGCACATCGATGCGCCCGAACGTCGAGAGCGCAGCATCGACCGCGGTCTGCGCGTCGCCGATGCGCGTGATGTCGAGCGCGAGGCTCAGCAGCTCGGTGTGCTCGCCGATCGCGGCAACAACCTTGGCAGGGTCGCGGCCTGTCGCGACGACGGAATGGCCCGCGGCCAGGGCGGCCTTGGCCAGGTCGACGCCAAGGCCCCGTCCCGCACCGGTGATGAACCAGACTTGTTTCTTGCGCATGTGATCTCCTTTGCGTTGTTCAGACCACCGCGGGCAAGCGATCAAGCAGCTTGTCCAGGGTGATCGGGTAGTCGCGGACACGGATTCCGGTCGCGTTGTAGACGGCATTGGCGACGGCAGCCGCGATGCCGCACAGGCCCAGTTCACCGACGCCCTTGGCCTTCATGGGTGACGAGAGCGGGTCGACCTCGTCCAGGAAGATGACCTCCTGGTGAGGAATGTCGGCGTGCACCGGAACCTCGTAGCCGGCCAGGTCGTGGTTCACGAAGAAGCCGTGCCGCTTGTCGACGGCCAGTGCCTCCATCAGCGCAGCGCCCACACCCATCGTCATGCCGCCGATGACCTGGCTGCGGGCGCCGATCGGATTGAGGATCCGCCCCGCGGCGCAGACCGCGAGCATGCGGCGCACGCGGATCTCACCGGTGGCGGCATCGACGCCGACTTCCACGAAGTGCGCACCGAAAGTCGACTGCACGTACTTCTGTGCAAGGTCGCCAAACTCGATCCTGTCCTCGGCCGCGATGCCTTCGGCGCCTGCGGCTTCAGCGAGCTGCACGGCGCGATCACCCGACCGGACCATGCCGTCGGAGAACGCAACGTCGGCGGAGGTGAAGCCGAGCTTGACGGCGATCTGCTCGCGCAACTTCATGCACGCAGCGTAGACGCCAGCCGTTGAACTGTTCGCTCCCCACTGCCCACCGGAACCGGCCGAAACCGGAAAGTTGGAGTCGCCCAGGCGCACGAACACCTTGTCGATCGTCACGCCCATCATCTCGGCCGCGGTCTGCGCGATGACGGTGTACGAGCCGGTACCGATGTCGGTCATGTCGGTCTCCACGGTCACGACGCCCCGGTTGTCCAGGCGAACGCGTGCGCCGGAGTTCATCACCAGGTTGCCGCGAAACGCCGCCGCCATGCCCACGCCCACGAGCCACCGGCCGTCGCGGACCTGTCCCGGTCGCACGGTGCGCTTGTCCCAGCCGAAGCGCTCGGCGCCCGTGCGCATGCATTCGATCAGGCGGCGCTGCGAGAAGGGCCGTTTCGGATCCTCGGGATCGACCTGGGTGTCGTTGCGAATGCGAAGTTCGATCGGGTCCATTTGCAGCCGCTCGGCCAGCTCGTCCATCGCGACTTCGAGCGCCGCGAGGCCACTCGCTTCACCGGGTGCACGCACCGCATTGCCTTCGGGCAGGTCGAGAACCGCCAGGCGCACGCGTGTTTCGCGGTGCGGCGCCGCGTAGAGGAGCCGGGTCTGGTCGACCGCCGGCTCGGTCAAACCACCGGGAAGGTTGCCGGACCAGCTCAGGTGCGAGATGGCGGACAGCTTGCCGTCGCGCGTGGCACCCAGGCGGATGCGCTGAATGGTGGCGGGCCGGTGCACCGTGTTGTTGGCGATCAGGGGCCGCTGCAGCGCGACCTTGACCGGGCGGCCCACGGCCCGTGCGCCCAGTGCGGCGAGCAACGCGTCCGCGCGGATCCAGAGCTTTCCGCCGAAGCCGCCACCGACGAAGGGCGCAACGATGCGCACATCGGCCTTGGGAATCCCCAGCGTCCTGGCCATGTCCGCCGCGCTCCAGTCGATCATCTGGTTGGCCGTCCAGATCGTGAGCTTGCGGCCGTCCCATGCGGCCGTCGATGCGTGCGGCTCCATCATGGCGTGGGTCTGGTCCGGCGTGGTGAACGTCACGTCGAGCTGCACGGGCGCCTGCGCGTACGCCCCGGCGAAGTCGCCTTGCATCTTCTCGGGCGGGCTGCCGTTCAGCACGCCGGGCATCGGGGCTGCGTCCTTCTCGGAGGCAAGATCGAACTTGCCCGGTGCGGGCGCGTACGTGATCCTGACCAACTGCGCAGCCGCGCGCGCCTGTTCGAAGGTCTCGGCCACCACCAGTGCGAGTGCCTGGTGGTAGTGCTCGATGTCCGGGCCGCCGAGCAGCTTCGCCGTGTTGAAGACGCCTTTCCCGAGCTTGCCGGCATTGCGTGCGGTGACGACGGCCAGCACACCAGGCGCTGCCCTGGCTGCGCGCAGGTCCATCGATGCGATGCGTCCCTTCGCAATGCCGGCGGCGGCGATGCAGCCGTAGGTCGGGTTGGGCACCACGTCATGGCGCTCATACGCATAGGGCGCGAGTCCCGTGGTCTTCAGCGGGCCATCGATGCGCAAGGTCGGCTTGCCGACAACCTTCAACTGGTCGATCGGATTGGTGGTCGCGGCGGTGTCGAACTTCATGATCAGCTCCTGGCTTGCAGCAACACGGCGGCGAGCGTTCGCTCGACCAACGGCAGCTTGAAGGCGTTCTCGTGCGTGGGTCGGGCGCCTGCAAGAAGCTGCGCCGTGACCGCCTTCGCCCCCGACGGCATGGCCGTCTCCGAAGCCTCCACCCGCCAGGGCTTGTGCGCGACACCGCCGACGGCGACACGGCCGGTGCCGTCGCGCCGCACGACCGCCGCGACGGAGATCAACGCGAACGCATAGGACGCACGGTCACGCACCTTGCGGTAGATGTGCGTGCCGCCCAGTGGACGCGGCAACGTGACGGCGGTGATCAGCTCGTCGCGTTCGAGCACCGTCTCGATGTGCGGCGTGTTCTCCGGCAGGCGATGGAAATCGGCGATGGGGATCACGCGCGCATCACCGTCCGGGCGCACCGTCTCCACGGACGCATCGAGCACGCGCATGGCCACGGCCATGTCGCTCGGGTGCGTCGCGATGCAGGCGCCGCTGTGGCCGATCACCGCGTGCAGCCGGGTCACGCCGCCGATGGCGCTGCATCCGCTCCCCGGAAGTCGCTTGTTGCAGGCCTGCCCGGTGTCGTAGAAGTAGGCGCAGCGGGTTCGCTGGAGCAGGTTGCCCGCCGTCGTGGCCTTGTTGCGCAACTGGCCCGACGCACCCGCCAGCAATGCACGCGCGAGGACACCGTAGTCACGCCGCACACGCAGGTCGGCAGCCAGGTCGGTGTTGCGGACCATGGCACCGATGCGCAAGCCACCTTCGCCCGTCGGCTCGATCGTGTCCAGCGCGAGCGCGTTCACGTCGACCAGATGGGACGGTGCTTCGATCTGCAACTTCATCAGGTCCAGCAGGTTGGTGCCACCGGCAATGAACTTCGCGCCCGGCCGTCGCGCGACGGCGGCAGCGGCCTCCGCGGCCGTGGCGACCCGTTCGTAGGTGAAGGGCTTCATGCCTGGCCTCCGGCGACTTCGGTCATCGCTTCGACGATGTTCGAGTAGGCACCGCAGCGGCAGATGTTGCCGCTCATGCGCTCGCGCATTTCTTCCGGCGAGAACAAGGGGCGCGCGCTCAGGTCCGCGCTCACATGGCTGGGAATGCCTTGCCGGATCTCGTCGATCACGGCGACGGCGGAGCAGATCTGCCCTGGCGTGCAGTAGCCGCACTGGTAGCCATCGTGCTTCACGAAGGCGGCCTGCATGGGATGCATGCGCTGCGGCGTGCCGAGGCCCTCGATCGTCGTCACCTTCGCGCCCTCATGCATGACGGCGAGCGTCAGGCACGCGTTGATGCGGCGGCCGTCGACCAGCACCGTACAGGCGCCGCATTGGCCGTGGTCGCATCCCTTCTTCGTGCCGGTGAGGTGGAGATGCTCACGCAGCGCGTCGAGCAGGCTCGTGCGCGTGTCGAGCTGGAGGGCGTGCATCTGGCCATTGACCGTCAGAGAAACGACCATCTGTGGCACGCCGGATGAAGGCGCCGCAATCTGCGCTGCCACGTCGGCCGGACCTGCGGCCGACGACACGCCTGCGGCCGTCATCACGCCTGCAAGAAGGGTGTCGCGCCGCGTCACCAGGAGAGGCTCGGGATGATTCATGTCGTGTCCTTTTTCAATCGTGGGCCGTGCGGGTCGTCAGAGCCCGCGGGCTGGATTCATTGTTTCGGCAACGTGCCGATCCGGGTTGCCAAAACCGCCGTGCTTGTTGCCTGAACCAACGGAAGTCATCACGGCCGGCGCACGGCCGCTTCGCCGAGGACTAAAGTGCAGCCGGTTGAACCCGATCAGGAATCCCTGTGAAACGCACATCGCCCATTGCGCCGCCGCCAGTTCCGGCAACCGGCGAGCTAGCGCGTGCCATCGCCGCGTTTGCCCAAAACGACGGCGACTACCCGACGGCGATTCCAGCGCTGTCCCTTCACCGCCGAAAGGGACCGACCGCGCCCCTGCACTGCATCTTCAGCCTGGGGCTGGGCGTGGTCGCCCAAGGCACGAAGCAGGTCTTGCTGGGGAGCGAGGTGATCACGTACGGACCCGGCCAGTCGATGCTGACGTCGATCGAGCTGCCCGTCATCTCCCACGTGACGCTTGCCAGCCCTGCGGAGCCGCTGCTGGGCCTCATGCTGACGATGGATGGTCGGGAGATCGTCGAGATGGCCGCCGAGATGCAGCTCCCTCCCCCGGCACGGGACGTACGCTATCGGCCGATCTCGATCGAGACGCTCGACGAATACCTGCTTGCGGATCTGGTGCGGCTCGTCGATCTGCTCGGCCAGCCCACGCTGCTGCCGTTGCTGGCGCCGCTGGTCAAGCGGGAGATCATCATTCGCCTGCTCGCCGGCCCGCATGGCGCGCACCTTCGGCACCTCGTGTCCGACGGCTCTCCAAGCCAGCAGATCGCGAAGTCGGTCGCGTGGCTCAAGCAGAACTTCTCGCAGCCCATGCAGGTGGACGAACTGGCGGCCCGCGTTCACATGAGTCCATCGACCTTCAGGCAGCATTTCAGGTCCATCACGGGCACCAGCCCGCTCCAGTACCAGAAGCAGCTGAGGTTGCAGGAAGCCCGCCAGCTGATGCTGAACCAGAGCGTCGACGCAGCCAGTGCCAGCGGACGAGTCGGCTACGAAAGTGCGTCCCAGTTCAGCCGCGAGTACAGCCGGCTGTTCGGCGCCCCGCCCTTGCAGGACGTTCGGCGGCTGCGGTTGATTGGGTGAACACCTGGGTGAGGCTGACGGTCAAGGCATGCATGCAAGCCCGACATGCGGCTCGATCTGCTGAGCGCCAGCATCACGGATTGAACATCCGGTCATCGAACCGAAACGGCGCACGCTCGACCGTCAGCACGATCGATGCGAACTTCGCATGGTCCGGATTGAGCATCAGGTTCGATTCGTTCGGCTCCACTGCCGAGGGCACCCACAGGCCCAACGAGGCGCCCGAGGCTCGCCAACGGACGCCGGCATCCTGCGTCCAGGGCGTGTCATCGCGCCAATCGGCTGGCAGGTTCTCGAGCGTGCGGATGTCGAGCAGCGCCGCATCGTCCGGCAGATCCAGCCGCAGCAGCGCCTGATTGCGCGGCTGGACGCCGTTGCAATGAACGCGCTTTTCGAGCTGGCACAGCGCACGGCTGGCGCCCGCGTACACGACGGGCAGGCCATCGGGCGGGGTGAGATGCCAGCGTCCGGATTCAAGCGTCGAGCCGAAGGCGAGCGTCGCGAGGGTCAGGCTTTTGGTGCTGCCGATGCGCCAGACCGATGGCATCAGACGACGCCGCCGTATTCGATCGCGTTCAGGATCTGGCGCACCTTCGCGCCGCCGAACTCGTTGGTCGCGTAGGCCAGAGGGGCCTTGCCGTCGAGCAGGTCGTGCGGTGTCGTCATCCACGTGGCACCGTCTTCCCCAAAGACCTCGGCCGCGCGCACGAACAACTCGCTCTGGCGCAGCATGCGCTCGGTGACGGCGGTGTCGAGCGTCGTGTCGGCCTTGGCGCGAGAGAGCGTCGAGGCACTCACCTGCAGCGCGATGAACAGGTCCTTCTTCTTTTCCAGGCCGCTCGCCGCGAACCACTCGTCGAGCGCCGCCGCCGGCAGGCTCCTGGATGCCCAGTGTGCGGCTGCGTCGCGATTCAAGGTGGGCGCTTCATGGTGCATCAGCGTGATGAAGAGTCGCGCCCTGCCGCTGGACGTCGACTTGGCAGCCACCTTGCTGGAAATCGGAAACGCATGCTGGAAGACATGCTCGAACTTCTTCGCCATGGCGACGGCCGCGTGGTGCGGCGATGGCGGCATGGCCTGGGCGCGCTTGGCGCCAGCAGTCGCGATGGAACGAGTACTCATTCCTCAACGGTAGCACGTTTGCAAACGCAACCATGGAGTCTTGCAATTGCACCGACAGATGCCACGACCGACGTTCCTGGCCGGCCGTTCGGCCGGCCAGTCCGTCATTCAGGCCACCAGGCCATCAGGCAATCAACCCCGCCCGCCCGAAGTAGTGGTCGGCAATCGCCGGGTCCTCCGCCAGCTCGGCCGCCGGCCCCTGCTGCACGATGCGGCCCTGCTCCAGCACGGCGGCCTGGTTCGCGGTCTGCAGCGCGAGCCGCGCGTTCTGCTCGACCAGCAGGATGGTCAGGCCTTCGCGGTTGAGCTGCACCAGCGCGCGGAACACGTCCTTGATGATCACCGGCGCGAGGCCCAGGCTGGGCTCGTCCAGCATCAGGATCTTCGGCCGGCCCATCAGCGCGCGGCCGATGGCCAGCATCTGCTGCTGGCCGCCCGAGAGCGAACCCGACAGCTGGTTGCGGCGTTCGGCAAGCACCGGGAACAGCGCATGCACGCGGTCCAGGTCGGCCGCATCGCTGCCGCGGATGCCGGCGGCCTGCCGGCCGAGCTGCAGGTTCTCGGCGACCGACAGCGTGGCGATCACGCGCCGGCCTTCGGGCACCTGGATCACGCCGGCGCGCGAGCGCTGGTGCGCGGCCCGCCGTCCGAGCGGCTCGCCTTCGAACAGCACCTCGCCGCTCGACGGCACGATGCCCGACAGCGCATTGACGAGGCTGGACTTGCCGGCGCCGTTCGGCCCGATCAGCGTGAAGATGTCGCCGTGCTTCACATGCAGGCTGACACCGCGCAGCGCATGGATGCCGCGGTAATGGACGCCGAGGTTGCGGATCTCCAGCATGGTTCAGGCTCCCAGGTAGGCTTCGACCACGCGCGGATCGCGCCCGACCGCGTCGGGCTCGCCCTCGGCAATCAGCCGGCCCGAGGCCAGCACGTAGAGATGCGCGCACAGCGACATCACGAAGCGCATGTTGTGTTCGATCAGCAGGATGGCGACGCCCTCGGCCGCGACCGACCGGAAGATGCCGGCCAGGCTCTCCGCTTCGGCATCGTTCATGCCGGCCACGGGCTCGTCGAGCAGCAGCACGCTCGGCTTCGCGGCCAGCGCCCGCATCATTTCGATGCGGCGCTGATGGCCATACGACAGGCTGCCGGCACGGTGCCGCGCCAGCGCCGTCATGCCGAAACGCTCCAGCAGCTGCATCGCGTCGTCGCGCAGCCGGGCGGTCTCGGCGCGGGCCGACGGCAGCCCCAGCAGATTGGCCAGCAGGCCGGTCTTCTCATGCCGATGGAAGCCGGCGAGCACGTTGTCGAGCACGCTCGCGTCGGCCACCAGCCGGATGTTCTGGAAGGTGCGCGCGACGCCGGCACGCGCCAGCTCGGGCGCCTCGGCGCGCGACACGTCGTGGCCCTGCAGCAGCACCCGGCCGCCGCTCAAATGGAGGATGCCGGTGATCAGGTTCACCACCGTGGTCTTGCCCGCACCGTTCGGGCCGATCAGCCCGGTGATGCGGCCGGCCGGCACGTTCAGGCTCAAGCCGTCGACGGCCGGCACGCCGCCGAAGTGGCGCGCCACGTTTTCGAGAACGAGGGCTTGCGTCATGGCTGCCACCCTGCCTTCTCCACCGCCGGCCGATGGGGCGGTGGCGATGAGGGCGGCGGTGGCGCCGCGGCCCGCGGCGGCGCTGCGGAATTTGAGGTCGCGGCACGGCGCAACCGCCGGTCGCGCACCGCGGCGATCAGCGTGTCGGCAACACCGCGCGGCAGGTAGACGATGACCAGCATCAGCAGCGCGCCCTGCACCACGTTGCGGTAGTCGGCGAACACGCGGAACAGCTCGGGCAGCGTGCTGAGGATGGCCGCACCGACCAGCGCGCCCCACACCGAAGTGCGCCCGCCGAGCACCACCATGGCCAGCACGTTCACCAGCATCTGGAAGCCGTACTCGCCGGGCGTGATGGTGTAGCTGTTGCATGCGTGCAGCGCACCCGCCAGCCCGGCCAGCGCGCCGGACAGCACGAAGGCCAGCCGGTGGTAGCGCGGCACCTGGATGCCGAGCGACACCGCCACCGTCTCGTCCTCGCGGATCACGTCGAGCGCGCGGCCGATGCCGAAGCGGCCCATCGCCACCAGCAGCAGCACGACCAGCACCACGGCCGCGACCAGCGTGCCGGTGCCCACCACCTTGGGGATGCCGTTGATGCCGAGTGCGCCGTTGGTCAGCTCGACCCAGTTCTGCGTGGCCGACAGAACGATCTGCACGAAGGCCAGCGTCGCGACCGCCTGGAACACGCCGCGCAGCCGCGCCAGCGGCATCGCGAGCAGCGCGCTGGCGGCCGTGCCGAGCGCCATGCCGGCGGCCACCGCCAGCGCGGGCGACCAGCCGGCACGCGTGACCAGCAGCGCCGCCGCATAGGCGCCGAGCGCCGCGAAGCCCGCGGTGCCGAGCGAGAACACGCCCGCGCGCAACACCACGTACTGGCTGGTCGCGAGCAGCGCGTTGACCAGCACCAGGTCGAACAGCGACGCGTAGGTGAAGAGGAAATCCATCATGCGCGCCTCACTCGCATGGTGGCGCCGGCCTGGCCGAACAGGCCGGTCGGCTTGACCAGGATCACGACGAACAGCGCGAGGAAGACGATCGCCTCCGCCACGCCGGCCGACACGTAGGCCACGCTCATCGTCTGCACCAGCCCGATCGCCAGGCCCGCGATCAGCGCGCCCGGAATGCTGCCGAGCCCGCCGAGGATCACGATCACGAAGGCGCGCAGCAGCAGCGGCTCGCCCATCGTGAAGTGCACGGAATTGAAGACCAGCCCGATCAGTACGCCAGCCATGCCCGCGAGCGCGCCGGAGATGAAGAACACCTGCATGTTGACCCAGCCCGGGTTGATGCCCAGCAGCCGCGCCGTCTGCTCCGAGAACGCCACCGCGCGGATGCGCCGGCCGAATTCGGTGCGGTAAAGGTAGAACACCAGCCCCGCCACCATCAGCAGCACCAGACCCATGATGACCAGCTGCAGCAGCTGGACGCGCAGCCCGAAAACGCGGTAGACCACCACCGGGAAGGCGTCGAAGGGGAAACGCATGACCGCGGTGTTCGACACCTTCTGCGCCAGCGCCAGCAGCACCAGGTCGGCGCCGATCGACGAGACGATCGCCGAGAACTCCGGCGCGCCGCGGCGCCGCAGCGGCCGGAAGGCCACGATGTCGAGCAGCACCGACAGCAGGCCGCCGGCCACCATGCCGATGACGAGCGCCAGGCCGATGGGCATGTCCAGCGCCACGACCGCGTAGAGCCCCGCGAAGGCACCCCACATGAACACCGAACCGTGTGCCATGTTCATGATGTGGTTGACCCCGAAGAGCAGCGTGAAGCCGAGCGCGAACAGCCCGTACACGCTGCCCACCACGAGGCCATTGAGGATCTGCTGAAGCAGCATGTCTCGACTTCCTTTCTTGTTGTGGAACGCCCCTGGAAAGGCGCGGCGCAGGGGCGTGTTCCCTGTCGTGGCGGGAGGATAGGTGCGCCCTCCGCGCAGGTATGTCCCCCACCGGCGGGACGGGCGCCAGCGCCCGCGCCGAGGGTTGGCGCCTTCCTTCGCAGGTCCCTTCGCAGGGTGACAGACCGCGGCGCGCGACGGTCGTAGCCTGCGAAGCCCCGCACCGGCCCCTGCCGGCGCACCCAACGCCGCACCCACGCTCACACCGATCACTCCGAGAAGACCGCATGAACTTCCGACGCCTTCCCACCGACGACGAACTGGCGATCCGCGACCTGTTCGCCCGCTATGGCCATCTGGCCGACGTCGGCAACCCCGATTTCGTGTCGCTGTTCACCGAGGACGCGACCTGGACGCGCGCCAATTCGCCGCCGCAATCGATGGGCGGCTCGGGCCTGCCGCCCGAGACGATCCAGGGCCACGACAAGCTGCTCTGGATGATGAGCGAGACGATGCAGAAGCGCTTCCGCCAGCTGATGCGCCACCAGATGACCGACTTCTACGTCGAGCCCGGCGACGGACCCGACGACGCCATCGGCCATTCGCGCGCGCTCATCACCGACTGGCGCGACGGCCCCGGAAAGATCGCGATGTTCGGCACCTACACCACGCGCTTCGCGCGCACCGCCGACGGCTGGCGCATCCGCGCCGTGTCGGTCGAGGTGCTGCCGCGCGGCGACTGAGCCACCACCCGCCAAGCCCACGAAGGAAATGCCATGAGCACCCTGAGCCCCACCCCCGCCGACACCCGTCCGCTCGACACGCTGCCCGAGCCACCGGTGCTCGACGAAGACCCGTTCTCCGACGAGAACCTGGCCGACCCCTACCCGCTGTTCGAGCGCATGCGCGAAGCGCCGGTGGTGTTCATCCGGCCGCACGGCTATTACGCGGTCGGCCGCTATGTCGAGAGCGGCATCGTCGCGTCCGACTACGCACGCTTCACGGTCGAGGGCGGCGTCGGCCTGAGCGACATCCGCAAGCCCGGCGCCTGGCGCACGCGCAGCCCGATCAGCGAGGTCGACCCGCCCGAGCACACCGGCGTGCGCGCCGCGCTGCAGAAGGTGCTGTCGCCACTGGTCGTGAAGCAGTGGCGCGAGAAGTTCCAGGAGCGCGCGGAGGAAGTGGCCGAGCGCGCCGTCGCGAAGGGCGAGGTCGACGGTGTGTCCGACGTGGTCGAGGCCTTCGTGCTCAGCGTGTTCCCCGAGGTCTTCGGCGTCGACATTCCGCCCGAGCGCATGACCATCACAGGTGAACTGAACTTCAACCAGCTCGGGCCGAACAACGCGCGGCTGGAGCGCGCCGCGGCACGCGCCGAGCCGGTGATGGCCTGGTATGCCGACATCCTGTTGCGCAAGCACATGAAGCCGGGTGGCTTCGGCGAGGCGATCTACCTGGCCGAGGACCGCGGCGAGTTCGCGGCCGGCACCGCGCCGCTGCACGTGCGCAGCTTCTTCCGCGCCGGCGTCGACACCACCATCGGCGGCATCGGCGCCACGCTGAACCTGCTGGCGCGCCATCCCGAGCAGTTCGCGCGGGTCAAGGCCGATCCGGCGCTGATCAAGGGTGCGTTCGAAGAGGCGCTGCGGCTGGAGTCGCCGGCGCAGGTGATGTTCCGCACCACCACGGCCGATGTCGAACTCGGCGGCTACCGCCTGAAGGCCGGCACCAAGGTCGGCTACCACATGGGCGCGGCCAACCGCGACCCGCGGCAATGGACAGACCCCGACACCTTCGACGTGACACGCAAGACCGTCGGCGTGCACCGCGCCTTCGGCCACGGCTCGCACGTGTGCATCGGCCAGATGATCTCGCGGCTCGAAGCCGAATGCATCCTGGGCGCGCTGATCCGCCGCGTGTCGGCGATCGAGCCGGCCGGCCCTGCGCGGCCGCGCCTGGTCAACGCGCTGCGCACGCTCGACACGCTGCCGCTGCGGCTCGTGCGCGCCTGAAGACACCTTTCTCGCCAGTCCACACAGAACGATTCCAGGAGACACCCCATGACGACGCATCGCAGAACGGCCATCGCAGCCACCACAGCCACCCTTTTCCTGCTGGCCAGCGGCCTGGCCGCCGCGCAAGGCACGGCCGGCGCCAACGAGATCCGGGTCGGCGTCTTCAATTCGCTGACCGGCGTCTATGCCTTCGGCGGCGTGCCGATCCAGAACGCGATGAAGATGGCACTCGAAGAGGCCAACCAGAAGGGCCTGCCGGGCGGCGCGAAGATCCGCGTCATCGAAGGCGACACCGGCAGCGAGAAGGCGCAGGTGATCAACCTCGTGAACCAGTTCGCCAAGCGCGACCAGGTGGCGCTGATCATCGGCCCGACCACCAGCCTCGAGGCCCTGGC
Organism: Variovorax sp. GW821-FHT10B04; assembly: GCF_059415645.1. Lineage (NCBI taxonomy): Bacteria > Pseudomonadati > Pseudomonadota > Betaproteobacteria > Burkholderiales > Comamonadaceae > Variovorax > Variovorax sp. GW821-FHT10B04. The sequence goes on from NZ_JBWKNQ010000004.1 coordinate 460,457, forward strand.
CGGCGCACCGGTCGCCAACGACCTGCAGGTGCCGATCATCGCCATCGGCAGTTCGAACGACATCCTCGCGACCGGCCCGTGGGCCTTCAAGGTGCAGGCCTTCGCGCCGGACATCATGGGCTTCCTGGGCAAGCAGGCGGTCGAGAAGGTCGGCGTGAAGCGCCTGACCGTGGTGTACGACCAGGGCAGCGAGGGCTACATCTCGCAGGCCGCGGCGCTGCGCGACTACATGAAGAACGCGGGCGTGAAGATCGTCTCGGAAGAGAAGATCCTGGCGAGCGACAGCAACTTCCTCGCGCTCGCCACCAAGATCTCCGACCAGGAGACCGATGCGGTCTTCATCGCCGCGCCGGCCGAACTGTCGGCCAACTTCTTCATCCAGCTGCGCCAGGCCGGGCTCGACCCGAAGGTGAAGTTCATCGGCCCGTCGACGCTCGCATCGCAGGGCTTCGTCAAGACCGGCGGCAAGGCGGTGGAAGGCACGCTGATGGTGTCGGACTATTCGCCGAGCGCGGTGTCGCCGATGAACCAGGCCTTCATCGAAGGCTACAAGGCGCGCTACAAGGTCGCGCCCGACAACTGGGCCGCCATGGGCTACACCATCGGCCAGCTCGCGGCCCAGGCGATCCAGAACGCCGGCCCGAACCCGGACCGCAAGCGCATCCGCGACGAGATCGGCAAGCTCAACAAGGTGCCGGTGGTGATCGGCAGCGGCACCTGGAGCGTCAACAGCGCACGCCAGCCGAGCTACGGCGGCGTGCTGCTGACCGTGAAGGACGGCGGCTTCGTCGCCGTGCAGTGACCGCCTCGCGCATCCACGACAAAGAGAAGGAGACATCCATGACGACATCCAAGCGCCGGACCGTGATCGCGGCCGCCGCACTGCTCGCCGCCAGCGGCTTCGCCCTGGCGCAAGGCACGCCGAAGGAACTGCCCGTGGGCGTGTTCAACGGTCTCACCGGCAGCTATGCCTATGGCGGCGTGCCGATCCAGAACGGCATCAAGCTCGCGCTGGAAGAGGCCAACCAGAAGGGCCTGCCGGGCGGCGCGAAGTTCAGGATCATCGAAGGCGATTCGGCCGGCGACAAGGCGCAGGCGATCAGCCTGGTCAACCAGTTCGCCAAGCGCGACCAGGTGCTGATGATCCTCGGGCCAACCACCAGTTTCGAGGCCCTCGGCGCAGCGCCGGTGGCCAACGAGCTGCAGGTGCCGCTGTTCGCCAACGGCAGTGCCAACGACATCCTCGCGACCGGCCCGTGGGCCTTCAAGGTGCAGGCCTATGCCACGGACATCATGGGCTTCCTGAGCAAGTTCACGATGGAGAAGCTCGGCGCCAAGCGCATCACGCTGATCACCGACCAGAGCAACGACGGCTACGTGGCGCAGAAGGCCGCGTTCCTGAAGGAGGTGAAGGCCGCGGGCGCGCAGATCGTGAGCGACGAGTCGATCCTCGGCAGCGACAGCAACTTTCTCGCGCTCGCGACCAAGGTGTCGAACCAGGACACCGACGTGGTGTTCGTCGCCGCGCCAGCCGAGCTGTCGGCCAACCTGCTGATCCAGATGCGGCAGGCCGGCGTCGATTCGAAGGTGAAGTTCGTCGGCCCGTCGACGCTCGCATCGCTCAACTTCATCAAGATCGGCGGCAAGGCGGTCGAAGGCACCTACGTGGTATCGGACTACGCGCCCAACAATCCGTCGCCGCTCAACGCGGCCTTCGTCAGCGCCTACACCGCGCGCTACAAGAACCCGCCCGATGTCTGGGCCGCGATGGGCTACACCATCGGCCAGCTCGCCGCCCAGGCGGTGCAGAACGCCGGCCCGAACCCGGACCGAACGAAGCTGCGCGACGAGATCGGCAAGCTCAACAAGGTACCGGTGGTGATCGGCAGCGGCACGTGGAGCGTCAACAGCGCGCGCCAGCCGAGCTACGGCGGCGTGCTGCTGCAGGTGAAGGGCGGGACGTTCGCGACGGTGCAGTGACGAGCGTGGCGTCGATGACGGCGTCGAGGGCCTCCATGCAGGGGTCCGAGCCGCCGTCGCCGCGATGGCGATCGCTCAGCCAGTCAACGCCGTGGCGCGGATGACGCCTCCCAGGACTCCGGCGTGGTGGCGACCAGCGATCGCAGGTCGCTCCAGGTCCTGGCGCCCGGCACCTCTTTGCCGCCGACGATGGCGACCTTGGCGAAGGCCACCATGCGTTCGCGCAGGTACCGCCTGTCGCTCTCGGGCCAGGTCTCGATGGAATGCGGTCCGCGGGCCGTCACGATCTCGCGCGCACCGGGAATGCGGTCGTAGGCCGCGATCGTGCCCTCCAGCGTCTCGGCCCGGTCCCACAGCCCCTTGCCGAAGAAGGCGGCAGGCCAGAGATGCATGCCGGCCAGCGGCGCGGAGTTGGGATAGAACAGGATGTGATGGTCGGCCGCCATGCCGCCCAGGAACAGGTTGCGGTCGGCCAGATCGGGCGATGAGGGCACATAGCCCGCTCCGCTCGCAAAGGACGACAGCAGGATGGCGCCCTTGATGTTGGCCAACCCCTTGGCCGGTTGGCACACCGGCTGCGGCATGTCGTAGCTGCAGGACTCCGAGAAATTCTTGCTCATGGCCCACGCGGTGGACATGGAGCCCCGCGAGTAGCCAGCCAGCAGCATCGGGATCTGCGTGGACTTCTGACCGGCCAGCAGCCGGCCCGCGGCGGCGCGGCCTTCGAGCAGTTGGCCACCGGGCATCAGCACCCGCAACCCATCGCCGGTGTCGAGCTGCGACAGCACGCGAAACACGTCCTCTCCCTGCTCGAGCGTGTTGGTGTCGCTGAAGCCGCCGGAGATGCCCTCGCCGCGCCGGTCGTAGGCCAGCACGTCGAACCCGGCGGCGTTGAGTGCCTGCAAGTTCTCCCGGTACCAACGCTGGCCCATGGTCTCGGTGGTGGCGTTGGGGAACTTGACGTCGACCGTCTTGCCGGTGGCCGGATCGATGGTGTAGGGCTTCTCGTCGGGATGCTGGATGGCCGTGAGCTGTCCGCCGCCGCCGGGTGCGAATATCACCAATGCCCGCATGCGACCGCCACGGCCGTCTTCCACCCCCGCGCCTTCGATATACCAGCCGCGCAACTTGATGGCGTCGGTCATCTTCAGGTCGATGCGCTCGAAGGCATCGCGGGGAACGGTGAATTCGACCACCGCCGTGCGGGCATCGGCCGTCGCAATGCGCTCGTCGTAAGGTGCCTTGGCGAAGAAGCCGGGGCGGCGAATCTGCGCCAGGTCCACACGGCCCTCGGAGTCGATCTTGCCCACCGGATCCACCATGCCCGTGGTGCGTGTGGAGCGAGCCTTGTTGGGCGGCAGCCAGCGCTGCATCTGCGCATCCACGCGGGCGAAGCAGGCGGCGTCTGCCTTGCAGGCGCTCCAGCGTTGCTTCAACCTGGCATCGCTGAATTCGTCGACATGGAAATCGCCCTGGTAGCCGGCAGGCGGCACGTTGGCGCTGATGCCCAACGGCACGCAGACGGTGCCTCCGCTCGCCTGTGGCAGCAGGTAGCCGGCCATCTCCTGGTTGCGGTCGGTGCCCACCCAGGCGCGGCAGTCGGTTGCCGGCGGCGCGGCGCGTGCCATGCGAGGGCCGCCACCGGACGTGGTGCAGCCCGCGGCGATCAGCACCAGGGCCAGCATGGCAGCGTGCCGCCTTTTCAAACGATCGTTCATGTCGGCCCTGTCATCCATGTTGTCGAACGCAGACAATTTTTTCAGAGGAAGCTGTCGATGCGCTTTCCATGTTCATGGGACTAACCCGGTGGTCGGGATGGCGGGCGTGGACACCGCGACCTTCTCGGCGGCGCGTTGCTCTCGGGCGACCCAGGTCCCTCGAGCACGACCAGCGACGGTCGTGGCCGGGAGCGATCGCGGTGGCTGCCATCGACCGCTTGCTTGTTGAAACGATTGGAGATGTTCAACTAAGATTGAACAAAACAAGGATTTTGAGAAATAATAGTTGCATGTCTGCCCGCTCCGATGCATTGGAAAGCCTGCCCTCCGTGGCGGCCGGCGCGCTCGCGCGCCTGGGCGAGGACCTGGCCGTGGCGCGCAAGCGGCGCAAGCAGTCGCTGCGCAGTTGGGCCACGCGCTTGAACGTCTCGGTGCCCACGCTCATGAAGCTCGAGAAGGGCGACCCCTCGGTGGCGATCGGCGTCTATGCAACGGCGCTGTGGATGATCCAGCGCCACGAGGCGCTTGCGACGTTGGCCGATCCGCAGCAGGACGTGGCGGCGCTGGAAAGCGAGGTGCGTGCGGCATCGCTTCGTGGAGCACGCACCGATGACTGAGCGCAGCGTCTATGCCCCGCAGGACACCCTGTCGCTCTGGATGCTGACCGACCCTGCGCATCCGCTGTGCGTAGGGCAGATTTCTCTCGCGCTCGGTGCACAGGGCGTGGCGCTCCGCTATGCGGACGAATGGCTTCGTCACGGCTTCGCGTTGAGCGAAGACCTGCCGCTGGTCGACGCGCTGTTCGTGCCATCGCGCAAGCAGGAGGTCGTTGGCGCCGTGGAAGATGCCCGGCCCGACCGGTGGGGCGAACGCGTCATCCGCAAGTTCGAGCGCTCGCCGCGCATGTCGCTGCTCGAGTTCCTGCTGTTCGCCGGTGCCGACCGCTACGGCGCGCTCGGCGTGAGTCAACGTGTCGATGCGTACGAACCCTGGCCGTCCTCGCCGATGCCCACGCTCGGTGACCTGCCCGCCATGGACGAGGTGATCCGCAAGGTCATCGCCAACGAGCCCGTTCCGGACCTCGAAAGGCGGCTGCTGCGGCCGGGCGTTTCGCTCGGCGGCGCGCGGCCGAAGTCCGTGATCGAGATCGACGGCCAGCCCTGGCTGGTCAAGTTCGGCGAGGGCGAGGACGAAGACACGCCACTCATCGAGCACGCGACGATGACGCTCGCGGCGCGCTGCGGCATCGACGTGGCGCCGACGCAGGCGCTGCCCGTGCGCAACCGCCACGCGGTCGCCGTGCGCCGCTTCGACCGCGTCCACGGCAGGCGCATCCACGCGATCTCCGCACACGTCGCGTTGCGTGCCGTGGGCGAAGACTTCGGCTACCCGCAACTGGCGCAGCAGCTGCGCCGGCTTTGCCGGGCCGACGACATCGCGCGCCTGCAGGCCCAGCTGTTCCGGCGCATGGTGTTCAACATCCTGATCGACAACACCGACGACCACGAAAAGAACCACGCGCTGCTGCGCCAGGCCGACGGCAGCTGGACGCTGTCGCCGGCCTTCGACATGGTGCCCAGCCTGAGCGGACTCGGCTATCAAGCGATTGCAGTGGGCCGCGACGGATCGGCATCGACGCTGGACAACGCACTGTCCGCGGCTGCGGCGTTCGGGTTGAAGGCGCCGGCCGCCAGGCTGATCGTGCGGGAGGTCGTGGCTGCGGTCGATGGCTGGCAGGCGCACTTCCGCGCGTGCGCGGTCGGTGATGCCGACCTGGCGGTGCTGGCGCAGTACCTGGACAATGATCGGCTGGGCGCGCAGCGCGAGGGCTGGCGCTGACGAGAACAGCGTATGCGCTCCCCGCATGGTCCCGTGCGGCACCGCCCCACGCCGCCGGACCCCCTCACCTGCTCCCGCTCAAGGCAGCAAGACCCCCGTCAGTTCGGCGAGTCGCCCCAGCAGTTGCTCATGAAACGCCGGATCCGTGACTTCACCGGCCGGCTTCTGCCTCTTCTTGTGATACCAGTACCCGCCACGGACCTGCGCAGCCGCGTCCTCGCCGGAGGCCAGCCATGCCTGCGTCTGGTGCCCCTTCTGCAGATCGTCGGTGGCAGCGGCGCCGCCCATGCGCGTCGGCACCCAGCCGGGGTCGACCGCATTGCTGAAGACGTCGGGCCACCTGCGTTCGAGCGCTGCGGCCAGCGCGGCGACGTGGAGCTTGGTCTCGCAGTAGGCCCGGGTGGCCTGCCAGCGGCGCCGGGTCCAGTCGATGTCGCCCAAGGAGCCTTCGCCATCGCGATGCATTCCGCTGCTGAGGTACACGAGGCGGTCCGGCCGCTCCATCAGTGCGGTCAGCAGATAGGGCGCCAGGGTGTTGACCGCCAGCACGGTCGCGTGGCCTTCCGGCGTGCTGCCGCGAGCGGGCTCCATGTAGATGCCCGCGTTGTGGATGACGGCGTCCATCCGGCCGATGGCGTTGACCTGGTCGGCCACCGCGCGGGTCTCTCTGGCGCTGGCCAGGTCACCGACCACGACGGCCGCGGCGCCCGCGAGCGTCTCACGCAGTTGGCGGCCTCGCTCCTGCGAACGCGCGTGGACGACGACCTCATGGCCGCCTGAAATGAGTTCTGCCGCGGCAGCGCGGCCCAGGCCGTCTGCCGATCCGGTGATGAATATGCGGCTCATGAGATGCATGCCCTCCCTGGCTGGTGTCGGCTCGCGTGATCTCAGCGGTTGACGGTCTTCATCATCTGGGCGTTGTAGCGCTCGCCCGTGACGGGGACCTTGGCCATCACGTCGGCCAGTTCGTTCAGATCTGCTGCGCTCAGCCCGACGCTGGCGCCACCGATATTCTCTTTCAGGCGATGCAGCTTGGTGGTCCCCGGAATCGGGGCGATCCAGGGCTTCTGTGCCAGCAGCCAGGCCAGGGCGACCTGCGCAGGGGTGGCATTCTTTCGCCGGGCCACTTCACCGATCAGCGTGGCCAGGTTGTGATTCGCTTCGCGGGCATCGTCGGCAAAGCGCGGCAGGACCTTGCGCACGTCGCCTTCGCCGAAGGTCGTGCTGGCGTCGATCTTTCCGGTGAGGAAGCCCTTGCCCAGCGGGCTGAAAGGCACGAAGCCGATGCCGAGCTCTTCCAGCACCGGCAGGATCGCCGCTTCCGGATCGCGGGTGAACATCGAGTACTCGCTCTGCAGCGCCGTCACCGGCTGCACGGCATGGGCCGCGCGGATCGCCTTCACGCCGGCCTCGCTCATGCCGAAGTGCCTGACCTTGCCTTCCCGGATGAGGTCGCGCACGGTGCCGGCCACGTCTTCCATCGGCACGTTCGGGTCGACGCGGTGCTGGTAGAACAGGTCGATGCAATCGGTTTTCAGTCGCTCGAGCGACTGCTCCGCCACCAGGCGAATGCGCGCGGGCGTGCTGTCGAGGCCGGCCGCGGCGATGCCGTCCTTGAAGCCGAACTTCGTGGCCAGGACGACCTTGTCGCGGAAAGGTGCGACGGCCTCGCCGAGCATTTCTTCGTTGGTGGCACCGTAGGCTTCGGCACTGTCGAAGAAGGTGACGCCGCGCTCGTAGGCGGCGCGGATCAGCGCGATACCGGCCGACTTCTCGGTCGCCGGGCCGTAGCCGAAGGTCAGGCCCATGCAGCCGAGGCCGATGGCGGAGACTTCAAGACCGTTCTGGCCGAGGGCGCGCTTTTGCATCTGGAGTTCTTTCGATGTTGGGAGATGTCCCCCTTGCGTGTTGCCGGACGGGGATGGTCCGGAGGGCTCGCTGCACTTTAGGAGGATGAATGGCATGTGAGAACCCGGCATACTTATCTAAACGATATGAGTCTGGTTCATGGCAAATCGAATAGACCTCAACAGTCTCTCGTCCTTCATCGTGGTGGCGCGCGAACGCAGCTTCACACGTGCGGCCGCACAACTGGGTGTGACCCAGTCCGCCCTGAGCCACAGCATGCGGGCGCTGGAAGAGCGCATGGGTGTACGGCTCCTGGCGCGGACGACCCGCGGCGCATCGCCGACGGAGGCCGGTGAACGGCTGCTGGCCCGCCTGGCGCCGCACTACGAAGGCATCGAGGCCGAGCTGTCGGCCATCAGCGCGCTGCGGGAAAAGCCCTCGGGCACGATCCGCATCACCACGCACGACCACGCGGCCTCGACCATCCTCTGGCCCAAGCTGTCGAAACTGCTGCCGGACTACCCGGACCTCCAGCTGGAAATCAACATCGGCTACGGCCTGATCGACATCGTGGCCGAGCGCTTCGATGCCGGTGTGCGCATCGGCGACCAGATTGCCAAGGACATGATCGCGGTGCGCATCTCACCGGACTTCCGCATGGCCGTGGCCGCATCGCCTGCCTATTTCGAGAACAGTGCAAAGCCGACGACGCCGCAGGACCTGACGTCGCACAACTGCGGCAACCTGCGCCTGCCCACCCACGGCGGGCTGTATGCCTGGGAGTTCGCCCGCGGCGGGCGGGAACTCAATGTCCAGGTGCCGGGGCAGATCATCTTCAACACCTCGGCCCAACTGCTGACCGCGGCGCTGGAAGGCCATGCCCTGACGTATGCGCCGGAGGACGTCATCCAGCCCCACGTCGACGCCGGGCGACTCGTGCGTGTGCTGGAAGCGTGGAGTCCGACCTTTCCGGGCTACCACCTGTACTACCCGAGCCGTCGCCAATCGCTGCCCGCGTTCGCGCTGGTGGTCGAGGCGCTCAAGTTGCGGGATTGAGATAGGGGTCTGCGGCAGTCGCGAACTGGTACAGCGGTGTCCTTTTGCGAGGGCGCCGATCGGTTTGTCTGTCATCAGGCGGTGACGAGCGGGCCGTCCTGGTACTGCGCATCGGTCACCGGTTCCATCCATTCGACGTTCTTGCCGTCGACCATTTCCGTGATGGCCAGGTGGGACATCGCGGTCGTGATGGAGGCACCGTGCCAATGGCGCTTCTGGCAAGGACACCAGACGACATCGCCCGCACGGATCTCGGTGCGGGGTCCGCCTTCACACTGGGTCCAGCCCACGCCGTTGAGCACCACCAGGGTCTGGCCCGCGGGATGCCGGTGCCAGTTCGTGCGGGCACCTGGCTCGAAGGTCACGATGGCTCCGCCGGAGCGTCCTTCGCCTTCCGCCTGGAATGGACTGTCGATGCGGACCGTGCCGGTGAAACAGGCGGCAGCCCCCTTGGCCGATGGCTTCGAGCCGTTTCGAATGATGTTCATGGGTCAGCTTCCTTCGATGGATCCAGGTTGAGCCCGCCTGTGGCGAAGCCGGGTATGGCACCGCTCGCGGCGGTGCTTGCGTCTCGGAAAAATGTAGGTGCTGCACGGCGCCGACGGAAGACCGTACGCATTGCTAACCGATATGAAACCGGCTCATGCCCGGCCGCTTCGTGCATGCGGCCTTCCGGCAGCCGCCGATGCGCGGCGACAATGCACCCCTATGACCCAAGGCAAGCGCATCTCGGCAGACATCAGCGGCGAAGCACTGCAAGCCATACGGGCGTTGGGCGCGGCGGCCAAGCTGGCCCGATCGTCCGCTGGCGAGGGACAGGCGGCTGCGGCCGCACGCCTCGGCGTGCACGTCCAGACCATCGGCCGCATCGAGGCGGGTGAGCCCGGCGTGGCCATCGGGCACGTGCTGGGCCTGCTTGCGCTCTATGGCGTCGGCGTCGGGCTGCAACAGCCGGAAGGCCGCTGAGCCATGGTGCAGTCGTCAACGAAACGCACCGCCGCGGTTCTCCACACGCTTCCCAACGGCGTGAGGCTGCTCGCCATTCCCATGCCCCATGTGCAGAGCGCCAGCGTGGGCGTGTTCCTGCGGGTCGGCTCGCGCGACGAAACGCCGGCCACCAACGGCATCAGCCACGTCCTCGAGCACATGGCGTTCAAGGGGACCACCACCCGCTCCGTTCAGGCCATCAATCTCGATGCGGAGCGGCTGGGCGCGGATGTCAACGCATTCACCGGCAAGGACACGACCGGCTACTTCATGACCGGCCTGGGCCGACATGCGGAACAGCTGACGCGCATGACGGCCGACATCGTTCTGAACAGCACCTTTCCCGACGTCGAACTGCAGCGCGAGCTGGAGGTGATTCGCCAGGAGGCCATCGAGTACGAGGAGGACCCGGAGGATTGCTCCAGCGAGTTGCTCGACCGCGCCATCTGGGGCGACGACCCGATGGGCATGCCGGTGATCGGCACCGTCGCCAACATCGAAGGCTTCACCCGGCACGACCTGGTTCGCCACGTGCAGTCCCACTACGTCGCGGGGAAGACCGTGGTCGCTGCGGCCGGCAACTTCGACATCGAAGCCTGGGTGGCGCTGGCCGGGAAGCTCTTCGCCGCCATGCCTGCGTCGTCCGACCTGCCCGCGTTGCGCGCACCGGCACCCGCGAAGTACGTCGGCCACACCTTGGCGCGGCGCTTCACGCAGGTGTCGCAGGTCTTCCTGAACATCGCGTTCCCGCTCGCGCCCGCGCGGCTGGACGAGATCTCGCAGCAACGTTGGCGCCTTGCGGCGACGCTGGCGGCCAACCTGTTCGGAGGCGGCATGTCGGCGCCCCTGGTCGACACGGTCCGGGAGCAGCTCGGCCTGGCCTACACGGCTCATTCCACGATGGACGGCGGAGACGTCTGGGCCAGCTTCGTCGTGCACGCGGTCACCACGCCGGACAAGCTGGATGCGCTGGTGACGGCCACGGGCGACCTGCTGCGCGCGCAGGCCGCCAGCATCGATCCCGTGCACCTGGAGCGCGCGAAGAACCAGCTGACCGTGTCCCGTGTACGCGCCGCCGAGCGGACCTACGCGACCATGGAGCAAGCCGTCGAAGAGGTCTTCGCCAGTGGCACCGTGACACCGATGGCCGAAGCGATCGCCATGATCGAGGACATCAGCGCGGAAGAAGTGCGGATGGTCTTCGAGCGCATGCTGGGCCACCCGCCGGCGCTGGCGATCACCGGCAAGGGCGTCAGCGCGCAGGCTGCGCGTCGCCTGGAGGCGCAGGGCCGGAGTCCGTCGTCATCGAAGTCGACAGCCAGCCCCGGCTGGTCGGGCTCGGCGAGCGCCGGGACGGCTTCGAACCGCCAAGCGCTGTAAGGCGGCCGTGGCCAATATGGACGAGACGACGGCTCGATGATTGCAATGACTTCGCCAAACTTCCAATTCAGGCCGAGCGTGAGAAGGCGCTGCGGCCGTGCGTACAACCATCGGGGCAACAATTGAGCTTCATTCACTGGTTTTCTATTGCGGGTGTCGTCCTCGCGGTCGCCCTGTTCGCCGCGGGATTTTCTGGAATGGCGGGGCTCGCGCTGGGGGCATCGACTGCCATTGAGATTCTGGGGTCGGCGTGGAGTGGTCGAGAAAAGTGAGGCAGGCAGTGAATCGTGGAATGCGGCCATGAGCAAGCCTACGGTCATGGCTCCAGTCTCTCGATAGCGATTCATCACGGTGGGACGACATGCTTGAGCTGGCAACAGAGGGCTATACCTCTCTGGCCATTTACGGCCAAGCACATTGGTGCAGAGGTCGCGGTCGGCAACGCCATTCTGTTGGAGGTCATCGCGACCACTGTCTTCAAGACGACAGACGATTTTACCAAGCTGGCGCCAACGATCGGATGCGTAGTCTGGTACGCGGCTTCGTTCTATCTTCTCTCTTATGTGTTGAAGGACCTGCCTACGGGAATTGCCTACGCAATCTGCTTCGGGAGTGGGGATCGTCCTGGTTCCAATAGTGAGCTGGCTCTGGCTCAAGCAATCGCTCGATCGTCCCGCCATTGCAGGCATCGGTCTGATCATCTGCGGAATCATAGTCATCAAGCTCTTCTCGAAATCTGCCAGTCACTAGCAAGGGCAAAGATGGAAATATCACGATCGATTTGGGTGTCGGCTGTAGCGACATGTTGCGTACAACGGGCTCTATCTCATCGCTGACTGAGCTTCGGTCATGTCCGCATGAGCCTGAGCCAACGCCTTGGCAGCTGCCTCGACGCGCGGCAAGAGCATGTTGTGCTGGCGCTGAGCGTCCGCGACAAGTCCACGCAAAACCTCTGGCGCATTGCGCAAAAGCATCTCCATGGGTGCCCGCGCTGCCCGCTCCTTTTGCTGAATTCGAGCAACTTCGCTTGCAGGTGGGCGCATATGGGCACGTAACACAAACGACCGCTCGTGGGAGGCACGCCAGTCCAACAGAGCCTGGGTCAGCGAGCCTCCAAATCCCTTGACTTGGCGCACGTCATCTTCAATGACATCCGCCGCCGTTTCGATACCAAAGGACTTCAGTGAAGCCTTTCTGGCCGGCCCCAACCCCTTGATCTGCACATCGTCGACATAGAACTGCTCAAGGTGCTTCTTGAGGTGATAAGCCCGTGCCAACCCTTCAAGTTTTCGCAACTCATCTGCCATAAGGCTCGGCATTCGTTGCAGTTGATTTGTGGCCTGTTGCAGATGCTCCTTGCGCTTCTGGAAATCTACTGCGGCAAGCTTGATGCTCGCATGCAGCGCGGCAACTGCAGCGTTGTACTCCGCTTCTGCTGCATTCAGCACGTCACTGCGCCTTTTGGCCTCGAGCCGGCCGTCGTATCCCTTAGCGACAGGCCTGAAAAGCGCCCCGATACCCAGTGCTGCGAATAGCAACCAGGGCTTGGCGGCTACGAAAGTCACGACCAACAAGGCTGCGATGACGCAACCCAGCACCCACATGTAGTTTCCCTCTCCGTGCTTCCGTGCAGGCTTTCCAGGAGGAGAGTGCATGGCATGGCTTGGAACGGAGCCAAACGACGTAGGCAAACGTATGGCGTGGATCAAACTCCAGGCTTTGTCCAAGTCAAGAGTACTCAAATCATCCGGCGCAATGACCACATCCGGATCTGGAAATGGATCGCTTGCCATAGCACACCAGGGACACGCAACCAAGTGCCCCGAATAGACGTGCGTCTTGGCCTTGCCACAAGTCCGCAGGTTATTGCGGATTCCGTCCAAAGCATCGACCCACTGCCGAGCGGTTGGCCGGTGACCGCTGGCACCTTGTTCCGTGAACGCTGCATGCATCAGCGGTTCGATGGCAGGCGGCAAGAGCGTGATTGGATAACTGCGCGGCGGTACACCGATTCCGCGTCGCTGCGCATCACGCGCGTACGCAAATCGCATCGCCTGGATGTCACTCTCCAGAGCATCGCCGGCGCCTTTAACCAGCGGCACACCAGCATAGGGATGCCTTCCGCCAAAAAGCAGATGGAAGATCAGCAGCGCCAATCCAAAGTTGTCGTGGTTCTGAGTTCGGTTGATCGACTTGAAGTTCGTTGTTCCCTGGAGTTCCGGTGGAGTGAAATATGCAACGCCGACCTCGCACAGATGCAGTGCCCCATTGACGTCGACTTGGAATGAATCTGTGTCGATCAGCACAACTGTGCTGTCTCGCGCAACCATGAAGCTGCTCTGATTCACATCACCGAGTACATGCCCATGGCGGTGCACGACATCGACGCAGGTCGCGACATTCCGTGCAACATAAAGCAGGAAGTTCCATCCAACTCTCGGGTAGTCCTGCTTTCGATGTGCCGGACCGTAGACCATGTGCAATTCCGCCCGACTGGACATCTTCGGCATGAGGAAGCCGATCACCGGCCCCCCTGCACGCTCATGCAAAGTTGTCTGCGGCCATGCAGTGAACTGCTCTAACTCCTTGTCACCTTGCCGAGCCATGAAGACCAGCTTGCCCTGCTTCCTGGCGTCCAGCGGCTTGTGATAAAGCTTTGCAGCTTGCTTCGGCAGATCCGGCAAGTCGTACACCGAACCTTCGCCACCCTTGCCGAGCTCACGCCCCAACCGCACCTGCTGGCCGGCGCCATTGACTAGGACACGGCTCATGCCACCGAATCGCCCTCGACCGAGTCGCGGCCAACGGCCGGCAGTACCAAGTCCACCTCAGCCTGACCCGAGACATCGGACGGCGTTTCGCTCGCACTGGATACTGGATCGACAGTCGGAACGGCCAACGTCGATCGTGCTGATCCCAATTCAGGCCGCACGCCCTGCCAGTAGGCAAGAGCGAGAGTCTTGTCGTCATCAGTGCGGGCATTCACATGGTCGCTCGCAAGAAACTGCTGAAGCAGCCCGGTGAGTTGCTCTTCATGGTCCAGCGTAGCCTTGGCCATGCCGCCAAAAAAAGGGGCGAAGAACCGCTCTTGAGGGGTATTGGCTGCCATGTTGAGCGCAAGCCGCTGAATACCGTCTGTGAACGCTGCGACCTGCAGCGCGCGGTCTGGATAAGACCTGCTCTGCATTCGGGAGATGGCATCTTCGTCAGTTACGAAGTAGGTCTGGTTGGCGTACTCCCCCTGAGCAGGGATCAAAGCCAGTTCAAGTCCGTTACCTGTGTCGAGCACGATGCCACCATCACCCACCTGAAAAGTGATGGTTCCCGTCTTGGTCGAGACGACCCCGAGAAAGGTACAAGCGTAATCGCGCACCGGACGCCCGTCTTTCTCCGCTTCGGCGTGGACAGCGCGGCGGACTTCGCGGATCAGGTCGCAAGCAAAAGCGTCGCCCAGTCCGAACTCCTTGCGGGCAAGCTTCTCGGTAACGAAACGAATTCCTTCGCCGATCGCGATATCGGCGCCCTCGCCACCCATGGGAGCACTGCCGGCGCCATCGGCCACGAACATCCACAGCAACGAGTCGGGGTCGCGGGCCTGCAGCGCTTCCACACCGCCTGCACATGAGTCTTGGCAACGTGCACCTGTGGCAATGTGAGAAGTTCCAACCTCCGAGGCAGAAATGACCAGCCAGCTCACACCACACCCCAGCCCACAGGCGGGGTCAATGGCACCTCCGTGCCAGGCGTAGAGCGAGAGACCGAACTCATCGAAGCAGACAGCCAACTGAACAGCTCACGAAACATCAAGCCTTGAAGACGTAGAGGCTGTCGCGCCGAGATCTGGCTCAACGTATGCATATTGGCTCCGTCGACGCCAACAGAGAAGAAGGCGAACTTCTTTGACGCCTCTCCCTCGCGGACCGCAGCTGCTGCAGACTGCCATTCGTCCGTCGGCGATCCATCGGTAATAAGGAACACCCATGGCCGGTAGTAGGCGATGCCATTGGCACGGTATTCGCGCTTGCGGTCCTCCAGCAAGCTCAGTGCAGCATTGATCGCGCTGCCCATTGGCGTGTCGCCCTGCGATGTCAACGACGGTGGGTAGAACGCCGACGCATTGACAAAGGGAACCTCAGTCTTTACCGGACCAAAAGTCACTATGGCTACGTCCACCCGCTTCATCGCGAGGGAATCGCCTTGTAGTTCCTCTCGAAACACCTGAAGTCCTGCATTGAGCTCATTGAGAGGTCGGCCGTTCATGGATCCGGAAACATCCAGCAGCAAGATGCAAGGGCAACGAGGTTCGGGGTTATCGGCGAAGTCATCGCCCTTTGGAGTGAAGTCGGTGAAGGTAATTTGATCGGTCATGGTTATCTCGAGTCTCGCTGCTTATATTGATTGAGGCCTGAGTTGCATCCGCAGTTGCGAGAAGCCGGCCCAGTAGTAGAAGGTGAACCAAAGCCAGACCACGGCGAACACACCAAGGCCGACTACCGACGCCAGGAAATATGCGCTCGGCCAGCCGAAATTCGGTCCAAGCATGTATGTCGCTGCGTAAGCAAACCAGGCAATGAATCCGGCAATTGCAAAGCGCGCCGATTCGCGCAGCTTGGTAAAGCTGATAGCCGCAGTTAGACGGTTAAGAGGAAGTCCGCGTAACTCCCGGCATTGAAATTCCAATTCGGCAAGTTGCACACTGACTTCATAGGCAATCTTGCCGGCATTGGAACGGCGATCAAACTCTCCGGACTTGGTCAGCAAAAGACCACTTGAAAGATGCCCGCGGTGTTGTGCATCAAGAGCACCGCGACGCATGCTGCTGTGACTCAACTGCAAGGCCTCATCGGAAGTCAGCGAGTAGTCATCCAGATGCTTCGTCAGTCGCGGTCCCGCTCTGCAACCCAAGTACAGCATCACAAACGGCGCAACCGCCAGTGCACCGCCCACAAACAATCCGATGGCTACCAATAGCCTGTCGTTCTTTTTTCGCCGCGCCACGTCCCCTCCGGTTGAGTCAATCCCATGTACATTTTTTTCGATTGTCTCAAAATGTATCTCATTCAAGCGACTCGTGTTTCGGTTTCTATGCTCAACTTGACGCGCAATCGACCTATACGCAATCGAATTTGATACTTTCGAACTACCTCAGTGAGCAGCATTTAGGCTGAGGCGTGCATCCAGGCGGCAAGAGTCGTGCCGCTTGGCCCGCAAAGCAGCGCGCTGAAACGGCTTTCCGGCGCGAACGGCTTTTCAATTGCCTGCTCGGCTTCATGGCCGCATGCCGCAGTGCGCGATGTCTTCGCTTCACGAAGTGCATTCGGCCCCCGCGACTGCAGTAGCTGAACCGCGCCAACTGCGACAGCCGATTCGACCACTAGACCGACGATGAGAGCGGCAGTGGCACTGAACCCTAAGAGCGGCCTAAAGCGGGCGTTCTATCCACATGGGCCTGAAGCCGTATCCGCGCCGAACGCTTGGGTGCCGCAGGCAACGGGCTCGATCAGGAACTCGTCATGTCTCTGAGCACGGCTTCACCCGTGCGCGGATTCGTCAAGGTGACGTTCTCGAGTGCCTTGATCCGCCAAGTGGATTCCTGACGCGTGAGCACAGTCAGGATCAAGGTATCGACAGCATGCGGGCCGGCCGGATGGGCGACACCCACCGTAAGACGACTCCAGAAGTGCACCACCGCCGCGGTGTCGCCGATGGTGACGACGTCGATCAATTCGTTCTTCAGCGTGGAATCGCTGTAGATGCCTGCATGCAAGGGCGCATGCAGCTCGACGATATCGGCGATACCGAAGACATAGCGCCCGAAGCGATTCACGAACGTGGCGTCGTCGCGAAACAGGGCTGCGAAGGACGGCATGTCGTGGTTGTTCCAAGCAACTTGGAACGCGGCAGGAACATCTTCGGGTTGTTCGATCTGCATGATGTGGAGGTACGCAAGCGAATGATCGGATGTTCGACTCGGCCGCTGGGATTCTGTCGGGCCCCGAGTGCCGTCATCGTAGTTGAACCCGCTCAGCCCCCAAGCCGACACCCGTCATGGTCCGGAGCAGTCATACCCAAGCAGCCCGCCGCCCCACCGCCCGCCTCAGGCACCCGCACGCCCGTCGTCGTACTCGCCCTGGGCCTTTTCCATCTCCAGCCCATGCGTCAGCGCCCAGTCGTAAAGCGCGGTGAACGGTCGCTGAAGCGACTTGCCGAGCGGCGTGATCGTGTACTCGACACCCACGGGGGACGTGGGCAAGACCTCCCTGCGGACCAGTCCGTTGCGCTCGAGTCGCTTCAGTGCGTCCGCCAGCGCCTTGTGCGTGATGCCATCGAGTCGACGCATGATTTCATTGAAGCGCAGCGGCCCTGCGCAAAGGACGGTCAGGATGAGGACGGTCCATTTATTGGCGATCTGCTCCAGGATCGGCCGTGTCTTCTGCGTGTCGATCGGCATCTTTCCGTTCCAGCCTTTTCCAGAGCGGCTCGCCGCAGGCGTTTCGACGGGCAGCGCTTCGGCCGGTTGCGATTTACTCATGGTTATCTAGGCTAGTCATGGTGCGTTATTGACCGTAAATATACAACTTATATCATTCGGCCAAACCACCAATAACGGCGTGAGCCTCCCGAGAAATCACCATGAACATTGCAAGAAGCCAAAGATCCGCAAGCCAGGGGACCGCCGTCGTCACCGGGGCATCGGCAGGTATCGGTACGGTGTACGCCGACCGCCTCGCTCGCCAGGGATATGACCTTCATCTTGTCGCCCGACGCGGGGACAGGCTCGACGCGCTGGCAGAGAAACTTTCTGAAAAATACGGCGTCGCCGTGCAGACCACCGCCGCGGACCTGACCGACCCGGCGCATCTCGTTGCGCTCGCACAGGTGCTCGCTTCGGATGTGACGCTCGCGATGCTCGTCAACAATGCCGGCGCTTCGGTCTGGGGGCCGATCGCCGATGCCAACCCGGCGAAGGCCGCCGCCATCATTGCGTTGAATGTGACGGCGCTCACGCACCTCACGATTGCGGCGCTCGATCGCTTCAAGGCGCAAAGCCACGGAACGATCGTCAACATCGGATCGATCGCGGCCTTCGGCATATACCCAGGCGTCGGGATCTACAGCGGCACCAAGGCCTACGTCTTCAACTTCACCAGAACCTTGCAGGCGGAGCTGCGCGGCACTGGCATCGTCGTCCAGTTCGTCGCGCCCGGTCCGACGATGTCCGAAGCCCGCCAACTGGCGGGCGGCTCGCAAAGCGATCCGGCGATGGTCATGGCGACCGAGGACTGCGTGGATGCGTCGTTGCGCGGCCTCGCCGACGGCGAGGCCATCAGCGCGCCATCCGTTGAAGACGGTCGACTCGTGTCGGCGCTGAACGATGCCGGGCAGTCGCTTTTCGTCTCTGCGCTGACAGGCAAGCCTGCCTCCCGCTACGCCATGAAGAATTGACTCCGCAGGCGCCAATCGGCGTCGCGGCGAGCGTGCTCAGACGTGCCGCGAGCCGCCGTCGACGGTCAGGATGTGCCCCGTCACATAACGCGCACTGTCGGAGAGCAGAAAGAGCAGCGGGCCGACGACCTCCTCGGGCGACCCCATGCGATGGAGCGGTATGTTGCCCAGTGCCTTGCCCAGCGCATCGGCGTCGCTCTGGAGCCAATGGGTCATCTCGGTGTCGATCAGGCCCGGCGCGATCGCATTGACGCGGATGCCGAGATCGCCGAACTCGACCGCGAGGCACTCGGTGAGATGGGCCACGGCCGCCTTCGACGCACAGTACGCGGCCCGCACGCGGCGCACGCGGAATGCGGCGACGCTGGCCATGTTGAGGATGACCCCGCCCGGCTTCATGGCCGACGCGGCGGCCTGGGCGCCATAGAGCACGCCCTCGACGTTGATCGACAAGGTCGCCTGCATCTGCGAGGCAGGAATGTCGGCGGCGGGCGCCTCCGGAAAGATGCCTGCGTTGTTGATCCAGAGATCGAGCTTGCCGAAGCGCTCGACGGCAAATTCGGCGACCTTCTGCTGCGCCTCGCGGCTGCGAACGTCGACCGTGGTGCCCACCACATCGCCTGCCCCCTGGACATCGCGATGCTCGAGGCCGATGGCCGCGGCGGTCTCGGCCATGAGCGCGGGGTCGATGTCGGCGCCGACGACATGCACACCGCGCCGCGCCAGCGCCGCGGCAAAGCGCGCGCCCATGCCGCGGCCTGCGCCGGTGATGACGGCCACCTTGCCACGCAGGTCCGGGTGGTCGACCGCCATCAGTCGGCCTTCGACGCGGCCGGGATGGTCATGAATGGAAGTGGAGCCGGCTGAAGTCACGCGTTGCTTTCCGTTGCGGTGGCGGCCGGTGCCGCGTCGTCGCGAAGCACTTGCCGGTGAGCGACCCGCCACGTTCCGCGCAGGCGGATCAGCTGGTCGGTCAGGGTGGTGAGGCGGACCAGGCGGCTGAACTCGCCGCGCGGGGTCGCCACGATCTGGAGATAGGCATGGACCACCAGGTGGTCGTCGTCCGCGCCGGGCAGCACGTCGACGTTCGTGATCACGTGGCGGCTCACGGTGCCGGATGCATTGCCGGCGGCAAAGCGCTCCGCGAAGGCCACGAGCTGGGCGGTCCCGGTGGCGGGTTGGGGGTACGACGGCGAGGCGAACACGCCGTCATCGGTGAAGGTCTGCGCCCAGCCCGGCGCATCGCCGCTGTCGATCAACCGGGACTGGCGTGCGTACAACCGCATCACCTGGACCGCGATCAGGTCCGGGACTTCATGTGCTTCGATCTGATTCACTTCAACAGGACTGCAAAATTCTCAAGCTCGAAACTGTAGCGGCGCGAGGCCCGATCGACCGCATCGACAGAGAGATGGATGCGTCACATCCGAATGGGGCAGACGGCGGTGCAGCGCCTCCTAGAATTTTGGTCTCCTTCCAACTGCCTGCCATGTCCTCTGCTGAATCATCCAACCACTCTCCCGCCGTCACGCACCGTGTGGCCCTGATCACCGGCGGAGCAGGCGCACTCGGCCATGCCGTGGCACAGCGCCTCGCCGCGGACGGCCTGCGCGTGGTGGTGGCGGACGTCGACCTGCCACAGGCCGAACGGATCGCCGCAGCGCTGCCCGGATCGGGCCACCGCGGCATCGCCATCGACGTCACGAGCGAAGAGTCCGTTGCCGCTGCGTTCGAGATGGTCGAGACGCAGGTCGGGCCGATTGCCGTGCTCGCCACCTTTGCAGGCGTGGTCGGCAACGCCCCAGATGGCGCGCAGCCCGCGCTGGTCGACACGACACTCGAGACCTGGAACCGCACGCTCGCGATCAACGTCACCGGCTGCTTTCTGTGCGTGCGCGAGTTCGCGCGCTGGCGTGCACGGCAACCCGTGCCGCACGGACGCGTGATCACCGTGTCCTCGTCGGCCGGCCAGCTCGGCGGCTACCAGAGCCGCTCGCCGTACGTGACGTCCAAGGCCGCGGTGCTCGGCCTGACCAAGGTTGTCGCACGCGAGCTCGCGGCGCAGGGCATCACGGTGAACGCGATCGCACCCGGACCGGTGGAAACGCCCATGACCCGGTCCTCGCGCAAGTCGACGGATGCGCAGGTCTCGTACGACGCGATGGCGCTGATGCCCCTGGGCCGCATCGGCATGCCGCACGAGATCGCCGCGGCTGCCTCGTACCTCGCGTCCCACGACGCGGCCTTCGTGACCGGCACCACGCTGGACGTCAACGGCGGCGTCCGCATGCAGTAGCCGTCCATGGCACGAAGCGGTTCCGCTGTCACATGATGATGTGGCTGCGCGGATGGTTCTTCGTTCTTAAAGTCGCCTTCGCGGGGCGCGCCATGCGCCCTGTCCGTTCAAAAAGAGAAAACCATGACAAAGACAATCAACCGCCGCACCGTCTGTGCGGGCCTGCTCTCCAGCGCCGTTGCCATCCCTTCGTTCTCCAGCGCCGCCAGCGACTGGCCCAGCAAGCCGCTTCGCGTGATCATTCCCTTCGCACCGGGCGGCGCCACGGACACCGCGGCACGCATCGTGGGCCAGGAGCTTGCCAAGGAACTGGGCCAGCCCGTCGTGATCGACAACCGGCCGGGCGGCAACAATCTGATCGCGGCACGCGCACTGCTGGCCGCCAAGGACGACTACACCATCATGGCGGCCGGTGCCGATGCGCTGTCCATCGTGCCGCTGCTCTACGACGCACCGTACAAGGTGGACCGCGACTTCACCTTCATCGCATCGATGATGACGGCGCCCTACATGCTGGTGGCGCGTGCCGACTTCCCGGCAAACAACCTTCAGGAGTTCATCGCGCGCGTACGTGCCGATGGCACCAAGCTCAACTACGGGTCCTTCGGCGTCGGCTCGGTGACCCACCTGGCCACCGAACTGATGCTCAACCAGATCGGCGCGAAGGCGACGATGATTCCCTATCCGGCCGGCACGGGCCCCGCCGTGCAGGCGCTGGTGGCCAAGCAGATCGACTTCATCCTGGCCGACGTGCCGGGGTCGCTGCAGTTCGTGCGCTCCGGCCAGTTGCGTGCCTACGCCTGGACGGGTCACGGCCTGAAAGGCGTGCTGCCCGATCTGCCGACGATGGCCAAGGCCGGCCTGCCGAACTACTTCTTCGACCCGTATGTGGGCATCATCGCGCCGGCCGGCTTGCCCGCGCCGGTGGCTGAGAAGCTGAGCGCAGCCTTCAAGAAAGTGCTCGCACTGGAATCGGTGCGCAAGGACTTCGAGGCGCGCGGCGTGGTGGCCAGCTACCTGCCGGGCAGCGGCCTGCGCGAACAGGCGCTGACGATGGCGCAGCAGATGGAGAAGGTCATCAAGGACAACAACATCTCGGTGAAGTAGTCCCCGTTCGCTGAGCGCGCCTTCGTCCGCTCAGGCCGCGTCCGGTCTGGGCACCTGCGCGATCAGTGCGTGCGACAGGCCGCCGTCGATCACGAGGTTGTGGCCGTTGATGTAGGCGGCCGCATCGCTGGCCAGAAAGAGGGCCGCATCGGCGACATGCCGGGGCGTGCCGATCTTGCGCAGCGGCACCAGCCGCTCGCGCTGCTCGCGCACACCGGGGATGGCATAGAACGGTGCGCTGAGCGCCGTCTCGATCAGTCCGGGGCTGATGCAGTTCGATCGCACGCCATGTGGCCCCCACTCCACCGCCATCTGCGCCGACAAGGCCAGGGTTGCGGCCTTGGATGCCGAATAGGCACCGCAACCGCCGTGCGCCTGCGTGGCCGCGATCGAGGCGATGTGGACGACCGCGCCGCGTCCGTTGGCGATCATGGTGCGCGCCAGATGCCGGGCGAAGCGAAAGCCACCCGAGAGATTGATGTCCAGCACCTGCTCCCATTGCGCGTCGGGCAGGTCTTCCAGCGCACCGCGCCGCAGGATGCCCGCGTTGTTGACCAGCACGTCGCACCGGCCGAAGTGCGCGACGACCTCGTCGCAGGTGCGCGTGATCTGCCCTGCGTCCGCCACGTCGCACACGGCGCTGCGGATGTGCAGCGGGGGCTCGGCGCGCGCTGCGTCCTGCGCCAGTCGATCGAGCGTGGCCGGGTCCCTGTCGACCGCCACCACCTGTGCGCCCGATGTGGCAAAGGCCCATGCGATCTCGCGGCCGATGCCGCTGCCCGCGCCGGTGACGACGCAGACCTTGTCCTTGAATTCCATTTTTATCCGTTCGTGCGTGGCACGCGATGTTTCGAACTGCCTGCGTCACATCGCCATGTGATGGCGACCTCTTGCATGTCTACCTAGAGTCGAACACCTACATGATCAACCTGAACAACTGGTTCTGGGACGAGATGTTGAGCCTCGCATAGGCTCGTTTTCTATAGGTAAGAACTGTGTTTCGGCTAATACCCAGATCGATTCCGATGCCCTCGGACGTAACGCCCAGCATGATCCGGATGCATACCTCCACCTCCCTGGGCGAGAGCAGTGGTGCAACCGTTTTCAAGCGCTCCCGTGAACTGTCGATGAACCCGTTGTGCACGCCCGCTGCGGGCGCCGCCGCCGTGTTGTCTCTGGCTTCAAACATGCTTGTCTTCCTTGTAGGTGCAGGTGCGCGAATTTACGAACTGTTCGCCGGGCCGGCCATCGCAATGTCCATTGAATGGACAGCGCAAGGAGCCGCCCGATGACGAAGGACGCGACGCTCCAGGTCGACCTGCTGGTTTTCGGCTCCGGCGCCGGCGGGTTGGCCGCGGCCGTCTTCGCGGCGCAGCGCGGCCTGCGCGTGCTGCTGTGCGAGAAGAGCCCGCAACTGGGCGGCACCACCGCCACCTCGGGCGGCGTGGTCTGGATTCCCGGCAGCCCGCAGGCACAGGCGGCCGGCATCGCCGACAGCGCCGAGGCCGTCCGCACCTACCTGAAGGGCGAAGCCGGCGAGCTCTACCGCGAGGACCTGGTCTCCACCTACCTGGCGCACGGCGTGCCTGCGCTGCAGGCGCTCGAACAGGCCGGCGTTCCCTTCGACCTGATCGGCATGCCCGACTACCACAGCGCGGCGCCCGGTGGCCTGCCGCGTGGCCGCTCGCTGCAGGCGCGCGCCTATGACGGGCGGGAGCTCGGTGCGGACTTCGAGAAGGTGCGCCCACCCATCAGCAACCTGCTGGTGCTCGGCGGCATGATGCTCGGCCCCGACGACGTGGCCAGGTTCGTGCGGCCGTTCGCATCGTTCTCCGCTTTTTCACGCGTGGTGCAACGCGTGCTG
Source organism: Variovorax sp. GW821-FHT10B04 (assembly GCF_059415645.1). Lineage (NCBI taxonomy): Bacteria > Pseudomonadati > Pseudomonadota > Betaproteobacteria > Burkholderiales > Comamonadaceae > Variovorax > Variovorax sp. GW821-FHT10B04. The sequence goes on from NZ_JBWKNQ010000004.1 coordinate 483,978, forward strand.
CGCCATCTTGGCGATCGACTGCGCGGCTACTCGCGCGGCACCGTCATCTCGAACGGCAATGCCCTGGTGGCACGGATGTTCGCCTACCTGCGCAAGACCGACGCGCAGATCTGGCTGTCGTCTCCGTTGGCGTCGCTGGTCGAAGAAGACGGCCGCGTGGTCGGCGCCATCGTGGCCACGCCGGAGGGGCCGCGCCGCGTCGACGCGCGCCTCGGCGTGGTGCTGGCGACCGGCGGCTTTCCGCACAGCCCGGCACTGCGCGCCGAGTTCGCCCCGAACTTCCCCCACGTGCACTCCATGGCCTTCGGCGCGAACACGGGGGACGGCATCAACGCGGCGCGGGCCATCGGCGGGCAGGTCGACAGCGCATTGCATTCGCCCGGGCTGTGGACGCCGGCCTCCGAGCTGTCGACCTCGAAGCGCCAGGAAACCTTCATCTATGGCTACCTCGACCGTGGCCGGCCCGGCGTGATCGCGGTCGACGGCACCGGCCGGCGCTTCGTCAACGAGTCCAACTCGTACCACGACATCGTGCTGGCGCTGTTCGAGCGCCAGCGTGCCGGCCAGAAGCACTGCTACTTCATCTGCGACGCCGACTTCGTGCATCAGCGCGGCCTGGGTGCCGTGCGGCCCTGGCCCTGGAACCTGGTGCAGATGCCGCAGATGCTGCGCGACGGCTACCTGCTGCGCGCCGACACGCTGGCCGAGCTGGCCGCGCGCGCCGGCATCGACCCTGCCGGACTCGAAGACGAGGTGCGCCGGCACAACGCGTTCTGCGCGAGCGGCGTCGATACCGATTTCGGCAAGGGCGAGACGGCCTACAACCATTCGTGGGGCGATCCGTCCGTGAAGCCGAACCCGAACCTGGCACCGATCGCGCGCGGCCCGTTCTACGCGCTCGCCATCGTGCCCGCCACGCTGGGGACCGCGATCGGGCTCAAGACCGACGCACAGGCCCGCGTCGTGGATGCGAGCGGAGCGGCGATCCCGGGCCTGTACGCCTGCGGCAACGAACTCGCGTCGATGATGCGTGGCGCCTATCCGGGCGGCGGCATCACGCTGGGCCCCGCGATCACTTTCGGCCACGCCGCGGTCAGCCATGCGCAGGCCGCGCACCCATGAGCCGTTGAGCCAGGACGCGCCCGCGCCCTGCGCGGCGCGGCCCGAACGGCTGTTCGTACAGGGGGCATTCACGCCGCTCGACCGGGCTAGACTCGGCGCCATGGATGCGCCCAGCCCCCCAACCCGCAGACCACGATCCGGCGCCAACAACGACAGCACCATCGGCCGGGCCGCACACCTGTTGCGCATGCTGGCAGTGGCGGGCGGGCACGGGCTGGGGCTGTCCGAACTCTCCACCTACGTCGGCTTGCCGCATCCCACGGTGCACCGCCTGCTGGGCCAGCTGATCGACGAGGGCCTGGCCCGCCGGGTCGAGACCTCGCGCCGCTACATCCTCGGTCCCATGCTGTTCGAGCTGGGCCTGGCGGCCGCGCCGCATTTCGAGATCCGTCCGCATTGCAAGCCCTACCTGATGCAGCTGGCCGAGAGCACGGGCGAGACCGTCTACCTGACCATCCGCAGCGGCGACGAGGCGGTCTGCATCGACTGCTGCAACAGCGCCACGGCCGACTCGCGCGTGCTGCTGGTGATGGGAACGCGCTGGCCACTGGGCGCCGGTTCCGGCAGCGTGGCCATGCTCGCGCGCATGCCGCGCGAGGAGCGCGATCACATCGTGTCGCTGTCGCTGCCGCGCCTGCGTGGGCCGTACAACGTGGGCAAGGACGACTTCGTCACCGCCATCGAAGAGGCCTCGCGCACCGGTTATGCGTTTCTCCGCAACCGCGTGGCGCTGGGCGATTCGGCCGTCGCCGTCGCACTGACCGGCGACGGCCGCCCCGTGGGTTCGGTCACCGTGGTGGGCCCCAACCACCGCATTCCGCACGCACGCGCGCCGGAGATCGCCCGGCAGCTGCAGCAGGTCGTCGGGCAGATGGAACTGCGGCTCGCCCCGTACTTCGCGAGCCTGGCCTCGGAATGCGATGCATTGAGCGCCGCGGGCTTTTCGAAAGCGCGTCGACCCGCCTGAAGCGACCCGCCTCGGACCTTGCCGAGGCCGCCGCTGCGCCGCCGTTTCTCCATTCCGCCAGAGGAAAGGCAGGAGCGAGTGGCGCCTAGAATTGATCGACAGCCCGCCGGCACCGTCACCGTATGCCCTGCCTTTCATTGCGTGTGCACGGCAGGCCCAATTCGATCACCTACTCGCTCCGACAACAATGAAAAGACTGGCCACCCTCGTAGAAGGCTTGGACGAGATACTCAACGGCGGTTTGTTCGAAGGAGGCGTCTACATCTTCGAAGGCCCCCCGGGCGTCGGCAAGACCACGCTGGCCAATCAGATCGCCTACACCCTGGCTCGGCGCGAGACACGGACGTTGTACGTCACGATGCTCGCCGAGTCGTATGCACGCATGTTGCAGCACATGGAGCAGCAGATCTTCTTCGACCATCAGGAGGTCAACGCGAAGGTCTTCTATGTCAGCGGCTACCGTGAGCTCGAACAAGGGGGCCTGAAGGCGGTGGTCGAACTGCTGCGCGGCGAACTCGTACGTCACCGTGCATCGCTCCTGGTCATCGACGGCCTCGTGGTTGAAACCCTGATCTCGAGAACCAATGAGTCTGTGCGCCAGTTCGTGCACGAACTGCAAAGCCTGGTGAGTGCCATGTCTTGCACCTGCCTGGTACTGACCAGCGGCGATGCGAATGGCAATGCGCTGAGCGCGGAGCAGACCATGGTGGACGGTATCTTCTCGTTCGAAGACCATGGCTTCCATTGGCGGGCCGAGCGTCGCATCCAGGTTCGCAAGTTTCGCGGCAGCCAGATCATCCGAGGACAGCACACGTTCTGCATCTCCAATCAGGGATTGCAGATTTTTCCTCGTCTCGAGAGCTTGCCCTTGATCGATGGAAACGCGAAGCTGGGTCTCGATTCGATCTCCACCGGCCTTCCTGCGCTCGACGCCGTCCTACGAAACGGTGGTGTCTTTTCCGGCAGCGCGTCAGTCGTCACGGGCCATAGTGGTGCCGGAAAGACCACGCTGGCGCTGGCTTTCGCCGCTGCTTCGGTGCCCGCATTTCCCGGACTGCTTCTATCCTGTACGGAGTTGGGCGGCGACCTGCGCCGGATGGGGTCGGCGACGGGTCTGCCGGTCGAAGAAGCCGTGAGCTCCGGCGCACTCACAATCAAGAACCTGGGTCACGAAGACGAGTCGATGGATGAGATGGGTCATAAATTACTGAGGCTCGTCGATGACCTGAAGGTCCGCCGGCTCGTCCTCGACGGACTGGCGGGGTTGGCAGATACGCTGGCGTTTCCAGAACGGGGCTATCGCTTTCTTGGGCGACTGCTGTCGGAACTCCGTCGCCGTGGCGTGACGTCGCTCTTCACCGTGGATCCGGATGCGCTGGCGGTTGCCGCCGGCACACCGCTCGCCGAGGGCGTCGTGGGCTGGTTCGACAACGCGTTCACCTTCGAGTCGATCACGCACGAAGCGAAACAGGCCGACCAACGCCCCCTGTCCATCATGAAGATCCGCGGCAGCCGCGCCACCCAGGCGACGGTCAATGTCCATCTGTCTTTGCCCAACACGCCTGCGGCTGTTTGAACGAGGTCCGTCCCGATGAAACTGGTTCTGATCGTCGAGGACGAGTATGGAAATGCCGAGGTGCTGCAGCTGCTGCTGGAGGCCGAAGGCTACCGGGTGGCCGCAGCGTCGAACGGCAAGGCTGCGCTTGAATTGCTGGAGGGTGAGCCACCCGTGCTCATCCTGTCGGACTTCATGATGCCCATCATGAACGGCGCCGAACTGGGCGAGGCCGTGCGTCAGAACGCCGCGCTTTGCCACATCCCTTTCGTTTTCATGAGTGCGACATCCGAGGACGTGGTGCGGAGGTCGTTCCGCAACTATGACGCGTTCCTGGTCAAGCCCTTCAACCTCGATTCGATGCTGTCGCTGGTGGAACGTCTGATCGCCGAGGGACGGCCGCCCAGCACCACCAACGAAAAGGATGGTGATCCGATGCGCCACCTGCTGGACGGTTTCCGCCTGCCGCCCGGCGATTGAGCCGTCCGCAGGCGAATCCCCGCTACGCCGTCATCCCGCCATCCACGTTGTGGATCGCCCCGGTCACGAAGCTCGACGTCGGCCCGAGCAGCCAGTACGCCACGTCGGCCACTTCATCGGCGCTCGCGGCGCGGCCGAGCGGCTGCTTGCTGAAGTGCTGCTTCAGCAGGCTTTCGACCTCGTCCTCCGACCGCCCTTCGGCCCGGAAGGTGCTGCGCAGCAGCGGTGTGTCGATCGGCCCCGGACAGATGGCGTTGACCCGGATGCGGTACGGCGCGAACTCCAGCGCCGCCTGCTGCGTCGCGCGGATCACCGCGGCCTTCGACGCGCCGTAGATCGCCAGGCCCGCGTCCGGCCGGCTGCTGCGCTGGCCCGACACCGACGCGGTGTTGACGATGACGCCGCCGCCCTGCGCCCGCATCACCGTGCCGACCGCCTGCAGGCCCAGCATCATGCCCAGCACGTTCACGCCGAACACGCGATGGAAGTCCTCCTCGCGGAAGTCCAGCAGCGAGGCCTGCGGGCCGACGATGGCGGCGTTGTTGTGGAACAGGTCGATGCGGCCGAAGCGCTCGAGCGCCGCCGCGACATAGCCCTGCACGTCGGCCTTGCGCGCCACGTCGGCCTGCACGGGCAGCAGCCGTTCGCCAACGGATGCGGCATGGGCCGACTGCGCGCGGTCGAGTGCCGCCGCGTCGCGGTCGACCAGCACCACGCGTGCGCCCGCGCGCAGCAACTGGCCGGCGAGCGCAAGGCCGACGCCGCTGGCGCCGCCGGTGATCACGGCCACCTGGCCGTCGAAAGAGGAAGTCATTCAGGGTCTCCTGCAACAGATGCGTGGTGGCACGGGCTCGATCAACGTTCGGGCATGGCGATGACGACCTTGCCGACATGCGCGCCGCCCTGCAGCCGCTCGAAGGCGGCGCGGCTCTCGTGCAGCTCGAACACGCGGTCGATCACCGGCCGAAGCGTGCCGGCATCCAGCGCGTCGACCATCCGGACGAAGCTGTCGCGCGGGCCGACGAACATGCCCTGCACGCGGACCAGCCCGCCGATCAACTGGCGCACCGGCACGTCCGAGGCCATGCCGCCGACGAAGCCGACCACGCCCACGAAGCCGCCCAGCGCGGTGGCCGCGACCGACCGGCCCAGCGTCGCGCCCGTGGTCTCGACCACGATGTCCACGCCGCGCCCACCGGTCGCCGCGCGCACCGCAGGTACCCAGTCGGGCGTGCGGCGGTAGTCGATGCCGATGTCGGCGCCGAGCGCCCGCAGGCGGTCGAGCTTGTCCTCGCTGGACGACAGCGCGATCGCGGTCGCACCCGCGGCCTTGGCGAATTGCAATGCGAACAGGGCCACGCCGCCGGTGCCTTGCGTGAGCACGGTGCTGCCCGCGCGCAGGCCGCCGGCCGTCAGCACCGACCAGGCCGTGAGCGCGGCGATGGGCAGCGTCGCGGCCTCTTCATGGCGCCAGCCTTCGGGTACACGCACGGCATCGCCTTCGGCCACGCACACGTACTGCTGCAGCACGCCGGGCAACGGTGCGCCGAGCGTGCCGGCGCGCTGCGTGGGCGTCGGCAGGCCCGACTGCCAGCCGGGCACGAAGACCGTCATCGCACGATCGCCGACGCGCCACTGCGTGACGCCGGTGCCGAGCGCGACCACGTCGCCCGACGCGTCAGAGCCCGGCACGAAAGGCAACGCGACCGGCGACGCGAGTCGCCCGGACACCGCGAACAGATCGCGGTGGTTCAGGCTCACGGCCCGCACGCGCAGCAGGATCTGGCCCGGGCCTGGCTGCGGCACGGGCACGCCGTCAGCGACGGTCAGCGTGTCGATGCGGTCGCCGTGCAGCTGCAGCGCACGCATGGTGGAAGGCAGGATGTTCATCGGCGCGCAAGCGCTCAGCGCATCGACATGCCGCCGTTGATGTCCAGCGTCGCGCCGGTCACGAAGCCTGCGCCGGGCGACACCAGATACGACACGGCCGTCGCGATCTCGTCCGGCGTGCCGATGCGCCCGAGCGGTACCTGCGACAGGCCGAGGTACTTCTGGTCGCCATTCCCCTCGGCCACGGTCTGCGCCAGCATGGGCGTGTCGATCGGGCCGGGCGCGATGGTGTTGACCGTGATGCCCAGCGGCGCCGCCTCGCGTGCCGCGACCTTGCTCAGGCTCAGCACCGCGCCTTTCGACGCGCTGTAGGCCGCGCCGCTCTGCTGCCCGCCGACCTGCCCGGCCAGCGAGGCCACGGTGACGATGCGGCCGTGTTCCACCCGCACGCCGGTGGCACGGCGGCGCAGCATCTCGCGCACGCACAGGAAGGTGCCGCGGCCGTTGACGGCCATCAGCCGGTCCCACTCGTCCATGCCGAGTTCGACCAGCGGCAGCCGGCCGGGGCGTGGCGCGGTGCTCAGCAGTCCGGCGAAGCAGGCCAGCACCGCGACCGGGCCGAGCTGCGTCTCGACCGCCTCGAACAGCGCCTGGACCGACTCTTCCTGCGCCACGTCGACCTGCAGGCCGAGGTGGCCCGCCCCGATGCCGGCTGCGGCCTCGCGTGCGGCGTCGGCGCGCAGGTCGGCGATGGCGACGGTCAGCCCGTCGGCCGCGAGCCGTCGTGCGGTGGCCAGGCCAAGGCCGCTGGCGCCGCCGGTGATGAGTGCGATGCGTGTCATGGGGATCGTCCGGGATGGAAATTGCGGTTCAGGTCAGTCCGCGTCGGGATGCGCGTCGGTCCAGCACTGGACCATCGCGTCGCTCACGTAGGCGCTCGATGTCTGGCCGCCGTCGACCGCCAGCACCTGGCCGTTGACGAAGCCGGCGTCGTCGCTGCACAGGAAGGCCGCGGCACCCGCGACCTCTTCCGGCAGGCCGGGGCGGCCCATCGGCGTGGTGCCGACGATGGTGGCGTAGAAGCGCGCGGTGTGGAGCCGCGCCGCGGTCTGCGGCGTGGCGATGATGCCGGGCGCGATCGCGTTCACGCGGAGGCCCGCGCCGGCATAGTCGGCCGCGAGGTTGCGCGTCAACCCGATCACGCCGGCCTTGGCAGTGGAATAGACGGCCTGCCGTCGATAGCCCTGCACGCCGAGCGTCGACGCGATGTTCAGCACCACGCCCTTCGACGCCAGCAGCGCGTCGAAGGCCGCGCGCGTCAGCCGGAAGGTGCTCGTCAGGTTGACGCCCATCCACTTCTCGTAGTCGGCCTCGGTGGTCTCGTGGAAGGCCGGCGCGTTGCCCAGGCCCGCGTTGTTGACCAGCACGCGGATGCCGCCGAAGGCCTCCAGGCAGGCGGCGACGATGGCCGCGGGCGCAGCCGCATCGGTCACGTCGGCGACGAGCGTGCGCAGGCGCTCGGACTGCGGCAGCGCGGCCAGCACCTCGGGGTTCTTGTCGACCGCGAGCACGTGCGCGCCTTCTTCGTGCAGCCGCAGCGCGATCGCGCGGCCGATGCCGAGCCCGGCACCCGTGACGATGGCCGGCCGGCCAGTGAAGCGGTCCTTCATAGCACCTCGAACACGTCGTAGACCGGCCCGTTCGGCTCGCGCGTGCCGGTGCCGATGGCGATGCGGTCGTTGAGCCAGCGCAGCTTGGGCGCCGCGGTCTCGAACTGCACGAGCACGCGAAAGTAGTCCGCGCCGCGCGGGATCGGCTCGCGGTTGACGATCTTCTGCATGAGTTCGGGCGGGCCGTTGCGCCGTCCGTTGTAGGTCATGTAGATGAGTTCGCCGGCGTCGGTTTCGAGCACCAGCCGCACATCGAGATGCAGGCCGCCGTCGGGCCGTTCCAGCACCACGTCGGCGCCGCCGGGCAGCACCCGGCCGCGCAGCCGCTCGCCTTCGAACTGGCCGCCGGACACGCACATCACGCGCCGCGTGTAGCCCATCGGCACCGCGCCGACGAGCTGCGCGGGCGCATCGACTTCGGCCTTGATCGTGAACAGGTGGGTCAGTGCAATGTCGGTCATCGCGGGCTCAGTCATAGCGCTTGCGGATGTCGCCGATCAGTTCGATCAGCGCCTTCGGCACGTCGCGGCCTTCGCGGATCGCCTTCTCCTTGCAGTCGACCCACAGCTTGAGGTCCTCGTAGCCCTTCTGCGTGTGGCGGTTCCACTGCGCGTCGAGCGGCGTGGTGATCTCCAGGCGCACGCCGGCCGGGTCATGGAAGTAGATGCTCAGGATCAGGCCCTTGTGGTCGGTCGGTCCGACGACTTCGATGTCGTTGGACTTGAGCCACTCGTACCACTTCATCACCTCCTCGCGGTTGGCGGCCTGCAGCGCGATGTGATTGAAGATGTCGTAGGCCGGATGCGTCGACTTGGCCGGCGCGGGCACGCCGGGCGCCTCGAAGAACGCGAGCGTCGAACCGTCCTGCATCCGGAAGAAGATGTGGAAGTACGGGATGTCGTCGCCGGTCGACGGGATCGAGTCGTCCAGCACGGTGCTGGCGAGTTCCATGCCCATGATGCGGGTGTAGAAGTCGGCCGTGGCCGCCACGTCGTGGGTGACCCACGCGGCGTGGTTCAGCATCACGGGCGTCAGGCCGGGGTTGGCCTTGGCACTGGCCGGCACGGCGGCGCGCAAGGGTTGCGGAGCGGTGGTCTGCATGTTGTCTTCTCCTGTGTGTCGGTGGCTTCAGATCGACAAGACGATCTTTCCGAAGTGTTGGTTGGCGGTCATGCGCGCAAGCGCATCGGCCGCCTGCGCAAGGGGAAAGCGGGCATCGATCGGCAGGCGCAGCCGGCCTGCGCCGAGCGCCGGGCCGAGGTCGGCCAGCATGCGGGCGTTGAGCGTGCGCACCTCGTCGACCGAACGGCTGCGGAAGGTCACGCCGACATAGGTGAGCCGCCGCAGCGAATGCACATTGAGGTCGACCGGCACGACGATGCCGCCGAGCCGCCCGACGTTGACGATGCGTCCGCCGATCGCGGTGGCTTCCATCGTCTGGTTGAAGCGCGCGCCGCCGACCATGTCGACCACCACGTCGACGCCGCGGCCTTGCGTCGCGTCCTGGATGGACTTCACCCAGCCGTCCGATGTCGAGTCGACCGCATGCGTGGCGCCCGCCTCGAGGATGCGGGCCTGCCTGGACGCCTGGGTCGAACTGCCGATGACGACCGACGCGCCGAGCTCGCGTGCGATCTGCAATGCCATCAGCCCGACACCCGACGTGGCGCCGTGGATCAGGATCGACTGGCCGCGCTGCAACTGCCCATGCGTGACGACGGCGTCGTGCATGGCCTGCAGCGCCAGCGTGAGCACGGTGGCGTCGTCGAAGGACAAGCTGTCGGACGGGATGCGGCAGGCGCGGCCCCAGTCGGTCACCGCGTACTCGGCATAGGCGCCGGCACCGGTGCACATCACGCGGTCGCCGATCGCATGGCCTTGCGCCTCGGCACCGAGGCCGACGACCTCGCCGGCCCATTCCATGCCGATGACCTTGTCGCCGCCGTTCGCGAGGCCGACCAGGTCGGCGCGGTTCAGGCTGGCGGCACGCACGCGCACCAGGATTTCGTTGGGCCTGGGCTGCGGCACCGGCACGTCCTGCAGGCGCGCGCCGTGGGCGGTGGCGAGCACCGCCTTCATCGTGGTCGGGGTCATAGCTGCGGGTCCGCGATGCGAACGGTGAGTCCGTCGCGTTCTTCGGTCATGAGGAGCTGGCACGAGAGCCGGCTGTTGGGTTGCCGCGGCGCGGCGGTGTAGTCGAGCATCTGGGCCTCGGCGGGCGACGGCTCGTCGAGCAGCGACAGGTACTGTTCTTCGACGAAGACGTGGCAGGTGGCGCAGCTCATGGCGCCGCCGCAGTCGCCGACGATGCCTTCGATGCCGTTGACGGTGGCGGCTTGCATGAGGCTGGTGCCGACGGCCACGTCGACCTCGGCGCTGGCCCCGTCGGGCGAAATGAAGATGGCTCTGGGCATGTAGCGATTCCCTGTGATCGAGCCCGCACTGTCCGCCCGCGGCCCTGAAGCGTCAGTCCCCTTGGCAGGGGACGGATGGCAACGCCCGGCGCCGCCACACTCGGCGCCTCGTTGCGCAGGGGCATGCCTTGCTGCGCGTTCGCAGGCTCACCACGGAGACATCGTTCGCATGCTGCAATCCATTGCCATCGTTGGCGCAGGCCAGGCCGGCTTTCAGGCGGCCGCGTCGTTGCGCCAGGAAGGCCATACCGGCCGTCTCGTGCTGATCGGCGACGAGCCGGGTCTGCCTTACCAGCGGCCGCCGCTGTCGAAGGCGTACATGCTCGGCAAGACCGATGCGGAGGGCCTGCTGTTCCGGCCGCAGAAGTTCTTCGATGAGCATGGCATCACGCGGGTGTCGGGACGCGCCGCCGCGATCGACCGCACCAACCGCCACGTCGCGATGGCGGACGGACGCACCATCGCGTACGACCACCTGGTGCTGGCGCTCGGCGCGCACAACCGCATGCTGCCGGTGCCGGGCGCCACGCTCGGCGGGGTGTTCGGCCTGCGCACGCTGGCCGATGCGGCGGCGGTGTCGCAACGGCTCGCGGATGCACGCAACGTGGTGGTCTGCGGCGCGGGCTTCATCGGGCTCGAGTTCGCGGCGGTGGCGCGCGCGCAGGGCTGCACGGTGCATGTGCTCGAACTGGCCGACCGGCCGATGGCGCGCGCGGTGTCGGTCGAAACGTCAGCCTGCTTTCGCGAGGCGCACGAGGCGCACGGCGTGCGCTTCGACTTCGGCGAAGGCCTGTCGCACATCGAGGGTCGCGAAGGCCACGTGACCGGTGTGGTGACGACCAGCGGCACGGCATTGCCGGCCGACCTGGTGATGATCGGCATCGGTGTGCTGCCCAGCGTCGCGATCGCGGCCGAGGCGGGCCTGGACATCGACAACGGCGTGAAGGTCGACAGCGACCTGCTGACGTCCGACCCCGCGATCTCCGCCATCGGCGACTGCGCGTCGTTCCCGAGCCGGCATGCCGACGGGCGTGTGCGGCTGGAGTCGGTGCAGAACGCGGCCGACCAGGCACGCTGCGTGGCGGCACGCCTGATGGGCAAGCCGCAGCCGTATGCGGCACTGCCGTGGTTCTGGTCGGACCAGGGCGACATGCGGCTGCAGATCGCGGGCCTGTCGCACGGCACCGACGCCACGGTGGTCGTTGGCGACCGGGCCGGACGCCAGTTTTCGGTGCTGCGCTTTCGTGGGGACCAACTGCTGGCGGTGGAGTCGGTGAACAAGCCCGGCGATCACATGGCCGCGCGCAAGCTGCTTGTGCGCATGCCTTCGTTGACTGTGCGGGAGGCTGCTGTGGATGGGTTCGATCTGCGGGGGTTTGAGGTGGCTTCGCGGTAGTTGCGTTGGTGGTTCGTGGTTCGTGGTTCGTGGTTCGCGGTTGGGGTTGGGGTTGGGGTTGGGGTTGGGGGAAGGCGTCGGCGAGTGGGATGTCTTTGGGCGGCAGACGTCTCCGGTCCTTCGGACTTCGCTGCTGCTCCTCGCGAAAGGCGGGGTCCGCAGAACTCGCTCCACTGCGTTGCGCTCAAACAGCTGCGGCCCTGATCCGCCTTTCGCTGCGGTGCTCGCCGGAGCCTCAACAGCCGCCCAAAGACATCCCACCCACCGACGCCCGACACGTCTGTTGTGCATCCGAAAGCCGAACACCCACCTGCGCTCGCTTCCAACGATGAGCCTTCGCGAACCGCGGCTCAGCCAAGACGCGCGACCTGTGCGGCTCATTGAGGTGCACACACCGTTCGAACACCCCCGAGCGCCCGGTATGCGGTGTGGGTCAGGCGATTCCCTTCTGCGCCGCTGAGGAGCGCAGCTTCAGGCGGATCAGGGCCGCAGCTGTTTGAGTGCAGGCGAAGCCGGAGCGAGTTCTGCGGACCCCGCCTGAAGCGAGCACCGCAAGGAAGCCCGAAGGGCCGGTGCAGCGGGTCGCCTGGCCCACACCGCGTACCGGGCGCGTCCCACCAACGTCACGACTTCACCGTTCCAACGTCACAACCACGCTCGCAACAAAACAACCATCAACGTCATCACCGCCGACCCACCTTCCCACTCAACCGCCGACGCAAAGACCGCACCAACCCCACGAAGCCCATCGGCATCACATACACGGACAGGATCAGGAACAGCGCATAGATCGCCGACGGTGCCGACTTGGAGATCTGGTCCGCCACGTTCGGCACGAACTGGATGAAGATCGCGCCGATCAGCGCGCCCCAGATCGTGCCGAGGCCGCCCACCACTGCTCCCACCAGGAAGAAGATCGACACGAACATGCCGAAGCTGTCGGGCGCCACGAAAGCCGCCGCCACCGCGCCGAGTGCGCCCGCGACGCCGGTGTACAGCGCGCTGATGCCGAAGGTCAGCGCCTTCACATAGGGCACGTTGATGCCCATCGCCGAGGCCGCGATCGGCTGCTCGCGGATCGCGATGGTGGCGCGGCCCAGTCGGCCGCGCAGGATGTTCCAGGCCAGCAGGAACATCAGCGCCGCGATCGCCAGCGTCACGCCGTACAGCCATTGGTCGGGCGAGATCTTCCAGCCGAAGGGTGCCTCGGGCTTCATCAGCACGATGCCCTGCACGCCACCGGTCCAGGGCTCGAGCAGCTTGTACTTCAGCAGTTGCGGCATCGCCAGCGCGAGCGCGAAAGTCGCCAGCGCCAGGTAGTGGCCCTTCAGCCGCAACGCCGGCCAGCCGAACAGGAAACCGAAGACGAAACAGACCAGCGCCGCGGCCGGCAACGTCGCCCACCAGGGCACGCCGCCATGCTCGATCAGCAGCGCAGCCGTGTACGCGCCGATCGCGTAGATCGCACCATGCCCGAGCGACAACTGGCCGTTGTAGCCGACCAGCATGTTCAGCCCCAGCACGGCGATCGCCATGATCAGCGTCATCGTGGCCTGGAACACGCGGTAGTCGGACACGCAGAAAGGCAATGCGATGGCCACGACCAGCAGCAGGCCGACGCCCCATGCATCCTTGAGCGATGGCTTGCCGGCCGGCACGGCATGGGGCCGCGCCGCAGCGACGGCGGATGGAAGAACAGCGGACATCGTCAGACCCTCGTCACGAGTTTGCGGCCGAACAGGCCGGACGGGCGCACCAGCAGCACGCCCACGATCACGACCAGCGCGACCGACAGCTTCAGTTCCGTGCCGACCACATAGGTGCCGGCCAGGTTCTCGACCACGCCCACGATCACGCCGCCGACCACCGCGCCCCAGGGGTTGTCGATGCCGCCCAGCAAGGCCGCGGCAAAGGCGTAGATCAGGATGCCGCCCATCATGTTCGGGTCGAGGAACACCACCGGCGCCACCATCAACCCCGCCACCGCGCCGATGACCGCCGACAGGCCCCAGCCGAGCGACAGCATCAACGACACCGGAATGCCCGACAGCCGGCTCGACACCGGGTTCTCGGCCGCGGACCGCATCGCCAGCCCGACCCGCGTGAAGCGCAGGAAGGCGTAGAGCACGCAGACCACCGCCAGCGCGACGCCGATGGTGCCCAGCTCGTGCGCCGAGATCAGCGTGGTGCCGAACGGCGCCTTGGCCGGGAACGGGCTCGGAAAGGTCTCCAGCTGGTGGCCGAAGATCCATCCGGCCAGCGAGTTGATGCCGACGAACAGGCCGATGAAGACCACGATCACCGACATCTCGGGCGCGTCCTTCAGCGGGCGCAGCACCACCCGCTCGATCAGCATCCCCAGCACCATGCCGAAGGACACCGTGAGCAGGAAGGTCGCCCAGTAGGGCATGCCGGCCTTCACGCACAACCAGGCGATGAAGGTGGAGAACATCGCCATCTCGCCCTGGGCGAAATTGATGTGGTGGGTGGACTGGTAGATCATGACCAGCGCCAGCCCGAGGCAGGCATAGATGCCGCCCATGGCCACGCCGGACGCGATCTGCTGCAACAGGTTGAACATGCGTGAAGCTCCTTGCGTCTGCTGTCTAGAAACCGAGGTACGAGCGGCGGATCTGCGCGTCGTCGCGCATCGCCTGCGCGGTGCCGCCCATCACCGTGCTGCCGGTTTCCAGCAGGTAGGCGTGGTCGGCGAGTTCGAGTGCGCGCGCCACGTTCTGCTCGACCAGCAGGATGCTCACGCGCTCCTCGCGGTTGATGCGCCGCATGATCTCGAAGATCTCGCGGATGATCAGCGGCGCCAGCCCGAACGAGGGCTCGTCCAGCAGCAGCAGCCTGGGCGCGAGCATCAGTGCGCGGCTGATCGCGAGCATCTGCTGCTCGCCGCCCGACAGCGTGCCGGCCTGCTGCAGGCGCCGCTCGCGCAGCCGCGGGAAGTAGCCGAACATGCGCTCGATGTCGGCCTCGGCCTTGGCCCGGTCGCGCCGCAGGTACATGCCCACGCGCAGGTTCTCTTCGACCGTGAGGTTGACCAGCGTGCCGCGCCCGTCGGGCACGTGGGCCACGCCGAGCGCGGCGATCTTCTCGGTCGACAGGCCGTCGATGCGCGCGCCGCGGAACCAGATCTCGCCACGCGTGCGCACCAGCGCGCTGATGGCACGCAGCGTGGTCGTCTTGCCCGCGCCATTGGCACCGAGGATCGTGGTGATGCCGCCTTCGGCCACCTCGAAATCGATGCCTTGCAGCACGCGGGTCGGGCCGTAGAAGCCCTCCAGCTTCTTCACCTGCAGGATAGCGCTCATACCAATACCTCCGTGCTCCGCACTGCGGTGCGAGCGCCTTCGGGCGGCCGGGCGGCGCTCATAAGGAAACCTCCGCCCTGCGGGCTGCGGTGCGAGCGCCTTCGGGCGGCCGGGCGGCGCTCATACCGTCTCCTCCGTGCCCAGATAGGCACGCACCACTTCCGGATCGTTCTGTACCACGGCCGGCGGTCCGTCGGCGATCTTGCGGCCGAAGTTCATGGCCACCACCTGGTCGGACACGCGCATCACCAGGTTCAGGTGATGCTCCACCAGCAGCACCGTGACGTTGAAGCGGTCGCGCACGTCCTGGATCAGCAGCCGCAGCGCATCGACCTCCTCGTGGTTCAGGCCGGCGGCGGGTTCGTCGAGCAGCAACAGTTGCGGTTCGGCGATCAGCGCGCGCGCCATCTCGACCCGCTTGCGCGTGCCGAAGGACAGCTCGCGCACCGGCGTGTCGGCCACCTCGGCCAGCTGCAGCAGCGTGAGCAGGTCGCGCGTGCGGCGCTGCACGTCGGCCTCCTCGCTGCGCACCGACTTCAGCCGGAACGCGTTGGCGAAATAGCCGGTGTGCGTGCGGCAGTGCCGGCCGACCATCACGTTCTCGGCCACCGTCATCGCGGGGAACAGCGCCACGTTCTGGAAGGTCCGGCCGATGCCCGCGGAGGCGATCGCATGCTGCGGCAGCGCCAGCAGGTCCTGCCCGTCGAAGCGGATCGTGCCGCCATGCGGCGTGTAGAGCCGGCTCAGGCAATTGAAGAGCGTCGTCTTGCCGGCGCCGTTGGGGCCGATCACGCCGCAGATCTGGCCGCGCTGCACGTCGAACGAGATGCCGTCGAGCGCCACGATGCCGCCGAATCGCACGGACACGTCGCGCACGCGCAGCAGCGGTTCGGTGGAGGGAGGGAAGGCTGTCATGTGCTGGCGCCTCGTTGATTCGGTTGAAGGAAGGGACACCCCGGCCGGTCCGGCAGCGGTGCGGTCGGCGCGAGTATTCGTGCATCGCCGCGGCGCGTCTGTCCCCTGCCGGTGGTACGGCGCAGCCCTGTCTGCGCACCGCACCACGCATCGGCCCGCGGCGCCGGGTGAAAACCCTTGTCCCGCCGCGCGGGGACTGACGCCACAGGGGCCGCTGCCTACGCTCCCCCGAATCCCAGCAACCACGGAACCGCCACCATGGCCGACGCCATTGCGCCGCCGTCGCTCGACATCGATCCGTATTCGACGGACGTCCTGCTCGACCCCTATCCCTTTCACGAAACGCTGCGCGACGCCGGCCCGGTCGCGCATGTGGCGGCCCACGACGTGTATGCGGTCGGCCGCTACGACGAGGCCGTGACCGTCTTCACCGACTACCGCCGCTTCTCGACCACCGGCGGCATCGGCCTGGCCGATGCGCGCAAGCCGGGCGCGTCGTTTCGCCCGCTCAACGCGCTGCTCGAAGTCGACCCGCCCGACCACACCGCGCTGCGCAGCGTGGTCAACAAGGTGCTCTCGCCGGCGGCCGTGCGGCAATGGCGCATCGACATGCAGCGCGATGCCGAGGCACTGGTCGACGAACTGCTCGACCGCCGCGAGGTCGATGCGGTGACCGACATGGCCGAGGCCTATGTCTTCAAGGTCTTCGTCGATGCGGTCGGCGTGCGCTTCGACCGCGACGCGATCCTCGCGATCGGCGACATGAGCTTCAACCAGAGCGGCCCGCAGAACGCGCTCTACCACCGCGCGATGGCCCGCGCCCAGCCCTACCTCGCCTGGTTCGAGGAGAGCCAGCAGCGCCACAACGTCGCGCCGGGCGGCATCGCCGAGAAGTTCTTCATCGCCGAGGACGCCGGCGAAGTGCAGCCCGGCATCGCGTCGAACCTGGTGCGCACCTTCGTGCGCGGCGGCATGGACTCGACCATCGCCGGGCTCGGCTCGACGCTGCTGCACCTGGCCAGCGCGCACGGCCAGTGGGACTGGCTGCGCGCCAACCCGCAGAAGGTGCGCGCAGCCTTCGAGGAAGGCACGCGCATGGAGACGCCCTTCCAGACCACCTACCGCGTGACGCTGTGCGACACCGAACTCGGCGGCGTCGCGCTCGAGGCCGACCGGAAGATCGCGATCTTCATCGGCGCGGCCAACCGCGACCCGCGGCGCTGGCCCGACCCGGACCGCTTCGACCTGCGGCGCCAGACCGTCGGCCACCTCGCCTTCGGCACCGGCGACCACAACTGCATCGGCCAGATGATCGCCCGGCTCGAAGCCGAGTGCCTGCTGACCGCCCTGCTCGCGCGCGTCCGTGCGATCGAGCCTGCCGGTGCGCCGGTGTGGCGCCCGGTCAACCAGATGCGCACCCTCGACCGGCTGCCGCTGCGGCTGGTCCCTCTTTGAAGGCTCTGAAGGAATCCACATGATCGAAACCGACGTCATCGTCATCGGTGCCGGCGCCGCCGGGCTCACGGCCGCCATCACCGCGCGCAAGCTCGGGCTGGAAGTGCTGGTGGTCGAGAAGACCGCGTACTTCGGCGGCACCACCGCCTATTCGGGCGGCGCACCGTGGATTCCGTGCAACCACGTGATGAAGCAGGCCGGCCTGTCGGACACGCGCAAGGCCGCAGAGACCTACCTGCACGCAGTGCTCGGCGACTGGTACGACGAGGACCGCATCAAGGCCTTTCTCGACAACGGGCCGGAGATGCTGGAGTTCCTCGAGCGCCAGTCCGAAGTGAAGTTCAAGCCCTTCCTTGCGCCCGACTACGAAGTGCAGCCCGGCGCCGCGCGCAGCCGCTCGCTGCTCACGCAGGAGTACGACGGCAAGCTGCTCGGCGAACACCTGAAGCTGCTGCGCCTGCCGCTGCCGCAGCTCATGCTGTTCGGCACCATGCAGATCGAGGGCGCCGACATCCATCCGATGCGCAAGGTGTTCAAGACCTGGCAGGGCTTCAAACACACGACCAGGCTGATGGCGCGCTTCGTCACCGAGCGCCTGCAGCACGGCCGCGGCGTGCGCCTGGCCAACGGCAACGCCCTGGCCGGGCGCCTGCTGCGCTCGGCCATCGATGCCGGCGTGACGCTGTGGAACCACACGCCCGCACTCGAGCTCGTGACCGAAGGCGGCGCGGTGCGCGGCCTGATCGCGCAGAAGGACGGCCAGAAGATCCGCGTGATGGCACGCCGCGGCGTGCTGCTGGCCAGCGGCGGCTTCGGCGCCAACGCCGAGATGCGCGCCAGGTACATCCCGATGGCCGAGCACCACTGGTCGCTGCAGCCCGAGGACAACGTCGGCGACGGCATCGAACTCGGCGTGTCGGCCGGCGGCGTACTCAACGACCGCAACGCCGGCCAGTGCATCTGGACGCCGGTGTCGGTGCTGCGAAAGCCCGACGGCAGCGTGCTGAAGTACCCGCACATCTTCATCGACCGCGCGATGCCCGGCAGCCTGGTGGTCGACCCGGCGGGGCGGCGCTTCGTCAACGAAGGCAGCTCGTACCAGAACTTCGTGAAGACGATGCATGCGCGGAAACTCGACACCGTGTACCTGGTCGCCGGCCGCGCCTTCCTGCGCAGCTACGGCATCGGCCTGGCGCGGCCCGCGCCCTTCAGCGAGCGGCCGTACGTCGACGCCGGCTACCTGATCGAGGCGCCCACGCTGGCGGCACTGGCCACGAAGATCGGTGCCGATCCGTCGGTGCTGGCGCAGACCGTTCAGCGCTTCAACACACACGCGTCCCAAGGCACCGACCCCGACTTCGGCCGTGGCGCCGACCCGCACACCCAGTTCCGCGGCGACGCCACGCACAAGCCCAACCCGAGTCTCGGCCCGGTCGGCGACGGCCCCTACTACGCGCTGGCGCTGCACCCCGGCGACCTCAGCACGGTGATGGGCCTGGACACCAACGCGAACGCGCAGGTGCTCGACCGCGACGGCCGCGTGATCCCCGGGCTCTACGCGGCGGGTCTCGACATGAACTCGGTGATGCGCGGCCTGTATCCGGGCGGCGGATCGAGCATCGGCCCGGCCATGACCTTCGGCTATGTCGCGGCGCGCCACATGCAGCAGGCCACACCATCGGCGACGTACACGGTGCCATCGCCTGCGCTGGAGGCCGTGCTGTGACGGCGCGCCTGCCGATGCACGACCGCGTCGTGCTCGTCACCGGCGGCGGGTCTGGCATCGGCCGCGCCATCGCCACGCTGGCGGTGCAGCAAGGCGCACGCGTCGCGATCGCCGATGCGCTGGCCGACCGCGCCGACGCGACCGCCGCCGCGCTGTGCCGCGAAGGCGGCCAGGCGATCGCGGTGACGCTCGACGTGCGCGACAGCGCGGCCTGCGACGCGGCGGTGGCGCGCGTCGAGGCCGAGCTCGGCCCGATCGACGGCATGGTCGCGTCGGCCGGCGTGTCGCCGCCCTCGCCCGCGGCCAGCATGAGCGACGAGATCTGGTCGCGCTGCATCGACATCAACCTCACCGGCCTGTTCCGTTCGGTGCGGCCGGTCGGCCAGCGGATGCTCGCGCGCGGCCGCGGTGCGATCGTCACCATCGCCTCGGTCGACGGCCTCGGCGGCCACGCGGCACGCGCGCACTACACGGCGTCGAAGCACGGCGTGATCGGGCTCACGCGCTCGCTGGCGATCGAGTGGGGCCGCCATGGCGTGCGCGTCAACGCGATCGCGCCGGGCGTGGTCGACACGCCGCTGCTCAAGGCCAACATCCCGGCCGACCACCTGCGCCACGCGATGGTCGACCGCGTGCCGATGGGCCGCCTGTCGCGCGCCGACGAACAGGCCGGCCCCGCGCTGTTCCTGCTGTCGGATGCGGCGTCGTACGTCAACGGCAGCGTGCTGACGGTCGATGGCGGCACCTCGGCCGGCTACTTCACGCGCTGGAACGGCGCCGACCTCGGCTCGCAGGCGCTGTTCGACAGCGGCGTCTACGGCGAACCCGACTGACCCGATGCAACCCAAGAAAGACACCCGATGAAGAACCTGTTCGACCTGCGCGGCGAGCGCATCCTGATCACCGGCGCGGGCGGCGCCATCGGCGGCGCGACCGCACGCGTGTGCGCCTCGCTCGGCGCCGAACTCATCGTCACCGACCTGAAGGCACCCGAGGCGCTGGCGGAAGAACTCGGCAACGGCACGCGCGCCGCCGGCCTCGACAACGCATCGCGCCGCGACGTCGACGCGCTGTTCGCCGATGTCGGCCCGCTCGATGCGCTGGTCGACTGCAGCGGCTACTACGTCAAGGGCGACTGGGTCGACGGCGGCGACGAGTGGGACGCGCTGCTCGCGCGCACGCTCGACATCAACATCAAGGGCCCGACCAACCTGGTGCGCGCCTGCCTGCCCGGCATGATCGCGCGCGGCTCGGGCCGCATCGTGCTGACCGGCTCGATGTCGGCGCGCAACGCGGGCTCGACGCTGGCGGTGGAGCCGGCCTACGTCGCGTCGAAGGGCGGGCTGCATGCGCTGGTGCGCTACTTCGCGCGGCAGGTGGCGGACAAGGGCATCGTGGTGAACGGCGTGTCGCCGGGGCCGATCCTCACGCCGCTGCTGGTGTCGGCCAACCAGCCCTTCGCGACCGACAGCTACCCGATGAAGCGGCTGGGCGAGCCCGCCGAGATCGGCTGGCCGATCGCCTTCCTGTGCTCGCGCGGCACCAGCTTCATGACCGGTGCGGTGGTCGACGTGAACGGCGGCATGGCGTTCTCATGAGGCGCGCCACCATGAGCAGCGAACTCGACCTTCTCTGGCAGCCGGTGCGCATCGGCGCCGCCACCACGCGCAACCGCATCTACCTGCCCGCACACCAGGTGTCGCTGCCGCCGAAGGAATACGGCGCCTACCTGCGCGAACGCGCGCGCGGCGGCGTCGGGCTGATCGTGACGCACGGCTTTCATGTGGTCGCCAACAGCGCCAAGGCCGGCGTGTCGCCCTGGCTGCCCGAATGGATTCCGGCGGTGGAGCAGATGGTGAAGCCGGTGCATGCCGAAGGCGTGCCGGTGTTCGTGCAGATCACCCACATGGGCGCGAGCGGCGTGCGCCGCACCGACGACATCGACCTGTGGGGCCCGCTGCTGGGGCCGTCGGCCATCCCGTCGTCCGTGCACAGGATGGTGCCGAAGCCGATGGAGGCCGAGGACATCGAGGCGCTGATCGAAGGCTTTGCCACGACCGCCGCGCACGTGCAGGCCGGCGGCGCCGACGGCGTGGAGATCCACGGCTCGCACGGCTATCTGGTCAGCAACTTCCTGTCGCCCTACTGGAACCGCCGCGACGACGCATGGGGCGGCGACACCGAGCGCCGCACCAGGCTCGCCGTCGACATCGGCCGTGCCGTGCGGCAGCGCTGCGGCCCCGGCTTCGTGATCGGCATGAAGCTGAGCCTGGACGAATACCTCGGCAGCGCCGGCACCACGCCCGACGAGGCGCTGCGCGTGCTGGCCCTGCTGCAGCGCACCGGCCTGTTCGACTACTTCTGCTTTTCGCACACCGACTACCACCACAACCACCGGCTGGTGCCGCCCGCATCCAGCGGCGAGACCGCGCCGCTGGCCGAAGGCGCGGGCCGCGGCCGCCAGGCGATCGATGCGGCCACGCCGATCCTGGTGCAGGGCGCGGTGCGCGACATCGCGACCGCCGCGCGCATCGTGCAGCAGGGCAACGCCGACCTGGTCGGCCTGGTGCGTGCGCACATCGCCGACCCGGACATCGTGCGCAAGGCACGCGAAGGCCGTGCGCATGAAACGCGCCGCTGCGTCGGCGCGAACCAGGGCTGCTGGCGCCGGCTGGGGCAGCCGGTGAGCTGCACCGTCAACCCGGTCGCGGGGCGCGAACTGGCCTTCGCCGACACCGTCGCACTGCCGGTGCCCAGGCCGACGCCGCGCAAGCTGCTGGTGATCGGCGGCGGGCCTGCGGGCATGAAGTTCGCTGAGACCGCTGCGGCGCGCGGCCACCAGGTCACGCTGTGGGAGCGCGGGGATCGGCTCGGTGGGCAACTGCGCCAGGCCGGCAAGCTGCCGGACCACGCGTCATGGAACTTCCTGGCGGACGACCTGGGTGCATCGCTCGAGCGGCTGGGCGTTGCGGTGCGCTTGGGCATCGAGGCGACCGCCGATTCGATCGCGGCCTTCGGCGCCGACGAGGTCGTGCTGGCGACGGGCGCGCAATGGGACACCAGCGGCTTCTCGACCTACCGCACCGACCGCGACGGGATACCGCGCGATGCCGCCGCACAGGTGCTGGACCCGTCCACCGCGCTCGACCATCCGGCACGCTGCGGTGCCAGGGTCGTGATCGTGGACGACAACGGCGACTACACGGCGCTCGGGCTGGCCCGACTGCTCGCCGGAATGGGGCGCGAGGTCACGGTGCTGACCTGCGACGACATGGTCGGCCGGAAGATGGAACCGACCGTGGAACTGCAATGGATGATGCCGCGCGTCGCCGCGGCGGGCGTGCAGTGGCGAACCTCGGTGTTCGTCGAGCGGATCGACGTCGGGGCCGTGCAGTTGCGCGACGCCTACGGGCGGCCGGGCGCGCGGCTGGATGCGGACACGGTCGTGCTTTGCATGGGGCGGCGCAGCGAGGACGGGTTGTACGCGGCGCTGCACGGGCGCGGGCTGCGGGTGCGGCGTGTCGGGGATTGCGTGGCGCCGCGGGAGGTGGACGACGCTGTGGTCGAGGGGTTCCGGGAGGGGTGGGCAGCCACCTGATCGGGAGGCGGTCAAAGCGCCTGGCGAAAGGAAGACTAAACCTTCGTCCAACTCTCATTGCACGCCCCGATTCGCACCCTGACGCGCTCGGATGGCCGCTAAACTTCACGATCCGTAACAATTGAACACACTGGGGTCGAGGAGATGATTCGTTTGCAATGGAGGCGCTGGGCGCTGTGGGGGGCGCTCGGGGTGCTGAGCGCGCTGACCGGTTGTGCGTCGGTGACGCAGGGAACCACGCAATCGGTCAAGGTCGAGACACTGACGGCCGCCGGTCAATCCGTCGAAGGCGCCGAATGCAAGGTCTCCAATGACAAAGCAGACATCATCGTGCTGTCTGGGCAAAGCGCATCCGTGCGGCGCTCGGGCGCGACCTTGAACATCGAGTGCACGCAACCGGGCCAGGCACCGGCGAACGGCCAGGCAACGTCCCGCGTCAATACGGGCATGGTGGGCAACATCCTCGTCGGCGGCCTGATCGGCGCAGCCATCGACTCCAGCACGGGTGCCGGCTTCAACTACCCGAGCTGGGTGCAGCTGGTCTTCGGCGAGGTCCGGACCTTCGATCGAAGCAGCCAGTCCGGCGAACAGGCGCTGGCGGGCATCAAGGTCGGAGAGACGCGGCTGGCGGCGACATCGCCGACGTCGACGCCTGTGCAGGCGCAGACCCAGACCCCAGCGCCCGTGGCATCCGCTGCCGCACCGGAGCCCGTGCCGTCGCCACCCGTCGCTGCCGCCGTCCTGCCCGCCACGATGCCGCCACCGCCACCCATGCCTGCGCAATTGCCTGCGGTCGCGTCCGCGCCACAGGCGCCGGCAGCGGGCGCGGCGACGCGTGTGTCGATGGAGGATCTCAAGGCATTGCTGCCGGCCAAGCCATGAGCGCCCGCTGGCTGCATCGCGGGCTCCTGCCGGGCCTGGTCTTCTTCGTCTTCGCGTCCGGCGCACAGGCACTCGAGCCCGATGTGTTGTTCGGCAAGGTCTCGCCCAGCGTGTGGTCCGTGCGGACCTTCGATGCCCAGGAGCGTCCGTTGCGCACCGGCAGTGCGGTGGTCGTTGCGCCGGGCCGGTTGGTCACCACATGCCAGGTGCTCGCCAAGGCCAGCTCCTTCGTGATCCGGCAGGACAACATCAGCTATGGCGCGACGCTCGAGCATCCCGACCCGAGACGGGACCTGTGCCAGATCAGGGTGGCCAACTTCAGCGCGCCGCCCGCACCGATCGCACCCGTCGGTACGGCCAGGGTCGGGCAACGCGTCTATGCCGTCGGCAATGCGCGCGGGCTCGAGAACACGCTGGCCGAAGGCATCCTGACGGGCCTGCGCGGCGGCGACGATGCGCAAGCCCCCCTGCTGCAGATCACCGTGGCGGTGTCTCAGGGCAGCAATGGCGGCGGCCTGTTCGACCAGGAGGGCCGGTTGATCGGCATCACGACCACCACCGCGCCGGATGAAGGCAACGCAGGCGTTGCGATCCCGGCGACCTTCATCGCGGAGCTTCCTGCCCGGGCGCAGGCCGCACTGGCGGCGCGCGACGCCGCTCCGCCGCCAGCGCCCGCCGCCGCGACCGCCGGGGTTGCCGCTGCCGGCCCTGCGGTCCTCACGCTCGCATCCCCCTTGCGCGCCGGCGACGCACTCGAATACGTTCGAACGGACAAGCTGACCGGCAATCGGGCGCCAGTGATCTACCGGGTCGACCGTGTCAGCGGCGACGAGCTCTCCTTCAACGGCGGCGGACGGATCGAGAAAACGGACGGCCGCGTGGTGTCCGTCACGACGCCGATCGGCGGCATGTTCGACGCGGCCTCGCCGCCCGACGGCTGGGTTCGCCAGGGTGCACGACCCGGTATGCGCTGGAACCTGAATTACGTCTCCACGACGGGCGACAAGCTGCGTTACGAGCTGGAAGCCACTGTGCTCGGCGAACGTCCGGCGCGCGTGGACGGCACGGAGCTGAGGGTCGTCGAGATCGGCTATGAAGGCTGGCTCTACACCGGCTACGCGTTGGGAGCGCCATTGGCGCCATCGGCCAGTCGGATGGCAGCGAAGCTCTGGTACGCCCCCAGCCTGGGCCGCGTCGTGCGCTTCGAGGCCCGCAATACGCGGCCACCGTTCAGCGTGACCGACGAGACGCTGGAACTGGTGCGGGTGCTTCGGTAGGCGTGGGCCTGCGCGAGGCCGGCGGACTCACGCCACGTCACGCGAAGCCGGAACAGAGGCCAGGAACGCCCGGCACGCCTCTGCCCACAATGCGGCCAGGCCCACGGTCCCGTGGCCGCGCGTCTCGTCGCTGCCGGGGATGAGCAGGAACCGGGCATTCTCGAGCCGGTCGATCGCCCGTTGGGCGATGCCCGTCTCAGGGGGATTGCGCTCGTCGTCGGCCGAATTGATGGCCAGCACATGCGCACGAATCCGGCCCAGCTCGGGCGAGGGATCGTAGTCGCGCGAGGCCTCCCATTGATACAGCAGGTCGTTGGCATCGGTGGTGAACGGCTGCGCGCGCCGTGCTTCGAGCCACTTGTCGGCGAGCACCCGGCTCGGGGCCGCCTTCTGCAAGGCAAGCACGCCTCCATGGGTCGCGATGTTGAAGAACTCCCAAGCGGCACGCGCACCGGCCGGCTGCGCCGCGTAATTGCCCTGCGCCCATTGCGGGTCGTTGCGGATCGCATCGATGAGCAGCCGACGCATCAGCCAGTTGCGCCCCGACATGGGCGCCGGCAGCGATGACAACGGCATCAGCGCGTCCATGAACGACGGATGTCGAACACCCCAAAGCCATGTGTGCATACCGCCCATCGAGACGCCGAGGACCATGCGCAGGTGGTGAAGGCGCAGCGCTTCGGTGACGATGCGGTACTGCGCTTCGACCATGTCCTCGTAGCCGTAGGAAGGGAACGCGGCGCGCATGCCGTCCGATGGCTTTGCGCTGCCGCCATGGCCGATGGCGTCGGGCAGCACGATGAAGTGCAGCGCCGCATCCAGCGGCTGGCCCGGCCCGAACAGCTGTCCGCCGAAATCCGGCGACAGAAGTCCTTTGCCCGTGCCGCCGGTCCCGTGCAGGACGAGGACCGGCTCCCCGTCCGGATTGCCCAGCACGGTGTAGCGCAGCTTGAGCGCAGGCATGACCTCGCCGCTGCGAAACCGGAAGTCGCGCGCAATGAAGTCATGCGCGACGGGCGCGCGCCACGCGCTGCTCATGGGCTCGATGGGGTTGCTTGCGCTTCGGCGTCGAGATCGAAATTCAATTCGACCTTGAGGCCCAACGGGTCGTTCAGGAAGACCTGGTGCAAGGAGGTTCCTGTCAGCGGCGTCTCGCTGAACGGGACATTGGCTGCCTGCAGGAACTCCCGCGTCGAAGCCAGGCCATGTGCTTTCAGCGCAATGTGGTCGACCGAGCCGACGGCCGATGGCGGCGTGTCTTGCCGCAGCGCGTTCAGATGGACGATCGCCTGCCCGCCCGCGTAGAGCCAGTGACCGGGATGGCGCAGCGCGGGGCGATAGCCTTCCTGCAAGCCCAGCGTGCCCGTATAGAAGTCGCGCAGCACGGGAAGGTCTTCGGGCGCGCAACCGATGGTGAAGTGATGGATCGCGGAAACGCCGGCCATCATGATCCGCTCCCGTTCGCACGCGACGCACGGCACAGGATCGCATCGACTGCCGCGTGCAACGCGGCCGACGGATCGGCCGCGCCACCGCGCGAACGCCATGCGACATGCCCGTCGGGCCTGACGAGGACAGCGCCGTCTTCGTCCAGTCCATAGATATCCAGCCAGTCGACATCGTCGCTCCGGATGTCGTCCCCGATGACCGCGTTGGCAATGCGCGGGGAGGCCACGCGTGTTGCCGCATCCCGCCACGCCTTGCCCCGCGGCGCGGAGAGCAGGACGAAGTCGCGGCCCAGCAGATCCAGCGTCGACATCCGCTGCCCCGCCTTGCTCAGCCAGACATGCGGCGCTCGGCGTCCCGGCGCGGCGCTGGGGACATAAGCCTGCACTTCATCGTCGGCCTCCTCCGAGGGCCCATCGGAAACGACCGCCGCCGACGTGTACCGCGCGCCGAACACCAACCCGATCTCGTTGAGAAACTCCTTGCGAGGCAACACGGCCTGGTCCTGCTTCGCAGTGCGCCCCATCGACAAGGCATTCAGGAGGCTCGAACGGGTGACGGCTTCGCCGACGGGTCGCCGCTCCGCATCGTAGGTGTCGAGCAGCGCGTCGCCGGCCTCGCCGCGCAGCACCGCGGCCAGCTTCCAGGCCAGGTTCTGGGCATCCTGGACACCCGTGTTCATGCCGAAGCCGCCCGTCGGAGGCATCTCGTGCGCCGCATCACCGGCCAGAAGGATCGGGCCCGAGCGATATCGCTCCGCAACCAGGGCGGAGGCCTTCCACGGGCCCACGCCCAGCACCTCGACATCGAGATCGCTGAAGCCGACGGCGCGACGGATGATCTCGGCGCTGAACTCGGGGGTGAACTGCTCGGGCGTGAAGCCGTAGTGGGACAGCGAGGTGACCAGGAATCCCCATCGGTCGGTGCCGTTGATGGTCATGAAGGTGCCGCGCAACGCCGGCTGCTCGATCAGGTAGAGCGCTGCCGGCCGGTCGGCTGTCCAGGGCGTGAGATCTGCCCGGAAGTGGATGTTGACGCTGTCGTACACATCGCGCTCGCCCTGCCGGGAGATTCCCAACTGGCTACGGATCTTGCTGTGCGCGCCGTCGCAGGCGACCAGGTACCGCGCGTGGACCTCCTGGCTGGCGCCGGACGAATCCTTGATCGTGGCGCGCACCCCGTCGGCGGTGCAATCCATCTCGGTCATGTCCGTGTCGAAGCGGAGCTGGCCCACGCCTGCCGCCTCGGCGCGGGACCGCAACACCGGCTCGAGGATGTCCTGCGAGCAACCGCAGTTCCTGGACACCGACAGCGCCGGC
The DNA here is from genome assembly GCF_059415645.1 of Variovorax sp. GW821-FHT10B04. Taxonomy (NCBI): domain Bacteria; kingdom Pseudomonadati; phylum Pseudomonadota; class Betaproteobacteria; order Burkholderiales; family Comamonadaceae; genus Variovorax; species Variovorax sp. GW821-FHT10B04. Next base: position 511,350 of record NZ_JBWKNQ010000004.1, read on the forward strand.
TTGTCGGCGACGCCGCGCCCGGGTTGCAGGCGCTTGATCTCCGCGCCGGCCAGGCTTTCGGCCCAGAGCACCATCTCGCTGAACCTTGCGGGCATGCCGACGGCGCGGATCTCGTCTTCCAGGCCGATCTGGCGATACATCTCCATCGTGCGGGCGTTCAGCGCCCGGGCCTTGGGGAGGATGGCCGTCCCTGGATGGCGTTCGACCAGCAGCGACTCCACGCCGAAGAGAGACAGATAGATGGACGTGGTCAGGCCGACCGGACCGCCACCAACGATGAGCACGGGAACATCAATCATCAAGAGACTCCAGGCGCCTCATGGCGCAATCATGAAAAAGGCTTGTCAACGGTCCGATGGGCTCAGACGAAGAACTCGCGCAGATGCCGGGCCAGCGTCCCAGGCGCCTGTGCGGAACTCAGATGACCCACGCCGGGAAGCACGATCAGCCGGGTGCCGCCGATGAATGCGGCGAGCGACTGCGTGAGTGCCAGCGGAACCACGCGGTCGACGGCACCTGCGATGAGAAGGGTCGGCCGGTCGATCCGCGACAGGTCCAGATCCGGGATGTCATTGACGGCAGCGGCTCTGCGGTCCGACCTGGGCGATCGTGCCGGGGCGGACTTGAAATGCGCCCGGAACGCGGGCTGCTCCGCCAGAAAGGACGCGGGGAAAAATATCTCCGCGAGTTGCTCGCCGCTGTCTGGCAGGGTCGACCGCAGCCGGCCGATTTCCTGCGCGACCTCGGCATTGGCCGAAGCGATCGAGACCGGCAAAGGCCATGTGCTGGCCAGCACGAGGCGCCGGATGGCATCGGCATGACGCACCGCGAGCGCCTGTGCCACGCGCCCGCCGAACGAGGTGCCGAACACGAACGCCGACGAATGTCCCAGCGCCTCCAGCAGAGCCTGTGCATCGTCGGCCAGGTCGATGAGGGTGGTCGCCGTGTCGGGATTGACTGTCTCGCCGCAATCGCGCTGGTCGTAGGTGATGACGGTGTAGCGATCCGCCAGCGCCGGCAGGATCGCGGCAAACTGCCTGCGGCTGCCCTCGGCGCCGTGCAGCATCAGCAACGGCGGCCCGTTGCCTGCGACTTCAACGGCGGTCCTGGTTCCACGCAGTTCGATGAACTCTGGCATGTCGGTTCTCCTGTCAGCTCATCTGGATGCCCAGCGGGGGCAGCAGTGTCCGGTAGCGTTCGATCTCGCTCGCCACGTAGGTCTTGAACGGGTCGGGTGGCATGGCCACGGGCTCCCCGCCGCTCTCCTGGACGAAGGTCTTCAACGCAGGCGCCTGCGCGGCCTTCGCCATGGTCTGGTAGAGCAGGCGAACGACATCCGCCGGCATCCTGGGAGGCGCGAAGATGCCTGTCCATGCCGGAATGTCCTGCACCTTGAGGCCCAGCTCGGCAAATGTCGGGACGTCCGGCAGCAGCGGCGAGCGCGTGTCCCCGGAGATTCCCAATGCGCGCAACTGGCCGGCGCGAATCTGTTGCGCAACCACCGTGGGAGACAGAAACGCCGAGTCGACCGTCCCCGCGATCAACTCGCCGCCGGGCGTTCCCTTGAAAGGCACATGCAGCAGGTCGGTGCCCACTCCTTTGCAGAACAGGACGCCCATGACGTGCGTGGTGTTGCCGACCCCGGACGATCCGAACGACAGCCGACCCGGCTGGGCCTTGGCGGCGGCCACGAACTGGTCAGCCGTCTTGAACGGCGACTTGGCGCTGACCAGAAGCGCGAAGCCCGAGGACTTCGTGAACAGAGTGATGGGCGTGAAGTCCGAGAGCGAATCGAAGGGCAGGTTCTTGATCAGGATGGCGTTGGTCGTGTGCGCCCCTGTCGTGTAGAGAACGGTGTTGCCGTCGGGGCGCGCACGTGCCACCTCCAGCGACCCGATCACGCTGCCGGCACCCGGCTTGTTGTCCACGATGACCGGGCGTCCATTGCTGCCACTGATGGCCTGGCCCAGCACGCGGGCGCCCACATCGGTGCCGCTGCCGGCCGAAAAGGGAACGACGATGCGAAGGGGTTGGTCCTGCGCATGGGCCAGATAGGGTGTCAGCGTCGCGCCCGCGACGGCGCCCAGAAATGCTCTTCTGTTGTGCAACATGGCTTGTCTCCGTCTCGTCCGGCCCACAAGCGCGCAGCACTTTGCGGAACAGGCGATCTCTTGTGAAGTTCAATGAAACGGCCCCGAGAGATCGAGGCCACGAACGACACAAGGTTAAGTTTCAGCTTCCGCCGCGTCCAAGTGAATTTTCTGACCGGATCCATAACCGGCCGGCATCGGACCGATCGCTACCCGCCATTCAGGAAAGCTCGGCGTTCGGCCATCTGCCTTCGCGGACATGCCGCTCGACCACCATGCGAAGCACGCCCATCACCCCGTCCGTTGCCCTGGACATGGGCCGATCGGCGGCGCGCGCGAGGACACGATGCAGGAAGAGCCCCTCGATGGGAACGGCCCGCAGCCTGTTCGCATCGACGTCCTCCTTGACCGCCGCGGCGAAATGCGCGGTGAGTCCGACGCCATCCAGCACGAGGCGCCGGGCCACTTCGACGGTCTCGACCTCCACGACATGGTTCAACTCGACCTTGGCATGCGCGGCGGCGACCTCCAGCTCGAGGCGCACGCCGGACTTGATCCGCCCGGTCATGACCAATGGCACGCCGGCCAGGTCGCGTATGCGTATCTGCGGCTTCTGGACGCGGTGGTCGTCCGGCATGCCGATCAGACAGATCTGCTCCTTCAACAGCGGCACGGTCGCCAGATTGGAGCGCTCGACCGGCTCGATCAACAGCGCGATGTCGACCTCGCCTTCCGTCAGCATCTCCTGCAGCGAAGGTGCGAATCCCTCGATGAAACGCAGCCGCACCTCAGGCAGGTATTGCAGCACCGCCTTGGTCAGCACCACCGTCAATTGCTGCGCGAGCCCTGGCGTCAGGCCGATCGCGACCGGCCCCCTCGGCTCTCTTTGGCGGGCCTGCAGATCGGACTTGATCTGCTCGACGTACCGCAGCAGGAATATCGCGCGCTCGAGCAGCAGGCGCGCCTCGTCGGTCGGCGCGGCGCCACGCGCATGGCGTTCGAAGAGCTGAACGCCCAGCTCTTCTTCAAGCAATCGGATCTGCCGGCTGAGCGCCGGCTGCGTGACGTGCAGCACGCCCGCGGCCTTGCCGTAGTGCTGCTGGGTTGCCAATGCGACGAAGTAGCGAAGTTGGCGGAGGTCCATCGGGGCATGTTAGCGAGACGCGCATGGCGGTCAGCCCCAATTGCACGGGAGCGATGAATCCGTCAATGACTCCGCAGCCGCGCAATGTCCCGCATCGGCGGATTCCCGAACAGCCGCCGGTATTCGCGACTGAATTGCGGCACGCTTTCATAGCCGACTCGAAATGCCGCGCTACTGGCGTCCACGGACTCGGTCAGCATCATGCGGCGTGCCTCGTGCAACCTGATCTGCTTCTGGTATTGCAGCGGGCTCAGGCGTGTGATGGCCTTGAAGTGCTGGTGCAGGGTCGACACGCCCATCGCCGCCATGTCCGCGAGCGCCTCGATGCGGACCGGCTCGGCATGGTGCTCGCGCAACCAGGCGATGACCCCCGCGATCCGGTTGCACCGCGAGCCCCGCATTGCGATCTGCCGGAGCTGGCCGCCGGCTGGCCCCACGAGCAGGTAATAGACGATCTCGCGCTGCAGCAGCCGGCCCATGACTGGAATGTCGCGCGGCACATCGGCGAGTGCCGCCAGTCGCACGATCGCATCGAGCAGGCTGGCCGTGACCCAGCCGATCGTCATCCCCGAGCCGGTGTCGTTGGTGTGGATCCCGTGGAGATCGATCTCGCCGCCGACCTCTTGCACGGCCGCCAGATCGAGCTTGAGCATGATCGAGAGGAATGGATGGCCATCGCTGCTGTCCAGCACCTGGGCGATGGTCGGCAGGTCGACCGATGTCAGCATGAAGCGGCCCGCGTCGTACTCGTGCGTCTCCACGCCCAGCACGACCCGCTTGCGCCCCTGCACGACGACCGAAAGGCTGGGCTCGTACAGCGCCGACACGGGCTCGCAAAAGCCGTCGCGGCGGTGGAAGGACAGGCCCGGCACCGCGGCATCGTGATCGCCAGGGCCGGGCAAGTCGCGAAGGATGCGTGCGGCCAATCGGCCGCGTGCCGTTGCCCGCTCGTCGTTGGCCTGGCGGTCCGAGCCGCGTTGTGGATCTTTCAGCAGCAACATCGCCGGCATGGTGCCTTTCGACGTGGCGGCCCGCAAGCTGCCGGCCGGGCATCCAGAGAATCGGGCAATGATCCTGAAGGATCGAGCTAACGCGACCGAGCACGCGAGGGGCACCATGCGCGCACCTCTTGAAACTGTGAACGGAACACGCTCATGCAAACGATCGGATATGCCGCGTACGACGCGCAAAGCCCCCTCGCCCCTTTCCACTTCGAGCGCCGTGCATTGCGCGCCAACGACGTGGCCGTGGAGATCCTCTATTGCGGGGTCTGCCATTCCGACCTGCACCAGTCCCGCGACGACTGGAAGGAATGGGGACCGACGTCGTACCCGTGCGTTCCCGGCCACGAGATGATCGGACGTGTCATCGAAGTGGGTGCCGAGGTGACGCGCCACGCGGTCGGCGACACCGTGGCCGTCGGCACGATCGTCGACAGCTGCCAGCATTGCGACCAATGCCGCCACGGCGAAGAACAGATGTGCCGCGAGTTTCCGACCGTCACCTACAACGGCCGCGACCGGATCGACGGCACGCCGACCTATGGCGGCTATTCGAAGCATGTCGTGGTGCGCGAGGACTTCGTGCTCCGAATTCCCGACGGGCTCGATCCGTCGCGTGCGGGACCGCTGCTGTGCGCAGGCATCACGGTCTATTCGCCGCTGCGGCAATGGAAGGTCGGACCCGGCAGCCGCGTGGGTGTCATCGGCATCGGCGGCCTGGGCCACCTCGCGGTGCGGCTCGCAGCCGGCCTGGGTGCGAGCGTGACCGTGATCACGCGCACGGACGCCAAGGCTGCGGAGGCACGTGCGCTGGGCGCGGAACACGTACTCGTCTCCACGTCGGCCGATGCGATGGCCGCGGCGGTGTCGTCGTTCGACGTGATCATCGACACCATCCCGGTCGGCCACGACCTCTCGCCCTACATCGGGCTGCTGGATGTGGAAGGCGTGCTGGTGATCGTCGGCAATCTCGGCGCCATGGCGGGCTTCAGTTCGCTGCCGCTGATCATGGGTCGGCGGCGGATCACGGGGTCGCCTTCAGGTGGTATCGCGCAGACCCAGGAGATGCTCGACTTCTGCGCGCGGAAGCAGATCCTGCCGGAGTGCGAAATCATCGAGATCGGGGAGATCAATGAAGCCTTCGAGCGGATGGAGCGGGGGGATGTGCGGTATCGGTTTGTGATTGATATGGGGTCGTTGGCTGTGGGGTGAGCGGACTGCCCAAAATAGGCAACGCAGGATATAAGTGGCGCAGCACTATGGCTCTACCGGCAGCGGGACAATCAGATAGAGGAGATGGAGGGATTACTTGCTCTGCGCACAAAGGTCCTTTAAAAATGCTCACTTGCAACATGCGATTTATCGGACCTTGTGTCACTGACCGACAACGTGACCGACCACGCGCCCCGCCTTGCCAGCTTGAGGATCGGAAATACTGGAGAAGCCAATTCCGGGTGAAGGTGTCGATGAGCCGCGGGCAGTCGACTTGGAATGTGGCCGCCTCGATTGCCCAAAGGAGCATCAACAAAGCACTAAGTCTCGCTTATAAGTCGATCCAATGCACGCATGATCACATGCGGCAACTCATGAAAAAGCAGGTAATCACTTTCACTTTCTATAAAGTACCGTTCGATATGTGGCTCGCGATTGCCAATCATGAAGAGCTATTCGAATTCAAGAAAAATCTTTCTTCGAGCGGCAAGTGTCTTAGTATGTTGAATTTTACTTAAAAGAATGCAACCTTCATCATATATCCAAGGCATTGTGTCGCGGAACAAGCTTAGGCCAATTCGAATTCCAAGAGCGGGGTTCTTAGAGCTCAACATTAGGCTTTCAGCCATCCCCGGATGAAACCCTTTTCGCCTTCTAGGCGTTCGCAACGCATCTTTCCTCTCAATGCGCGACGGGAGATCTTGGAACATGATTTTGATCTCTTCGAAGAGCTTGGCTGAAGAGTTTTCGATCTCGTCTTGCTTCTGCTTTTTTGCTGTGGAAACTGATGGCGCCGCGAGCGCCTTGAGAATTCCTTCTATGCTGCTTTTAAATTTTCCAACTTGAAAACGGATGGTGTCTCGATCTGGCTCAGAGCCTGGAATTCGATTCACCAGCTGAAAAACAAGTTTTGTAAGCGACTCGTCATCATCAGCGCAATTTTGAAATTGGGCGAAAGGACCCGTTGACGCCGATTTTAACTCAATGCCGAGCGCAACCCCTAAAATCGGCGTGTCCAGCTTGCCCTTTGCCATACCGGCTTCGAATAGAATCCATGGTCGATTTACGCTTCGCTCTGTGAGCAAGCACACTACATCGGACGCAGACTGAATATTCTTGATAATCTCAGGATACCATTCAATACCATACTCGATCCCCTGATTGCCTGGCCGATCCGAGGTTCGAAAGGATTTCAGCACGCCTGCACTAACACTTTTCAGCAAGTTGCCAAATGCCTCGGCAAGCTCAGCATCACGCGTGTCGTGACTAATAAAAACGAGCGGATTCGCAGCCTTCACTGAGCCAGAATCGACCTCTCCGATGTTTTCTGCCATTTGAATTTCCTATATCTCACCGAATGCAGCAATGGTGCAATTTCTTTGGGACTGGAATTTCCCAAAGCACGCCGATGATCGATCAAAAAGGAAGCGGACATCCAATAGGCGCCTACGATGCTGTCAATACAACTTACCGCGGCGTCCACATATTTGCAGAAACTGCTTGCAAACAATCACAATTGCAATCACTCAATTCTTATGCAGTAAGCGAACAAGATAGAATGACACGATGATGACACCCCAAATAAACAGGGGCTGCCTATTTGTAAAAATCCGGATAAAAAATACTGACCGGATTACCAACGCTTTCAGGATCTTCCAATGCTTTTCTAGCTTGATTTGCAATCTCGGCCCGGTACGTTTGAAGTTTTGGCACAAGACTATAAATATCGCTGGTATCGAAAACCAGTGTTCTAGATTGATTGACATCAAATGGCAAGCGGTCGGCTTTGCGAATCAACTGTACTACGGGGAGCCGCAGCGCATGCCTAAGGGCGACCTCGTAGAAGACGTTTGGATTCAAATATGAAAGATCTGCAATTGCTAGCTTAGCGCGCTTTAGATATTCAAGAACTTGCGTAGTAATCATGCCTGGTTCACCAATCTGATCCGCCCGTACAACGGTCAGCCCCAGTTCCTCCAATGCTGGCTGCACCAGCGAAGAAAGAAATAAATCGGAATGCTTTCTTTCCACGCTGTCATCTGCTCCGATTGGAGTGATATAAAAGCAAACACGATCCCAGTCCGAAGCGCTGGACGAATCTTCCGCCAATTTCCTGACAATCGCAGGAGCTGCCTGAGCTGTCGCCATTGGTTTAGCGGGACTCGGATTGTTTATCCCATCTGGCAGTTCTTCTAGAACTTGCTCAATAGTAACAAGCGTCTCCGCACCACCAATCGTACGAAGTAACTCGATATCTTTGGCGTTTACGGTAAAGGTATCGACACACTCATCTAGGTCAGGAACATCAGAGCCCGCATCGCGCAATACATCTTTAATAATCTCGCGCTCTGGGAGACGTTTCCCCTTGTAATGCTCGTACAGCAATTTAAAGGGGGCGACGCCTTCAATTGACAACTCAAATGCGGCACGACGCCGATCGCGCTCAGACTTGCTTGAACTAACAACTACGGCGCCCTTTTCTGTTAATTCAAGGTAATCCGCTGCATACGAGCCAATCGTAATTCCATATTTCCCCGAGTTGGTGATCATCATCTGGGTAGCGCTGCTTGTAGCGGACTTGCCCAGCTTCTCCAGCAAAGTCAGCCTACGAACGCGCTCGCCTGCAGCATGCGTCATGATCGCTTTTGCCAAAGTGAGAGCATCTGCGAAGGATGAAGCGGGATAAGGCCGAGCCGTTCTAGTTCGGGTGGGCTCTTTACTCGCTTTTGCGGTGCCTACCTTCTTAATCTTCTTGGTTGCCGTTACCATAACCACGCCCTCTTAATATTTGTTACGGATCGTCACTATAGTTGGTCGACGTCAAAATTCAAGCCGAAACTTGACTACCAATTGCGGCGATCTGTGGAAAACACTAGGGTGTGTTGTGACACCTAAACCTAAGTCCAATATGCAAATCTACGGATTATCAGTAGGCGCCGGCTCGGCTTGTAATGCCTGCGTTACCTCACAAACAAATGCGATCGATGTGAGATCTCTGCTAACTAAAGCGCGCCGCCAAAAATACTCGTCTTTGCAAAGATAAAAAAAGGGCACCACTTAGGCGCCCGACATGCCAATCGCATAACGATCAGCTCACACCAACCCGCAACACCGCTTTCGGCAGACAGCTCGCCGTCGGCCTCAACAAATACCGATCCGTCCGCCCCAACACAGGCCACCCGATCTCTGTGCGCTGCGCAGCCACAGCGGCCCGCCACCCTGGATCGGCCTCCACCGCCTCCCACCCAGCCTCGCGAGTCGCATGGTCCGCCCAGGCCAACATGGTGACCACCTGCGGCATCCTCGGCCCGCTCGCCATATCCGCCACCATCATCACCTGCGCCCCGTGCTTGCGCAGCAGCGGCAACTGCACATCCCGCAGCAACGCATTCGTCGCTGCCCCCTGCCCCAACGCGGCCTCGTGCATCAGCAGTTCATGCACGCCGCCGACTGTGCGCTCGGCATCCACCGGAGCAGGCACCCAGGCCGCATTCGGCTTCAAGAAGTACAGGTCATACCGCTCCACCATCTCCGAGCCGGCATTGGTTTCCGCCCGCAGGCTCAACCAATCCGGGTCGGTATAGAACGGCGCCCATCGCGCCTCACGCTCGGCCAGGTCCGCATACGCCATCAGGTAGACGAACCCCGGCATGCGCGGCCCGGCGGTGGCGGTCCACTGGCCGACGCATTGCACACCGTGGCGTTTGAACAGCGGTGGCAGCCGTTCGAAGCGCGCATGCAGATCGGGCATGCGCCCGGGCACCACGCTGTACAGGCGAAGTTCGTAGATCATGTCCGGCCCGGTCCTTTGCGCATTCGTCGACTCAGTTATCTCGCAATTCAGTCATTCAGCAACTCAATTGCCGCCTTCACGACTCACGGTGATCAATTCCGACACTGGCTTCCACGACTTGCCATCGAAGCGCGCCAGCCGCGCCGAGCGGATCGGGTAATAGTCGTCCGCGCTGAAAGACACCTTGCTCCCCGGCAACAGCATGCCCAGCTCCACATCCTTCAACCCCTGAATCTGCTTCAGCAGGTTCTCGCGCGTGAGGTTGTCGCCGCAACGCTCCAGCGCCATCGCAACCAATTGCGCACCCATGTACGTATAGACCGATGTGGTGTCGCCCGGATCGTCATTGGGCAGGTACTTCTTGAAGTAAGCCAGGTATTCCTTCATCGCCTTGTCGTCCGCCCAGGTGGGGTCCGATGGCGTCTTGAACCAATAGGTCGACACCAGTCCGGTCGAGTTGTCTAGGCCGGCCGGCGTGAGCACACCGGTGATCGAGCTGGCGACGTAGGGCACGATGTAGAAAGGCTTCCAGCCGATGGCCGCGACCTTGCGGATGGCCTGCGCGCCGGCCTTGTTGGACGTGAAGGCGACGAAGGTGTCGGCCCCCGTGGCCTGCAGCTGCAGCACCTGCGAGTCGACGGTCGGGTCCGACACTTCCTGCGTCGCTTCCTTCACGATCTGGCCGGCCTTGTCGCCCAGGCCGCGCTTCAGGCCGCGCAGGTAGCTCTTGCCCACGTCGTCGTTCTGGTAGAGCACGGCGATCTTCGCGTTCGGCCGTTCGGTGCGCAGGTACTTGCCGTAGATCTCGCCCTCGATGTCGTACGCGAAGGAGAAGGGCACGGTCCATGGGTTGTTCTTCGGGTCGTGCAGGCCGGTGCTGCTGGCATAGAACAGCAGTTGCGGCACCTTGCGCGAGTTCATGTATTTCTGGATGGCGGTCTGCGACGGCGTGCCCATCGACGCGACCATCGCCAGCACCTGGTCGTTCTCGACCAGCTTGCGCGTGACCTCGACGGTCTTCGGCGGCGTGTAGGCATCGTCTTCCGACAGCAGGTTGATCTTGCGTCCGTTGATGCCGCCCTTGGTCTCGTTGAGCATCTTGTAATAGGCGACGTGCATGCGCCCGACCATCGAATAGGCAGAACCGGGGCCGCTGTAGGCGACGGTCTGGCCGAGCTTGATCTCAGTGTCGGTCACGCCGGGCCCGTAGGCCTTCTGCGCAAAGGCCGGCCAGGCCGCGAGGCTCGCCACGGCGGCGAACGCGATGAGGGTTGAACGCATGGAAGGCTCCTTGTATGTCTCGAATCGGATTGCGCACGCAGCCGGCCCGGGTTCGGCCGCTCGACGCAGAAGCGAGTGGACAGGAGCCGTCGCGCGGCGTCAGTCCCTGCGCGGAGGGACTGGGTTTACCCCGTGCGGCCGGGCCGCTTGCCGGGCAGCGCAACAGGCGCCGCAGACGGCGTGCGCAGCTCGAACAGCCGCTGCTGCCAGCGGCTCCACAGGCCGAGATAGCGGATCAGCAGTTCACGCTCGCTGCCGATGCCCATGCGCTGGTAGGCGCGGTGGCGGTAGGTCTTGATGCTCTCCTCGCCGACCGCCAGGTCGAGCGCGATGCCGGCCGACGAGAGCCCGTACAGGATGCGCGCGCAGACCTCCATCTCGCGCCGCGGCAGGTCGGTCATGGCGACCATGCACGACTCGATTTCCTCCAGCGACGACAGCGCGATGCCCAGGCTGCGCTGCCGCATGCGGAAGTCCGCGTGCTTGGCGATCAGCGACACCAACAGCTCGGCCACGCTGCGCAGGTCGGTCATCTGCGCGTCGGTGAAGGCGCCCTGCGTGTCGGAGCGCAGGATGCTCAGCGTGAGCTCGACGTCGCGCCGCCGCGCCGACACCACGACGCGGTCGCGGATGCGCGGCCAGAGCGCCTCGCGCATGGCGGCATCGGGCAGCCCGGACAGGTCGACCTGCAGCACCAGCGGCTCGCCCTCGCCGGTGCCCATGGTCGCGCGGGCCTGCAGCATGGCCGGGTCGCGCCGCCAGTACTCGTCGCGCAGGTAGCGCGACACCTGCTCGTGTGCGCGCTGGGTGCCGTCGAGGCTGCTGCTCGCGAGTTCGCTGAAGTTGCCCTGGCCGTAGAGAAAGACCGCGCAATGGTCGGCCCCGCAGACGCGGTGCAGGTAGGCGAGCAGTTCGCGGTCGAAGCGGTCGGTGCCGAGCGCCTCGACGATGTCGGGCAGGTCGGGGGCGTCGAACGGACCGGTCGGGTCGGCGATGTCGGTAGGGGGCTGGGCAGTGGGGCACATGGGGTTTGCCCTCAGTGTGCGGAAAGCATCGGCAAAGGTACTGTCCCGCTGCAAGGGGACTGAGTATCGAACGTGGGCTCACTACAGTCGATGCGGTAATTCCCCAACCTGCGCGTCGGCTGCGGCCTGCGCCATCGATCGGCAACCGACCATGACAACGCCTGCGCCAGCCCACGAGATCCACGCCGAGTGGGTCCACATCCAGTACAACGAATCCGCGAAGTTCACCGAGACCTATGGCTTCTCCGGCAACCAGGGCGCGGTCAACCTCGAAGGCCTGCGGCTGCGGCCGAAGGGCGTCGAGTCGAAGACGCTGCTGGTCTTCATGCATCCGACGTCCACGCTGCAACTGCTGCCGGTTCCGCGCGCCATGGTGCAGGCCGGCGCGCACGTGCTGTGCGCGGCCAGCCGCTACGTGAAGAACGACGTCGCGCTGATCATGGAGAAGGTGCTGCTCGACCTGGGCGCCTACATCCGCCATGCCAAGACGCAGTGGGGCTACGAGAAGATCGTGCTGGTCGGCTGGAGCGGCGGCGGCTCGCTCGCGGTGTTCTACCAGTCGCAGGCCGAGGCGCCGTCGATCACCCACACGCCCGCCGGCGACCCGGTCGACGTGCGCGGTGCGGGGCTGATTCCGGCCGACGCGATCATCTACCAGGCCGCGCACCTGTCGCGCGCCGAACTGCTGCTCGAAGCCATCGACCCGTCGGTACGCGACGAACTCAACCCGGACGACCGCGACGTCGAACTCGACATCTACGACCCCGCCAACCCGAACCAGCCGCCCTACGCGCCCGAGTTCATCGCGCGCTACCGCAGCGCGCAACGCGCCCGCATGGGCCGCATCACCGCCTGGGTGAAGGGCACGCTGGCCGAGCTCAAGCGCCGCGACACCGGCGAGATGGAACGCGGCTTCGTCGTGCACCGCACGCTGGCCGACCCGCGCTTCCTGGACCCGGCGCTCGACCCGAACGACCGGCGCCCGAACTGGTGCTACATGGGCAACCCGGAAACAGTCAACACCGGGCCGGTCGGCCTCGCGCGCTTCTCGACGCTGCGCTCCTGGCTGTCGCAGTGGTCGATGGACGACACGCACGCCCACGGCGCCGCCTGCGCAGCCCACATCCGCGTACCGCTGCTGGCCATCGAGAACAGCGCCGACGACGCGGTGCCGCAGCCGCACACGCGCCGGCTGTATGAAGCCGCGGCGTCGAAGGACAAGACCTTCCACGTGATCCAGGGCGCGACCCATTACTACGCAGGCCAGCCGGAGCTGCTGGCCGAAGCCACATCCCTCATCTACGGCTGGCTGGCCGACAGGGGCATCCGGGTACTTCCATGAACATGTTCGAACTCCTGGCGCAATCGGCGCGCCGTTCTCCACAGCGCGGCGCGGTGTACCGCGGCAGCGAGCAGGTCTGGACCTACGGCCAGCTCTGCGACCGCGCGCGCCGCCTGGCCACCGCGCTGCGGCGGCACGGCCAGCCCGGCGACCGCGTGGCCGTGGCCAGCGAGAACCGCACGGAGTACCTCGAGGCGATGTACGGCATCTGGGCCGCGGGCATGGTGTTCGTGCCGATCAACGCCAAGCTGCACGCGAAGGAGATGGTGCAGATCATCGAAGACGCCGAGGCCACCGCGGCCTTCGTGTCGCCCAAGCTCGCCGACGACCTGGCCGCTGCGCTGGCCACGTCGGCGCAGGCCGGCTGCCGGCTGCTGCGCATCGGCAGCGCGGACTACGCGGCACTGTTCGATGCAGCGCCGACGGACGCGCCGATCACCGCGCCCGAGGCGCTGGCCTGGCTGTTCTACACGAGCGGCACCACCGGCCGGTCGAAGGGCGCGATGCTGTCGCACCGCAACCTGATGGCCATGACGATCTCCCACCTCGCCGAGATGGAGACCTTCGGCGAGGACGCGAGCCAGATCCACGCGGCGCCGATGTCGCACGGCTCCGGCCTCTACATCCCGGCGTACGTCGCGCGTGGTGCGCGGCAAGTGCTGCCGGCGTCCGGCGCCTTCGACCCGGCCGAGTTCCTCGACCTGTGCGATGCGCATCCGTCCTGCGGCGCCTTCCTCGCGCCGACCATGGTGCAGCGCCTGCGGCTGGAGGCCGAGCGCAGCGGGCGCCGGCCCGCGCACCTGCGCTCGATCGTCTATGGCGGCGCGCCGATGTACGTGGAAGAACTCAAGAAGTCGCTGGCCACCTTCGGCCCGGTCTTCACCCAGCTGTACGGCCAGGGCGAGGCGCCGATGACCATCACCGCGCTGCGCCGCCACGAACACATCGGCGCCGACGACGCGACGCTCGGCTCGGCCGGCACGCCGCGGCTCGGCATGGACGTGCGCGTGGTCGACGACGAAGGCCGCCCCTGCCCGGTCGACGCCATCGGCGAGATCGTCTGCCGCGGCGACGTCGTGATGTCGGGCTACTGGCGCAACCCGAAAGCCACGGCCGAGGCGCTGCGCGACGGCTGGCTCTACACCGGCGACATGGGCTCCTTCGACGTGCACGGCCGGCTCACGCTGCGCGACCGGTCGAAGGACGTCGTCATCAGCGGCGGATCGAACATCTACCCGCGCGAGGTCGAAGAGGCGCTGCTCACGCACCCGGAGGTGTCCGAGGCCTGCGTGGTCGGCGAGCCCGATGCGGAGTGGGGCGAGGTGGTCGTCGCCTTCGTGGTGCCGGTGGACGGCGCCGCGCCCGGCTGCGACGCGCTCGACGCGCACTGCCTCGACCACATCGCCCGCTTCAAGCGGCCCAAGCGATACGTCTTCATCGACGCGCTGCCCAAGAGCAACTACGGCAAGGTGCTCAAGCGCGAGCTGCGCCTTCAACTGGCCACCCAAGGAGAAAACACATGACAGCAGCCATCGTCGGCTGGGGCCACACGCCCTTCGGCAAGTTCGACAAGGAAACCGTGGAGACCCTGATCGTGCGGGCCACGAACGAGGCGCTCGCGCACGCGGGCATCGGCGCGGCCGACGTGGACGAGATCGTGCTCGGCCACTTCAACGCCGGCTTCTCGAAGCAGGACTTCACGGCCGCGCTGGTGCTGCAGGCTTCGCCCGACCTGCGCTTCAAGCCCGCGACCCGGGTCGAGAACGCCTGCGCCACCGGCTCGGCCGCGGTGCACCAGGGCATCCGCGCGATCGAGTCGAAGCGCGCGCGCACGGTGCTGGTGGTCGGCGTCGAGCAGATGACGACCACGGCCGGCCCGGAGATCGGCACCAACCTGCTGCGCGCGTCGTACCTCGCGGAAGAAAGCGGCGTGCAGGGCGGCTTCGCGGGGCTGTTCGGTCAGATCGCGACCGCCTATTTCGAGAAGTACGGCGACCAGTCCGACGCGCTCGCGCTGATCGCGGCCAAGAACCACGCGAACGGCGTCGCCAATCCCTATGCGCAGATGCGCAAGGACCTGGGCTTCGACTTCTGCCGCACCGTGAGCGACAAGAACCCGCTGGTGGCCGGGCCGCTGCGCCGCACCGACTGCTCGCCGGTGTCCGACGGTGCGGCCGCGGTGGTGCTGATGGACGTCGCGTCCGCCATGTCGATGCCGCGCGCCGTGATGTTCCGCAGCACTGCGCACGTGCAGGACTACCTGCCGATGTCGCGCCGCGACATCCTGCGCTTCGAGGGCTGCTCGCGCGCCTGGGCGCAGGCGCTCGGCGACGCGAAGCTCACGCTCGACGACCTGTCCTTCGTCGAGACGCACGACTGCTTCACCATGGCCGAGCTGCTCGAATACGAAGCGATGGGCCTGGCACCCGAGGGCCAGGGCGCACGCGCCATCGAAGAAGGCTGGACCCGCATGGACGGCCGGCTGCCGGTCAATCCGAGCGGCGGCCTCAAGGCCAAGGGCCACCCGGTGGGCGCGACCGGCGTATCGATGCACGCGATGACGGCGATGCAGCTCACCGGCGAGCTGCCCGAGGCGATGCGCGTGCGCGACGCCACGATCGGTGGCATCTTCAACATGGGCGGCGCCGCGGTGGCCAACTACGTGAGCGTGCTGGAACGCATCCGCTGAGCGCGGGCATGCCCGGCACATCTGCCACACCTGCCACGTCCGCCACGCCGGTCGTCTCCGCGCTGCTCGCGGTGCTGGTGATGACGCTGCTCGTCACGCTCCAGCCCGTCAGCACCGACCTCTACCTGCCGGCGCTGCCGATGCTGTTGGCCGACCTCGGCACCACGGTGGCGGCGGTGCAGCTCACGCTGTCGGCGCTGATGGTCAGCTACGGCGCGGGCCAGCTGGTGTGGGGGCCGGTGTCCGACCGCTTCGGCCGGCGGCCGGTGCTGCTGGCCGGGCTCGGGCTGTACGTCGCGTCCACATTGGCGGGCGCTTTCGCGCCCAGCGTGGCCGTGCTGGTGGCCTGCCGCGTGCTGCAGGGTGCGGCGCTGGGCGCCGCCGTGGTGTGTGCCCGCGCGATGGTGCGCGACCTGTACGAGCCGGTCGAAGGCACGCGGATCATGACGCTGTCGCTCTCGGGCGTCGGCGTGATCTCGATGACGGTGCCGGTGGTCGGCGGCTGGCTGGCCGCGCACTGGGGCTGGCGCGCCGCGCTGGCCGCGTCGGCGATGTTCGCGCTCGCCACGCTGGCGCTGATTGCACGGCGCGTGCCCGAGACGCTGCGCGACAAGTCGGCGCCGGTGCGCGCCGCCACGCTGGCGCGTGGCTATGCGGGCATCGCGCGCAGCCCCGCCTTCCTGACCTGGACGATGCTGTGCGCCTTCGGCTATGCGGCCAACTTCGGCTTCTATGCGACGTCGTCATTCGTGTTCGTCGGCCGCTTCGGCCTGTCGGCGCCGGTGTTCGGTGCGGTGCTCGGCTGCGCGTCGATCGCCTACCTGCTCGGCACGCTGTGCTGCCGCAGATGGGTCGGCCTGCATGGTGTGCAGACCACCGTGCGCCGCGGCGGCTGGCTGACGATGGCGGCGTGCGCGCTGTTCGTGCTGCCCGCACTGGCCGACGCCCACACGCCCTGGACGCTGGCCGCGGCCATCTGGCTGCAGCTCTTCGCCTACGGCATCCAGCAGCCTTGCGGCCAGGTCGGCATGGTCGCGCCCTTCCCGGCGCAGGCCGGCGCGGCATCGGCACTGGGCGGCTGCGTGCTCGCGCTGGGCGGCTTCGTGGCGGCGAGTGCGGTCGGCGCGGTGTTCGACGGCAGCGCGCGCTCGCTGGCGCTCGCGATCGGCGTGCTGGTGTTCGCGTCCGGCGCGGTGGCGCTGGCGCTGGTGCCGCGCTTCGGCGTGCAGCGCACGCTGGCCGCCGTGCCGGGCTGACCCACCGCCGCGGCCACGTCCAGGCCCAAGTCCCTATGGCAGGGGACATACGTGGCGGGGGTGCGTGGCTATCGTCCCCGCATACGCATTGCAACGGAGCGAACCCATGGCTGAAACCCTCGACCGCGAGGCCCTGCGCGAGGCGCCGGTGCTGGACATCGACCCCTATTCCGACGCCGTACTGGCCGACCCCTATCCCTTTCACCAGATGCTGCGCGAAGCCGGCCCGGTCGCCTTCATCCGGCCGCACGGCGTGTATGCGGTGGGCCGCCACGAAGAAGCGAAGACGGTGCTGGCGGACTACGCGCGCTTCAGCAACGCGGCGGGCATCGGCATCCAGGACATCCGCAGACCCGGCGACTTCCGCGTGCCGAGCCGGCTGCTCGAAGTCGACCCGCCGGACCACACGCGGGTGCGCTCGGTCGTGATGCGCGTGCTGTCGCCGCTGGTGATCCGGCGCTGGCGCGAGGGCTTCGATTCGAAGGCCGATGCGCTGGTCGCGCAACTGGTCGCGCGCCGCGAATTCAACGGTGTCGACGACTGCGCCGAAGCCTTCGTGCTGGAGGCTTTTCCGGCGGCGGTGGGCGTGCGCCTGCCGCGCACCGAGACGCTGGCCATCGGCGAGATGCGCTTCAACCAGAGCGGCCCGAAGAACGCGCTGTATGAGCGCGCCATGGCCAACGCGCAGCCCTACCTCGCCTGGTTCGAGGAATCGGTGCAGCGCCGCAACGTGACGCGCGGCTCGATCGCCGAGCTGCTGTTCCAGGCCGAGGACGCGGGCGAACTGGAACCCGGCCTGGCATCGAACATCGTGCGCAGCTTCGTCGGCGGCGGTACCGACTCGACCATCAGCGGCATCGGCTTTGCGCTGAACCAGCTCGCACGGCATCCGGCGCAATGGGCACGGCTGCGGGCCGAGCCGGCCAAGGTGAAGGCCGCCTTCGAAGAGGCGATCCGCTTCGAATCGCCATTCCAGGTGACCTACCGCACCACGGTGGCCGAGACCGAACTCGGCGGCTGCCGCATACCGGCCGACGCCAAGGTCGGCGTGTATTTCGGCGCCGCCAACCGCGACCCGCGGCGCTGGACCGAGCCCGATCGCTTCGACGTCGACCGGCCGCAGGTCGCGGGCAGCCACCTCGCGCTGGGCACCGGCGTGCACGCGTGCATCGGCCAGATGATCGCGCGGCTCGAGGCCGAGGCGCTGCTCGGTGCGCTGGTGCGCCAGGCCAGCACGCTGAGCCTGGCGGGCGAGGCCGAATACCGCCCCATCAACCAGATGCGCACGCTCGACCGCCTGCCGCTGCGCGTCGAACCCGCCTGAATCGCGAAGACTCCATCGAAGCCCCATGACCACTGCAACGACCCCACCCATTTCTTCTTCCGCTTCGGCGTCGCCCCATGACTGGCTCGACCTCGACGGCCGCGTCTGCGCGCTGACCGGTGCCGCCGGCGGCATCGGCCGCGAGATTGCGCTGTCGCTCGCGGCGGCCGGTGCGCACGTCGCGCTGCTGGACCGCGACGAGGCGCCCTGCCGCGCGCTGGCCGACGAGATCGGCCGTGCCGGCGGACGCGCCGTGGCCATCGCCTGCGACGTGTCCGACCCCGACAGCGTGGGCCGCGCCGCGGCCAGCAGCGCCGAACAGCTCGGGCCCTGCCGCGTGCTGGTCAACAACGCCGCGACGCTGTACGCGGGCGCGCTGCTCGACATCGACATCGCGCAATGGAACCGGCTGCTGTCGATCAACCTCAACGGCTACCTGCTGTGCGGCCAGGCGTTCGGCCGGCAGATGATCGCGGCCGGCGGCGGCAGCATGATCCACGTGTCGTCGATCTCGGGCACGCTGCCGCAGCCCTACAGCGGCGCCTACAGCGTGAGCAAGGCCGGGGTGAACATGCTGTCGAAGCTGTTCTCGCTGGAGCTTGGCGAACACGGCGTGCGCAGCAACGTGGTGGCGCCCGCGGTCATCCGCACGCCGCTGTCGGAAGCCTTCTACCGCGACCCTGAGATCCTGCGCCGCCGCACCGAGATCGTCCCGACGCGGCGCATCGGTGCGCCGCAGGACATCGCGGACGCGGTGCTGTTTCTGGCCAGCGAGCGCGCGCTCTACATCAGCGGCCAGGAGTTCATGGTGGACGGCGGCGTGTCGAACGCGCTGCTCACGCTGATTCCGCGGCCGGGTTTCGACCGGAAGGATCACGCGCACTGAGAGGCCGAACGCTTCCCTGTCATCGACCTGACTTCAAGCGGCCATACGCTTGAATAAATTGTTACGACAGGTGAATTCATGCGATCTTTCTCCCAGATGCCGAGTGCATTGGCTCGACGTCCCGTGCTGACTGCACTGATCCTGAGCGGCGCGCTGGCGCTCGCCGCCTGCGGCGGCGGCAACGACGGCTCACCGGCCAACACGCCCGCCGATCCGGTCACGACCAACCCGGGCACGCCGGACACGCCGAACGCACCGGTCGCACTCGGCAGCCCCACGCTGTCCTTCGTGGCGCCGGACGAAAGCCTGGACCTCGGCAACTACACGCTGACCACCCGCGTCACGCTGCCGGTCAACCTGGCCTCGGGCGCCAACCAGATCGCCGCGGAGGTTTCCGCGGTCACCTACAACCCGACCACCGACAGCCTGTTCATCATCGGTGACGAAGGTACGTACATCACCCAGCTGTCCAAGACGGGCACGGTGATCGACACCATGAACCTGCCGGCCGGCCTCTTCGGCGACCCGGAAGGCCTGACCTGGGCCGGCGGCAACCAGTTCGTGGTGGCCAACGAGCGCGAACGCACCGCCAACCTCGTGACCTACGTCGGCGGCACCACGCTGAACGCGGCCACCGTGCGCAGCGTCAAGCTCGGCACCACGGTCGGCAACATCGGCCTGGAAGGCGTCACGGCCGACCCGATGACGGGCGGCTACATCTTCGTCAAGGAAACCGAGCCGCAGGGCATCTTCCAGACGACGCTGGACTTCACGGCCGGCGCCGCATCCAACGGCTCGGCCTCGACGGTCAATTCGGTCAACCTGTTCGATCCGGCGCTGGCCGGACTGGCCGACATCGCCGACGTCCACGCGCTGTCCAACTCGCTGCCGAGCACCGCGCCGGACTACGGCCACCTGATGCTGCTGAGCCAGGAGTCGGGCCGCATCGTGAAGGTCGACCGCGCCGGCCGCATCTTCGGCACGCTCGACCTGCCGAATGCGCCGCTGAACCTGGGCCACGAAGGCATCACCTTCGACAAGCAGCTCAACATGTACGTGACCAACGAGGCCGGCGGCGGCAGCCAGGCGCTGCCGCAGCTCTGGGTCTACACGCCGACCAAGAGCAGCACGCAGGTCGGGGTGGGCAGCAACCTGTACCTGAACTTCTCGGCAGCGGTGGCGGCCGGCACGGGCAACATCACGCTGATCGGCAGCGGCGGCGACACCCGCACGATCGCCATCACGGACACCACCCAGGTGAGCTTCAACGGCAGCACCGTGAAGATCAACCCGACCGCCGACCTGGCACCCGACACCACCTACAGCGTGCAATACGCCAGCGGCGTCATCAAGGACGCCACCGGCCTCGCGACGACGGCCGTGAACGGTGCCGCCACGCTGGCCTTCAAGACCGTGCCCGACACGACGCCCCCGTCGCTGCAGAGCACGACGCCGCAGGACAACGCGACCGGCGTGGCCGTCGGCGACAACATCGTGCTGACCTTCAACGAAGCCGTGCACGCGGGTGCCGGCACCTTCACCATCACGAACGGCAGCGACGACGTCCGCACGATCAGCGCGTCGGACACCAGCCAGGTCGCGATCAGCGGCAGCACCGTCACGCTCAACCCGAGCGCCGACCTGCATGCGGGCACGGCCTACAGCGTGCAGGTGTCCGCCAACGCGCTGAGCGACCTCGCGGGCAACGCGTTCGTCGGCATCGCCGACAGCACGACGCTGAACTTCGTCACCTTCGGCACGAGCCCGACACCCGTGCCGCAGCTGCTGATCACCGAGGTGAACACCAACGCCAACGGCGGCGACTTCTTCGAGCTCTACAACTACGGCACCGCCGCGGTCAACCTGCTGGGCTGGAAGTGGGACGACGACTCCGCCAACTTCAACGATGCGGCCAGCGCGGCGCTCCCGTCGGTCAGCATCGCACCGGGCCAACGGCTGGTGGTGGTCGCCGCGGCCGACACGACCGCCTTCGCGGCGGCCTGGGGCCTCAATGCCGCCACGTTCCCCGCGGTCGCCACCGGCGGTCCGGGCCTCGGCAAGGGTGACGCCGTGGTGCTGTTCGACGCAACCGGCAAGGTGGCCGCCAGCATCAACTTCGGCGCCAGCGCGATCACGGCGGTCGACGGCACGGTCGTGAATCCGGCGGCGCCTTCGACCGGCATCACCGCGGTCTATGCGGAACACGCCGGCGCGGTCTTCGGCGGCAGCGCGACCAGCTCGGCCGTGTGGGACGGCGTGTCGACCTCGGCACCGACCTACCGGGCCGCGAAGGTGGGCGAGGCTGGCGGATTCGCCCAGCCGGCCGCAAGCACGGCGATCGGTTCGCCAGGCCAGTGAGGCCAGCCCTACGCCGATGATCCGCATCGGCGGCTGACGCCGCCACGCACTCCACAAAGGGAAGGCCTGCACGCCTTCCCTTTTTCCTTTGTCACTCGATGAAGCGCCGGAGCCCTTCCAGGTCGACCACGGTGATGCCGCCGTATTCGATGCGCAGGAAGCCGGCCTCGCGCAGCCGGTTCAACGCCGCGTTGCAGCGCTGGCGCGACACGCCCGACAGGTTGGCGATCTCTTCCTGCGAGGTCTGCAGATGCGGCTCGCTGCCCGGATGCAGCCACGGGTGGAACAGCCCCGCCAGCGCCCGCGCCACCTGGCTGTCGGCGTCGAGCAGGCGGTGCGCCGCATAGCTGCCCATGAACCAGTGCAACCGCTCGTTGATCTGCTGCAGCAGGAAGTGATCGAAGCCGCGCTGCGTGCGGTGCAGCCATTCGAAGGTCTCGAGCGGCAGGCGCGCCACGCGGCTCGGCCGCAGCGCAATGATGTCGGCGGAGCGCGGCACGGCGCGCAGCAGCGTGCCTTCGCCGAACCAGCTGCCGACCGACAACCCGCCCAGCGTCACCGAGTGGCCGTCGCTCGACGTGATCGACCACTTGAGCAGCCCTTCGAGCGTGCCGTACCAATGCGTCGGCGTGTCGCCACGCCGGCACAGGGCGGCGCCGGCCGGCACGTCGACCTCGCGCATCTCGTCGCGCACGCGCTCGCCGGCGGCCGCGTCGATCAGCGGAAACCAGGCTGACGCGTGCAGCAGCTGCGCGATGGTCAGCGATGCCGCCTGGAGGGCCGGCTTCGTCGTGGGCATGGAATGAAGTCTCCTGAGATCGGGGGGCACAAACCCTGAGCCCGAATGTCGTCGCGATGACTGAGTGCGCACCGCGACCCCAAAAATAATAACGCGGCCCCACCGATACAGAGACAACCCCGATCAGGAGCTACCGACCATGTCGAAGCGCAAAGTCATCGTGACCATCGCCCCCACCGGCGGCATGGCGCACAAGTCGCAGAACCCGCACCTGCCCACCCAGCCCGACGAGATCGCCGCCGACGTGCTGCGCTGCTGGAACGCCGGCGCCAGCGTCGCGGCCATCCACGCGCGCCGCCCCGACGACGGCGCCACCTGCGATGCCGAGGTCTACCGCGACATCAACCGCCGCATACGCGCCGCCGGCTGCGACATCGTCATCAACAACTCGACCGGCGGCGGCGTGCATGGCGACATGGTCAGGCCGCTGGCCGGCGACCGCTGGGAGATCGCGTGGGAAGAACGCATCAAGGGCATGGACGCGGGCGCCGAGATGTGCACGCTCGACGCCACCACGCTGAACCTGAGCTTCGAGGGCAAGCAGATCCTGATGGACACGCCCATCACCCGCGGGCGCGAACTGGCGGCCGGCATGAAGGCGCGCGGCATCAAGCCCGAATGGGAGGTGTTCAGCCCCACGCACATCCTGCAGGACACGACCACGCTGATCGAGGAAGGCCACGACGACGCGCCGTACTTCGTCAACCTGGTGATGAACGTGCACCGCAACTTCCAGAACGCGATGCCGTATTCGCCGCGCAACCTGCAGATGATGGTCGACACGCTGCCCAAGGGCGCCATCTTCGGCGTGAGCGGCATCGGCATGTCGCAGCTCGAGGCCAACGTGGCGGCGCTGCTGCTGGGCGGGCATGCGCGTGTCGGCCTCGAGGACAACCTCTACTTCCGCCACGGCGAGCTGGCCACCAACGTGCAGCTCACCGAGCGCATCGTGCGCGTGATCCGCGAGCTCGACATGGAAGTCGCCACGCCGGCCGAGGCGCGACAGATCATGGGCCTGCCGCGCACCGGCGCGCCGCGGCCCGAGTTCGCCTGGGGTTGATGCCGCCGCGCACGAGACGAGAACAACGAACGGAGACACGCACATGAACATCCCGCGCACGCTGGTGGCCCTGGCCGCCGCAACCGCCTTCACGGCCTTCACCGCCACCGCATCGGCCCAGGTGTCCGACGACACGATCCGCATCGGCTTCATCAGCGACATGTCCGGCCTGTACCGCGACTACGACGGGCCGGCCGGCGCCGAGGCGATCCGCATGGCGATTGCCGACATGGGCGGCGCCATCGATGGCCGGAAGATCGAGCTGGTCACGGCCGACCACCAGAACAAGCCGGACATCGCCGCCGCCAAGGCACGCGAATGGTTCGACGTGCAGAAGGTCGACATGCTGATCGGCGGCGTCAACTCGGGCGCGGCCATCGCCATGGCCGGCGTGGCCGCCGAAAAGAAGAAGCCGTATTTCGTGGTCGGCTCGGGCGCCTCCAGCCTCACCAACGAATACTGCTCGCCGTACACCGTGCACTATGCCTACGACACGGTGGCCATGGCGCGCGGCACCGCGAGCGCGGTGGTCAAGGCCGGCGGCAAGAGCTGGTACTTCGTGACGGCCGACTATGCCTTCGGCGCGGCGCTGCAGAGCGATGCCGCGAAGATCATCGAGGCCGGCGGCGGCACGGTGGCGGGCTCGGTGAAGCACCCGCTGGGCGCGAGCGACTTCTCTTCCTTCATGCTGCAGGCCCAGGGCTCGAAGGCGCAGGTGCTGGCGCTCGCCAACGCGGGCGGCGACACGGTCAACGCCATCAAGTCGGCGGCCGAGTTCGGCATCGGCAAGAACATGAAGCTGGCCGGCATGATCATCACGATCAACGACGTGCATGCGCTGGGCCTGAAGAACGCGCAGGGCATGTACCTCACCGACAGCTGGTACTGGAACCAGAGCCCCGAGTCGCGCGCCTGGGCGCGCCGCTTCTTCGACAAGCACAAGCGCATGCCCTCGTCCTTCCATGCGGGCGACTACTCGGCGGCGCTGCAGTACCTGCAGGCCGTGAAGGCCGCGGGCAGCGACGACGCCGACAAGGTGATGGCGCAGTTGCGCAAGACGAAGTTCAACGACATGTTCGTGCGGGGCGGCTGGCTGCGCGACGACGGGCTCATGGTGCACGACATGCAGCTGATGCAGGTCAAGACACCGGCCGAATCGACCGAGCCGTGGGACTACTACAAGGTGGTCGAGGCGATCCGCGGCGAGGCCGCCTGGACCACCAAGGCGGAAAGCCGCTGCGTGCGGTGGAAGTCATGAGCGGCGCTGTCGTCACCCACGACGGCCATGGCGGCGTAAAGCGCGTCGCGGTCGTCGGCACCGGCGTGATCGGCGCGAGCTGGGTCGCGTATTTCCTCGCGCACGGGCTCGACGTGAACGCGACCGACCCCTCGCCCGGCGCCGAGGCGCGGCTGCGCGACGCGGTGGCGCAGCACTGGCCGACGCTGGAGCGCTTCGGCCTGTCGCCGGGCGCATCGGTGGACCGGCTGCGCTTTCACGACAGCCTCGAAGACGCGGTGTCGGTGGCCGACTTCGTGCAGGAGAACGGCCCCGAGCGCATGGACTTCAAGATCGACCTGTTCCGCCGCATGGACGCCGCCGCGCCGCCGGAGACGATCCTCGCGTCGAGTTCGTCGGGCCTGGCGATCAGCGGCGTGCAGTCGGGCTGCGTGCATCCGCAGCGCGTGGTGCTGGGGCATCCCTTCAATCCTCCGCACCTGATTCCGCTGGTCGAGGTGATCGGCGGCGAACGGACATCGGCCGATGCGATCGCGCGCACCATGGCGTTCTACGCAGCCATCGGCAAGCGGCCCATCCACGTGAAGCGCGAGGTCAAGGGCCACATCGCCAACCGGCTTCAGGCGGCGCTGTGGCGCGAGGCCTTCCACCTGGTCGACCAGGGCGTGGCGAGCGTGGCCGACATCGACACGGCCATCGCGCACGGACCCGGTCTGCGCTGGGCGGTGATGGGGCCGTTCATGAACCTGCACCTGTCGGGCGGCGCGGGCGGCATCGCGCACCTGCTCGCGCATCTCGGCGGGCCGATCGAGGACTGGTGGAGCGACCTGGGTGCGCCGTCGATGACGGCCGCGCTCAGACAGCAGGTGACCGACGGCGTGGCCGATGCGCTCGGCACGCGCAGCACGGCCGAACTCGAGGCCGCGCGCGACCACCTGCTGTCGGACCTGATTCGCGCCAAGTCGGAAACCGGCAAGCTCGACTGACCATGACCGACGACGACTTCCTACTCGACCCCGCGCGGGTCGCGCCACCGCGCACGGTGCGCATCGACTTCGACGACGGCTCGTTCACGCTGCGCTCGCCGACGGCGCTCCAGCCCTATGCGCGCTGCATCGGCGGATGGCTCGAACGCTGGGCTCGCGAGACGCCCGACGCGCTCGCGCTGGCCGAGCGCGACGACACGGGCGACGGCTGGCGACGGCTCGACTACCGCGCGCTGCGGCAGGCGGTCGGCGCCGTCGGCCAGGCGCTGCTCGACATGAACCTGCCGGCCGGCCAGCCGGTCGTGATCCTTTCGGACAACGCGATCGACCACGCGGTGCTGATGCTGGCGGCCATGCACGTGGGCCGCACCGCATGCTCGCTCTCCAGCGCCTATTCGCGCATGGCCAAGGACCCGGCGCGGCTGCACGGCATGCTGCGCACGCTGAAGCCCGCGCTGGTCTATGCGTCGGACGCCAGGGTGTACGGCGCCTCGCTCGCGGGCAGCGACGTCGATGCCGTCACGGTGTTCAGCCGCCATGCCGATGCGCATCCGCATGCGATGGACTTCGCGCAACTGCTCGCCACGACCGAGACGCCCGCGGTCATGCGGGCCTTTGCCGACGTGCTGCCCGACACGCACGCCAAGTACCTGCTGACCTCGGGCTCCACCGGCAAGCCCAAGGTGGTGATCAACACGCACCGCATGCTGTGCGCCAACCAGCAGATGATGGCGCAGACCTGGCGCTTCCTGGCACACGAGAAGCCGGTGCTGGTCGACTGGCTGCCGTGGAGCCACACCTTCGGCGCCAACCACAACCTGAACATGGTGCTGTGCCATGGCGGCGCGCTCTACATCGACGAAGGCCGGCCCGCGCCCGGGCTGATCGACAGGACCGTGCGCAACCTGCGCGAGGTGAAGCCCACGCTGCTGTTCAACGTGCCGCGCGGCTTCGACATGCTGCTGCCCTTCCTGGAAGCCGACGATGCGCTGGCCGCCGACGTGCTCTCGCATCTGCGGCTGGCGTTCTACGCGGCCGCCGCGCTCGCACCCTCGACCTGGCAGCGGCTCGAGGCCGTGGCGCGCCGCGTGCGCCCCGATCGGCCGCTGTGGCTCACGACGTCGTGGGGCGCGACCGAGACATCGCCGGCCATCACATCGGCGCACTGGAAGCTCGATGGCGCGGGCTGCATCGGCGCCCCGCTGCCGGGGCTCGAACTCAGGTTCGTGCCCAACGGCGAGAAGCTGGAGATGCGCGTCAAGGGCGTGTCGGTGTTCCCCGGCTACCGCGATGCACCGCGCGAAACCGCCGAAGCCTTCGACGCCGAGGGCTACTACCGCATCGGCGACGCGGGCTTCCTGGCCGACCCGGCCGAGCCCGCGCGCGGCGTGATGTTCAACGGCCGCGTGGCCGAGGACTTCAAGCTCTCGACCGGCACCTGGGTGTCGGTGGGCACCTTGCGCATCCGGCTGGTGTCGATGCTCGCGCCGCATGTGCAGGACGTGGTGCTGACGGGCCACGACCGCGACGAGATCGGCATGCTGGTGTTCCCCAGCCCGCAGGCGGCCACGCTGCCGGCGCCAGCCCTGCACGCGCACATCGCGGCGGTGCTGCGCGCGCTGCGCGACGAGGGTGCGGGCTCGTCGCAGTGCCCGGCCCGCGCGCTGGTGCTGACCGAGCCGCCGGACCTGGATGCGGGCGAGATCACCGACAAGGGCTACATCAACCAGCGCGCAGTGCTCGCGCGCCGCGCCGCACACGTGGCGCAGCTCCATGGCGGTGACGATCCGGCCGTGGTGCGCATGCATCCGTGAAGGCTCACGAAGGCGGACGCCGAGTTCACAGGAACAGCGTCCTGTCGAGCGCGATGCGCACGGTCCGCACCGTGAGCACGGCCAGCACGACGCTGAGCGCGCCCAGCAGCACGATGGCGACCACCCACAGCGGCGCGCTCGCGCGGAACTCCGCGTACTTCAGTGCCGCATTGGTCAGTGCGGCCATCGGAAAGCTGATCGCCCACCACCCCGGCGAGAACTTGACGCTCGGGCGAAACACCTTCGGCGCGACCACGGCGAACATGAACAGCCCGAAATAGAAGAGCAGCGCGGCAAAGCGATCGATGCCGCCCACGATGTTGCCGTACGCCAGGAAGCCCACCGCGAACGGCGCCAGCAGGATCATCAGCGACGGCGTCATGGCCGGCGCGAGCGGGTCGCGGTGCACCAGCCGCGGGACGATCATTCCGAACAGCACGAGCGCCAGCATGGTGCCGACGGCGGCGGCCATCAGATTGATTTCCGCAGCCCAGGCCATTGGCATCTCCGCGCCGGTGACGGGTATGTCGAGCGTGGCCACGCACGGGACGATCCAGGCCGGCACGGCGTGCGATGCGTCCACCGCTCCCTTGAGCAGCCGGGCGACCACGACGTAGCCCAGCGCGAAGGTCGCCAGCACGCCGACGGTCCAGATGGCGTGCGCCGCCGGTGCGCTGTAGGGCCCGATCACCGCCGACAGCAGGAGCAGCGAGATGACGATCGTGCCGAAGAAGTTGCCCGCGATCGGGTGATGGAATTCCGCATGCACCGCCTGCGGATGCTTCACGAGCTTCACCAGATAGCCGAACGCGAGCAGCAGGAAGACGCCCAGGGCCAGCGCGCCGATGGCCTCGCCGACGAAGGCCGGCGCACCCAGGCTGCCGTGCGCCACGCGCCAGGCGAGCGCCAGCCCCGACAGGCCCATGACCGACGCGAACAGGTTGACGGGCAGGTTGCGGATCGACGCCTGGCTGGAACGGAAAGAGACGGGCTGGAACGTACTTGCAGGCTGGCTTGACACGGTGGCCTCCTTGGCTGAATTTGCATGAGCGGCTAGTTTCTGCCAGACTTCTTCAGCCGTCCTCGTCCGTACACGACGTTTCCTGCCAATCATCGAAGCTCGTCGGCCATGCGCATCGCCATCCTTGCCTTTCCTCGTTTCCAACTGCTCGACGTCGCCGGGCCGGCGGACGTTTTCGCCGAGGCGTCACGCCAGCTCGGCCAGCCCGACGCCTACGAGGTGCGGGTGATCGGCACCACGGAAGGCCTGCTGGCGAGCAGCGGCGGGCTGCGCCTTGCCGTCGACGACACGGTGGCGACGCATCGCGGCCCGATCGACACCTTGCTCGTCGCGGGCAGCCCCGAGATCGACGACATGGCGAGCGACACGCCGTTGCAGGAATGGCTGCGCTTCCAGGCGCAGACCGTGCGGCGCTACGGCTCGGTGTGCACCGGCGCCTTCGTGCTGGCGGCCTCCGGGCTGCTCGACGGCAAGCGGGTGGCGACGCACTGGAATTCCACGGCGCGGCTCGCCGCGGCGTACCCCAGCGCCTGCGTCGAGGCCGATGCCATCTACGTCAAGGAAGGAAAGCTGTTCACGTCCGCCGGCGTCACCGCCGGCATGGACCTCGCGCTCGCCATGGTGGAAGAGGACCACGGCCGCGACCTGGCCCTGCGCGTGGCGCGACAGCTCGTGATGTTCCTCAAGCGCCCGGGCGGGCAGAGCCAGTTCAGCGCCCATCTGGCCGCGCAGACGGCCGAGCGCAGCAGCATGCGGGAAGTGCAGGAGCATGTGCTCGCGCACCTCCGAAGCGACCTGTCGGTGCCCGTTCTGGCGTCACATGCCGGCATGAGCGAAAGAAGCTTTGCCCGGATCTTCCGCAGCGAGACCGGCACGACGCCGGCGGAGTTCGTCGAGAACGCAAGGATCGACGCCGCCCGCCGGCTGGCCGAGGATTCCGATGCGCCGGCCAAGCGGCTGGCCAACGCCGTGGGCTATGCCAATGTCGACGGCTTCCGCCGCGCATTCAGCCGCCGACTGGGCGTCAGCCTGGTGGAGTACCGGAAGCGCTTCGCGGGGTGACGGCGGTCAGCGGCCGAACTCCGCCGAGCACTGCCGCGTCCCTCAGCTCGCGCTTGAGCACCTTGCCGATCGCACTGCGCGGCAGCTCGTCGATGAGTTGCAGCGACACCAGCCGCTGGGTCTTGCCGACCCGCTCGTTGACCCATTCGCGCAGGGCTTCAGCAGTGGTGTCGCGATGGCCTGCGCGCAGGACCGCGAAGGCGCCAGGCGACTCGCCCCAGGCCTCGGACGGCAGCGCGACAACCGCGGCCTCCAGCACCGCGGGATGCTTGTGCAGCACATCTTCGATATCGCTCGGATAGATGTTGAAGCCGCCCGAGATGATCATGTCCTTCTTGCGGTCCATCAACACCAGGAAGCCGTCGGCGTCGAAGCGGCCCACGTCGCCGGTGCGGATGAAGCGCTTGCCCTGCGGGTCGAACCACTCGGCGTCGCGCGTCTTCCCGGGCTGCCCGAAATAGCCCGTCATCATTCCCGCGGAATGGCCGACCACCTCGCCCATTTCCCCTGGCCCGACTTCGCGGCCCTCGTCGTCGATCAACCGGATGTCGCTGCCGCTGGCCGGCTGGCCCACGGTGTGGAGCTTGTCCGGGTGGTCGTGGGCTTCGAGGATGCAGGTGCCGCCGCCTTCGGTCATGCCGTAGTACTCGATGAGCCCGCCCGGCCAGCGCTTCAGGACGTCGGCCTTGAGCGACGCGGCAAAGGGCGCGCTGGTCGAGAACTTGTTGACGAAGCTCGACAGGTCATGCCGGTCGAAGATGTCGCTGGCCATCAGCCGCTGGTACTGCACCGGCACCAGCATCGTGTGGGTCGCGCGCAGCGATTCGCAGGCCGCCAGATAGACCGGCACGCTGAACTTGTGCAGCAGTGCCACCGTGCCGCCGTAGGCCAGCGTCGGGAAGAACAGCACCAGGGTGGTGTTGGAGTAGAGCGGTGTCGACAGCACCGTGACGCTGTCGCCGCCGTAGCCGCTGAAGCGTCCGCGCTGGATGTGGGCCCATCGCATGCCGTGCGACTGCACGATGCCCTTGGGCTCGCCGGTGGTGCCCGACGAATAGATGATGTTGAAGGCGGAGGCCGGCTCGATCGCGGCCTCCGCGGGCGCCGCGGCGGTGCGGTCCAGCCATGCCGACAGCGGCTGCCCGGTACCGCCGCCGTCCAGCGCGATGCGGGGCAGCGAACCCGCCGGCATGGCGTCGATCAGCGCCTTCACGCTGTCGTCGACGAAGAAGAGGCGCGCGCCGGCGTCGGACAGCATGCGCGCGAGCGTCTCCGGCGATGAACTCGGTGCGAGCGGCGCCACCACCACACCAGCGCGCAATGCGCCCAGGAACACCACGGCATAGTCGATCGACGCCTTGCCGCAGATGGCGATGCGGTCGCCGACCGCCAGCCCTTCGGCCTGCAGCGCGGCGGCGACGCGGTCCATGCGCCGGTCGAGTTCCTGGTAGGTGATGCGGGTCGCGTCGCCGATGTCATGGAGCGCCACGCGATCGGGCGCCTCGCGGGCGTGCTGCCGCACGCGCTGGCCGATGGTGCCGAACGCGTCGTCGATGGAAAGCTGCATGTCTTGTCTCCTTCTGGGTCTTGCCGTGGCGTCGGCTCGAACCATATCGCCAACCGGTGGAGGAGATCGTCGCTTGCGCGATATCGCGCCTGTGGGAGCGCGCCGCTCAGCGCGCCGGCGGGCGCAGCCTTCGAAAGAACGCGTCCACCGCCAACTGCACCTGCTGCGCCTCGTGCCCCGCGCCGGGCACGAGGTCGAAGCGGCAATCCGCGCCTGCGTCGACCAGCACGCGGTGCAGCGTCCGTGCGCGCTCGACGCGTGTGGTGCCGCTCGCGTTGACGCCGTCCATGTAGAGCGGACTGCCCGGCGCCATCAGCACGTCGGCGCCGACGTCTTCGGCACCGACCACCACCTGGACCGGCAGCCCGCGCAGCGCGGCCCGGTCGACGTCGCATCCGAAGCGGGACTTCACGTCGCGCACGCCGACGAACCAGTCGACCTGGTCGTCCAGCGTATTGACGATGCCGGGCGCACCGACCGACACGGCCGCCAGCCGCGCCCCATGCAGGTACATGAAGCGGTGCGCGAACTGCCCGCCGCCCGAGAACCCCGCCAGCGAAACCTCGCGCGACGGCACGCCCCACGCCGCGGCCACCTCGTCGATCATCGACAGCAGGACCAGGTCGTAGCGGATGTCGCGGTACTTCAGGAAGATGTAGTTGTGCGCCTCTTCGTCGTCGGTGACGGCCATCGGGAACAGCGGCGCCAGCACCAGGTAGCCGCATTCCTCGGCGAGGTCCGCGAAACCTTCGCGCGCGGCTTCGGGCGCGCGCTCCGAGCCATGGACCGCAACGAGGATCCGGAAGCTCTCCGCCCGCTCGCGCCGAAAGCTTGACGGCACATGGAGCCCGTATGAAAAGCGCCGGTCGATGCGCGCGGCGCGGAAGGCAAAGTCCCCGGTCGCCTGCGCCATGAGGAAGGGCCGCCGCTTCACTGCGGCGTCGCGCCGGAGCGCTTGACGAGCGCGGCGTTCTTTTCCATCTCGCTGACGAAGTAGGCCTGCGCATCGGCCGGCGCCTTCAGGGTCGGTACCAGGCCTTGCGCGGCCAGCGCGTCCTTGACGGTCGGATCGTCCATCGAGGCCTTCAGATCGGTGAAGTACTTCTGTACCACCGCAGGTGCCATGCCTTTCGGTCCGATCAGCGCGATCCAGGCGTCCAGCGCGTACCTGGGCAGCGTTTCCGCCAGTGCGGGCACGTCGGGAATCGCGGCCGAACGCTGCACGGTGGTCACGCCGAGCGCGCGGATCTTGCCGGCCTTGATCAACTGCGACACCGACGGCAGCGCCAGGTAGGCCATCTGGACCTGGCCGCTCACCAGGTCGGTGGTGAGCCCGCCGGCATCCTTGTACGGCACGTGCCGGATGTCGACACCGGCCTCGCTGCCGAACAGTTCGCCCGCCAGGTGCAGCGCCGTGCCGATGCCCAGCGAGCCGTAGTTGAGTTCACCCGGCTTGCTCTTGGCCAGCGCGATCAGCTCCGGCACGTTGCGGGCGGCGAGCGACGGCGACACGACCAGCACGATCGGCACCACGCCGATCACGGCGATCGGCGTGAAGTCGTTGAGCGTGTCGTAGGGCAGCGTCTTGAAGATGCTCGGGTTGACCACGTGATTCGACGAGACGATCTCCAGCGTCAGCCCGTCCGGCGCCGCCCGCGCGACCTGCGCCGTCGCCAGCGTGCCGCCTGCGCCTGGCAGGTTGTCGATGAGCACGGGGTGCCCGGTCAGTTGGCCGAACGGCGCCGAGATGGACCGGCCCAGCGCGTCCATGGCGGAGCCGGCCGGCCCCGGTACCACGATGCGTATCGGGCGCCCCGATGGCGACTGCGCATGGGCCAGGCCGGCCATGGCGGCGGTGGCCCACAGGATCGTGGCACGCCGGGTAAGACGAGAGGAATGGGGCACGGGATGTCTCCTGGTTTTTCTGGATGTGGTGCCCTGCACGATCTGCTGCTTCAGATGAAGTGTGGACACTTTTAATATTATTCGCCCTATATTTTCCTTGGATAGGTATATTCACTTATTAGTGTCGACACTTCTGCCGTCGCGCGCACGATGCGGATACCGCGCCGGTTCCAGCACAATGGCGGCGTGCCCGCCTCCCACACCCCTGCGACCGCGCCTGCGGATGCCCTTCCCAGCGACGACAACACCGTCGTCAAGATCTTCGAATCGGTCCGCGACAGCATCGTCCGGGGCGAGGTCGCGCCCGGCGCGCCGATCAACTCGGTCGAGCTGGCCGCGCGCTTCGGCACCAGCCGCACGCCGGTGCGCGAAGCCTTGCTCATCCTGAACCAGTACGGGCTGATCACGATGTCGGCCCGGAGGCGTCCGCGCGTTGCGCCGGTGTCGGTCAAGGCCATCCGCGATCTCTATGCGCTGCGCAGTGCACTGCATGCCTACATCGCACGCGCGATCGTGGAAACGGCCTCCGAACCGAGCCTGCAGGACCTCCGCGCCCGTGCGCTCGCATTGGTCGAACAGGGAGACACGAGCGAGACCGACGTCCACGTGCAGGACATCGAGGACTACCTGCTCGCCGAAAGCCGCCTGTGCGGCAACGACGTCGTGCTGGGCGTGCTCGACTCGCTGAAGTGGAAGATCAACTGGTTTCGCCGGCTGGGCCTGATGAGCCGCGAGCAGTTGAAGGTCCTGGCGCTGGACAGGCTGCGCGTCGCGGATGCCTACCTCGACCGCGACGCGCCCCTGGCCGAAGCGCTGAACGGCTCGATGCTGCGCAAGGCGGCCTATTTCTGCGAGATGAACTTCAACGCCCGGTCTTCCGCGCGGCCGGCGCCGGAAGCCGGCGGCTGAGCGGCCGGTCGCTGGTTGCCCTTGGCCCGCGCCTCGGGCGACATCGCCCTTCCCGAGTCCCCGAGCCGCCGAGCCGCCGCGCCCCGAGTCAGGGCACGACGAAGCGCCTGATGCTGTTCGACACCCCGGCCGGACCGGGCGCACGGTCGAACTCGACGGACACCGCCCAGCCGCTGTCCGCCTTGTCGACACGAAACAGCGCAAAGCCGTCACCGGGCGCCGGAAACCAGCTCTCGACCGAACACCGATAGCGACGCGTCACACCCCCCGCGTCGGCGGCCTCGAAGGCGAATGCGTCGACGCGCGCGAAGTCGTCGGGCACGGCATTGGCGAAGGGATAGGGCGCGTACAGCGCCGGGCAGTGCACGGAGTGCGCGACCACCTGCAGGTCGCTGTCGTCGCGGGTCAGCACGATGCGCGTGACATTGCCGAGATGGGCGTCGCCGGACAGGAAGACGACGTCGCTGGTGCCGCGCTCGAACACGCCGGCCAGCAACCGATGTAGCGCGACCGGGTAGCCGTCCCACGCGTCGGAGCGAAGACTGGCCGCGCCGCCCGACGCCTGGGTTTCCAGCAGGCGCGGCAACACCATCGCGCTCGACACGAAGAAGCGCGGCCCGCCAGGCGATTGCTGCGCCAGCCAGGCCGCGATCGCCTGCGCCTGGGCTTCCCCCATGATGTCCGCCTGCATGGCGTCTGCCGCCAGCCGGGGCGCGCGCTCGAGACGGCTGTCCGCGAAGAAGAACGCGAAGCCGTCGAGTTCGGTCGATCTGAACAACGCATCGCCCTCCCCCGCCGCGGCCCTCCAGGGCCGCTGGTACCGGCGGAAAGCCGCCAGGCCGAGCGCCCGCAGTTCGTCGTTGCCCGTCGGTTCCCGGGGCGTCGCGCCGGCCGGGTCGGCTTCCCAGTTGTCGACGACCTCGTGGTCGTCCAGCACCATGTAGGCGGGCAGGCGGCCGAGCACCGCCCGCGAACCGCGGGCTCCCAGGAAGTTCTCGTACGGCATGCGGAACCGGTCGTCCAGCCCGCGCGGGTCGAACAGGCCGGCCGTCGCGTCCACATAGACCTGGTCGCCGGCGAGCACGAGAAAGGCAGGCGCCGGGGATGGCGCCGTGGGCAGCAGCCGGTCGCGCAGGCGCAGGTACGACGCGTCGGACGGCCCGGCCTGCGCATGGCTCGGCATGCCGGGCGGCGTGCGGTCCAGCATGCCGCCCGGGTACTGGCAACTCGCCAGGACGAAGCTTCGCTGCGCCGCGATCACCGCGGGCCGATCGACGAGCGGTGTCGCGGGCAGCCGCAGGATGCCCGCTTCGAGCGCATCGTCGGCGCTGTCGTTCCAGGCCCACAGCAAGGCGTCGGCCATGTCGGGCGTGAGCTGGGGAGCCGCCGCGATCGCGCGCTGCAGCGCCTTGACGCGGAGCTTCGCATCGAGGTCGCCGATCAGGCGCGACTGGGGGTAGACCAGCATCATGAGCAGGCCATCGGTGCCGTCGGACAGCGAGGGCCGATCGATTTCGAACGACAGCTGCATGTTGTCGTGCTGAACGCCGGCCAGGGGCTGCACCACCTGCGCGAGTTCCAGCAGGTTGTCCCGGGTCGGTGCGACAGGCCCCGTCTCGCCCACCAGCATCAGGCGACCGTTCTTCCAGGCGACCGGCATCATCGCGGCGTGAAGCGGCCTGCCGCGTCCGCCGTCGTCGCCGAGCGCGAAGCGCAAGGTCGCGCCGGTGCTCATGATGTCCATCCGAAGCCCGAGCGTCGGCACCTGGCACACGTAGACCGCCGACGCCGTGTCGGGCTCGCCCGCCGGATCGGCCGCCGGCGCATCGGCCTCGATCGCGCCATCGAAGAACCGGATGATCTTGTCGAACACCGGCCGCGCCTCGACGCCGATCAGGCAGTCCTGATGGCCGAAGCCCGGCACGGGCTCTTTGTGCACCCGCCGTCCGGTCGCCTCGCTCATGACCTCGCCAAAGTGGGCGAGCGTCTCGACCGAGACCAGCCCGTTGTCCACGCCGTGCACGCACATGACCGGGAAGTCGTAGTTCTCGCGCAGGCGGGTCGGGTCGACGAATTCGTTGAAACCCTGGCGATCGGCGATCGAGCGGAACCGCGCGAAGTGGATCACCTGCGACACGGTCTGCAGGCTGAGCGGCCCGAAGTGGTCGTCGATGTGCCGCAGCATCTCGTCGGACACGTTGTTCACGCTGAAGTCGCGGCCGTACAGCGCGTCCATGCGGTGCCGGGTGGCGACCCAGGGCGTGCGGCGCCACGGTGTCCACAGCGGGTTCTCGCGATCGAACTCGGACTCGGGATAGGGCAGCGTGGCCAGCAGGCGGTCCGCCAGTTGCTCCGCCAGCCCCGGCGCATCCGACATGCGGAACTGGAAGCCGTCGAGCGACAGGTAGTGGCTCACGTAGCGCATCACGTAGGCCCGGAACACGTTGCTGGGCGTGAAGATCATCGCGGGCGGAACCTGCGAGATGACCAGGCTGCGGATCTTCGAATGCAGCCCGTCGCGCAGCGGCCAGAAGCTCTCGCCGTCGTCCTTCGGACCCAGCAGCGCCATGCCCAGCATGGCCGAACCCATGCAGTGGGCGAACACGTCGATGCAGGACTTGCCCGTGCTCGCCAGCACATGGGCGACGGCGACCGGGATGTCGGCGCGGGCAACTTCCTCGAAGCTCCACGCGTGCTGTGCGTGCGGCATGCCGGCGCTGGTCCGCATGTCGATGATCCAGACGTCGCGGCCCGCGTCCCACAGGGCACCGGCCAGGTTCGGCCGCACCGCATGGTGCGCGAAGGTGGTCCCGCTGGCGCTGTAGCCATGGATGAGAAGCACGGGTGTTTCCACCGCGACCTGGGCGCCCGCCTTCAGCTTCAGCACACCGGCGCGCTGCGACTCGCCGAAGGGATAGTGCGTGAGCCGCACCATGATCGGACGGCCGTCCGGCATCGCGCCGACCGGCAGTTCCACCACGACCGGTTGCGGCAGGCCCTTGACCAGCCCCGGCAGGCGGCGGATCTCGCGCGGCAGCGGCTTGTCGGGCGCGCGGAAGCTCCAGACGTGCACGTGCAGCAGGATGCGCAGCACATACAGGGCGAGCGACGCCATGTCGATCAGCGCGCTCGGCTGGTCCTGCTGCTTCACGATGCGCAGCAGCGGCATGCCCTGGTGCGCCAGGTAGGCCGGATCGAGCCGAAGCAGCGGGTCGGCACCGCCAGCCGCCAGATCGGGGAAGGCACTGAGCCTCACCTCCATCAGCTGCCGCCAGGGATTGGCACGGCGCGAATAGGTCAGCCGCTTCTCGCCCCGGATCGCCGCGCCGCGAAAGCGCTCGGCCAGCAATGCGATGGCCGGTTCGTCGGCGTGCGAGAGCACCTCATCGACCTGCAGCTCGTAGCTCATCAGCCGGACCGCACCGGCGCGCGAGCCCAGCTGCCAGGCGCTGAGCGCCCGGCTCTTGACCGCTTCGACGAACGTGTGCGTGCCGGCCGGTGCCGAAGCCCGGTTGGCCCAGAGATCCTGGAGCCAATGCACGGTGTCGCGCAGCCCGCGGTTGCGAAACCAGGCCCACAGGCTGCGCACCCGCCGCTCCCAGGGCGTGGACGCTTCCTGATGGAACACGCGCAGCGACCCCGACAGCCGGGCCACGAGCAGGGCGGTCGGGTCGTCGTCCCGCTTGTCCTCGTCCACACCCGGCTGCCTGCTGAAGATGCGGAGCTTGCCGGCATCGGGCGACAGGCGCAGCGTGGCGCCGGGCACCATCAACTGGCGCAGTTCGGTCGGCTCGAAGTGCATCGTCAGTTCGGCGTGCACCTCGCGGCCGAGGCCCTTGAGCGTCACCGGCCCCGACAGCCGTTCGAGCACTTCGACCACCGTGGGCTGCGGCTTCTGCCGGACCGGTTCGATCCGGAAGATCGGCCGCGGCGGCAAGGCCTTCCGCTCGCGCGGCTCGGTGAAGCCCCATGACGCGCGCAGTTCCCGCACGGCACGCAGCGCGACGCTGGCGATGGTCAGCGCCGGGTTGATGCCGAGCGAGGTCGGGATGACCGAGCCGTCGAGCACGACCAGCCCTTCATGGAAGCGCTGCGCCGACCCCGCCGGCGCGGCGCGGTCGAACACGCGGCCCGCGTGGTCCACCACGCCCGTGTCCACGCCATCGCCCATCGGACAACCGCCCAGCGGATGCACCGTGAGCAAGGGCCCGTTGGCACCGTCGAAGAGGTAGTCGAGCTTGGCCGGCAACGGCCGCCAGACCGGGTTGGGCAGCACCCGCCCCTTGATCGGCGACCGGTCCAGCATGTCCTGCAGCGCCGCGTGCTGCGCCAGAAAGGGCGGGTGGTCGCGCAGCCGGGGCCAGCGGATCGAGACGGCACCGTCGCCGGCCTCGGGCGAGGTGTCGTCGCGGTTCATCGTCAGCAGGCCATCGGCCGGGTCGCGGCTCATCATGACCACCAGCAGCGACTTGCGCATGCGCTCGGCATCGATCGCGCAGGGATCGGTCGCCACCGAGTCGCCGGGACCATGCACGCGTTCGTCGCTCTCGCCGAGCAGGTGCAGGTTGGCCGAGGTCGTCACGACCTCCTCGAACAGGCGGCGCAGCGCACCGGGCACGCCCAGGTCCTGCACCGCCATGCCGATCGCCTTGTCGCCGCGCAGGTCGACCAGGCCCGTGATGGTCGGCCCCACGCGATCGGCCGGCGGCACACCCGCGGGGGGCACGGTTTCGTCGCCGACGCAGTCGACGACGCCGGCCTCGGTGTCGCACACGGCCGCGATCATGTCGCCGTTGGCCGAGAAGCGATGGCCGAGCCGCGGCGAGAAGCGAAGCGCGTCGCTCTCCGAGCGCATCAGGATCTCGGACGAGCCGAGCGTGCCGGCGGCCAGCACCACGTGCTCGGCGCGCAGCACGAAGGGCGCGCCCTGGCGGCGGCGCAGCGCCTCGTCGGTATGCACCAGATGCAGGTTCCACAGCGGCGGGCCGTCGGCGCG
This sequence comes from Variovorax sp. GW821-FHT10B04, assembly GCF_059415645.1. Classification (NCBI taxonomy): domain Bacteria; kingdom Pseudomonadati; phylum Pseudomonadota; class Betaproteobacteria; order Burkholderiales; family Comamonadaceae; genus Variovorax; species Variovorax sp. GW821-FHT10B04. Next base: position 550,107 of record NZ_JBWKNQ010000004.1, read on the forward strand.
CGCCTGCTTCTCGATGCGCAGCACCGTGGCGCCGGCGAATATCAGGGTGCCGTTGCGCACGGCCTCGGCCAGCAGCGTGACGTCGAGCGACAGCTTGGCGTTGTGGTTGCAACCCGTCGCGCAGTCGCCGCACCGCACGCAGGTGTCCATCTGCACGCCGGCGATGGTCCGCGGGGCCTCGGCCAACGCGACGGTGATGGGAACGGCGCTGAATTTCGCTGGCGCCAGCTGGCCGAGCACGTTGTACTTGTGAGGCGCCGGGTCGCGCACGCCGTCGCTCGCCACGGTGTGCGTCGCGCCGAGCCGGGTCAGCAGCTCGGCGCTGCAGGCCGCCAGCTGATCGCGCGCCGCCGGCTCGCGCAGCGCCTCCGGCCAGGCCGGATCCGCGAAGACCTCGGGCTCGGGCATCAGCATCACGCCCGCGTTGATGAGCGAGCCGCCACCCACGCCGTTGCCGACCACGGCGCTCACGTCCGCGCCGACACGCACGTCGAACAGCCCTTCGCGGTAGCCCCGTGGGCCACCCGTGTCGCCGGTCGTGAAGCGCACGTGCGAAGGCAGGTCGGCCACGCGAGACGGAAAGCTGCCCTGCAGGTACTCGCGCCCGCGCTCCAGCACGCAGACGCTCTTGCGCGCCGACATCGCAGACAGCTCCGCGGCGACCACCGCACCGCCGTAGCCGCTGCCGATGACCACGGCGTCGAAGTCGGCGACCGACTCGACGCGCGAGGCGCAGGCGGAGCGCTCGAGGATCAGTTCTTCGAGGCCGCGCGACAACCACCGCGTCGCGCGCGCACCCTCCCTTGCAAGATCAGCCTGTTCCGGAACCCCTTCTGCGTCTGTCGTCATCGTGTGCTCCATTTCGAATCTCTTCCTGGATGGCACTGCACAGGAGGTCGACGGCGACGGGCTTGTGAAGAATGCGCACCCCCGTGGCATGCGCCTGCTGCAGGCGCCCCTGCTCGATGTCGCCGCTGACGAACAGCGCGCGCAGCTCGGGGCGGATCCTTCTCAGCTCACGCAGCGCCTGGACGCCGTCCTCGTCGCCACGCAGACGCAAGTCCGCCAGCAGGATGTCGGGCCGCGTGCTCTCGGCCAGGGTGACGGCTTCGGCGATGCCGCCCGCCAGCGCGACTTCGGCGCCGAGCGCCTGCAGCAGGGACTGCATGCCCCTGCGCACGGCCTCCTCGTCGTCGAGCACCAGCACGCGCAAGCCCGCCAGCGAAGTGCTGCCGACGGCGGACGCGGGCCGGTCCGACATCGGCAGCACGTAAGAGGCGGCCGGCAGCTCGAGGCTGAATTCGGTGCCGACGCCGATCGCCGAGACCATGCGAAGCTCCAGCTGCAGCAGACGCGTCAGGCGCCTCACGATCGACAGGCCCAGCCCCAGCCCCTCCGACCGGTCGCGCTCCGGATTGCCGACCTGATAGAACTCCTCGAACACGCGGGCGTGTTCCGATTCGGCGATGCCGACACCGGTGTCCCGGACATACAGCGTCCAGCCGACCGGGTGCGGGCCGGACTGCACCGTCACATGCACGCTGCCCGAGGTGGTGTACTTGATGGCGTTGTCGATGAGGTTGCGCACGATGCGCCCGAGCAGCAGCTCGTCGGTCTCGGTCATCGCGTTGGACGGACATTCCATGCGCAGCGACAGCTTCCTGGCTTCGGCGCGGGGACGGCACTCGTGGTCGAGCCGCTGCAGGAAGGTCACCAGCGAGAACCGCGCAGGCCGCACCGGCACCACGCCCGCGTCGAGCTTGGACATGTCGAGCAGCGCGTCGAGCTGCGCGCCCAGCGCCTGCAGCGCCGTGCTCATGTGCTGCGCGATCTGGCGGCTGGCCTCGTCGAGCGTGCGCATGGTCAGCGCCGCGCCGAACAGCGTCAGCGTGTGCATCGGCTGCCGCAGGTCATGGCTGGCCGCGGCCAGGAAGCGGGTCTTGGCCCGGTTGGCGGCCTCTGCGTTGTCGAGCGCCGCACTCAATTGCCGGTTCAGTTCCACCTGCTGCTGCCGGATGTCGAAGGACTCCTTGAACAGGTGGAAGGTGTCGCGCGCCAGCGCGACCAGGAGCCCGCCGAAGACGACGATCAGCACCGCCGTCGAAACGCCCGTCCAGCGGTGGGCGTCGGTGCTGGAGCTGAACATCCAGGCGATCGACAACGGCGCGAGCGTGGGGACGACATAGGCCAGGAATATGGGGCGGTAGCCCGCCGTGGTGGCCACCGAGCCGGCGCAGAGCCCGAGCAGCAGGATCGACAGGAACGCCTTCTCGATGCCGTCGAGCGACGGCAGGAAGATCACCGAGGCACCGTGCACGACGCCGTTGATGGCGCTCAGCCAGATGGCGATCTTCAGCTTCTGCGCGAGATCGAGCCGTGTGTCGCCGTACAGCCCGCCGAGCACACGCCAGCGCACCGCAAGGATGACGGCGACCAGCGCGAGCCAGAGCCATGCGACCCAGGAATAGTCGAGCCGTCCGGCCGCCATGAACGCCAGCAGCGCCGCGGTGGCAAAGACCGGCAGCGGCGCCCGCTGACCTTGTGTGGCGAGGAGACGCAGCAATTCATCCTCGAGGACGTGGCTGCCCGGACCGGCGTCCGGCGCCGGAACCGCACGGGGAGCAGCCGCCGGGTTCACGAGGAGACTTGCGCAAAGAGTCCGAGTTCATGCGCGCGGTACATCGCCTGCGTGCGCGAGTTCACGCCGAGCGCCTGGTAGACCGCCCAGAGGTGGGCCTTCACGGTTCCCTCGGCCATGTCCAGTTCGCGCGCGATGACCTTGTTCGCCTTGCCCTGCAGCAGGCACCGCAGCACCGCGCGCTGGCGCGGGCTGAACGAGCCGGCGTCGCTGCTCGCGCTGTGGGCCGGATAAGGCGCATCGATCGCGTGGTCCAGCGCGATCGAGGGCAGGTAGATGCCGTTGGAAAGCACCAGGCGCAGCGCCTGGATGGTGATCGCGGGGTCGGTCGTCTTGGGTATGTAGCCTGCCGCGCCAGCCTCGATCACGCTGCGGATCAGCGTCGGATCCTCGTCGGCCGAAACCACGACGACGCAGGCCGACTCGAAGAGCGCCTTCACGTCGCGCAGGGCGTCCAGCTTGCTGATGCCGGGAAGGTTCATGTCGAGCAGGACCAGCTCGGGCTGGTAGCCGGCCGCATGCAGCGCCCGGACATCCGGCACCGCACTCACGTCCGCCGCCTCGATGCTCGGATCGAGCGCCGAGAGAAGCGCTCGCAGGCCCTGCCGGAACAAGGGATGGTCATCGACGATGAGAACGTGCATGAAAGCTCTGGAAGACCCGGGAAATCCGGCAATCATAGGCGCAGCCCCTGCGGCTCCTGAATAAACCAAGGCTTAGCCGACCGGCAAGAAAGAGGGGCGCGACGGCGTGCGATGCGCGAGCCCATAGGCCTTGCGCACCAGGTCGATCTGGCGGTTGCAACCCATCTTCATCTTGAGCGAATTGATCTGGGTACGCACCGTGTGGATCGAGAGGCCGCGGCTGGACGCATAGCGCTTCGGCAGCTCGCCCGCGACCAGCGCGGCGAGCACGCGCGCTTCGGCATGCGTGATGTCGAAGGCCTCGCAGAAGTGCCCCGGCGTCAGGTCGCCGAGCTCCTGCGTGCCCCGCAGCTCGAGGCGCAGGCCCTGTTGCTCGGCGGCGGATACCGCGTGGTATTCCGTGACGGGGCCGCTGCCCTCCCAGGTGCGGATGGTCAAGCCTCCCAGCAGGCCGGCCAGGTCGCGCGGCAGCATGACTTCGACCTTCACCATCGACCGCGACGCCCCGTGCTGCGGCACCCTCGCCGTCGCCGGGCTGGCGTCGCAGGCGGATGCGAGTGCGCGCAATATCTGATGCCCGGCCTGGCGACGCTGTGCGTCCTCGAACTGCGCAGGCGTGTGACTCGGGGGCATCAGGACGGCATTCATGTCGACTCCTAGGAAGATGCCCAACGCTAATGGTTGCCGGGCATGGAGCGTCATGGCCATTGGATTATCCAAATGGATGATTCACCGGGGCCCGCGATTTAGATAGGGTGCGTGCGCACACGCAGTGCGTCAGCGGTGGGAGAAGCTCGCCGGCCGCTTCTGCAGGAAGGCCGACGTGCCTTCGTGCGCGTCCTCGCTGTCGAACACCAGGCTGATCATCGACCGCTCGTAGTCGAGCGCAGCCTCCAGCGGCATCTCGGCGCCGTGCAGCATCGACTTCTTCAGCAGCCTCAAGGCCACGCGGGGCTGCCCGGCGAGGCGCCGCGCCAGCGCCATGGCCTCGTCCCGCAGATCGTCTTGCGGGACCACGCGGTTGACCAGCCCGAGCGACAGGGCCTCGCCCGCATCGATCGCGTCGCCGCAGAACATGAGCATCTTGGCCTGGCACAGCGGCAACTGGCGCAGCAGCCGTTGCGATCCTCCACCACCGGGGAACAGGCCGAGCTTGATCTCGGGCAGGCCGATGCGCGCGCGTTCGCCCAGCAGCCGCAGGTCCAGGCACAGCATGAATTCCATGCCGCCGCCCAGCGCCCAGCCGTTGACCGCCGCGATCGTCGGATGCCGGCATGCCTCGAACCGGCGGAACACGCGCTGCAGCACTTCGGCGAATTCCTCGTAGTGCTGCAGGCCGCGCCGACGCGACAGGTCCTCGATGTCGCCGCCCGCCATGAACACGCGGTCGCCGGCACCCGTCACCACGACGGCGCGCACGTCCGGGTCCGCATCGGCCGCGGTGATGGCCTCTTCCATGGCCAGCAGCATCGGCAGGTCGAGCGTGTTGAAGCTGTCCGGCCGGTTCAGGGTGATGACCGCGACCGCGTCCTCCTTGTGCAGCAGGACGCGCGGCGGCGCATCGGGCACGGCCTCGTTCCGGCTGCCCGTGGTGGCCGCGCGGCCGGCCAGCGCGGCCTCGATCTGCGGCAGCCGGTCGGCACCGAAGAACGACTCGCCGTCCACCTCGACGAAAGGAGAACCGAAGACCTCGCGCCGGATCGCCTCGTCGACCGCCTGGCCCAGCAGCGCCTTGGTTTCCGGCAGCGCCAGCATCGTTTCGATGGCCGCCGCGTCGCCGAGCGCGGGCGCCTCCTGCGCGGCCCAGCCGGCGATGAGCGCCAACTGGTCGATCGGCGCGGCGTCCCGGAAGTAGCCGCGCATGACACGCTGCGCGAAGCGCACGGCCGCCACCGGGTCGGCACGATCGATCAGATGGAAGGCCCGCGCGGCGAGCTGCGTGGTCACCGGGAAGCCCGGCGGCAGATGGAACGGAACGCCCATGAACCGCGCCGACCGGTCGAAGTCGCGATGCATGTAGTCGCGCTTGACGCTGTTGCCCAGGGGCGCCGGAAGGTCCAGCGCGCGCAGCACCGCGAACAGCAGCACCGGCCGCCAGCGCACCGTGCGCCCGTGGCGGGCCGCCAGCGCATCGATCTTCTCGGACAGGAAATAGGCGTAGGGCGATGCGAAGTCGAACCAGAAATCGATCGGCTCCGCGCGGGTTTCGGGCGCCGCTGCGCCAGGGCCGGTGGCGGTCATCTGGCAGCCGCCGCAGCCGGGTGGCGCAGCGCACCGCTGGGCGGCAGCGCGCACGCCTGCCGGTATTCGGCGGCCATCCGTTCGACCAGCGCGGCCACGGTCGGGATGTCGTGGATGGTCGCCACGCCCTGCCCCGCGCTCCAGAGATCCTTCCAGAGCCTGGCCTCCGAGTCGTTCAGCGAACTGAAGCCGGGCGCCTTCGGCGGCAGCGTCGCCACGTCGATGCCGAAGCGTTCGAGGGACGGCCGGAGGAAGTTCGCGTGCACGCCCGACAACCGGTCGGTGTAGACCAGGTCCGCGACCTTCGCATCCACGACCATCCGCTTGTAGTCGTCCTGCGCCTGCGACTCGCGCGTCGCCAGGAAGCGCGTGCCGACGTAGACCATGTCGGCGCCGAGCGTCTCGGCGGCCCGGATCTGGAAGCCGTCGTTGATGGCGCCGCCGAGCACCAGGCAGCCGTCCCAGAACTCGCGGATCTCGCGCACCAGCGAAAAGGCGCTCTGGTTCGATGCGTGGCCGCCGGCGCCGGCGCCCACGCAGATCAGCCCGTCCACGCCCGCACTGACCGACTTGCGCGCATGGTCGGCGCTCGTCACGTCGCAGAACACCGTGCCGCCATAGGCATGCACGGCCTCGACCACCGGCGCCGGGTTGCCCAGGCAGGTGATGACGAAAGGCACGCGGTGCGCCACCACCACGTCCAGGTCGGGCGCGAGGCGCGCGTTGGTGCGATGCACGATCAGGTTGACGCCGTAGGGCGCCACCGCCGCCTCGGGATGCGCCGCACGGTGCGCACCGAGCGCCTGTTCGATCTCGGTGAGCCAGACGTCGAGCTGCTCGGCGGGCCGCGCGTTGACGTGCGGGAAGGTCCCGACCACGCCGGCCTTGCACAGTGCGGTGATCAGCGGCGGGAAGGACACGAGGAACATCGGCGCACCGATCGCGGGGATCGACAGCGCGTTCTGGAACAGGCGGGGCAATGGCATGGTGTCTCCGTGGTCGTTCTGATGATGGACAGCGATCAGGCGCTTGCCGGCCGGCGCATGAACATGATCTGGCAATGGCCGGTCTGGACCTGCACGCGATGCTGGTTGCGCAGGTCCAGGCGCAGGCTGACGATGCCGCGGTCGGGCTTGCGGGTCGGGCGCATGTCCAGCACCACGATGGATGCGCGCAGCGTGTCGCCTGGCCGCACGGGCGCCTCGAAAGTCCATTGCACGCCCAGCAGGCCGAGCACGGTCTCGTCGAACAGGCCGGCCCGCGCGCCGAGCCCGAAAGCCATGCCGAGCACCATCGGCCCGTGCGCGATGCGCCCGCCCACGCCGGCCTCCTGGGCGAAGACCTCGTCGGTGTGCAGCGGGTTGAAGTCCCCGCTCAGGCCCGCGAAGGTGCCGATGTCGGCCTCGGTGATGGTGCGGCCCGGCGTCTCGACGACACGGCCGGGTTCGAAATCCTCGTAGTACCAGCCCATGGGCGTCTCCGGTTGGAAGTGGGTTGCATGACGGCGTTGCACCAGCTCAGCGCGGATCAGGCCGATCCGGCGCGCGCCGGTGCGTCGCGCTTCTTCCAGCTGCGCAGGTCGCGCATGCCCGGCAGGCCGCGCGGGTCCACGCCCTGCGGAAAGATCTGGTGCTTCTGGATCTTCTGCGTGGCCGTGGTCGGTATGCGATCGGTCACCCAGACCCAGCCGGGCGCCTTGTAGTACGCCAGCTTGCTGTTGCAGAAGTCGAACAGCACGCGCACCGCCACGTCGGCGTCGACCGCCAGCCCCGTGCCGCCGACCGCACCCGCGCGCAGCACCAGGCAGGCCAGGACTTCCTCTTCCCGAATGTCGTCCGGCACCGCCAGGACGGCCACCTGGTCGACCAGCGGGTGCGTCTGCAGCAACGCCTCGACCTCGGCCGCGGCGATGTTCTCGCCGGAGCGGCGGATGATGTTCTTGCGCCGGTCGACGAAGTGCAGCATGCCGCCCGCATCGCGCGTCACGATGTCGCCGGTGTGGAACCAGCCGCCGCGCCAGGACTGCTCGGTCGCCGCATCGTCGTCGAGGTAGCCGCTGAAGAAGTCCTTGCGCGGCGTGGCCGCGGAATGCCGGATGGTCATCTCGCCCTCGGCACCCGTCGGCACCTCGACGTCGGCATCGTCGACGAGCCGCACCTCGACGCCCGGCTGCGCGCGGCCGAAGGCACGCGTGCCGACCTGGCGTGGCGGATGGTTGTCGATCATCGCGCGGACCATCTCGGTCATGCCCCAGATCTCGATCAGCGGAAAGCCGAAGCGCGCCTCGAAGGCCGCGTGGCGCTGCGGCTCGACGCCGGCGCCGATCGCGAAGCGCACGGCATGGTTGCGGTCCTGCGGGCTTTCGGGCTGCCCCAGCAGCATCGGCACCACGACCCCGAGGTAATGGACCACCGTGGCACGCGACTCGCGCACCTCGGTCCACCAGCGCGATGGCTGGAACCGGTCGGTCTGCACCTGGCAGTTCCCCTTCAGCATCACGCAGAAGAAGGAGAAGATCGATGCGTTGACGTGGAAGACCGGCAACGGGTTGTAGAGCCGTTCGCACCCCTCGCCGAAGCTGCAGAGGCCGTCGCGCATGGCGTACCAGGCGCCGGACGCCAGCTCGTAGCGATGCGACAGCACGCAGCCCTTGGGCCGGCCCGTGGTGCCGGACGTGTAGAGCACGCTGGCGGGCGTCTGGCCCTCGGGCACGATGGACGAGGCACGTGCGCGCGCCGCGGGCAGGCCCGGGCCGAAGTCCTCGAAACGCGCGACCGCCGGCTGATGGCGGGCTTGCGCCATGCCCGCGCGCAACAGCGGCTCCAGGCCTTCGATGCACACCACCAGGTCGATGCGCGCATGGTCGATGACATAGGCCAGCTCGCCCGCGCGGTGGTCGTGGTTCAGCGGCACGCAGCACACGCCCAGCGCGTTCATCGCGAGCTTGTGCAGCAGGTGCTCGGGCCGGTTCTCGAGCAGCAGGCCGATGCGGTGGCCGACGCCGTAGCCGGCATCACCGTAAGCCTTCATCAGGCTGCGCACCACGCCTGCCGCGTCGCCGTAGCGGATCTCCATGCCCTCGGCCGCATAGGCGCGCGCCGGGTTGGCCGGCACGGCGAGGAAGGCATGGCCCGCATAGGCCTCGGCGGCGCGGAAGAAGGTTTCGCCGATGGTGGACCGTTCGTCGATCTCGATCATTCTGTTGTCTCCTGGTGGGTCGGTGCGCCGCCGTGCTCAGAGGCGCAGCACCCCGTAGCCGGCGTCGTCGCTGAACGGTGCGTTGAGCGACGCCACGATGGCCATGCCCAGCGCATTGCGGGTGTCGACCGGATCGAGGATGCCGTCGTCCCACAGCTCGGACGTGGAGTAGTAGGCGTCGCTCTCGGCCTCGAAGCTGCGCAGCACCGGGTCGCGGATCGCGGCGATCTGCTCGGACGAGAGTTCATTGCCCTGGCGCTGCAGCTGCCGCACCTTCACGTCGGCCAGCGTGTTGGCGGCCTGTTCGGCGCCCATCACCGCGATCTGCGACTGCGGCCACATCCAGAGAAAGCGGCCGTCGAATGCGCGCCCGCACATGCCGTAGTTGCCGGCGCCGAACGAGCCGCCGACGATCACGGTGAACTTGGGCACCGTGCAGCCGACCTGCGTCATGATCATCTTGGCGCCGTCCTTGGTGATGCCGCGCTCCTCGTACTCGCGCCCGACCATGTAGCCCGTGATGTTCTGCAGGAAGACCAGCGGCGTGCGGTCGCGGTCGCACAGCCGCATGAAGTGCGCGGCCTTGAGCGAGCTGTCGTTGAACAGCACGCCGTTGTTGGCCAGGATGCCGACCTTGCAGCCCCAGATCCGCGCGTAGCCGCAGATCATCGTGGTGCCGTAGCCCGGCTGGTATTCGTGGAACTTGCTGCCGTCGACCACGCGCGCGATCACCTCGCGCATGTCGAAGCCGGTCTTCCAGTCGGTCGGCACGATGCCGTAGAGCTCGGCCGGGTCGTAGTAGGGCGGCTCGGCCTCCACGCGGTCGATGCGCTGCTTCTCGATGGGTGTGGTCTGCGCCAGGATGTCGCGCGCGATGGCCATGGCGTGCGGCTCGTCGTCCGCCGCGTAGTCGCAGGTGCCCGACACGCTGGTGTGCATGTCCGCGCCGCCCAGCGCCTCGGCCGTGACGACCTCGCCCGTGGCCGCCTTCACCAGCGGCGGCCCGCCCAGGAAGACGCCGCCGTTGCCGCGCACGATCACGCTGTAGTCGCACAGCGCGGGGATGTAGGCGCCGCCCGCCGTGCAATGGCCCAGCACCACCGCGATCTGCGGCACGCCCATCTTCGAGAGCGTGCACTGGTTGCGGAAGATGCGCCCGGCCGCCTGGCGGTCGGGGAACAGCGCCGACTGCAGGGGCAGGAAGCCGCCCGCGCTGTCGCACAGGTGGATCACCGGCAGCCTGTTCTCGATCGCGATGTCCAGCGTGCGGACGATCTTCTTGACCGACAGCGGATACCAGGCGCCACCCTTGATGCTCGGATCGTCGGCATGGATCATCACTTCGCGCCCCTGGATGATCCCGATGCCCGACACCTGGCCGGCGCCATGCACCTCGCCGTCGTATGCGCGGTTGGCGGCCAGCGTGCTGAGTTCGAGGAAGGGCGTGCCGGGGTCGAGCAGCAGGTCGAGCCGCTCGCGCACCGTGAGCTTCTTCTGGCGGTGCAGGCGCTCCAGGTCGCGCGCGGGCCGCTCGAAGCGGGTCTTGTGCACCTGCGCCCTGAGCGCCTCCACGCGCTGGGTCATGGCGGCATGGTTCTGCCGGTAGCTCGCGCTGCCGGTGTCGATCTGGCTCTGGATGCGGCTCATGCGGCGGCCTCCTCGACGGCGATGCGCACCAGCGTGGCACCGCGCTGGAAGGTCTGGCCCGCTGCGAAGGGCAACTCCACCACGACGCCGTCGGCCGAGGCATCGATGGTCATCTGCAGCTTCATGCTCTCGATGACCAGCAGGGGGTCGCCACGGCGCACCACCTGGCCCTGCGCGGCATGCAGCGACACGACGACGCCGGGCATCGGCGCATGCGAGGCGCCGGCGCCGGCCGCCGCAGCCGTTCCGCTCGAGCGCGTGGCGTCGACGCGGTCCACCCGCCACGCCCGCCCCCGGAGTTGCACATAGACCGCATCGCCGTGCGCGGCGGCGTGCAGGCGCTCGCTGCGGCCGTCGACGGTGGCGACGAAGCTGCCCTGGCCGGCCGCCCGGACGGGCACGCGAACGGCATCGACCTGCACGCTGTCGCCCTGCGGCATCACGCGGTGCCGCACCGCGGGTTCATGGGTGAATTGAAAGGTTGTCATGAAGGCTCTCGAAGGAATCAATTGCGCCATGCACCCATCGATGCATAGGGTTCGGGAACGGCCCGTGCGGCGGGGTCGGGTGCGGCACTGGCGGCCACCGCCAGCACGGCCTGCCGCTCGGCATCGGTCAGCGGCTGGTGCGCCAGCTCGGCGCGATGGCGCTCGAGAAAGCCGGTGTCGGTCTCTCCGCGTGCGAAGGCCGGGTGGCGCAGCACGCGCGCCAGGAAGTCGTTGTTGATCGTGACGCCCAGCATCGTCGTCTCCGCCAGCGCGGTCCGCATGCGCGAGATGGCGAGCGTGCGGTCGGCGCCGTGCACCACCAGCTTGGCCAGCATCGAGTCGAAGTCGGCCGTGACGGCCGCGCCTTCGGTGACGCCGCCATCGAAGCGCACGCCCGGCCCTTGCGGCGCACGCAGCAGCAGCACGCGGCCGGTGTCGGGCACGAAGCCCGCGTCGGCGTCCTCGGCCAGGATGCGGCATTCGATCGCGTGGCCGGACCACGCGACCTGCGCCTGCGCCAGGGGCAACGCCTCGCCCTGCGCCACGCGCAATTGCAGCTCGACCAGGTCGAGCCCCGTCACGAGTTCGGTCACCGGGTGTTCCACCTGCAGGCGCGTGTTCATCTCCAGGAAGAAGAACTCGCCGTCGGGCGACACGATGCATTCGACCGTGCCCGCATTGACGTAGCCCGCCGCGGCGGCCAGCCGCACGGCGGCGCCGCAGATGCGCTCGCGCAGCTCCGGCGCGAGGCCCGGCGCCGGGGATTCCTCGATGAGCTTCTGGAAGCGCCGCTGGATCGAGCACTCGCGCTCGCCGAGATGGATGACGTGCCCCTGCGTGTCGCCGAAGACCTGGACTTCGATGTGGCGCGGCTGCTCGACGAAGCGCTCGGCGAAGAGCCGGCCATCGCCGAAGTAGCGCTGGCTCTCGCCGCGCGCCGTGACGATGGCCGCCGCCAGGTCCTGCTCGCGCCGCACGATCTGCATGCCCTTGCCGCCGCCGCCGGCCGCGCCCTTGATGAGCAGCGGGAAGCCGACTGCGCGTGCCCGCTCGGCAAAGGTCGACGGATCGTCCGCTTCGTCCGCGGAAGGCGTGACCGGCACGTCGTGCTGGACCGCGAAGCGCCGCGCGCTGATCTTGTCGCCCATCAGCTCGATCACCGACGCCGGTGGCCCCACGAAGATCAGTCCGGCGTCGGCCACCGCCTGCGCGAAGGCCGCGTTCTCCGACAGGAAGCCATAGCCGGGGTGCACCGCGTCGCAGCCGCTGTCGAGGGCCGCGCGGATCATGGCCTGCGCATCGAGCCAGGCGGCCACCGGGGGATCGCCGAAGACCTCGACCGTTTCGGTGGCGGCCGACAAGGCCGGACCATGGCGGTCCTGCCGGTGCCAGGGCACGACGGTGTCGATGCCCAGGCGCTGCGCGGTGCGCACGATGCGCAGCGCGATCTCTGCACGGTTGGCGATGAAGAGCTTGCGGATGAGGGTCATGAGGACGGCTTGCGCCTGGCGGCGGATCGGGTGGAAACGGGAGGTGCGGAAGCCACGGAAGCGATGGCGCGCGGCTGCGCGTCCGGGCCGGCCGCTGCGGTGGGCGCAATGGCGTTGGTGGTGGCGGCCACGATGCGTTCGAGCCGTTCGAGGCGGCGCTCGATGTCGTCGCGCCCGTTGCCGGCCGTGTCGGCCGCAGGCAGGCCCTGGCCGACCGGATCGGCCGGTGCCGAGCCGCCCGCAAGCAGCCCCTGCATCAGCATCGCGGTGTAGCGGTCTGCCGTGGCTTCGACATCGATGCTGCCGCGCCCGTAAAGCAGGGCCCACATGCGATGCTCGATGCCGCCATACACCATGCTGCGGACCAGTTCGGCGTCGGTATCGGCCGGCAGTTCGCCCTGCGCCACCGCCTCTCGCACGGTGCGCAGCAGGAAGGAGGTGTAGCGCACGTGCAGGTCGTGCAGCACCGACTTGAAGTACTCCGGGCTGGTCCGGACTTCATGCAGCACGATGCGCGACAGGTTGGGCTCCTCGATGTACACCCGCAGATGGCGCCACACCAGGAAGCGCAGCCGGCTGCGCAGGCCGACGATGCGCGAGAAGCCGTCGGCGATGTCCGCGATGAGCGGCTCGTACATGCCGCGCAGCACCTCGTTGAGCAGGTCCCGCTTGGTCGGAAAGTAGGAATACACCAGGCCTTCGACCACGCCGACGCGGGTCGCGATCTCGCTGACCGATGCGCGCTCGAAGCCCTTGTCGAGGAACACCGCGCGCGCGGCAGCCAGGATCTCCGCGGCCCGGCGCAGCCGGCGCGGCGTCGGCTTGCCGGCGGTGTTCGGCACGAGCTGCGGCGCCTGCGCTTCCGGCAGGGGCGTGGACGGCGCGGCGGATGCAACGGCACTGGTTGCCGCCTTGGCAGTGGTCGTCCTGGAGAGATTCTTGGCAGTGGATTTCATGGGAGGCCTTCGAGCAATGCGGTCGGAACCTCCACCGGGAGGTCGAGCAGCATTTGAGCAAAAGCCTTGCCCTGCGGGTCGTAGCGCAGCGATGCGATGCCACCGCCGCCCAGCGCGTTCTCGAGCGTGAAGTTGAGCGCCAGAAAGCCCGGCAACGCGTAGCGCGTGACCCGCCCGCCGCACACGTGCGCGAAGTACGCCGCCACGGTGGCGGCGTCGAGCGTGCGCAGGAGCAGTTCATAGGCCTCGGGCGAACGCGCGATCACGCCGATGTTCGCCATGTCGCCCTTGTCGCCGCTGCGGCCATGGGCGATGCGGATCAACGGCACCCGCTGCGTCGGCCCGGTGCCCGGCGTACCGACGAACGGAATGGGCGCTGCCTCGGCAGCCGGCGCCGGCGCGGACGCCGGCACGGACTCGGCGAAGCCCAATGGCTCGCCATCCACGCTGACGCGCGCGACCACGCTGCGCCGGTCGGTCAGCATCGAGAACAGCCGCACCACGGGCGATGGCGACGGACGGCCGGCCGCAAAGCCGGTGATGCCCTGCGCCATGGCCGTCGCCGACGGCGCGATCTCGCGCGCCAGCAGGTCGAGCGCGGCGCGCGACGCATGCTTGGCCGCGATCTTCAGCACGACTTCGCGGGTGGCCTGGGCTCGCGCATGCGGGCCGTAGGTGGCTTCGGCGCCGAGCACCTCGAGGCTGGTCTCGGTGAAGTCGGGCAGCCCGCGCTCGGCCATCAGCCGGCGGCAGCGCGACAGGATCGACTCGCCCACGCGCTGCGCCTTGCGGGCCGCATCCGCGCCGCCGATCATCAGCGTGCCGAGCAGGCGCCAGCCGTCGGCGAAGGTCGCGCTCACCTTGTAGCTGCCCGGCGCCGGGCCGCCGCGCGCGCCGCTCACGCGCACGCGGTCGGTGCCGTCCTGCGCCAGGCGCACCTGCGAGAAGTCGCAACGCACGTCGGGCAGCAGATAGGCCGTCGGGTCGCCGATCTCATAGACGATCTGCTCCGCCACGGCAGCCGGGCTCACGAGCCCGCCGGTGCCGGGCGGCTTGGTCAGCACGAGGCTGGCGCCGTCGGCCTCGCATTCCACGATCGGAAAACCCATGTCGTCCCAGCCCGGCACACGCTCCCAGTCGGTGAACAGGCCGCCGGTGGCTTGCGCCCCGCACTCGATCACATGGCCGGCCAGGCTGCCCGTCGCCAGGCGGTCCCAGTCGTCCCAGGCCCAGCCGAATTCATGCACCAGCGGGCCGAGCGTGACGGCGCTGTCGACCACGCGGCCGGTGATGACGATGTCGGCACCCGCGTCGAGCGCCGCGGCAATGGGCTGCGCGCCGAGATAGGCATTGATGCTCAGCAGGTTCTCGGGCATGGGCGCGCCGCTGAACATCTCGCGTGCGCCCGCCGCGCGCAGCTCGGCGGCGCGGTCCGACAGGTCGTCGCCTTCCACCACGGCGATGCGCAACGCGATGCCCTGCGCGTCGAGTTCCTTCTTCAAGGCGTCGCGGCAGGCGGCCGGGTTGATGCCGCCGGCGTTCGACACCACGCGGATGCCGCGCGAACGCAGCTCCGGCGCCAGCGCGGCGATCACGCGAACGAAGTCCGGCGCGTAGCCAGCGTCGGGCGACTTGGCCTTGGCGCGCGCCAGCAGCGACATCGTGATCTCGGCCAGGAAGTCGAACACCAGGTAGTCGATGTCACCGTGCCGGACCAGTTGCGCCGCACCGGCCTCCGAGTCGCCCCAGAAGCCGCTGGCGCAACCAATGCGCAACGGGCGGGTGCGGCGTGGCGTCGAAGCGGCGGGGCCGGCGGTCATCGCGGTGCTCGGGTCGATCGTGCTCATCGTGTTCATCGCCCCGGCCAGACCGGCGCGCGGCGTTCGGCGAACGCCCGCATGCCTTCGCGCGCGTCTTCGCTCTGCGCCAGCACGGGCAGGATGGACTGCGCGAGGTTCAGGCTGTCGGCGAACGAGAGATCGCCGATCGCCGAGATGGCACGGCGCCCGATGCGCAGCGCCACCGGCGAATTGGCCGCCAGCCTGGCGACCATCGCGTCGACCGCCGCGTCGAGCTCGGCGGCGGGCACGACCTGGTTCACGATGTCGAAGCCGCGCGCCTCTTCCGCGCTGAAGCGGTGCGCGAAGAAGCACATCTCCAGCAGCCGGCGCCGCGGGATCACGCGCATCAGCAGCGGCAGGATCATCATCGGGAAGACGCCGACGCGGGCCTCGGTCGTGCCGAACATCGCCTGGTCCGACGCCACGGCGAAGTCGCAGGCGCAGACCAGCCCCAGGCCGCCGCCGAAGGCGCCCCCGTTGACACGGGCGATGACCGGGAGATTGCAGCGGTCGAGCGCACGAAACAGCTCCGCCACCGGATGGTCGAAGCGCCCCGGCTCCAGCGCGAACGGCGACCCGTCGGCACTCGGCTTCATCTGGCCGCCGGCGCAGAAGGTCTTGTCGCCCGCGCCGGTGAGCACGATGGCGCGCACGCCTTCCATGGCCTCGGCCTGGCGCAGCGCATCGGCAAGCTGCGTCATGACGACGTCGGTCATGGTGTTGTGCGCGGCGGCACGGTCGATGGTGACGTGGCACGCCGCACCGCGGCGTTCGACCTTCACCTGCGGCGTGTCGTGTGCTTCTGTCATGGCGCGTCCTGATCGGCTGGTCGGCCCGTGCTCGGCGCGGGCTCGGAGAAGGTGACGGGTGCCTGGTATTGCGGAAAGCCGTCGTAGGGCGCGCTGCGATCGGCCGGCGCCAGGTTCCAGGTGTGGCGCGCCGTCGGCACGCCACCGTCCACGCGGATCACCGCGCCGTTGATGAAGCCGGCCGCCTCCGACAGCAGGTACACCACGGCCGACGACAGCTCGGCCTCGGTGCCGAAGCGTTGCAGCGGCACCTTGGTGCGCAGGCCGCGCAGCAGGTTGCGGTAGTCGTCGTCGTAGGTGTCGATGCCGGCCGACGCGATCCAGCCCGGCGCCACCGCATTGACGCGGACGCCCGCATGGCCCCACTCGCAGGCGGCGGTTTCCGTCAGCGTCAGCACGCCGCCGCGCGCCGCGCCGGAATGCCCCATGCCCGGCAAGCCGCCCCAGATGTCGGCCAGCATGTTGACGATGCTGCCGCCATTCGCTTCCATCCACTGGACGAAGCATTCCCGCGAGAACAGGAAGGTGCCGTTCAGGTTGTTGCGGACCACCGCGTCCCAGCCCTTGAGCGAGATGTCGCGCAGTTGCGCCGGGTACTGCCCGCCTGCGCAGTTGAAGAGACCGTCGAGCCGGCCGTGCACGCCGAGGATTTCGGCCACCGTGGCCTTGACCGCGGCTTCGTCGCGGATGTCGCAGCTGTGCCTGCTGATGTCGCCGGCGCGCTCCGGATAGATGGCCGCCACCTCTTGCGCGACGGCATCGAGCTTGGCCATCTGCCGCCCGACCAGCGCGACGTGCGCGCCCAGGCTGGCCAGTTCATGCGCGGTGCAGCGGCCCAGGCCGCTGCCGCCGCCGGTGACGACGACGGTGCGGCCTTCGAACAGGCCGGGGCGGAAGACGGAGCGGTAGCGCTCGCGGCTGGTAATGGAAGAAGAGTCGATCGGCATCTTGGCGGCGTGCAGGCGTTGAGTGGGAGGGATTCAGTAGGCGACGAAGTCGGTCAGCGACTTGACCGTGCCGGACTTCGGATCGGTCTGGAACAGCTTGATCGGCAGCACGGCCTGGCCCTTGGGGTTGTCGAGCGACACCGGGCCGCTCAGGCCACCGACCTTGAAGTCGTGCAGCTTGTCGAGCTGGGCCACCACGCAGGTGCGGGTGACGTTGGCGCCGCAGCGGCGCACGCCCTCCGCGAAGACCTGCGTGCCGACGTAGCCGCTGACGGTGTAGCGGTTGAAGTTGGCGTAGTCGTCCGCGCTCAGGTACTTCTTGGCCGAGGTCATCAGCGCGACGCCGGCCGGGTCGTAGTTGGAGGCGTAGTAGTCCGGGATCAGGTACTGGTAGTCCGACGGCGCCGCCAGCTTGACGGCGGCGGGCAGCTGCCCGGCCCAGAGCGTGCCCAGCGTCACGTCCATGTCGAGCCGGCGGAACTCCGACATGATCGATGCGGACTCGGTCGTGAGCGTGCCCAGGTAGACGGCGGTCGCGCCCTTGTCCTTCAGCGTGAGCACCTCGGCCGAGAAGTCCTTGGCGCCGCGCTTGAAGGAAATCTCCGCCACGCTGTCGAGGCCGAATTCCTTCACCGCCTTCTTGTAGCCCGCGAGCAGCGCCTTGCCGAAGTCGTCGTCCTGGTAGAGGATGCCGAACTTGGCGCCCTTCTTGCCCATCTTCTCGGCCATGTAGCGGATCGGCACGTAGCCCGCATAGTCGTAGTCGGGCCCGATCATGAAGACGGTCGGCCTGCGCGGCGACACCACCGCGGGGTTCGGCGCCATGTGCACGATGGTCGGGATCTTCGCCTCCTCGATGGTCGGCAGCATCGCGACCATGTGCGAACTGCCGGTGGTTCCGGTGATGCCGAACACCTTGTCGGAATCGATGAGCTTCTTGACGGCGGAGACCGAACGCGCCGGCACGTAGCCGTCGTCTTCATAGATGGCGCGCAGCTTGCGGCCGTTGATGCCGCCCGCCGCGTTGATCTCGGCGATGGCGAGCTTGGAGCCCGCCGCGCCGGCCTTGCCGATCAGCGAGGCCGGCCCGGACATCGGCTGCACCTCGCCGATGAGGATCTCGGTGGGCGTCACGCCGACGTCCTGCGCGTGCGCGCCGAAGGTCGCAGCCAGCGCGAGAAAAGCAGCGGACCCGCCGAACCGGCGGACCATGGAAGCCTTGTTCTTCATGCTCATTTCCTGTCTCCTGTCGTGATCGCCGGCGCCGGACGATTCCGCGCCATGCGTTGCCTCTTCTTCTTCGTTTCCGTCTTCACTGGGACAGCGGCCACTGGACCCAGAAGCGCTTGGTCTTGCGCCAGATGCCGGCGATGCCTTCGGGTTCGAGCCGCAGGAACAGCAGGATCACGACGCCGTACAGCAGGCCCTTGACCTCGTAGATGCGGTCGGCCATCAGGGTGCGGAAGCCGTCGCCCGACAGGGCGAAGCCGAAGGTCAGCGCCTCGGGCAGCAGCAGGATGAGCACGGCGCCGAGGATCGCGCCATGGATGCGGCCGATGCCGCCGACGATGACCATCGCGAGCGCCTCGATGCTGATGAGCACGCTGAAGGTGTCGACATTGACGAAGCGCGTCTGCAAGGCCACCAGCGCGCCCGCGACGCCGGTGTAGAACGCGCTGACCATGAAGGCCAGGAGCTTGTAGCGCATCAGGTCGATGCCCATCGCACGCGCCGCGATGTCGTGGTCGCGCAGTGCCAGCCAGGCACGGCCGATGCGGGTGCGCATCAGGTTGAGCGTGATGAAGACGAACAGCACCAGGAAGGCGAGCGCGGCGTAGAAGAAGCGCTGGTCGCTCTTGAACGAGAAGCCGAACACCGAAAGGGCGTCCACCGGCATGCCGGCCGAGCCCCGCGTCACGTTCTCGGCGAACAGCACCACGTGCCGCACGATGAAGGTGAAGGCCAGCGTGGTGATCGCGAGGTAGAGGCCCTTGAGCCGCAGCGACGGGATGCCGACCACGAGACTCGCCACCGCGGCCACGGCACCTGCCAGCGGTATCGCCAGCAGGCTCGGCACGCCGTAGTCGGTCGTGAGGATGGCCTGGCCGTAGGCGCCGATCAGCAGGAAGCCCGCATGGCCGAGCGAGATCTGGCCGGCGACGCCCGACAGCAGGTTGAGCCCGAGCACGCCGATCGACACCACGAAGATGGTGGTCAGCAGGTTGAGCCCGTGCGCGCCGAAGTACAGCGGCGCGGCCATGAGCAGCGCCAGCCCGGCCGATGCCCACCACCAGGTGGCGCGCTGGCTGGCCAGGGCGACCAGCTCGGCGTAGGAGGTTTGGTAGGTTCTGCTGCGCATCAGACTCTCTCGATCTCGCGTTGGCCGAACAGGCCGTAGGGTTTGACCATCAGCACCAGGACGATCAGCACGAAGCCGGCGATCTCCTTGAGCCCGCGGCCGAGGTAGCCGCCCGCCAGGTTCTCGACCACGCCGATCACCAGTCCGCCGAAGGCACCGCCCAGCACGGAATCCAGCCCGCCGAGGATGGTGGCCGGGAAGCCGCGCAGGCCCATCTGCGATATCTCCGGCTCGAGGCTGAACATCAGGCAGAAGGCCAGGCCGGCGAAGGCCGCGAACACCGCCGACAGCGACCAGGCGGCCGCGCTGATGCGCTTCACGTCGATGCCCATGAGCAGCGCGGTGGTCTCGTTGTTGGACGTAGCACGCATGGCGATGCCGACGCGCGAACGGGCGAAGAACACCCACATCGCCAGGCACAGCGCCGCCAGCGAGACGAGCGCGAAGATCTGGCCCGGATACAGCGCGAGGCCCGCAAAGCGGATCACCGTGTTGCCGAACGGCCGCGGGAAGGCGGTCGGCTCGACACCCCAGATCAGGATCACCGTCGACCGGATCACGACCGCCAGGCCGATGGTGACCATCACGCGCGAGAACATGGGCTCGCCCAGCATCGGCCGGATGAAGACGCGTTCGATCACCAGCCCCAGCAGCACCGAGGCCGCGAGCACGCACACCAGCAACGGCACGAAGCCCATGCCCGGAATGGTGGCCAGGCTGAAGCTGATGTAGGCGATCAGCATCATCACCTCGCCCTGCGCGAAGTTCACCATGCCGGTGGCGCGGTAGACGATGGCGAAGCCCATCGCGACCAGCCCGTACAGCGTGCCGATCACCAGCCCGGAGGTGACGAGGTTGAGGAAGTAGTTCATCAGGCAGCCACCTTCTCCGGTCCGTAGAGGTATTCGATCTCGGCCGCGAACTTCTGCTCGATGACGCGGCGCCGGACCTTCATCGTGGCGGTCAGCTCGCCGTCGTCGTGGTCGAGCTGCTTCTTCAGGATCGCGAACTTGCGGATGTTCTCCACGCGCGAGAAGCGGTCGTTCACGCGCTTCACGTCCTGTGCGATCAGCGTGTTGACCTCGGCCAGGCGCGCCAGCGTTTCGTACGTGGTGTAGGCGATGCCGCGCTCCTGTGCCCACTTGCCCACGGTGTCGAGGTCGATCTGGATCAGCGCCGTGATGAAGTGGCGCCCGTCGCCGAGAAGCACCGCCTCGCTGATGTAGAGGCTCTCCTTGAGCGCGTTCTCGATCAGCGAGGGCGTGATGTTCTTGCCGCCGCTGGTGATGAGGATGGCTTTCTTGCGGTCGACCACCTGCACCTGGCCCGTGGCCTCGTCGAGCTCGACCACGTCGCCGGTGCCCAGCCATCCGTCGTCGAAGGCGGCGCGGGTGGCCGCCTCGTCGTACAGGTAGCCCTTGAAGACGATCGCGCCGCGCAGTTGCAACTCGCCATCGGGCGCCACGCGCTGCTCGACCACGCCCGGCAGCAACGGGCCGCACCAGCCCAGGCGCGACATCGCCGCGGACTGCGAATGGCTGGCGCCGCTGGTCTCGGTCATGCCGTAGATCTGGTAGATCGGCACACCCAGCGCGCGGAAGAAGAGGATGACCGACGGCGAGATCGAGGCGCCGCCCGTCATCGCCACCCAGGCACGGTCGAGCCCGACGCCGGCCAGCAGGTTGCTGAAGACCGTGACCCGCAGCAGCCAGGCGACGAACCGGTCGCGCAGGCTGACCGGCCGCCCGCCGTTGGCGATGGTGCGCTCCGCGATCGGGGTGGCGATGGCCAGCGCACGCGTGAAGGCGCGTCGCGCGATCGGCCGTGCATCGCGCGACTTGATCAGGATCTCGTACTGCAGCTTTTCCCAGATGCGCGGCACGCCGAAGAAGAAGCTCGGGCCGATCTCGTGCAGGTTGTGGGTGACGGCGTCGATCGACTCCGCGAAGTTGACGATCGAGCCATAGACCAGTTGCATCACCGGCGACATCAGCCGCTCCGCGACGTGGCACAGCGGCAGATAGCACACGACGGTGAGCGGCTTCCCCGCAAAGCCCTGGACCGCGCCGAGCGCAGCCGCGTCGGACACGATGCCCGCATGCGACAACCGCGCGCCCTTGGGCATGCCGGTGGTGCCGGAGGTGTAGACGATCAACGCGTCCTGGTCGGCGTCCACCGCGTCGAGCGCCGCGTCGAAGGCCGCGATCTGCCCGGCATCGGCCGCCAGCGCCCGGCCGCTTTCGAGCGCCGTGGCGAAGGGCAGCAACGCCGGATCGGTGTAGTGGCGCATCCCCTTCCAGTCGACCGTGAGGACGCGGCGCAGGTCCGGCAGGCCGCCGTCGTGACGCATCGCATCGAGCACCTTGTCGGTCTGCTCCTGGTCGCCGCAGACCACCACCTTGGCGCGGCAATGGCGCACGATGTACTGCAGCTCGGGCCACGGGTTGGTCGGGTAGATGCCCACCGTGACGCCGCCGAGCGACTGCGCGGCGAGGTCGGCGAAGAACCATTCCGGCGTGCCGTCGGACGCGATCGCGAGCTTGTCGCCGGGGCCGAAGCCTTCGCTGCGCAGGAAGAGCGCGAAGGCGCGCACCCGCTCGAAGTAGTCGGCCCAGGTCACGGCGCGCCAGATGCCGCGCGTCTTCTCGCGCAGCGCGACGCGCGATGGCGTGGTCGCCGCACGGTGCTTCAGCAGGCCGGGCATCGTCGCCCTTCGCTCCGCGACGCCGGGCGGCAGCTGCGTGTCCGCCCGCACGGTGTGGTCCGTGCGGCTCGCTGAGCGACCTACGCCCTTCGGGCTGCGGCGCCGATCGCCTTCGGGCGGCCGGGCGGCGCTCATGCAACAGCCCCTTCGCCTTGACCGAGGTAGGCCGCGATGACCGCCGGGTCGGCCGCCACCTCGGCCGGCGTGCCATCGGCGATCTTGCGGCCGAAGTTCAGCACGCAGAGCCGGTCGGAGATGTCCATCACGATGCCCATTTCATGCTCGATCATCATCACGGTCACGTTGCGTTCCTCGCGGATGTCCAGGATGAAGCGCGCGATGTCCTCGGTCTCTTCCTGGTTCATGCCCGACACCATCTCGTCGAGCAGCAGAAGGCGCGGCTGCATGGCCAGTGCGCGGCCGAGTTCGACGCGCTTCTGCAGGCCGTACGACAGCGTGCCGACGGGCAGGTCGCGGATGGTCTCGATCTCGAGGAACTCGACGATCTCCTCGGCCACCTCGCGCGCCTGGATCTCGGCGCGCCGCGCACTGCCCCAGAACAGCGCGGCACCGAAGATGCCGGTCGGCAGCCGTGCATGCATGCCGGTCAGGATGTTGTCGATCACGGTCTCGTGCTTGAACACCGCCAGGTTCTGGAAGGTGCGCGCGATGCCGCGCCTCGACAGGCTGTGCGCAGGTGCGCCCGTGATGTCCTCGCCGTCGAACACGATCCGGCCCGCGCTCGGCGCCAGCAGGCAGGACGCCAGGTTGAACAAGGTGGTCTTGCCCGCGCCGTTCGGCCCGATCACGCTGTGGATGTGGCCCTGCCGCACCTGCAGGTCGATGCCCGAGAGCGCCTCGAGCCCGCCGAAGCGCTTGCCGACGCCCCGCATCTCGAGCAGCACCGGCGGCTCGGCGGCGACGATGTCCGCGCTCATGACAGCCACCTCTTGCGCCGCTTGTAGTGCTTGATCTCACGCATGCTGCGGCGCGCGCCGCCGGCCTGGACGCCGAGATAGAACTCCTGCACGTCGTCGTTGGCCAGCAGCTTCTGCGGCGTGTCGTCGAGCACCACGCGGCCACGCTCCATGATGTAGCCGTAGTCGGCCAGCGACAGCGCGAGCCGGGCGTTCTGCTCGACCAGCAGCACCGTCAGGCCGCGCTCGTCGCGCAGCCTGCGGATGGCGTCGAAGATCTCCGTGATGATCTGCGGCGCCAGCCCGAGCGACGGCTCGTCGAGCAGCAGCAGCCGGGGCTCGCCCATGAGCGCGCGGCCGATCGCGACCATCTGCTGCTGTCCGCCGGACAGGTACCCCGCGATCCGGTGGCGGTGCGCCTCGATCGCCGGAAACAGCTTGAAGATGTTGGCCATCGACGCGGCCGCATCGCCCGCTGGGCGCACGTACCCGCCCATGAGCAGGTTCTCTTCGACCGTGAGCGTGTCGAACAGGCGGCGCCCTTCGGGCACCTGGACCAGGCCCCTGCGGACGATCTCATGCGGCGCGCAGCGCTCCAGCGGCTCGTTGCGATAACGGATGGCGCCGCCCGTGATGGCGCCTTCCTCCGGGTACAGCACGCCGCAGATCGCCTTGAGCACGGTCGACTTGCCGGCGCCATTGCTGCCCAGCAGCGCAACGATGCGGCCTTCGCCCACCTCGAGCGAGACGTCGCGCACGGCCTCGACCGCATGGTCGTAGAACACCTGCAGGTTGGTCACGCTCAGCATGCGCGCCAGCCCATGACAGCCATGGATGAAGGAAGGTTCACTGCTTGTCTCCGCGCCAGGTATGGCGTCTGTTGTGCGGCGGATCTTGCGACGCACCGAATGCCATGTCAATGACTTTATGACCCTGACTCAAAAAATAGAGATAAGGGTTAAACCTAGCGATCGGCACCTTCTCAAACGCAGCAAAGCGGAGTCTGATTGCGCTCCGGCGTCGATCGTTTATTGAGTTAGGGTCAACGCCAACAGATACGCATCGCAGCGGACGATTTGGAGACCTATGAACGACGCATCCCCGGTACTGCTGGAGGTCGACGGCGAGATCGTCACGATCACGCTGAATCGGCCCGCCGCACTCAATTCGCTGGACCATCCGATGGCACTCGCGCTGCACCGCAGCATCGTCGAGTCGGCGGATGTTCCCGGCGCGCGTGCCGTCGTCCTGCGCGGTGCGGGCCGCTCGTTCTGCGGCGGCGGCGACATCGCCGCCATGCACGCCCACCGAGCCGACATGCCGGCCTTCATCGAACGCATGATCGACGCGTTCCATGCCGACGTGATGGCACTCCACCGGTTGCGGCTGCCGGTGGTGGCCAGCGTGCACGGCGCGGTTGCGGGCGGCGGCTTCTCCCTGGCGCTGGCCTGCGACATGGTGGTGGCCACACGCGGCACGCGTTTCGTCGTGGCCTACCCGCGGCTCGGCGCACCGGCGGACGGCGGCCTCAGCTTCCGGCTCGGCCGGCAACTCGGTGCGGCGCGCGCGTTCGACATGCTCACCGCACCCGGCCCGCTCTCGGCCGAGGACGCGATGGCGCTTGGGTTGATCAATGGCGTGGTCGACGGCGAGAGCGCCGACGCCGAGGCCCGTCGCCGGGCGTGCGATCTCGCGGCGCTGCCCCGGCAATCGGTCGAGGAACTCAAGCAGCTGGTGGCCGCGCAGTCGCATGAGGCGCTCGAGACCCAGCTGGCACGCGAGAAGGCGGCGTTCCTGCGTTGCGCCGCCACGGAAGACTTCGTCCGGCGCGTCGATGACTTCATGTCGCGTGCGGCGAGGCGCGAACGCACGCCGCACGAGGCCACGCCATGAACACGGCCGACTGGCGCGACGCAGCGGCGCAGGCGGCCGACATCACCGTCGATGCGCTCTTCCGCCGCGCCTTCCAGGTCCATGCCGATCGCATCGCCGTGACGTGGCTGGACGGCCGGCGCAGCTATGCCGAAGTCGGACGCCGCGCCTGGTCGCTGGCCAATGCGCTGCGCGACCTCGGCTTCGCCCGGGGCGACACCATCGCCGTGCTGTCCGAGACGCGGCCCGAATACGTCGAGTGCTATGCCGCCCTTGCCGCGCTGGGCATCACCGTGGCGACGCTGAACATCCGCCTGCATCCGAACGAGCTGGCGGCATGCCTGCGCAAGTGCAGGCCCGTTGCGCTGTTCGTGTCGGCGCCGCTCGCACCGGTCGCAGACGGACTGCGCGCCGATGCGGTCGGTATCCGTGACTGGATCGCATTCGGGGATGACGCCATCGACGGGTTCACGCCCTACGAGACGCTGCTGCGGCAGGCCAGCGCCGACGAGCCGCCGCGCGTCGCGCATGGCGACGACATCCACAACATCCTCTTCACCAGCGGAACGACCGGCGCACCCAAGGGCGCGCTCATCAGCCAGCGCGCGGCCGCCATCCGCGGCCTGCGGCTCGCGCAGTGGTTCGGCCTGACCGAGAACGACGGCTTCGTCGGCTGGCTGCCGCTGTTCCATTGCGGCGGCGACGAATCCCTGTACGCCACCTTCTGCACCGGCGGCACCTTCGCGGCCTTCGCGCGCGCCGACGTGCTGCAGATGTTCCAGCTCATCGAGCGGGACCGCCTGAGCTGGACGCTGCTGCTGCCCGGCGTGATCACCGACTTCCTGAACCATCCGCAGCGGGGCGCGCACGACCTGTCGAGCCTGCGCTTCGCGATCGGCTACGCCAACATGATGCCCACGGTCATCGCGGACCTCACGCGCGCCTGCAACATCGACTTCTACGACGCGTTCGGCCAGAGCGAGGTGAGCTACCTGCTGGCGCATCGGCGTTCCGGTCCGGGCGAATTGCCGCCGCTGCGCAAGCTGCCGTCGCCGCTGCTGGAGATCCGCATCGTCGACGACGCGATGCGCGACCTGCCGGTCGGAGAGCCCGGCGAATGCGTGGTGCGCGGACCCAGCGTGATGTCCGGCTACCTGGATGACGACGTTGCCAACGCCGAGGTCTTCGCCGGTGGCTGGCTGCATACCGGCGACCTGCTGCGGCGTGAAGCGGACGGCACATTGACCTTCGTCGATCGAAAGCGCTACCTGATCAAGACCGGCGGCGAGAACGTCTATCCCGCCGAAGTCGAGGCCGTGATCGCGCGCCACCCTGCCGTGCAGGAGGTCTGCGTCTTCGGCGTGCCCGACGCGCGCTGGGGCGAGGCCATCAAGGCCATGCTGGTGCTGCGGCCGGGCCACGACGCCGACCGGCACCAGATCGTCGCCTGGTGCCGTGAACACCTGAGCGGCTACAAGCGCCCGCGCTACCTGCAGTTCGTCCGCTCGGACGAACTGCCGCGCAGCACCACCGGAAAGCTGCAGCGGCACGAGCTCGCCCGCTTTCCGCTGTCGCACGACCAGCGCGTCGATTGAGCGCCACCACCTTTCCAACTCCTGCCTGAAGACCCATGAGCAACAGCAATCCAACCCGCTCGGCCGCGCAACGCTTCTCGGGGCTGTCCGACGACGAGCAGCAGATCCTCGAACAGGCCGACGACTTCGGCCGCCGAGAGCTCTATCCGCTCTCGGCGCGCATGGACAACGAGGAGTGGTGGCCACCCGAGGCCTTTGCGCAGATCGGCGCCACCGGGTACTTCGGCATCCCGGTGCCCGAGACCTATGGCGGCGTCGGCCTCGATCTCTTCGCGAGCGGGCTCGTGGTCCAGGCCTTCTCGCGCTGGAACCACGCGCTGGCGCTGAGCTGGGTGGCGCACGAGAACCTCTGCCTCTACAACATCTATCGCAATGCGGACGAAGCGCAGCGCCGCCGCTATCTGCCGGGACTGTGCAGCGGCAAGACGGTCGGCGCACTCGGCCTCACCGAGCCGGGCGCGGGGTCGGACGCGCTCGGTTCGATGCGCACCACCGCAACGCGCGACGGCGACGCCTACCTGCTCAACGGGACGAAGATCTACATCACCAATGGCGCGGTCGCCGACGTGATGCTGGTCTATGCCAAGACCGACAAGGCCAAGGGCGCCAAGGGCATCTCGGCCTTCATCGTCGAGAAGGACATGCCCGGCTTCAAGGTGGCGCAGAAGCTCACCAAGATGGGCTTCCGCGGCAGCCAGACGGCCGAACTCGTGTTCGACGACTGCCGCGTGCCGGCCGCCAACCTGGTCGGCGGCGAAGACCGCGGCGTTCAGGTCGTCATGAGCGGGCTCGACCTGGAGCGCGCCATGATCGCGCCGATCTGCCTCGGCATTTCGGAGCGCGCCCTTCAACTGGCCGTCGACTACGCGCGCACCCGCCAGCAGTTCGGCCAGCCCATCGCCAACTTCCAGATGATCCGCGCCA
Organism: Variovorax sp. GW821-FHT10B04; assembly: GCF_059415645.1. Lineage (NCBI taxonomy): Bacteria > Pseudomonadati > Pseudomonadota > Betaproteobacteria > Burkholderiales > Comamonadaceae > Variovorax > Variovorax sp. GW821-FHT10B04. The sequence continues at coordinate 577,377 of NZ_JBWKNQ010000004.1, forward strand.
AGCTGGCCGACATGTATGTCTGGATCGAGTCGATGCGCGCCTTCACCTACCAGGCGCTGCGCGCCGCGAACGACCTCGAGATCGGCGGCGGTGGGCGTGGCGACATCCACATGATCACGGCCGCCTCGGTGATGTACGCGGCCGAGACCATGAACAAGGTGCTGAACGAGGCCGTGCAGATCCATGGCGGCAGCGGCTATATCTGGGAGTCGGAGGTCAACCGGCTGTACCGCGCCATCAAGCTGCTGGAGATCGGCGCCGGAACCACGGAAGTCCGCAAGGTGATCATCAGCGACGAGCTGCTCAAGCGCTGATCGCCGCCGTCCTTCACGCCCTCCATGCGCTCCATGGCCTGCCGGCCACCCTTCACCCGCATCGCTTCGGTATCTCCTCCGCATCTCACCAGGACCTCGTCATGCCCACTGTCTTGAAGTCACTCGTCCTCCTGCTCGCCGCCGCCGGCCTGGTGCCGCAGACGCTCGCCCAGCCCGCCACGCCGGACAAGGTGAAGGTCGGCTTCGTCACCGACATGTCGAGCCTCTTCGCCGACATCGACGGAAAGAATGGCGCCATTGCGGTCCAGATGGCGATCGACGACTTCGGCGGCAAGGTGCTCGGGCAGCCGATCGAGCTGCTGAGCGTCGACCACCAGAACAAGGCGGACATCGCCGCGTCCAAGTCGCGGGAGTGGATCGACACGCAGGGCGTGACCATGCTGCTGGGCGGCTCCAACTCCGGCGCGGCGCTGGCCATGGCCAAGGTGGCGCAGGACAAGAAGCGCGTCTTCATCAGCATCGGTGCCGGCAGTCCGGCGCTCACCAACGAGCAGTGCAGCCCCTACACGGTGCATTACGCCTACGACACCGTGGCGCTGGCCCGGGGCACGGGCGGCGCCGTCGTGGAGGGCGGCGGAAAGACCTGGTACTTCCTGACGGCCGACTATGTGTTCGGCCAGGCCCTGGAAGCCGATACCGCTGCCGTGGTCAAGGCCAAGGGCGGTACCGTGCTCGGCGCGGTACGGCATCCGCTCAACGCATCGGACTTCTCGTCCTTCCTGCTGCAGGCCCAGAACTCGAAGGCACAGATCCTGGGGCTGGCCACTGCCGGCGGCGACGCCATCAATGCCATCAAGGCGGCGAAGGAATTCGGCATTTCGAAGAACATGAAGATTGCCGCACTGCTGGTCTTCATCAGCGACTTCCACAGCATGGGACTCAAGAACACGGAAGGATTGCTGTTCACCACCAGCTGGGACTGGAATCTCAATGAGCAGAGCCGCGCGTTCGGCCGTAAGTTCTTCGAGAAGACCAAGCGCATGCCGACCGACCTGCAAGCCGGGGACTATTCGGCAACGATGAACTATCTCAAGGCGGTGAATGCCGTGAACACCACCGATGCGGACACCGTGATGGCGTATCTCAAGAAGACGCCGATCAACGACTTCTATGCCAAGGGCGTCATCCGCCCCGATGGCCGGATGGTCCACGACATGTACCTGATGCAGGTCAAGTCGCCGGCCGAGTCCCGGGAGCCCTGGGATTACACGAAGCTGGTGAAGACATTGAATGGCAACGACGTCTTCACGACCCGGGCCGAAAGCCGATGCGCACTCTGGAAATAGCGCAGGGACACGGCTGACGACCTCCCGGGTTACTTTCGCCGATCGAACCAGTTGCCCAATGCGTGCACGGCCTTTCCGAGCGCCGAGGATGCCGGCCTGGCCTTGCGGTATTCAACCGACAGTTCGCTGCGTTGCGCTTCGGTCAATGCGGTCGCGGGCAGGGCGAGCAGCGCCTCGATGGTCTCGATCTGCCGCGCTGCCTGGCCCGACTGGCCATACGCGCGCGCCAGGCCGATGCGGACCTTGACCACCTGCGCCGCCATGTCGACATCGGTCTCTGCGCCGCAGACTTGCAGGAAGGCCTCGCCGCACGCCACGGCTTCGGCAGGGCGGCCCGCATTGCGCAGCCGGTAACAGCGGTTCACGGCGGACTTCGCCGCTTCGAGACGGATGGCGACCTCGGGCGCATGCATGCCGGTGCGCATGACTTCCTCGTACAGGGCGAGCGCACCGTCGAGGTCGCTGTCGGCGATGGTGATGGCCTTGCAGTAGCGCGCACTTGCGACCCGCTGGCGCAGGTAGGCGACGTCCGATGCCTGCCAGCGCGCGATGATCCGATCGTAGGTCTGCACTTCTTCGTCATGGCGATCGAGCTTGTCGAGCTGCACGGCCCGGTTGGACATGGCGAGCGCCACGTCCTTCTCCACGCTGGTCGACAGGTCGTCGCCGTAGCGCGCGATGATCTCGTCGTTCACGGCCAGTGCGGCCTCGCGCTGCGCCAGGCGGCCCAGGCTGTAGCCCTTGCGCACCATGGCATCGAGGCACTGGCGGCGCAGCTCGGGATGCAGCGATTCGACATGCGCATTCAACACTTCGTCGTAGCAGGCGATCGCATCGCGGTGCCTGCCCTCGACCGCCAGCACGCGGCCGCGCTCGATGGCAGCACCGATCGCGTCGCGCTGCGCCAGCGACAGGTCTTCGTACTGCGCGCCATAGTCGACCGCCACGCCCTGGCGCTGGAGCCGGTTCAGGCAGGTCAGGCGACTGGCCGCGGCCTTGGCCAGGGTGTCGCGCATGTCGGCGCTGGTGGCCTGTGCAAAGCGCGCGATGAGCGCGTCGTAAGCCACCAGCGCGTCGGCTTCGCGGTCCATCAGCATCATCAGCACATAGCCCTGATTGAGCCAGGCCTTGGCCGTGAGGGCCTCGATCGCCGGACTCGTGTCGGCCGCGAACGCCCGCAGGTAAGCGGCGTAGGCATCGACGGCCTGCGCAAAGTGCAGTCGCTCGCGCCAGTTCATCGCGAGCACATAGCACGCATTCGCCACGATGGTCCGGATCTCGGACGACGGGTCCGCCGCGAAGCGGACGCGCAGCGCGTCGACCGCCTCGGCATACCGGGATTCGGCATCGGTCACGGCGACATCGATCACGGCACCGGCCTCGTCCCGGCCGTTCTGGCGCGGATGAGGATCCGGCGCCTGGTCGTTCCACAGGTCGGCCCGCAGGTCCATGGCCTGTGCGATGGTTTCGCGCCATCCCTCGTCGTCGTCTGCATCGTCCGCGGCGGCGTGGGCGTCGAGCAGATCGTCGAGCGCAGCCAGCGCGGCATCGGCACGACCCAGCCTGCGCAAGGCCCAGGCCTCGCGCAGCCGCATGCGCGCAACGAGCGCCTGCAGCGGCGCGCCCGCTGATTGTCCGAAGCGCGCGAGCAACCGCCGGTAGCCGGTCAACTCCTCTTCGGTGTCTTCGACCGATGCCAGGCGGTCGAGCATGGCAAGCACGACCTCCCGCTGGACGCGTTCATCGGGATGCCCGGCATACCGCGCCCATTGCCGTTCGGTCAACTCGTCGGCCATGGCCATGTCGGCGGGCGCTTCACCGCGCGCACGCAGCACGCCAGCCTTCACTCGCAGGGCCTGGTTGACGCAGCGCACGACGATGGTGTCGGTGCTGTTCTCGTGGCTGGCCAGCAGCGCGTCGCAGGCGTCGATGACTGCGGTGTCGGCCTCGATGCCGCCCTCTTTCAGCAAGCGGTCGCGCTGCCGATCGAGCAACCGGTCGGCCTGCGCCAAGGCGAGCGTCTGGCGAAGGCCCGGGTGCACGGCGTCGGCACAGGCCTGGGTCAGCGCTTGAAGCGCATCGCGGGCCTCGTCGTGGCGGCCCAGGCGCTGGAGCAGCCTCGCCTTCGCATGGAGCGCGTCGGCCCCCTGCTCCTGCAGCGCCGGCGCGTCCGCACCGAGGAGGTCGTCATGCAGCGACGTGAAGCGGGCCAGGGCGTCGTCGTGGTAGTCGAGCTGCGCGAGCAGATGGGCCTGCCGGTTGCGCGTACGCGCCACCACGACGCGCGTTGCCGGCCAGTCGTCGCGGCCGAAGCGATCGATCAGGCGCTGGCAATGCCGCACCATGTCGACGCGGGCGAAGGTGGCGCCAACGCCCGAGCGCCATGTCGCCTCTTCCAGGCCGGCGACAGCGACCCACTCGCGCAGCGCTGGCGCCGTCGCACTGTCGAAGCGCTGCTGCACGGTCTCGAGCAAGGCCAGCGCGGCTTCGACCTGGCCCATCTCGGCCAACGCCGCGGCCTTCTCGCACAACGCACGCGCGATCCAGGGCCAGGCGGCCGGCGCGGTGGCCGAGGTCGCCCCCGAAAGGCGCGTGGCGATGGGCGTCGAATCCGGGTCGAAATGCGCGCACAAGGCCTCTGCGACGGCGGGTATCTCGATGGTTCGGCCAAGCGATCGCAATGCGTCGATCCGGCTGAACCAGGCCGACGCCAGGTGTTCCTGCAAGGGGATCGACGCCATGCCGGTGGCGTCGGACAGCGGCAGCAGGCGCGCGATCACGGCGTCTGCATCGATCAGCGCGACCTCGGCGAGGCGACGCGGATCAGGTTCCTGGCTCAACCGAGCGGCTTCCAGATCGGGACTTCAGGCTCGGGATAGTGCACGGGGCGATGCTGTTGTACGAGCGATTGCTGCTGGCGTTGCCGCTTCATCTGCCGGGGCTTGAGCTTGATTGCGCGTTCCGAGTGCTGCGTTTTCGACATCGTAGGTTGCTGAGCTTCGATTTTGCGATTGAGCCACCGTCCCGAGACAAGCCATGTCAGCCAGCGCCGCAACCCGTGCGAAAGGACAAAAGCCGCATTCCTTCCTCGGTTGTCAGACCTCTGGCGAATTTCCCATGGGGTTATCAGACGACAGACAACATGCCACAACAAATCCATCCGTGTGCGCAATCAGGGTAAACGTGACTAGAACGCACGGACAAACCACATCTCGGCCTGCTCGTCGGGTGGATCGAAACCACAATCGCGCCTCACGAAGATCGCCTGCCCCAGGATTCGCCGAGGGTGCAGGCATGCAGAACAACACAAGGGTCCGGCACGATGCGGCTACGCAGTTCAGGGTTTTGCGCCTCGGTTTTTTGGGGGGCGCTGGGGCTGGGTTTGGCCGCTTTCATGGGAGCGGCGCACGCACAGGACGCACGGCCGGATGCCGGGCAGATCGAGAAGGGCCGGCTGCTGGCGGTTGCGGCCGACTGCGCGGCATGCCACACGGCACCGAAGGGCGGCGCCTCTTTCGCCGGCGGCTATCCGATCGACTCGCCGCTGGGCGCGATCTATGCGTCGAACATCACGCCGTCGAAGTCCGACGGCATCGGCGACTACACGCTGGACGATTTCCGCCGCTCGCTTCGCCAGGGCATCCGCAAGGACGGCGCGCACCTGTATCCCGCGATGCCGTACACGTCGTACACGCAGCTCAGCGACGACGACACCGCCTCGCTCTATGCGTACTTCATGCATGGCGTCGCGCCGGTCGACAAGCGCGCACCTGAGACCGCGCTGCCCTTCCCGTTCAACCTGCGCTTCTCGATGGCGGTGTGGAATGCGCTGTTCCTGAAGGACCAGCGCTTCGTGGCCGATGCCTCGCAGTCGGCCGAGTGGAACCGGGGTGCCTATCTCGCGGGCGCGCTCGCCCACTGCAGCACCTGCCACACGCCGCGCAACGCGATGATGGCCGAGCAGGACGGCAAGGCCTTCCTCTCGGGCGGATCGATCGGCCCCTGGTATGCGCCGAACATCACCTCCGACGCCACCAGCGGCATCGGCGCATGGAGCGAAGCCGAGCTGGTGCAGTACCTCAAGACCGGCCGGGTGCACGGCAAGGCCCAGGCCGCCGGCCCGATGGCCGAGGCGATCGAGCACAGCCTGCAGCATCTGCCCGAGGCCGATCTGAAGGCCGTCGCGGTCTACCTGAAGCAGGTGCCGGCCGTGGCAAGCGCCGAAGCCAAGCCGCGCTTCGCCTACGGTGCGGCGTCGAACACCGAGGTCGATCAGCGCGGCCTCACGACCGGCGTCGACCCGGGCTGGCGCGTGTACAGCGGCAGCTGCGCCCATTGCCACCAGGAAGGCGGCGCCGGCACCCCGAACGGAAACTACCCCTCGCTGTTCCACAACACGGCGACCGGCGCCGACCGGCCCGACAACCTGATCGCGACCATCCTGCATGGCGTCGACCGCACGGTGGACGGCCAGCCGCATTTCATGCCCGCCTTCGGCGACAAGGCTTCTTTCACCGATCGCCTGAGCGACCAGGAAATCACCGACGTGAGCAACTACGTGCTCGGCCACTACGGCAACCCGGCGGTGAAGGTCAGCCTCGGTGACGTGCAGGCACTGCGCGCCGGCGGCAAGCCGCCCCTCATCGTGCAGATGCGTCCGCTGATCGTGCCGGGCATCGTCGTGCTGATCGTGGCACTCATCCTCATCGTGGCCCTGCGTTCGCGCAGCCGTCGCCGCGCCCACTAGGAGCACCGACCATGTCGAACCCCACGACCGCGGACCGCACCGCCAACGTCTTTCCCGTCGCGTTCCCGATCTCGCGCCGCGCGCTCCTCGGCACCGCCGTGGCGGCGGGCGCGGTGCTCGCCATCGGCGGCACCACGGTCCTCGGCACCACCAACGCCTTTGCGGCGGACGCCGCGTCGACCGAGTTCCTCCGGCTGTCGGAGTTCCTCACCGGCGGCCAGCCGCTCGCGGCCGGGCTCGCCACGCGCTACCAGGCGTCGCTGGCGCGCCTCGATCCGAAGTTCGCCGCTGCCGCGGCCGAGCTGCAGCGCTACGTGAACGATGCCAAGGCATCCCACATCGACGAACTGCTGGCCCGTCCGGACCTGAGCGACCCCCTGCGCAAGACCATCACGCAGATCGTCTCGGCCTGGTACCTCGGCATCGTCAACAACGACACCGACGTCGAGCTGGTCAGCTACGCCGACGCGCTGATGTACCGGCCGACGGCCGATGTCCTGGTCATTCCCAGCTACGGCGGCGGCCCCAACTCGTGGGGCGAGAAGCCGGCCAACCTGTCGACGACGCCGAATAAAGAGATGCAACGATGAGCGGCAAAGAGTTTGATGCGGACCTGATCGTGATCGGGTCGGGCGTGATGGGCGGCGTGATCGCCAACCGACTCGCGAAGGCGGGCAAGTCGGTGATCATCCTGGAAGCCGGCCCGCGGGTGAAGCGCGCCGACATCGTCGAGACCTACCGCAATTCGCCGGTCAAGCTGTCGCTGGCGAACATGAAGGCCCAGGGCTCCGGGTCGCCCTTCCCCAACCCGCCGCACATTCCGTCGACCTACGGCAACTACCTGCAGCAGGTCGGCCCGGTGTCGTACCCGACCAAGTACCTGCGGGTGGTCGGTGGCACCACCTGGCACTTCGGCTCGGCGCTGTGGCGGATGATTCCGAACGACTTCAAGCTGAAGACGCTCTACGGCCGCGGCCGCGACTGGCCGATCAGCTACGACGAACTCGAACCCTATTACTGCGAGGCCGAGGCCGAGCTGGGCGTGTCGGGCGTCGACGGCCAGGACGAGAGCGGCCATGGCGGCCCCGCCTGGCCCCCGCGCTCCAGGCCCTTTCCGATGAAGGGCCTGAACGAGCCGTACTTCATGACGCGTGCGGCCGAGATGCTCGCGCCCGGCGGCTACAACCCGGTGATCGAGCCGCATGGCCGCGCAACGCGCCCCTACGGCAACCGCCCGGTCTGCGCCGGCAACAACAACTGCAACCCGGTCTGCCCGATCGGCGCCAAGTACGACGGCTCGATGCACATCGACGAAGCCGAACGCGCCGGTGCCAAGCTGCTGGACAACGCGGTGGTCTACAAGATCGAGGCCGGCGACGACGGCAAGATCACGGCGGTGCTCTACAAGAAGCCCGACGGCAGCTCGCACCGACTGACGGCGCGCCACTTCGTGCTCGCCGCGTATGCGATCGAAGGGCCGAAGCTGCTGCTGATGTCGACCTCGGAGAAGTACCCGAACGGCATCGCCAACTCGTCGGACCAGGTCGGCCGCAACCTGATGGGCCATACCGGCATCAGCATGAACATCATGATGAACGAGGACGTCTGGCCGGGCCAGGGTCCGACCGAGCTGCTGGTGTACCTGAACTACCGCGACGGCGAGTTCCGCAAGGACATCCCGAGCTACAAGACCAAGTTCCGCAACACCGTGCCGAGCTCGCAGATCGCCTCGTCGCTGCTCGCCAAGGGCGTGCTGGGCAGCAAGCTCGACGCGGAGATCCGCCGCCAGTCGGCACGCTCGCTCAACGTGGCCGTCGACTTCGAGACCGAAGCGCAACCGCAGAACCGCATCGTCCCCAGCAAGACGAAGAAGGACGGCATCGGCCTGCCCGTGCCCGAGATCTACTACAGCGTGAACGACTACTGGAACGCCGGCCGGGACTTCGCGCTGAAGGACCTGGCGCGCATGGCGCAGTTGATGAATGCCGACGTCCTGAACGTCGACACCAAGCACCAGGACCGCCAGCACATCATGGGCACGACCATCATGGGCGACGATCCGAAGAACTCGGTGGTCGACCGCGACTGCCGCACGCACGACCATCCGAACCTGTTCATCGCGGGCACCGGCGTCATGCCCTCGGCGTCGTGCATGAACCCGACCCTCACGGGCGCTGCCCTGAGCGTGCGGATCGCCGAGACGCTGATCAAGGAGATCTGAGCGGCGGCGGCTGAACCTGCGGCCCGGCAGCGGCCGTCGTCGACCAGCGGTCGGCGCAGTCGACCGCCTGCAGCGGCCGGCTGAACAGGAAGCCCTGCGCATAGCGGCAACCCACCGCTTGCGAGAACGCGCGCTGCGCCGGCGTCTCGACGCCTTCGGCGATGACCTCCAGGTCGAGGTCGTCCGCCAACTCGCAGATGGCGCGCACGATCACCGCGTTGCGCGGATCGTCATGCTCCGCGCGAATGAAGGACTGGTCGATCTTGATCTTGTCGAACTCGAACCGGCGCAGGTAGCTCAGCGACGCGAAGCCCGTTCCAAAATCGTCCAGCGCGATCTGCACGCCGAGCCGACGCAGGCCGGCGATGATGAAGGCGGCCTCGTTGTGCACCAGCACGCTCTCGGTGATCTCGAACACGATGCGCTGCGACGCGACGCCGAAGCGCGTGATCGACCGTTCGACGAACTCGCCCAGCGTCGCGTCGGTGAACTGCCGCGCGGACAGGTTGATCGAGATGAAGATGTCGTCGGGCCAATCCGCTGCCGCGCGCAGGGCTTCCTCGATCACCCAGCGCCCCATCGCGACGATCTGCCCGCTGCTTTCCGCCACGGGGATGAACTCGGCCGGCGACACCTGTCCCATGTCGGCGTGCATCCACCGAAGCAGCGCCTCGAAGCCGACGGTCTTGCCGTCGCTGATCTCGACGATCGGCTGGAAGCGCAAGGTGAACTCCGCGCGCGGCAGGGCGCCGATCAGCCCTCGACGCAGGCTCTGCTCGCGCAGGGCAAGGTCGCGCATGACCGGGTCGAAGGTGCGGTGGCAGGCGCGTCCGGCGCCCTTGGCCGCATAGAGCGCGATGTCGGCGCCCTTCAGCAACATGGCGGGGTCCTCCGAATCTCCGCAGGTCTTCACCGCGATGCCCATGCTGGCGCTCGCATTCAGCCGAAAGTCGCCGACCTCGAACGGCACCGCCAGCGCCTCGGCGATTTCCTCGCAGCAGGCCTCCGCGCGGCGCTCGACCTCCTTGCCGAAGAAGACGATCGCGAACTCGTCACCGCCCAGCCGGGCGAAGAGTTGCGAGCCCTGCACGGCCGCCGACGTCCGGGCCGCAAACTGGATCAGGAAGCGATCGCCGGCATCGTGGCCCAGCCGGTCGTTGATGTCCTTGAAATGATCGACGTCCAACAGGACGATGGCACATGCACCGGCCACCGGGCGGCTCGCCAAGGCCGCGTTGAAGCCGTTCCGGTTCAGCACACCCGTCAACGCGTCGTGGCGCGCGTCGTGGTCCGACCGCCGATTCAGGCGAAGCACGAAGCCGACGAGAGCCAGCCCGACGAGAAGAAGCATCACGACCATGGCGGACACCACCGCGACGACGCGTCCCAGGTTGCCCTGGTTCTGCGCGATGCGGTCGGTCAGCACGCTTTGCGTGCTCGACGCCAGGCGAAGCATGCGGCCATTGAGCGGCAGCAGTTCGTTCATGACCTGCCGCGCGATGGCCGGGTTGTCCATGTTCGCGAGCTCGGTACCCACACGCCCGACCGCCGCACTGATCGCCGCGTACTCCTCCGTGCCGCCGGATACATGCCCGAAGGCGCTGAACGTGTCGCTGTTGTCGATGACCGCCAGGCGATTGAGCAGTATCTGGTACCGCAGGTCGACTTCGGCCTGGCTGGTGCTGGAGTCCCGGAGAAAGCGGTCGGAGACGGCGACTTCGAAGCGGAACAGCTCCGCGGACAGCTGCCCGATCTCGAGCGTGGTGTTGAAGCGCGTCGATTGCGAAGTCCACATCAGGTAATTGGCCAATGTGACCGTCACCGCGATGACCAGAACGACCAGTGCGACCGCCGTCAGGATGAGTACGTTGCGGAAGCGTCGCATGGGCCGAGGATGCGGCCGGACTACAGCACGTCGATCTGACACAGTTGCCAGACCGAATGAAGATAGACGCTGTCGGTGCGCAGCTTTGCGTCGCTGTCGAAAGGGAACACGACGAAGATCGGACCCTTGTCGGAGATCGGCAGTGCGACCCCGTCCCTTGCGATCGCCAGGAGCGCGCCGTTGCCGACCAGCTCCTTGATGTCGGCAACCACCGCGTAGTCGTTGAGCGCGAGGAGCCGCACCTTCGTGCCCTTGGCTTTCAACAATGAAAGGAATGTGCCGAGCGCCACGCCGCTGTAGGTGGCTGGCAGTTTCTGCCACGGCGTCGCCGTCTTGAACGAGGTCTGCGGCATGGCCTGCAACGCCGCCAGATCGAAGCGCCGGTTGCCGCCTGCATCGGCGCCTTCGATGGCACCTCGCACGGTGAGGATCGGCGCAGCGGCAAGCGCAGGCACCGCCAGAGAGCCCGCTACGAGGCCGGAACACCGCGCGAGAAAACCCCGCCGGTTGACAGTGCGCATCATCGAATTCTCCCAGCGGACGGACACGGCCAGGTCCGCTCGCACCAGCAGCCCAACCGGAATCGGATCAGTGGTCGGCTGCAATCGACACGGGTCTGATCTCGAATTATTCTATCTTTGCGGATCCCGAAAATCGCCAGGCATACGGCCACAAGTTGCAACCAACGGACAGGCCGATCATCGATCGTGCATGGCACCCGCACAGAAGCCACGCACCACCTTCAAGGCCGCGGACTCGCTCGCGCCTTCGAGCGTCACGAAGGCAAACTGCGAACGGATCTTCAATGCGGGCACGAGCGGCAGCTCGACCACCGAGCCCTCGTCCAGCTGCGTGCGTGCGACCTCGAGCACCCCGAAGAAGATCGCATCGCTGTTGCGTACGGTCTCGATCAGGCACGCCGGCTCTTCGGACTGGAACTGGAGCGCATCGGCGAGGTGCGCGGGCCGACCGAAGTGCTCGTCGAGCTCCTGCACGATCTCACCACTCAGCCCCAGCCCGCTGGCCGCCAGCGGAAAGCCCTTCAGCTGCGACAAGCCGATCTTCTTCAATGCCAGCAGCGGATGGTCCCGCCGGCAGACGAAGCCCAGCCGCATCTGCGGAAAGAACTCGATCTCGAGATCGTCGTGCGGCGCAATAGTGCGCCGGTGCATCACCAAGGCGTCCGCCGAGCGCGCACGCAGCGCCTGCAATTGCTGCTCGGGTGGCCCGCCGAACAGTTGCAGGCGGATGCGCGGATAGCGCTCGACCATGTGCCGCAGCAGGGGCACCGACAGCATGGCCGCCGGCGCGGGACCGAGCCCGAGGCGAACCGAACCGGTTTCCAGCTCGGCCAGCAGCTGCACGCTGCGCTTGAGTTCGGAGACCTCCAGCCGGATGCGGCGTGCGCGCAATGCGACCAGCCGGCCGACCGGCGTGAGCTCCTTGCGCTTGCCGAGCCGGTCGATCAGCGGCGCACCCAGCTCTTCTTCCAGAGACTGGATGCTGCGGCTCAGTGCCGGCTGGGTGAGATGTACCTGTTCGGCGGCGCGGCTGAAGGAGCCGGTCTCTATCAGCGCAAGAAGATGGTCGAGTTGCTGGAGGTTCATGAGGTCTTCAATGCCGCTTGCGTCAAGCCCGAGGAGGCCATTTGCATGATTCTGAGTAATGGGAATTTAAAAAACAATGCATTGGACGCTCGGCGAGGTCGTTCGTACATTCCATCCACGCACCGTCGAGCCGGCCTTCGCTCCCGCTTCTTGTCTCTTCCGTACGCCATGCACCTATCAAGCCTCACGACCCACCGCCCTGCGCTGTCCACACTTGTCCTGGCCGCCGGCATCACAGCCGCATCCGCCGGGGCGCAACAGGCTTATCCGACCCGTCCGATCACGGTGGTTGTACCGGTGGCCGCAGGCGGGGCTGCCGACGCATTGGCACGCGCCTGGGGTAGCCAGGTCGGCAAGTCGATCGGCACGGCCGTGGTGGTCGACAACCGGCCCGGCGCCAACGGCAGCGTGGCGGCGAGCTATGTCGCCAAGCAGCCCGCCAACGGCTACACGGTGCTGTTCGGAAGCACCTCGAACATGTCGCTCAACCCGTTTTCGTACAAGACGCTTTCCTATGACCCGGTGAAGGACTTCGACCCGGTGCTGATGCTGGCCGGCACCAGCCAGGTGCTGATCGCCAATCCGGCGGCGGGCATCCGCTCGGTCGACGATCTGGTGAAGCTGGCAAAGGCGAAGCCGGGCGAGCTCAACTATGGTTCGGCGGGCAAGGGCAACTCCACCCATCTCAACGTCGAGTTCCTCGCGCAGCACTACGGCATCCAGATGACCCACGTGCCCTACAAGGGCGCGGCGCCGGCCATGATGGGCCTGGTCGCCGGCGAGGTCCAACTGACCGCCGACGCCATCACCAGCGTGGTGCCGCAGGTCAAGGCCGGCAAGGTGGTGCCGATCGTCGTCTTCGGCGCACAGCGCTCCGCGGCGCTGCCGCAGGTGCCGACGGTCTACGAAGCCGGTCTTGCCGACTTCCCGGCCGGCGGCTGGTACGGGCTCATGGTGCCCAAGGGCACGCCCCGCAACGTGATCGACCTGCTCAACGCCGAGACGCGGAAATTCTGGGCCGACCCCGCGATCAAGGCGCAGATGGACGCGCTGTACATGGACCCGCCGACGGCTTTCGGGCCCGACGCCGTGCGGCAGACCATGCAGCGCGAAGCCGCGGTCTGGGGCCCGGTCATCGGTCGTCTCGGCATCCAGAATGACTGAGCCGCTGCTGCGCGCCGACGCACCGGCCACCGCGCTGGCCGAGCCACGAGAACATCTCCCGCGCGGCGAAGACTTCCTGTTGTGGTCGCCCTGCCTGCAGGCCTATGGCTACCGCATCGTCGACCGGCTCTTCGCCACCCGCACGATCCGTCGCGGCCCGGTCGCGCGCCCGCTGCCGCGCGGGCCGGCCTGCGAACCGGGCTGGTCGATCGACGGCGAAGCACGCGATGTCGAGACCTTCATGGACCGCAACAGCGTGGCCGGACTGCTGGTGATCCGCCACGGCCAGATCGTGCTCGAACGCTACGGCCTCGGCCTTCAGCCGCAGGACCGCTGGAGCACCATGTCGACCGTCAAGTCGATGACCTCGATGCTGGTCGGCGCGGCCCTGCGGGACGGCGCCATCGGCAGCATCGACGACCCGCTCACGCGCTATATGCCGCAGTTGGGCGGCTCGGGCTACGCGCAGGCCACCGTGCGGCACCTGATGACGATGTCGTCCGGCGTGGCCTGGTCGGAGATCTACACCGACAAGAACTCCGACGTGAACCGCTACAGCAAGTCGCTCGCGGACAAGGTGCCCGGCGGCGTCCTCGCCATGCTGCGCGAACGGCCATCGGCCCACGCGCCCGGTACCGCATGGCACTACAACACCGGCGACACCTACCTGCTGGGCGCGGTGATCTGCGCCGCGACGGGCGGCACGCTCGCCGACTACATGTCCGACCGCATCTGGCAACCATGCGGCATGGAGTTCGATGCCTACTACACACTCGAGTCCGAAGGCGGCCAGGAGATCGGCGGCAGCCGGGCCGGCATGACGCTGCGCGACATGGGCCGCTTCGCCCAGCTGGTGCTCGACGACGGCAGGATCGGCGACACGCAGGTGCTGCCGCCCGGCTGGGTCGACCTGGCGACGGCGCGCGCATTCGACATTCCGGCGACCTTCAACGCCACCCACCGCCAGGCCTTGGGTATCACGGGCTATGGCTTCGGCTGGTGGCTTCGCGACGACGGCGCGGTGCTGGCCATGGGACATTCGGGGCAGCGCATGTTCATCGATCGACGTCGCGGGCTCGTGTTGGTGAACCTCGCCGCCTACCCCGAACCGCGCTACCTGAGCGCCGTCGAACATGACCGGGATGCGGAACTCGCCGGTCTGATCGAGGCGGTCGGCCGCATGTGAGTGCAACGGGGCGGCCGGCGTTCGCGCTGGCCGACGGCTCCGGGCACACTACGAGGAAACCGCCCGATGGCGAGCGGTCGGACCTCAGGCCACGCATGGACAAGCCGCTTTCTTCTCCCTCCCAACGTTTGACGCTCGGCAAGGTCGTGCCCGCGACCTGCCTGTTGCTGCTGCTGCATTTCGGTCAGGACGTGCTCAGGCCGATCGCGATCGCCGGTGTGCTGAGCCTGGTGATCGCGCCGCTGGTGCGCAAGCTCGGCCGGCTCCGCCTGGGCCGCACGCCGGCGACGCTGGTGTCGGTGGTGCTCGTGGCGGTCTGCGTCGTCTGGATGAGCGCGGTGCTGACGCTGCAGCTGGTCGCGGTCGGTGCGGACTTCCCGCGGTACAAGGCGGCCATCACGTCCAAGGTGGAGTCGATCCGCGAGGTCACGGTGCGCCCGTTCGAACGGCTCGAAGCCGAACTCAAGGGCGTCGTGCCGCAGAACGCGCCGGCTCCAGCCACCGCCGCCTCCTCACCCCGTTCGCGGGCGAACGCCAACGCCACCTTGCCGAACGAGCCGCTGCCGGTGCAGATACGGCAGTCCGCGCCGACCGCCGGCGACATCGTGTCGAGGCTGCTGTCGTCGGTCTGGGGGCCGGTGGGCGAGGCCGGCATCGTCTTCGTGCTGCTCATCTTCATCCTGCTCGAACACGAGTCGCTCAGCGACCGGTTCATCCGGGTGATCGGCGTGGCCGAACTGGGGCCGACCGTTCAGGCGCTGAGCGAGACCGCGGACGGCGTGTCCCGGTTCTTCCTGTCGCAGTTCGTCGTCAACGCCACCTTCGGCGTGGTGGTCGGGATGGGGCTGTGGCTCATCGGCGTGCCGCATGCAGCGCTGTGGGGCTCCATCGGCGCCTTGCTTCGCTTCATTCCCTACGTGGGCGTGCTTGCCGCGGCGGCGCTGATCGCGGTCTTCGCGGCGGCCGTCGATCCGGGCTGGTCGCTGCTGCTCTGGAGCCTCGGCCTCTTCGCTGCGCTGGAGCTGCTGGTGGCGCACGTCGTCGAGCCGCAGGTCTATGGCCACAGCACCGGACTGGCGCCGCTCGCGGTCATCGTCTCGGCGCTTTTCTGGGGCGCCATGTGGGGGCCGGTCGGGCTGCTGCTGTCGACACCGCTCACGCTGTGCATCGTGGTCGTGGGCCGGCACGTGCGCGCCATGGAGCCTTTCGCCATCCTGCTGACCGAGGCGCCAGGGCTCAATGCGGGACAGCGCTTCTACCAGCGCGCGCTGTCGGGCAATCCGGCGGCGATCATCCAGGACGCCCACGCCTACCTGCGCCGCGCCGGCTTCGCGAAGTACTGCGATCACGTGCTGCTGCCGGGCCTGTCGCTCGCCGCGGCGGACTTTCGCGCGGGACGCATCGACGATCGGCAGCGCGAGCGCATCAAGACCATCATGTTCCGCCTGCTCGAGAACCTGGCACGCGCCGAATTCGGCCGCCGCACCCGGCGGCGGCGCTCCACGGTTTCGCTGTCGGAGGTGAACGTGGGCGCCCATCTCCGGCAGATCCGCGAATCGCGGCTCGGCCCGTGGCAGGGTTCGCTGGACGTGCCTTCGCGTTCGGTCGTGCTGTGCGCCGGCTTCGGCACGGAGCGCGACGACCTGCTGACCGAGCTTCTCGTGCAGGCGCTCCGCCGGGACGATGTCGACGCCCGCAGCGTGTCGCTCCAGCAGCCGCAGGACCCGTCGATGTCGGACAAGTCGGCGCTGGTCGGAACGCTGTTCCTGGTCTATCCGACCGCAGAGACGCTGGAGGCGTGGCGCTCCGCCGCGGCACAGCTGCGTGCGTCGATGCCGCAGGCCGTGCTGGCCACCGTGCGCCTGCCGCTCGACGACACGGCGGCGCCGGAGGAGGCCTGCCGCGGCGAGGTGGACCTGGTGCTGCATTCCTTCCTGGAGGCCGAGGCCCTCGTCCTGCGGGGGCTGAAGTCGAGCTAGCGGCAGCTTCCCTGCAGGCCGTTGCGGATCGCCGCGCCCAGGACGATGCGCGGTTGTCCGACGGCCCCTACATTCTTCTGGAATGTATGTTCCTCGTCCCAAGCCACACAGAGGATGAAGAACATGCACCCGCCGCCTTCCGCACTGCTGCCACTGCCCACGACGCATGGCCAGGCCGACAGATCCGGTAGATCCGAAACACGCGCTCGCTCGGTGACCCGCCTCACCGCGCTCGCCGCCTCGCTCGTCGCCATCGGCTTCGCGGCCACGCCGGCCGCCGCACAGGTTTCTCCCGCACTCGACCGCGTGAGCATCTCGGTGGGTGGCTTCCATGCGGAGCCGACCTTCGGTGCGCGCGCCGACACGCCCTACGGCACGCTCGATTCAGGCAACGTCAAGCGCGACGCCGTCACGATGCCGCGGCTGACGATCGACGTGCTGCTGTTCGACAGCCAGGGCTTCTCGTTCGACTACTACCGCTACGACAGGACCTACTCGGACAGCGTCAACGGCAGCTTCGCGCTGGGCCAGAACCAGTTCGCGGGTTCCGCCGACGCGAGCCTGCGGACCCAGCTCGAGTTCGGCAAGCTGGCCTACAAATGGTGGCTGGGTTCGGGCAACACCGTCCTCGGCCTGGGCGCTGGCGCGGCTTACTACCGCATCGATCTCGATGCGCGCGCGACGGCAACGGTCAACGGCGCGTCGGCGAGCTACGCGGCCAGCGCCAGCGAAGACGCCATCGCGCCGCTGCTGGAGGTCGGCGTGCGCCATGCGATCACCCCCGATCTGCGCCTTTTCGCGGATGCGTCGGGTGTCTGGAAGAACGGTGGGAAGCTGCACGGCAGCATCTACAACGCGGCGCTCGGGGTCGAATGGTTCCCCATCAAGAACGTCGGCCTGGTCCTGTCCTATGGCGTCAGCGACATCGACCTGAAGCGGGACGACGACATCGACACCCGCCTGCGCGTCAAGCTGCAGGGGCCGAGCGCCTTCATCAAGGCGCGCTTCTGACCGGCCGCCGCGCCGGCCCCGGCCCTCGCGCACGAAGCGTGGCGGGCTGAAAACCCAGGCCCAGGAGCTGCGCACACAGCGCGCCCCGGCCGGTCTTGATCAGGTCGGATTCGGCGGGGTGCATCACCCATCACCCAGCTCTCGATCAGAGCTGCTCAGCCCGGCGGCAGATGCACGGTCAGGAGCTCGAGCAGCACGGGATTCGGCTCGTGCCCGACGCCCGGTGCGATGTCCAGCGTGACGCTGGCGCCCAGCTGCGACAGCCTCGCCTGCGCGGCCTGCGCCAGTGCCACCGGCATCACCGGGTCGGCCGTGCCATGCAGCAGATGGATGGTCGCGTCGGGCCGGCGCTCCGGCAGCGTTGCGAAACGACCGGCGATGGCGACGATGCGCGACGCCGGCGCCGCGGGCAGCCGGGTCGATTCGAGCGCCATGATCGCGCCCTGCGAGAAGCCGGCGATCCAGGTGCGCTGCGCGTCCACGCCGGCCGTCTGTTGCCAGTGCTGCACCGTGGCGATGAAGCGCGGCATGGCCGCGTCCACGCGGGGCTGGCGGCCTCCCTCGGTCACGCCGCGCACCGAGAACCATTGCAGTCCGTTCGAGATGTCGGATGGTTCTGGCGATGCGACGCTCACCACGAAGGCGCCGCTGTCGCGGCTGGCGAACCAGCGCGCAACGCCCAGCATGGATTGCGGCACGGAGCCGACGCCATGCATCAGCAGCACGAGTCGGGTGGCGGCGCCCTCGGGGCGCTGAACGAGGATGGAATCGAAGGACATGGCGTTTTCCTGATCGGGATGTATCTGGACGATGCTCAGGCGGCGTGGGTGTCGGCGGCAGTGGCCCGCTCGGTGGCGTGCGCGGACTGCAGGTCGCCGAAGACATAGCCTTCCATCGACAGCACGCCGTAGGTCACGCCGCCGTCGATCACCTCCACCGGTTCGCCCGCGCCGCTGGCGCCGGCCGCGACCAGCAGCGGCAGGTAGTGGTCGTCGGACGGATGGGCGCGGTGGCTGTGCGGCGCACCGCGGAAGTCGACCAGCGCCGCATCGTCATGGGCCACGGCGGCACGGCGCGCCCACTGCACGAATTCATGCACGTAGCCTTCCGGTGTCTCGGTTTCGGACTGGCGAAACTCGTAGAGGTTGTGCGTGAGGCTGCCCGAGCCCACGATCAGCACGCCACGGTCGCGCAGGGGCGCCAGGGCGCGGCCCAGGGCGAGCGCATCGGCCGCACGCAGCTCGATCGGCAGCGACAGCTGCAGCACCGGCAATGGCACGTCCGGCAGCATGTGCAGCAGGGGAACCCACGCGCCATGGTCCAGGCCCTGGCCGCTCGACAAGCCCGCCGCGAGGCCGGCCTGCGCCAGCTGGGCGGCCACCTCTTCCGCCACATCGGGCGCGCCTGCGGCGGGGTATTGCAGACGGTAAAGCGGTGCGGGGAAACCGCCGAAATCATGGATCGTCTCCGGCCGCTCGGCCGCGCCGATGCGCAGGCCGCGCGTGCGCCAATGCGGCGACACCACGAGCACGGCACGCACGCCAGGCAGTGCGCGGATGCGCTCGCCGACGGCTTTCAGCAAGGGGCCGGCCCGGCCGGGTTCGAGTGCGAACGTGGGTGCGCCGTGCGAGAGGAAAAGACTGGGCAGTCGCATGAGACTCCTTGAGACGTGGGGAAGACGGGTGTGACAGCAGGACCGCGCACTGTATTGGTTATCCACGTGTCGATAAAGCCAGATACTCGGCACATATTGTTTTGAAATTCGAGACTATGGATGTCCTGCAAGCCATGAAGACCTTTGCGGCGGTGGTGGAGGCCGGCAGCCTGGTCGGCGCCGCCGATGCGATGGCGCTGTCGAAGCCGTCCGTATCGCGCCACGTCACCGAACTGGAAGCGCATCTCGGCGTGCGACTGCTGCAGCGCACGACACGCCGCCTGTCCCTCACCGATGAAGGCCAGACCTACTACCAGCGGTGCAAGGAGGTGATCCAGGCCGTGCAGGACGCCGAAGCCGAGGTCGGCTCCAGCGCCGGCCAGGCGCAGGGCCGCCTGCGCATCGGCGCGCCACAGACCTTCGGCGCACTGCACCTGGCCGCTCTCTGGGGGCGCTTCGCGCAGGAGAACCCGCGGGTCACGCTGGACATCGTGCTGTCGGACCGGGTCGTCGACCTGGTCGAGGAAGGCTACGACCTGGTGGTGCGCATCGGACGGCTGTCCGACTCCAACCTCGTCAGCCGCACGCTGGCGAGCACGCGCATGGTGCTGTGCGCGTCGCCGCATTACCTGGCCACGCATGGCACGCCCACGCATCCGCACGAGCTCGCGCGGCACGACGTCGTCTCTTACAGCTATTGGTCGTCCGGAGATCTGTGGCGTTTCACCGGCCCCGATGGCGAGGTGGCCGTCCGCACGCGGGCGCGCATCCAGGCGAACAACGGCGACACCTGCCGCGCTGCGGCGCTGGCGCACCAGGGCGTGATCCTGCAGCCGGACTTCCTCGTGCAGGACGACCTTCGCGCCGGCACGCTGGTCGCGCTGATGCCGGGCTTCCGCGCAGCCGAACTGAGCATCTGCGCCGTCTACCCGACGCGCAAGCAGCTGCCTCTGAAGGTGCGTCGGCTGTTGGACTTTCTGGTGGAGGCGATGCGGGTGCCGCCTTGGCAGACGGCGCCTGCGGATGGCGGCTGACTGCCGTGGCCGCGCGCGAAGCCGGCGACTGCGGCACCGGTTGCGCGCAAGGGCCGCAAGCTCAGGCCGGCTTCCCGACCACCTCAGGCGCCTTGCGCGTGGTCGCCCTTTCCACCAGCGTCGGCGCAACGGACAGGTGCTCGGTCGACACGTCGCCCGACTCCAGCTTGCGCACCAGCAGGTCGATCGCGGCCTGCGCCATCTCTTCGAGGTTCTGGTCGACGGTCGTCAGCTGGTAGGTCGGCCATCCGACCGGGCCGGCGTTGTCGTAGCCGACGATCGCGATGTCCTCGGGTATGCGCAGTCCGAACTCGGCGCGCGCCACTTCGACGGCGGCAACGGCCATCGCGTCGTTGGCGCAGAAGATCGCATCGGGTTTCGGCGACAGCGCGAGCAGCTTGCGTGCCGCCACGGCACCCAGCTCGTAGCTGTAGAAACCGGACTCTTCCGCATACAGCACGATGCCGTGCCGCGCGAGCCGATCCGTGAAGCCGTGGCGCCGGTCGCGACTGCTCGACGTGCCTTCGTCACCGCCCAGGAACGCCACGCGCTGATGCCCGCAGCGCACCAGCAGGTCGGCCACCGCGGCGCTGCCGGCATGGTTGTCGCCCGACACCGAGCTGATCAGGTCCTGGTTCAGGTAGCGGTCGACCAGCACCACCGGCTTGCCGTAGCGCTGCAGCTCGAACGCGCTGGTCGAACGCAGCGGCGCGGTCGTGAGGATCGCGCCGTTCACCTGGTAGGCCAGGAGGCTCTCGATCAAGGTGTCGAAATTGGCGTTGTCGGCGACCACCAGCAGGATGCCGTAGCCCTGCGCCTGCAGCAGCGTGGCGAGCGTGCTCAGCAGCCGCGCATAGAAGGGGTTGTCCAGGCTGCTCGTCACGATGCCGATCAAGCCGCTCTGGCTCTTGCTCAGGCTGCGCGCGATCGCATTGGGGCGGTAGCTGAGCGCCTCCGCAGCCGCCATGACCTTGGCGCGCGTTTCATCGGACACATAGGCGCCCGGCGTGAAGGTGCGCGACACCGCCGACCGGGAGACGCCGGCAAGGCGAGCGACATCGGAAGATGAAACCGCCTTCTTCACGCTCATCGGACTTTCTCTATCTCTGTCGGGTGGGGGAAATCCAATATACCGCGCTCAGAGCCGGGCTTCGGTGGTGCCGTCGAACAGGTAGAGCTGCGCCACCTCGCAGCCCATGCGCACCGGCCGGCCGGCCGCCAGTGCCGGGTTGCCGTTCTGTACCGAGGCCAGCGTCAGCCCCTTGGCCGTGAAGGTGACGTGCGTCTGTGCGCCGGTCGGTTCGACGAAGTCGACGATGCCCTCGAACTGCACGCCCGGTGCGCCGATCTGCAGGTGCTCGGGCCGGATGCCGACCACGACCGGCCGCCCGGCCGTGACCTTGGCATGCGAGCCCAGGTCGATGCGCATGCCACTGCCCAGGTCGACCCAGGCCGCATCGCCATCGCCGCCGGCGACGCCCCGCAGGAAGTTCATCGACGGCGAGCCGATGAAGCCGGCCACGAACATGTTGATCGGGTTCTCGTACAGGTCGATCGGCGCGCCCTGCTGTTCGATGCGGCCCTTGTTCATCACCACCACGCGGTCGGCCAGGGTCATCGCCTCGACCTGGTCATGGGTGACATAGATCGAGGTGGTCCGCACCTTGGCGTGCAGCGCCTTGATCTCGGTGCGCATCTGCACGCGCAGCTTGGCATCGAGATTCGACAGCGGCTCGTCGAACAGGAAGGCGGCCGGATTGCGCACGATCGCGCGACCCATCGCCACGCGCTGGCGCTGGCCGCCCGACAGCTGCGAAGGCTGGCGGTCCAGCAGGTCCTCCAGGCTCAGCAGCCGGGACACCGCCGTCACGCGTTCCGCCACCTCGGCCTTGCCGACGCCGGCGATCTTGAGGTTCAGCCCGATGTTCTCGCGCACCGACATGTGCGGATACAGCGCGTAGTTCTGGAACACCATCGCGATGTTGCGCTCCTTGGGCGAGCGCGTATTGACGACCTTGCCATCGAGCAGCAGCTCGCCGGACGTGATGTCCTCGAGGCCCGCGATCATGCGCAGCATGGTCGATTTGCCGCAGCCGGACGGGCCGACCAGAGCGACGAACTCGCCCTCGGCAATCGCCAGGTTCACCCCGTGAAGGATGTCGACGGCGCCGTAGGACTTTTTGAAGGAACGCAGCTCAACGGTGGACATCTTGGAACTCTTGTCTCTGAAGGAAGGGCCGGCGCGAGGCGCCCAGCCGCGGACATGCGGCATTCTGCACGCGGGTGCAGATTAGCATTCGTGCCGAACCCGGGTCAAGCGGCAAACCCTCTCTTCAGTCAGCCATATACGAGGGAAAACCCTAGGCCGTATTGACATCGAAGCAGCCTGCGAAGACATTCTGCACACGCGTGCACATCAGCGACGAGGTGTCGAATCCAACGCGTGCCCGCAACGCGGGACGACCCGTGATCCCAATCATCCAATGGAGACTTCCATGCACATGCTCAAACGTGCGGCCATCGTTGCCGCGAGCGGCGTCCTGGCGCTTGCAGCGTCGGGCGCGGCCCTTGCCGAACCCGTGACCATCCGGTTCCTGACGCAGAACAAGGTCGAGGTCTTCAAGCCTTCGATCGACGCCTTCGAGAAGGCGCATCCGAACATCAAGGTCGACTTCCAGACGGTTCCGTTCGACAGCCTGACGCCGCAGATCGAAGCGCGCGTCGGCGCGCGCGATCCGGGGCTCGACGTCTTCATGGTCGACAGCCCGCGCATTCCGGCGCTGTCGACCAAGGGCTACCTGCTCAACCTGAACGAGTTCCAGGCGCGCGCCAAGGCCGTGACGAGCAAGGAGGCCTATGGCGTGCTGACGCACAAGAACGACCTGTTCGCCCTGCCGCTGTGGACGTCGACCCAGATGATGTTCTACAACAAGGCGCTGCTGGACAAGGCCGGCATCGCCTACCCGGGCACCGACGAAAAGGCCCGCCTCACCTACGCCCAGATCGTCGATCTCGGCAAGAAGGCGCAGGCCTCGGGCGCCAAGTGGGGCTTCATGTTCGAACAGATCACCCGCTACTACCAGCTGGAGCCGCTGTTCACCTCGATCGGCGGCGGCACCGGCCTGAAGGGTCCGGAGAACATGGAGCCGGACGTCAACAACGCGAAGTGGATCGAAGCCTCGAAGTTCTACGCCTCGCTGTTCGAGCAGAACGTGGCGCCGCGCGGCATCCCGATCAACCAGCTGGCCGCCAGCTTCGCCGCGGGCGAGACCGCCTTCTTCGTCGCCGGCCCCTGGAACATCGCCGCCTTCGACGCCGCACAGGGCCTGAACTACGGCGTGGCGCTGGTGCCCTACTTCGCCGGCGGCAAGCCGTCGACGCCGACCGACTCGTGGACCATCGGCGTCAACCCGTACTCGGGCCACAAGGCCGAGGCCAAGCTGTTCGCCGAGTTCATCACGCTCAACGCGACCGGCAATGGCCTGACCACGACGTACACGCCGTACATCACGTCCAACAACGAAGCCTTCGGCCCCTACATCGACGCCTTCGCCAGCCGGCTCAAGCCCGACGTCGGCCCGTCCGTGCGCAAGGTCATCAGCTATGAACTGGCCAACACGACCGTCAGCCGCCCGCGCTCGCTCGGCTACCTGGCCTTCGAGCAGGTGCTGAACAACGCCTTCAGCGACATCCGCAACGGCGCCGACCCGAAGGCGACGCTGGACAAGGCGCAGGCGCAGCTGAAGTCGACGCTGTCGCGCATCCGCTGATCCATCGCCCGCAGAAGACAGAGACCGGAGAGTCCATGTTCCAACGACGCAATGCGCTGATCGCATTCCTCTTCCTGGCGCCGGCACTGGCGGCCGTCGCCGTCCTGAGGTTGTGGCCGGCGGGCATGGCTCTTCGCGATTCGCTGATCGCGCCCGGCGCCACCGGCTTCAGCCTGGAAAACTACGTCTACATCTTCACCGACCCCGAATTCCAGAACACGCTGCGCACCACGCTGCTGTTCGCGGTGATCGTCAATCCGCTGCAGATCGCGGTCGCGCTCGGCCTGGCGCTGCTGATGAACAACAAGCTGCCGATGACGGGCTTCTGGCGCTCGCTGATCCTGCTGCCGGTGGCGATCCCGCAGAGCGTGTCGGCCGTGGTCTGGGGCGTGGCGTACCGGCCCGACGGCCTGCTGAATTCGCTGCTTGCCGCGGTCGGCATCGCGCCGCAGCCTTTTCTCACGGAACCGAACCCGGCCTTCCTGTCGATCATCCTGGTGGTCAGCTGGATCGGCGTCGGCTACTGGATGACGATGCTCATCACCGGCCTGCAGGACATTCCGAAGTCGCTCTACGAAGCCGTGACGATCGACGGCGCCAATGCCTGGCAGCGCTTCCGCTACGTGACGCTGCCGCAGTTGCGCCGGCCGCTGACCTTCGTGCTGGTGGCCGACACGGTCGCCAACTTCCTGATCTTCGCGCCCGTGCAGATCCTGACCAAGGGCGGGCCGCAGGGCGCGACCAACCTGATCATGAACGACATCTACACGCGCGCCTTCGAGCAGGGCGACCGCGGCAGTGCCGCCGCGGCCACCGTCGTGCTGGTGCTCCTGGTGCTGGTCATCGTGTCGGTGCAGTTCCGGCTGATGAGCGATTCGCGGGAGGCACGCTGATGTTCGCCGGCCATCTGTTCAAGCGGCTCGCGATCGCCGCACTCGGGCTGCTGTTCTTCCTGCCGCTGTACTGGATCGCCATCAGTGCGCTGCGTCCGGAAGACGACATCTTTCGCTACATCTCGAACCTCGGCGTCTGGACCCTGCTGCCGAACCGCGTCACCTTCAAGAACATTGCCGAGCTGTGGACCGGCTTCTTCGGCCGCGCCATCCTGAACTCGCTGTGGGTGTCCTTCCTCACCGTGGCGGTCGGGCTGCTGGTGTGCGCACCGGCCGCCTTCGCACTGGCGGTGATCGAGTTCCGCGGCCGTTCGGTGGTGTTCGGCGCGATGATCATCAGCTTCCTGATCCCGTTCGACGCGATCGCGCCGCCGCTGTACTTCGTGCTGCGCGACCTCGGCCTGCAGGACAGCTTCACCGGCCTGGTGCTGCCGGGCGTCGGCAACGGGCTCACCGTGTTCCTGCTGCGCCAGTTCTTCGCGGGCATCCCGCGCGAGCTGTCCGATGCGGCCAAGGTCGACGGCATGGGCTGGTTCCAGATCTTCTGGCGCATCTACCTGCCGCTGTCGCGCCCGGCGCTGGTCAGCGGCGCGCTGATCCTGTTCATCTTCCAGTGGCAGGCCTACCTGTGGCCGCTGCTGATCGCGCCGTCCAACGACTACAAGGTCGCGGCCGTGGCCATCGCGCAGTACACCAGCGTGTTCGACGTGAACTACGGCCTGACCTTCGCCGGCGCGCTGTTCATCTCGCTGATCCCGATGGTGATCCTCACCGTCATGCAGCGCTACTACACCAGCTCGGTGGCTTCCACCGGCGGCAAGGAATGACCGTGCCGCATCACCTCACTCCCACCACATGATCGGAAAAACCGTGACCCTTTCGGAAGCAGACCGCCTGCGCATGCTGACGCCCCGCACCGGCCGCATGCGCGCCGTGCTGGACACCGACACCTACAACGAGATCGACGACCAGTTCGCCGTGGTCCAGG
This sequence comes from Variovorax sp. GW821-FHT10B04, assembly GCF_059415645.1. NCBI lineage: Bacteria > Pseudomonadati > Pseudomonadota > Betaproteobacteria > Burkholderiales > Comamonadaceae > Variovorax > Variovorax sp. GW821-FHT10B04. The sequence goes on from NZ_JBWKNQ010000004.1 coordinate 603,137, forward strand.
CGCTGCTGTCGCCGGACCGCATCCAGCTGGAGGCGATCTACGCCGCACCCTTCTTCAACGAGCGCTCGGACAGCCCCGGCCACGGCATGGAGCTGAGCCACGACGAGATCTGCCGCCTGCTCGACCGCATGGACCGCTCGCCCGAGGGCATGGTGTTCAAGGGCGTGACCGAGTACGTCGGCCCGCAGAAGCAGGCGCGCAGCGCGCCCGCGGTGGACGACCTGATCGCGCGCGCACGCAGCGCCACGCCGGAAGAGCCGCTCCATGTGATCGCCATCGCGGCCATCAGCAACATCGCGTCCGCGCTGCTCGCGGCGCCGGACATCATCGACCGCGTCGTGGTGATCTGGCTGGGCGGGCACGCGCTCGAATGGCCGCACCAGGTCGAGTTCAACCTCAAGCAGGACGTGGGCGGTGCGCAGGTGCTGTTCGACTCCGGCGTGCCGCTGGTGCTCGTGCCCTGCATGGGCGTGGTGTCGCACTTCCACAGCACGATCCCCGAGATCGACCAGCACATCCGCCCGCACGGACGCATCGGCGAGTTCCTGGCGATGCGCTTCGCCGAACTCGCGCACGAACGGCAACTGTCGCCCATCGGCTGGTCCAAGGTCATCTGGGACATGGTCGCCGTCGCCTGGCTGCTGAACGCCGACTGGACGCCGAGCGTGCTGGTGCCGACGCCAATCCTCACCGACCAGATCACCTTCAGCGTCGACCGTAGCCGCCACCTGATGCGCTACGTGACGCACCTGCAGCGCGACGCGATCCTGCGCGACTTCATCCAGAAGCTGACGCAGGCGACGACGGCCGGCACGGCCGCCTGAGAACGGAACCGCCAATGATCGTGATCTTCGGCTCGCTGAATGCCGACCTCATCTTCGAGCTGGACGTATCGCCCGCGCCGGGTGAAACGCTGCTCGCGAAGAGATTCAGGATGGAGGCAGGCGGCAAGGGTGCGAACCAGGCGGTGGCCGCGGCGCGCGACGGCGCCGAGGTCGCGATGGTCGGCGCGGTCGGTGCCGATCCGCTGCAGCACGTCGCGGTCGGCCAGCTGGCGGCCTGCGGCGTCGACATGAGCCGCATCAAGTCCGCGACCCTGGACACGGGCTGTGCGTCGATCCTGGTCGATGCGCAGGGCCGCAACCAGATCGCGGTGGCGCTGGGCGCGAATGGCGAGGCGGCGGCCGACCAGGTCGATGCCGAGCTGCTCGGCCGCGCCGACTGGCTGCTGCTGCAAATGGAGAGCCGGCCAGCCGAAGTGGCCGCGCTGCTCGCCCGCGCCCATGCGGCCGGCGTGCGGACCATCCTGAACCTGGCACCGGCCATCCGGCTCGACCCGGCCGCGCTGCGGCTGTGCAGCCTGCTGGTCGTGAACGAGAGCGAGGCCCGCGCGGTGGCCGGCTGGCTCGGTTGCGGCGACGGCGCACGCGCGCTGCACGAGACACTGGGCATCGACGTGCTCCGGACGCTGGGCGAGCGCGGCGCCGAGGCCGCCACGGCCGACGGCGACTGCTTCGTGCCGGCCCACCCGATCACGGCCGTGGACACCACGGCGGCAGGCGACTGCTTCGTCGGCGTGCTGGCCGCCGCGCTGGACCGCGGCGACACGCTGCGCGATGCGATGCAACGCGCGAGCAAGGCCGCCGCGCTGGCCTGCACCCGCAGCGGCAGCCAGTCGAGCCTGCCGTGGTCGGCCGACATCGACGCATGGGAGCCGGCGACGGCCTGAACGGCCGACCGGCGCGGAGGCTGGATCAACCGGTCCGACCTCTTAGGTCTCTTCGGCCCCTCTTGCCACTCGCCACGTCACGGCGCAGACGTCATGCCGCCTGCGCGCGCCGCGCCAGCGTGCGGGCCGCCTCGATCAGCTCGCCGCGGAACCACGCCATGGCGCGGTTCTTGTGGGTGCGTTCATGCCACACCAGCTTGTAGCGAAAGGGCTTCACCTGCCCGGGAAACGCCACGATGGCCAGCGGTACCTGCCGGGCCATGTCCTCGGCCAGCAGCCGGCCGGTGGTGAAGACGAGATCGGTGGCCGCCAGGATCGATGGCGCCATGCCGAGGAACTGCGTGCGCACCGCCGTGTGCACGGCCAGCCCGAGGTCCGCCAGCTGCGCATCGAGGATCGCGCCCTGCCCCGGCACATGCTCCAGCGACGACAGGTGGCTCGCACGGCGATAGGCCTCGAGCGTGAGCGGCTGCGTGGTCAGCGGATGGCCCTGCCGCATCACGCAGGCCAGCCCGTCGGTCAGCAGGTTCGTGGCCCGCAGGTGCGCGGGCAGTTCGGGCCACAGCGTGATGACCATGTCGATCTCGCCATCGGCCAGCTGCTGGTAGTGCTCGAAGCGCGTGCCGAGCCCGCGGATGACCATGTCGCAGTCGGGCGCGGCCTGCGCCATGCGGCGCGTCAGGTCGGCGAAGAAGGGCCGCGGCAGGAAGTCGTAGGTCGCCAGGCGGAAGCTCTGCCGCAGCCGGGCCGGATCGAAGTCGGCCGCCTCGGCCGTGAGCATCGACAGGTCCGCCAGGATGCGCCGCGCGGGCGTCAGCAGCGACTCGGCCCGCTGCGTCAGCACCATCCGGTTGCCGACGCGCACCAGCAACGCATCGCCGGTGAGTTCGCGCAGCGCCTTCAGGTGCCGGCTCATCGCTGGCTGCGCGATGCCGAGCCGGCTGGCGGCGCCCGACACGCTCGCCTCCGACAGCAGCGCATGCAGCGAGCGCACCAGCGACTGGTCCAGCCGCCGGCCCGGGTCGTCCCCGGCAAGCGAGACGGACGGGTCGGGGCGCGGCGCTTTGCTCATGCCCGACAGTGTGCCGCAGCGGTCGCGGGGTCATAACAGCGGCGCCATAACCACCAGTCCATCGCGTGGTCTCGCGCCGACGGGGCGTTCGGCCTAAGGTCGCGGCTCCTCATCGAACCGCTTCCATGAACGCACTTTCTTCCACGCTCGTGGCCCGCATTCCCAAGGTGGAACTGCACTGCCATGTCGCGGGCACCCTGCGCCCGCAGACCCTCGCGGCGTTCGCCGCCCGGTACGGCCTTGCACTGCCGCGGCCGGCCGACCAGTTGTACGTCTACCGCGACTTCTACGACTTCATCGAAGTGCTGAGGCTGGTGGCGCAGGTGCTGCGCACGCCGGCTGACTTCGCCCGCGTCGCCTACGAGGCGCTCGAGGACGCCTTCCGGCTCGGCAACGTGCTGCACACCGAGATGTCCTTCAACCCGCAATACTTCATGCCCGCGGGCGCGTCGTACCGCGCGCAGGTCGACGGGCTCGCGGCGGGCATCGCCGAGGCCGAGCGGGACTTTGGCGTATCGGCGCTGCTGCTGGTCGCGTTCGACCGCGAATGGTCGCCTTCGAGTGCCGCCGAGACGATGGACCTGGTGCTGGCGAACCGCCACGAGCGCGTGGTCGGCATCGGCCTGGACGGCCCCGAACGCGCGGGCCCGCCGGCCACCTTCCAGGCGGTCTACCGGCGCGCCACGCAGGCCGGCCTGCGCAAGACAGCACACGTCTGCGAGGACAACCAGACGCTGGCGGAAGCACCGCCCTCGCACTTCGACGACTGCATCGACCTGCTGCAGTGCGACCGGCTCGACCATGGCTACAACCTGCTGGCCGACGCGGCCACGGTGCAGCGCGCGCGCGACAGCGGCGTCTTCTTCACGACCTGCGGCGTGACCAGCGTGGCGAAGAACCGCGACCGCCGGCTGCAGGCCATCCGGCAGATGGCCGATGCGGGCCTGCGCATCACCCTCAACACCGACGACCCGGCCATGTTCCACACCGACATGAGCCACACCTACCAGCACGTGCTGGACGGCCTGCAGTGGGGCTGGGCCGAGGCCGGCGCTTTGAGCCTGGCCGGCGTCGACGCCTGCTGGCTCGGCGACGCGGCCAAGGCTGCGCTCCGGCAACGCTTCGACGACCAGCTGGCGGCCATCGCCCCGGCGCCGCACCTTTCGACCACCGCATCCAACGCAACGAGCCTCCCATGACACGCCCCAACTTCCTGCGCCGCACGCTTCTTTCCGCCTGGGCGCTCAGCGCCGTCCTCGGCACCGGTGCCGCCATCGCCGACACCTGGCCCTCGCGGCCGATCACGTTGATCGTCCCGTACTCGGCCGGCGGCAACGTCGACGTGATGGCGCGCTGGGTCGCACCCGAACTGGCCCGGCGCCTCGGCCAGCCGGTGGTGATCGAGAACACCGTCGGCGCCGGCGGCGTGATCGGCACCGACAAGGCGGCCCGCGCCAAACCCGATGGCTACACCCTGCTGCTGTCGGTCGAAAGCTCCATCGTCATCGCGCGGATGGTCACGCCGAGCACCGTCAAGTACAACGGCCTGAAGGACTTCGAGCCGGTCACGCTGCTCGGCTCGCAACCGCTGGTGCTGGTCGGCAAGCCCGAGCTGAAGGCGCGTGACGCCCAGGCGCTCTATGCCGAAATGAAGGCGCAACCCGGCAAGCTCAGCTACGCCACCTCGGGCGTCGGCACCTCGCTGCACCTGGGCGGCGAAATGCTCAAGCAGCAGGGCCACGTGTCGATGGTGCACATCCCCTACCGCGTGGGCCCGCAGATCGTGACCGACCTCGCCGGCAACCAGATCGACCTGGCGGTGCTGCCGCTGTCGATGGTCATGCAGCAGGTGCAGGCCGGCAAGATCAAGGCCTATGGCGTGCTGGGCGCTCCGTCGCCCGCGATGCCCGGCATGCCGTCGCTCGCCACGGTGGACGCCTGGAAGGGCGCCGACGTGACGGTCTGGCAAGGCATCTTCGTGCCGACCGGCACCGACCCGGCGATCGTCGGGCGCCTCAACAGCGAGCTGCTCGAGGTGCTGAAGTCGCCGGAGCTGCAACGCAAGTTCGAGGAGAGCGGCGTGACGCCGATGGCACTCGGACCGAAGGACTTCGCCGCCTTCCTGAAGAAGGAAGACGCGAAGTTCTCCGCGATCGTGACGCAAGGGAAGATCAGCGCGGAATAGAAGGGCTGGCGCGCCAGGCACGCATCAGCGGATGGTCAGCGCCTGCCCGAGAAAGCTCAACAGCGCATCGACCTTGGGCAGCAGTTGCCGGTTGCGCTGCCAGACCAGGTGAAGGGGCAATCCGTCGATCGCCCAGTCCGGAAGGATCTGCACGAGGCGACCTTCGCGCAGGGCGTCTTCGACCACCCAGGTTGCGAGCTGTGCAATGCCGCAGTCCGCCAGCACTGCCGCCACCTGCGCCTCCGCATTGCCGACGACGATGCGGCCTTGCACCACGCGGCGCTCGACGGCGCCCGCACCCTGCGCGATCAGCCATGGGCTTGCGCTGCCATCCGCGCGCCCATAGGTCACCGCATCGTGATCGCCCAGTTCCTCGATCGAGGCCGGCGTGCCGCGTTGCGCGAGGTAGCCGGGCGACGCGCAGAAGATCAGGTGATCGACCCCCAGCAGGCGATGCCCCAGAGCGGCCGGCCAGGCGTCGTCGCCACCGATGCGCACGGCCACGTCGATGCCCTCCTCGACCACATCGACGAAGCGGTCCGTGAACGACACATGCGGCTGGACGGCGGGGTATTGCCGGGTGAACGCCAGCAACAGGGGCATGACTTTCAGGCGGCCGAACGTGGCCGGCAAGTCCACCCGGAGCCGGCCGGAAGGCGCCAGTTGTTCCGCGGCCAGCACCTGCTCCGCCGCTTCGAGCTCGCCGATCACGCGCACGCAGACGCGGTAGAACGCGGCGCCCGCGTCGGTCAGGCTCAGCTTGCGGGTCGTCCGGTCGAACAGCCGCGTGCCGAGACGCGCCTCCAGGCGAGCGACCGCCTTGCCCACAGCGGAATTCGTCAGGTTCAAGCGCTCGGCCGCCGCGGTGAAGCTGCCGGCATCCGCAGTGCCGACAAATGCCTCGATGCCCTTCATGCGCTCCGATGGACCCATAGACCACCTGTCATTCGAGAATTGAATGCCACAGTCTATGGAATAACCATCCAAAACAAGAACCCTTTTCCTCAATATCCTCTGCCGGATTGTTTGTCAGGGATTTCCCTATGTCTCCCATCGAATCGGTGTCGCCGAACACCGTCCACCTGCCATCGACCGCCTGCGGCCGGAATGCATCCATCTTCATCCTGGCTGTCGCCGCCTTCGTGATCGTGACGACCGAGTTCCTGATCGTCGGGCTGCTGCCAGCGCTGGCGCGCGACCTCGGCATTTCGATCTCGACCGCAGGCCAGCTGGTGACGTTGTTCGCGGTGGTCGTGATGCTCCTCGGGCCGGTGTTGACGGCCTGGCTTTCGCACATCGAGCGCAAGCGGCTGTTCGTCGCCATCCTGCTGCTGTTCGCCGGTGCCAATGCGCTGGCGGCGGTGGCACCGAACCTGTGGGTTCTCGCGATCGCGCGCTTCATCCCCGCATTGGCGCTGCCGGTGTTCTGGGGCACGGCGAGCGAGACCGCCGGGCAGTTGGCCGGGCCGCCGGGCGCGGGCCGTGCGGTGTCGATGGTCTATCTCGGCATTTCCGCCGCCATGCTCTTCGGCATTCCGCTGGGCACCGTGGCCGCGGACGTCATCGGCTGGCGCGGCGCGTTCGGCGTGCTGGCGGTGCTCTCGCTGCTCATCGCGGTGACGATGCGGGAGTGCATGCCGACATTGCGCACGCCGCAACGGCTGCGGCTCGGCGAGCAGGCACGCATCCTGCGCGATCCGTTCTTCGTCGCCAACGTCGCGCTGTCGGTGCTCGTGTTCACGGCCATGTTCACGGCCTACACCTACCTCGCCGTGATGCTGGAGCATGTCGCCGGCGTACCGCCAGCGCAGCTCGGCTGGTGGTTGATGGGCTTCGGTGCCGTCGGCCTCGTCGGCAACTGGCTGGGCGGGCGCTGGGTCGACCGGCATCCGCTGGCGACGACCGCGGCCTTCTGTGTGCTGCTGGCCACCGGCATGGCCGCCACGATGCTGCTGGCCGGCACATGGACATGGCTCGCGCTCGCATTGGCGGTCTGGGGCGTGGCGAACACGGCGCTGTATCCGGTCTGCCAGATCCGCGTCATGAAGGCGGCCTCGCACGCTCAGGCGCTGGCCGGCACGCTGAACGTGTCTGCCGCCAATGCGGGGATCGCCTTCGGCGCGATCCTCGGCGGGCTCAGTATTCCGGCATGGGGCGCAGGCAGCGTGGGTTATGTGGCCGCGGTCATCGCGCTGATGGCTGTTGCGGCGGCACCTTTCGTAGCCTGGTTGGGAAGAAGGTCGCGCCAGCGTGACCCATCCGCCGTGGGAACGCGGGGACCGACGGGCACATAAAAATGGTTGATGAGTAACTATACATTCTAGAATGTATAGTTACTACATTGGCTTTGCGCCGTCAGGACTGAATGATCGATTCCAAACCCCGCCGATGGGCGCTTCTCGTGACGGTCGCAGGCGCATTGCTGCTGATCACTCTGGACAATTCCGTCCTGTACACCGCGCTTCCCACGTTGGTGCGCGACCTGCAAGCCGACAGCATTCAGTCGCTCTGGATCATCAACGCGTACCCTTTGGTGATGGCAGGCCTGCTGCTCGGTGCCGGGACGCTCGGTGATCGCATAGGGCACCGGCAGATGTTTCTCGGCGGCCTGTGCATCTTCGGCGTTGCATCGCTGATTGCAGCCTTCGCCCCGAGTGCTCTGATGCTGATCTCCGCGCGCGCATTGCTGGGTGTCGGCGCGGCCGCGATGATGCCTTCCACATCGGCACTCATCTTCATTACCTTCAGGAACGAACGTGAGCGAAACCTCGCAATGGCCATCTGGGGATGCATGGCCATTGTCGGAAGCGCAGTGGGCCCGATCGTCGGCGGTGCCTTGCTGAACCACTTCTGGTGGGGGTCGGTGTTCCTGCTGAACGTGCCCGTCGTCCTTGCGGCATCCATCAGCGCCTTCTTCCTGGCGCCGCGCATCAAGTCTGACCCGTCAAAGCCGTGGGACCTGGTCTCGTCGGTGGAGGTATTGTTTGCGCTGGTCGGTCTGGTCGTGGCAATCAAGGAAATTGCACATTCCGATACCTCCTGGCGAGCCGCAGGCGCGGCGTTGCTGGTGATGGTGGTCGCGTGCACGCTCTTCGTTCGTCGACAGTCTCGGCTCCTATACCCTTTGCTGGATTTCTCGATCTTCCGCAATCCGGCATTTCTGGCTGGCGCACTGTCTTGCTCCTTTTCGTTGTTCGCCATTGCGGGTCTGCAACTCGTGGTGACACAACGCTACCAACTGGTCTCGGGTTTCAGCCCACTCGAGGCCGGGCTCCTGGTATGCGCAGTCGCCATGGGAGCTCTTCCCAGCGGTGTGCTCGGAGGTGCATTCGTACACCGAACAGGACTTCTTCCACTGATCGGCGGCGGTCTGGCCTTGGGAACGGCCGGTGTCGCCCTGACTTGCTTCGGATTTCACACCAGCCTGGGATGGGTCGCGACGGGCCTGGCAACCACCGGATTCGGTCTCGGTGCGGTGATGTCCGTGGCATCCGGTGCAGTCATCGGCAATGTGCCACGCAGCAGGGCGGGCATGGCCTCATCGGTTGGAGAAGTCTCGTACGAATTCGGGAGCTTGCTTGCCGTGGCGCTGCTCGGAAGCCTGATGGCAGCGATCTATTCCGCGGGCATACAACTGCCGGCAGGTGTCTCCGATAATGCCCGTGACAGCATGACTCAAGCGCTGGCGACTGCTGCGCAAAGTGGTGCAGTAGGCCCGACTCTCATCGCAGCCGCATCGATGGCTTTTGACCGGAGCTTCTTGATCGTCATGTACGTCATCGTCGCCGTGCTGGGCATCGGCGCCTTGGTGACATCGGTATTGCTCCGAGGTCACGGCCCTGGGTCGTCCGGCTTGCGTGTCGACTCGCATTGAACAAAAGAAGCCATGCGTCCGAGCAATCGCGACAAGATCCTGGACGCTGCCGTTCGCGTCGTTAACCGTGACGGCTTGATCGGGGTCACATTCGATTCCGTCGCTGCAGAGGCCGGCGTGACGCGGGGCGGGATGATGTATCACTTTCCCGCGCGGGACGCGCTGATCCTTGCAATCCACGAACACCTCGCCGCCCAATGGGAAGCCAGCCTGGAGTCCCTCGCGGGCAAATCCAAGTCGGCGGCGACCGCCAAGGAGCGCGCCATCGCGTATGCACGCACCAGCTCCCAGAGTGCCAATCGAGCCGAGTTGGTCGCCATACTCCATTCGGCCGAAAGTCCGGCAACCGCCGCACCTTGGGATGCTGTGATCGATGGCTGGGGCTCACCACCCCCCAATGATCCCGAGGACAGCCAGGCATTGGCTGCTTTCATTGCGCGACTCGCCGCGGATGGACTTTGGGTTTACGAGTCGTTGTCAGGGAAAAAGCTTTCGGACCCGCTCCGCCAATCGATCGTCGAGCAGATCGTGACCGTGATCGAGTCCGCCCCGCCCAAGAATTCCAAGCAATAGATCCAAGCGGCCATCTGTCCATTGGCAATGGCGCCACATCGTCGCGCCACTTGCCGGCCTGAAACGCCTACTCGTACAGCAGCTGCGACCTGAAGTTGCGCTGCGCCGCCTCGATCAGCGGCTGCCAGCGCTGCTGGTCTTCGGGGCTGCAGATGGTCTTCAGGCGCTCGGCCACGAGCTCGCGCTTCACGACCGTGCGATGGCCTTCCTGAACCACCGTCGCGGCATAGCGCAGCCGGGCGCCGTCGCTCTCGGCCGTCTGCGCGAGCGGCGCGAAGTTGCGCGTGACCTTGACCGTGTCGGGCAGCACGAGGTCGAACTCCTCGCGCAAGGTGAACGACGGGCAGGGGAACGGAAAACGCCGCGGCGTCTGGTAGAGCGCCGCCGGGCCGGCCACGAGCACGAAGGGCGATGCCGGCAAGCGCATGGCGCCCGGCCCCGGCAGCTCCATCGGGCCCGCGCCGCTGTACTCCAGCGCCAGCGACGCGAGGTCGCGCGTCTCCCCGGCCTTGGCCCGGACCAGCCGGCCTTCGCCGCGCACCTGCATCACATTCAGCAGCGGCGGCATCAGCGTGGCGTCCGGAATGGCGTCCCATCCCGAGAAGGCGCGGCCCATTCCCACTTCCTGCGCGCCCTGGCCCTTCACTTCCAGCCGGCCGGTGACGCGCCCGTCGGCGCCGGTCGTCACGCGATGCAGCATCGTCGCGACCGCTTCCGAGGACGGCGTCGTCGCCCAACGGCCATCCGCCACATGGAGCACGCGCTTGTTCGCGTCTTCCGGCGGAAGCACGCCGAACGGCGCCCAGCGCTCGGTGGCGTCCAGGTAGAGATTCAACGCCGGCACGTACGTGATCATGTGGTTGAAGGACTGGATGGTCGGCAGCTCCGACATCCAATAGCTGTTGCCGGCGTTCACCAGCACCGGCGTGCTGGCGATGCCGGCCGCCTCGAGCAGCGCGCCCAGCAACGTCGCCTTGTCCTTGCAGTCGCCATAGCCGGCCGCCAGGATGTCGTCCACCGCATGCGGCTGCCAGCCGCCGCGCCCAAGGAAGATCGCGACGTACCGGACGTTGGTGCGGACCCAGTCGTAGAGCACCTTCGCCTTCTCGCGCGGGTCGGCGATGTCACGGGTCAACGACTGCGCGAGCGTCGTCACCGCGGCCGTCGGCCGGCTGCGGTCGCCCGCCAGGCTGCGGTAGGCCTCGGCGAGCGTCTCGCCCGACGGCAGGCTGCTGGCCACGAAGCTCTGGCTGTAGTCGCGGAACGAAACGCCGCCGATGTCGTGCGGAATCGCCACGGCATTGGTGGTCTGCGCCCGCCACTGCACACGGCCGTCCGGCAGCGTCGTCTTCACGATCGGCAAGCCACCGCCGACGACCTGCATGGGCATGTCGGCCGGCGCGATGACGGTGTAGGCCACGTCGCGCCGCACGTCGTGCTGCGACGAGAACTCTTCCGCGCTGAAGTAGCCCTGCAGGATCGGCTTCTTCTGCGTGACGCGGTAGTGCACGACGGTGCGCGCACCGACGCCGACCTGCGGGAACACGATGGCCTTGGCGACCACGTCGCTGAAGGCCGGAGCGCCCTGCGACAGATAGGGCTGCTGGTCGAGGATGGCCGAGGCCGGCACGTCGATGGTCTCGCCCCTGGCGGTGATCACGCGGGCCTGCACGATCTCGACCGACTGCAGGCTCGCGCTGTACGGCACGGTCTGCTGCCCTTCGGCGCGCACGCCCGCATCGTTGTCCACCAGCCGCACGAGCTCGACGTCCCGCACGTAGCTGCCGTCGCGCTGGACCGTGTAGGTGATGTGCCGCTTGTCGTGGCTGGTGCCGGACGAGAAGACCTGCGCGGCCGGTGTGGCCGGACTGCCCTGCGCAAGGGCCGGGAGTGTCGAGAGAAGCGCCAGCGCGGCGGCGGCGAGCCATGGGAGAGCGGGAATCCGAATGCGCATCGAAGTGCCTCGTGAGGGGATGTCGTTGGCTATTCGGCAAGCGTTGCCCTTGGCTTGCGCAAGAGTCTACCGACGGCCGCATGCACGCCGTCGCCAAGGCGACGATCGGTCGCCAGCGTGACGAAGACCGCCGGGCGCGGCCGTTCTAATCCAACGTATCCCGCGCACGCCGCGGCCACTCATTCCTCCGAGGACCTTGCCATGTTCGCCGAACCCTCCGCCAAGACCCAGGACCTGCTGCAGCGCATGCGGCAGTTCTTCGACCAGTACATCTATCCCAACGAAGCGCGCTATCACGAAGAGATGGACGCCTTCCGCCGCCAGGGCAACGCCTGGCAGGTGTCGACGCTGATCGAGGAACTCAAGCCGATCGCGCGTGCGGCCGGCCTGTGGAACATGTTCCTGCCGCACGAGCACCGCGGCGTGCCCGGCATCTCGAACCTCGACTACGCGCCGCTGTGCGAGCTGATGGGCCGCGTCTCCTGGTCGGGCGAGGTGTTCAACTGCTCGGCGCCCGACACCGGCAACATGGAAACCATCGAGCGCTACGGCACCGAAGCCCAGAAGGACCAATGGCTCGAGCCGCTGCTGGCCGGCGAGATCCGCTCGGGCTTCCTCATGACCGAGCCCGCCGTGGCCTCGTCCGACGCCACCAACATCCAGTGCACGATCACGCGCGAAGGCGACGAGTACGTCATCAACGGCCGCAAGTGGTTCTCTTCGGGCGCCGGCAGCCCGCGCTGCAAGATCTTCGTCGTGATGGGCAAGACCGACACCGAGGCGCCGCGCCACGCGCAGCAGTCGATGGTGCTGGTGCCGCGCGACACGGCCGGCGTGACGGTGCTGCGCCACCTGTCGGTGTTCGGCTACGACGACGCGCCGCACGGCCACATGGAAGTGCTGCTCGAGAACGTGCGCGTTCCGGTCGGCAACATCCTGCTGGGCGAAGGCCGCGGCTTCGAGATCGCGCAAGGCCGCCTCGGCCCGGGACGCATCCACCATTGCATGCGCTCGATCGGCGCCGCCGAACGCGCACTCGAACTGATGTGCGACCGCCTTCGCGCACGCATCGCCTTCGGCAAGCCGCTGGCCGAGCAGTCGGTCTGGCACGAGCGCATCGCGGAGTCGCGTTGCCTGATCGACCAGGCCCGCCTGCTGACGCTGAACGCGGCCTACAAGATGGACACCGTCGGCAACAAGGAAGCGCGCGCCGAGATCGCGATGATCAAGGTCGTCGCGCCCAACATGTCGTGCAAGGTGGTCGACTGGGCGATCCAGGCGCATGGCGCGGCAGGCGTCAGCCAGGACTTCTGGCTGGCCGAAGCCTATGCGCACCAGCGCACCGTGCGGATCGTCGACGGCCCGGACGAAGTGCACCGCAACGCGATCGCCAAGATCGAGTTGTCGAAGCGCAGGGCGGCGGTCCCGCACTGACCTGACCCGCAGGTCGCAGCCGGTCTTCCCGGCTCGACATTCCCGCCCTGAATCCGCGCGCCGGATTCAGGGCACGGCCGCCTCGGCCGTCCGCCCCGCGACGCTGCGCGCGCCGGCGTCATCCATCTTCTCGCACCCATGCCGCCGCCGGAGTCCCTGGGAGTCCGGCGCGCCGCGCCGTTGCCGTGCTCGACCGGTCTTGCGAAATCTCTTGCGTTTCTGAGAAGCATCGGACATCATTCTTTTATACGACTGTATAGAGTTTGTCGGGATGCCTCCGGCCGACCCACGATGTTTGACCGATGCAGCCCCACGAGGCTGCGCTGAAGGACCGCGCAATGACTGAGACCCTGCATGCCATTTCCGCCGACTGGCTGCATATCCACTTCAAGGAAACGCTGGCATTCAACGAGACCTATGGCTTCGCCGGCAACCAGGGCTCGGTGAATCTGGAAGGCATCCTGTTGCGTCCCGCCGGCAAACCATCGAAGACGCTGCTGGTGTTCATGCATCCGGCATCCACGCTTCAGCTGCTCCCGGTGCCACGCAAGATGGCCGAGCTCGGCGTCCATGTGCTGTGTGCCGGCAGCCGCTATGCGAAGAACGACTCCGCGCTGATCATGGAGAACGTGATCGTCGATCTGGGCGCTCACATCCGGCATGCCAAGGAGCGGCTGGGTTACGAGCGCGTGATCCTCGCCGGCTGGAGCGGCGGCGGATCGCTCTCGGTGTTCTATCAGTCCCAGGCCGAGCGGCCGCGCATCACGCACACGCCGGCCGGCGATCCGGTCGACATCGTGGGCGCGCGCCTGATCCCCGCCGATGCGGTGGTGTGCCAGGCGGCGCATCTGTCACGTGCCGTGATGCTGCGCGACATGATCGATCCGTCGGTCCTGAACGACACCAATCCGGATGCGCCGCGCCGCACGGAACTGGATATCTACAGCCCGGACAATCCAAATCAACCCCGCTATTCGGACGACTTCATAGCGCACTACCGCGCAGCGCAACTGATGCGCGTGCGCCGCATCACCGAACGCGTGCGCGAGACCCTCGACCAGCTCCGGCTCGCCGCCACCGGGGAGATGGAGCGCGGCTTCGTCACACACCGCACGCTGGCCGACCCGCGTTATCTTGACGCGACCCTCGACCCCAATGGCCGACGCGCCCGCTGGTGCTATCTCGGCAATCCGGAGACGGTGAATACCGGACCGGTCGGGCTGGCACGCTTTTCCATGTTGCGTTCATGGCTCTCCCAATGGTCGATCGATGACAGCCGGGCCGACGGACTGCGCTGCGTTTCGGAGATCACCGTTCCCTTCCTCGGCATCGAGAACGAGGCCGACGACTGCGTTCCTCAGCCGCACATGCGATGGCTGTACGCCGCGTGCGGCAGCGCCGACAAGACCTTCGAGGTGATACCCGGCGCCACCCACTATTACGCGGGCCAGCCCGAGTTGCTGCTCGCGTCGTCCCTGATCGTGCGCGACTGGCTTCGCTCCAGAAAACTGCTCGTCGACTGAATCGACGACGCCACCGTTTCGACTTCTCATCATTCACCTCCCCGAGGATTGCCCCATGAACAAAAGAGATTTCCATAAGTTTCTGCTGACGAGCGGCGCGCTCGGCCTGGTCGAGATTCCGCTGGGCATCACCCTGGCGCACGGCCAGACGTCCGGTGGAACGCTCAACGCCATCCTGCAGCCGGAGCCGCCGACGTTGAACATCGGCGTCAACCAGCAGACGCCGACCCAGACGGTCGCGAGCAAGATGTTCCTGAGCCTGCTGACCTATGACTTCGACCTCAAGCCGCTGCCCAGCCTCGCCAAGAGCTGGACCATCTCGCCGGACGGCAAGACCTACACGTTCCAGCTCGAACGCAACATCAAGTGGCACGACGGCAAGCCGCTCACGTCGGAGGACGTCGTCTACACGGCGCTGGAGTTCCTCCCACAGGCGCATCCGCGCGCCAAGGCGATCTTCGCGCGTTGCGCTTCGATCACTGCGCCGGATCCGGCGACAGTGGTCTTCCGGTTGAGCGAGCCCTTCGGCGCCTTCATCAACGCGTTCGACATCTCGAACATGCCGATCATGCCCAAGCATGTCTATGCCGGCACCGACATCATGAAGAACCCGGCCAACCTGAACCCGATCGGCTGCGGCCCGTTCAAGCTCAAGGAATGGGTGCGCGGCTCGCACATCCACCTGGTGCGCAACGAGGCCTACTTCAAGCCTGGCCTGCCCTATCTCGATGCCATCCTCTACCGCGTGATTCCGGATGGCTCGTCGCGCGCGCTGGCCATGGAGAACGGCACAGCCCAGCTCTCGCAATGGACCGATCTGGAACTCTTCGATGCGCAGCGCCTGTCCAAATCGGCCAAGCTGAGCATGACGACGAAGGGCTATGAGTTCTTCGCGCCGATCATGTATCTCGAGATGAACCAGCGCAATGCGCCGATGAACGACAAGCGCTTCCGTCAGGCGGTGTCGCATGCCATCGACAGGAACTTCATCAAGGACAAGATCCTCTACGGTTTCGGCCGCATCTCGACGGGCCCCATCTCGTCGAAGACCAGGTTCTACGAGCCGGACGTCAAGAAGTACGAATTCTCGGTGGCGAAGGCCCTTGCGCTGCTCGACGAGATGGGACTCAAGCCGGACGCCAGCGGCGTGCGGGCACGCTTGAACCTGCCGGTCGCACCCTACGGCGAGATGCCGATGCGGGTCTCGGAGTACATCCGCCAGTCGCTGGCGAAGATCGGCGTGGCCGTGACGCTGCAGACATCCGACGCGGGCGGCTGGGCGCAGCGCATCAGCAACTGGGACTACGACATGAATCTCACGTGGCCGTTTCAGTATGCCGATCCGGCACTCGGCGTCACGCGCAACTATGTGAGTTCCAACATCCGCAAGGTCCTGTTTTCCAACACGATCGGCTATTCGAATCCGGAGGTCGACAAGTTGTCGGACCAAGCGGCCGTGGAGATCGACGAGAAGAAGCGCCAAGCGCTCTACAGCCAGATGCAGCGGATCCTGATCGAGGACTCGCCGATCGCCTGGCTGGTCGAGATGGAATTCCCGACCATCTACGACAAGCGCATACAGAACCTGGTGACCACGGGCATCGGCATCCACGAGAGCTTCGACAAGGTCTACTTCAAGGGCTGATGCCCCCATGGCTCGCCCTCGTGCAGTGCGGGCCTCCCCTGCTCCACGAATCGATCCATGAACCTCCATTGGCTGAAGAAAGCGGGCGCCTTGAGCGCCCGCCTCGCTAAGTTGCTTGCGATCCTGCTGCTGATCGCCATCTTCAATTTCATGCTGGTGCGCGCCGCGCCCGGCGACCCCGCACTCGTGATGGCAGGCCAGTCCGGCGCCACCGACGAGGCGTTCCTCAAGCGCGTGCGCGC